>NZ_JAQDPG010000001.1:0-677522 GCF_027659535.1 Enterococcus malodoratus | reverse complement strand
ATGGACTTTCTTTTTTTCTACTCAAAAATTCTATTTACACAAAATATTTTACGCTATCGGTCGTTCCTTCCTTTCGCTATTTCAAGAAGATATCTCCTGATTTAGAAGTCTTTTTATTATAAACAAAGAGTAGTCAAAAGCCTTTATTTTGAATTATTTAACAACCAACTGATATTTACTATCATATATATATGAATTGAACTACATTCACTAACATATATACTAGTAAAAGCTAGCCTTGTCAAATGGTCATTGAATAGCTGACAGGAGACCTCAGAAATGATTGCATACGAAGGGCTTTTGGAAATTTTCCATAATAATTTATGATCAATCCAAACCAATAAAATGCCTTTTCGATGATTATATGGTAGCTTCGAAGAGAATAGATATACAAAATGGGAGGTTTGTTTGATGCAGACAGTGGTATGGTTTCGACGTGATTTACGAATACAGGATAACAAGGGGCTCTATCATGCGTTTAAGGAGTTATCTGATAAGGACGAATTGATTCTGCTATTTCAGGTTAATCCGGAACAATTTATTGAAAATAGTGCAAATCATCAAGCCTTTTTCACAAGTGTGGCGTTTTTCAAGGAAAAAATTGATGAGAAAGCTCATCTTCAAATTCAGTACGGAAATCCCTTGGAGTTATTTAGCGAGCTTAAGAAAACTATGCCAGACTGGAATAAAATATATTTCAATGAAGATACTACCGGATATGGGGTTAAACGAGATCAGGCGGTAAAGAAATTTTTCGCTCAAAATGCTATCGAATATTTCTGCTATCAGGATCATTATCTGCACGGTGCAAAAGAAATCAAAAACCAGCAAGGAAATCCCTACAAAGTGTTTACCCCGTATTACAACCAATGGAAAGATATTCTTAAGGAAACACCAGTTAACGTCAAGTTCAAATCAGATTCAGTTTATTCAGAGATGCTATTTCCGCAGGACGAAAAGAAGTTTGAACAGTTAGTAGAAAATCTTCCAAAGCAAGCAAAAATTGGAGAAGATGCAGCCAAACGCCAATTGAAAAAGTTCGTCAAAAATTCAGTAGCTAACTATGAGCAGGCACGAGATATTCCAATCTTAGATCAAACCAGTCATTTATCACAGTATTTGCGAACAGGAGAACTTTCGATTCGGACTGTTTGGCAAGCACTGCAAGAAGAAACTGTCTCAAAAGGGCGCAGCACATTTCAAAAGGAACTGTGTTGGCGGGATTTCTATAACATGATTTATACGAATTTTCCAGATCAGAAAAAGCAACCTATTCAAGCGCAGTTTCGATTTATTGATTGGGAAAATGATGAAAAAAAGTTCAAGCTGTGGCAAGAAGGAAAAACGGGTTTTCCAATTGTAGATGCGGCGATGCGTCAACTGAACCAAACAGGTTGGATGCATAATCGTTTAAGAATGATCACAGCATCATTTTTAACTAAGGATCTGTTAATCGATTGGCGATGGGGAGAACGATATTTTCAACAGAAATTGAACGATTACGATCCTGCTAGCAATATCGGCGGGTGGCAATGGGCCGCCTCGACAGGAACAGATGCGGTACCTTATTTTCGGGTATTCAATCCCGCAACCCAATCACAAAAATTTGATCCACAAGGGAAATTCATCAAAAAATATGTGACAGAACTAGATAAAGTACCTGCGAAATTGATTCATCAGCCAGAAAAAATGACAAAGGAAGAGCAAGAAGAATACGGTGTGGTTTTAGATAAAGACTATCCAAAACCGATCGTTAATCACAAAGAAAGACGAAAACAGGCTATTTCAATGTATGAATCAAGCAAAGAGTATGCACGTGAAGTACAGTCATATGAAGCGAACGAATGAGTCTAAGAAACTGGGCTGCCTTTACTAAAAATAAGGGTGGTCCATTTTTTTGTAAAAATAACCGTCATTTTTCGGCTAGATGTTAGCGCTATTATTCACAGATGATCTTTTTAGTTATTTATCATTTCGATACCTGTTCTTTAAATTTTGAATATTAAATTAACTGTGTCTCAATTATTCAAGTTGAAATAACTAAATGAGTAAAATTTAATATTCTTCAAATTTTTGTTTATAACTGCAAAAAGACTGTTGGCATATAGAGCGTTTTGACGAAAGAGGATTTTGATTAAAAAAATAAAATATTTTCATGCGGACAAATTTGTGATATGATTAGCCAAAAATAATAAAAGTGCAATAAACGAATGGGGTTTTATTAAACCCTTGAGTTTGTTTTTTATAATTAAGGTGTAATGTATGAGAGAAGAAATAAAAAAAGCAACAGTCATCGTAATAAAGGTTGGAACGAGTTTATTAGTATCGCCAGAAACAGGAATTATTGAAACGGCTATTCCACAATTGGCTAGTGTGTTATCTGAATTGATTGCTATGGGTAAAAAGCCGATTTTGGTTTCTTCTGGAGCAGTTGGTGCTGGGGTTACTGAATTAGGAGAAGTCTCAAAACAGACTGCAGCGGCAGTTGGACAAGGGCTGTTAACCAGTTTATATGAAGAGGCATTTAACCAGCAAAATCAAAAAATCGGCCAGCTATTATTGAGCCGTGAAGTGTTGGATTTTCCAAAGAGCCAACAGGCATTTGTTCAAACCATCCATGAACTTCTAGATCATCAAATCTTACCGATCATCAATGAAAATGACGCGGTGACTGTAGATGAAGAGGGGCATGCGGCTAAGTTTGAGGATAATGATGAATTGTCGTTATTAGTGGCCGAAGCGGTTCAAGCCGATTTACTGGTTATGCTTTCGGATGTAAATGGCTTGTATTCAGCAAATCCTTTGTTTAATGAACAAGCAACGATGTTCCATCAATTGAGTGAGATCGATCAACGATTAATCGAGGAAGCTGAGCCACATAGTGGGACATTAAGCCGCGGCGGGATTCGCAGTAAGCTCAAGACAGCGACCGGTGCTTTGACAATGAACATTTCAATGGTATTAGCAAATGGGAAAAGCCCACGGATATTGTTCGATATTTTGGCTGGGCGCGAAGTTGGGACATTATTTAAAAAATAATGTCGAAACAAATCCAGTAGATAAAAATGCTAATCTGAAAAGTCAGAAAATTCAAAAAGCCGTAACAAATGTTATGGATAAACTTGATATTGGCAGGAATAGCAGAATAATTATATTAGCCATACTCGACTTCGGTCGATTTTGAATATACATAAGGAGGAAAATATTGTATGGAATTAGTTAAATTGATAGGTATTTTGATTGTTATTATCGGCTTTGCCTTAAAGTTAGATTCAATTCTAATCATCTTAGTGGCAGCAGTCGTTACAGCAATCACAGGTGGTTTAGGAGTGGAAGGATTGTTGACAACCTTGGGAACGAGTTTCGTTTCTAACCGCTCGATGGCGATTTTTATCTTGATCATGTTGGTTACCGGTACATTGGAACGAAATGGTTTGAAAGAATCGGCAGCGAAATTAATCGGAAAAATAAAAAATGCTTCTGCTGGAGCGGTCATCGGCGCTTATGGAATCATGCGTTCGATCTTTGCGGCTTTCAATATTAGTTTTGGCGGTGTGGCAGGTTTTGTCCGTCCGATCATTATGCCAATGGTTATTGGCTCAATTGAAGCCAAAGGCAAGGAACCTGAAGAAGATTATGTTGAAGAGTTAAAAGGGATGTCTTCAGGTATGGAAAATATCGCGTGGTTCTTCTTCCAAGTCTTATTTGTTGGCGGACCAGGTGCACTATTAGTACAAGCTACATTGAAGTCTTTAGGTTACGAATCAAGTTTGCTGGATTTAGCGAAGGTTGAAATTCCTGTTGCGTTATTTGCCGTCATCGTAGCGATTGTTTATTACTTCTTAAAAGACCGAAAATTATATAAAAAATACTACGGCAACGATCAATAGGGAGGAAAGCAAATGTCATTTTTTCTAAGTCATGAAGTTTTATTATCTGAGAAATTACTTGAAATCATTTATATTATTATGGGTGCTGTAGCGATTTATACCGGGATTAAAAATGCTCGTGATAAAAGCAATGCAACACCGATCGGAACAGCAATCTTTTGGTGTGCGTTAGGGATTGTGATGATGTTTGGTCGTTGGATTCCGCCGATGATCAATGGTGTATTAGTCATTATTATGACACTGCCGCCTATTTTCAAAAAGGTCAGCAAAGGCAAAGAGAATGCTCCGACCGAAGCAGTTACGAAAAAAATGGCTGATAAGATTGGTATGAAGATCTTTATTCCAGCATTGGCCATGGGAATCTTTGCAATTATTTTTGCCGTTTTTACACAATTAGGTGCTTTAGTCGGTGTGGGTGTCGGCGTTTTAGTTGCTATTGTCATTTTGATGATCTATTCTAATTCAAACAAACCGAAAGTTTTCTTGGACGATGCGGAACGTATGCTTTCAACGGTTGGCCCGTTAAGTATGCTGCCAATGCTATTGGCTAGCTTGGGTGCTATTTTTACAGCGGCAGGAGTCGGAGAGGTTATTTCTGACCTCGTAGCGAAAGTGATACCTAAGGGAAATGTAAATCTAGGAATTATTGTATTCGCAATTGGTATGATGTTGTTCACGATGATTATGGGAAATGCTTTTGCAGCAATCACTGTAATGACCGTTGGGATTGGAGCTCCGTTCGTCTTAGCCTATGGAGCCGATCCAGTGTTGATCGGAATGGTCGCGTTGACTTGCGGATATTGCGGAACTCTATGTACCCCAATGGCAGCGAACTTCAACATTGTGCCAGTGGCTATGCTGGAAATGAAAGATCGTTTTGGCGTAATCAAAAACCAGGCTGTACTAGCAGTAATCTTTTTAGTTTTCCAAATCTGCTATATGATTTTATTTAAATAGAAGAGTAAAAGAAAGGTGATAATAATGAAAGTATTAATAACCGGTTTTGATCCCTTTGGCGGGGCGGCAATCAATCCTGCTTATGAAGCAGTGAAATTATTGCCAGATACAATTGAAGGAGCAGAAATTCATAAATTGGAAATTCCGACTGTTTTCAAAAAAGATGGCGAAGTTCTAGCTAAGGCTATCGAAGAGCAACAGCCTGATATTGTTATTTGTGTCGGACAAGCAGGTGGACGTTCAGATATCTCAATTGAAAAAGTAGCTATTAATTTGATGGAAGCACGTATTCCTGACAACGAAAAACAACAACCATTAAATCAAGCAATTCATGATGATGGTGAGACAGCATATTTTGCGACGATTCCAGTTAAGGCAATGGTCAGCAAAGTAAAAGAAGCAGGGGTTCCGTCAAGTGTTTCATACACGGCTGGAACATTTGTCTGCAACGACATTATGTATCGCTTATTATATTTGGCCGATAAAGAGAATAAAGCTATTAAGGGTGGTTTTATCCACGTTCCTTACTTGCCAGAACAAGTTGTAGATCTGCCAGTTGGAACACCAAGTTTGCCAGTTGAAACAATTGCTAAAGGTTTAGCGGCTGCAGTGGCAGCAGCGATAACAACAGATGAAGATCATAATGTTTCGATGGGAACCATTATGTAGTTTGGTATAGAAAGGGAAGGTCGAGCATGAAATTATGCTTGATCTTTTTTCTTTTGAAGGATTTACCCATTACGCCAAAGGACTGGGTAAAATGAAAAACTATTGGTTTTATTACTATGGTAATAAAGTAGTGGCAAGGGATAGTTGTCATTGATGGAAAAGAATATAATTTCTATTCAGATGGACACTTGATTAAATAGATAGGGTAATTCTTCTACATCACGAAAAATAATGTAAAGTAAGTTGGTAACTATGAGTATCTTTCGGGATGTCACTAATGCAACAATCGATATGTTTAAACTGGCCCAATTACAGTTGTGTAATTGGGCCAGTTCTATTTGCATTAATATTTTCAATAACTTATTTCGTAACAGTCTCCCAAAAGCGTTCTAAGGTTTCTAATTGTGTTGTTTGTCGATTGCATTGATTGCTATCGGTACAGATATAGTTGCCCTTTTTGGTGTATGTGCCATCGCCAGAGGATTTAGTAGTCGCAAGGAAGAAGGCGACCGTACCGATTTGATTGCATATGGCGCAATGTCCTTTTTGAATATCCGTACTGAAACTTCCATAAACGCCAGTAAAGCGGCCATCTATTTTGCGTATCAAATATTTGCGATTGGTTCCACTATCATTCCAGCCTAAAAAGCTCAATTCACGAAAGTCGATCATTGGCATTTCTGGATACTGCATTTTTTTAACTTTTCGAAAACTTTTATCAATCTGTTTTGAGGAGGGAATATCCATAGGTATTACAAAACGTTTCATCTCTTCAAAAAGCTTTTCAAATTTTTCTCTCGTAAGACTAGTATCGAGAAATTGGCTCCAATAACCTTCTAATGATGGGTCTCGCCCAAAAATGTTTTCGGTCTTCCCTTTTATAAGTGATTGTAAAGTCGATAGAGTCAATTTATCGTTAACCGAATGGTAAGCACTGACAAGTTCGCTGATTTGCTGTTTGCAGTACCAATATTCATAAGGTTCTATAACTAATTTTTCTGTATTCATCATTTTCCTCATTTCTTTTCTTTGAGAAAAATCGATTTTTCGTCAAAGAACTAATCATTTAATCGAGCGCTATATAGTTCTTTAATCGTACGATACAAGATGATTTTTTCATCATGATCTCCTCCTAAAGCTGTGTGATTCACAACTTAGTAAGAATAAATGATTCTTCAAATTTTCACAAGTCTTTTTTCTTGTAAAGCTAAGTTATTAATGAAATCATTTCGTCGATTAAAATAGTTGATAAAGTAAACTAAATGTTTTATACTCAATTTAGTTGATAAAGTAAACTAAAATCGAAGGGTCGTGATACGAAGTGGATACCTATGACGTTCGAAAATTTAATCGGTATTATACAAGAATTTTAGGTGTATTCGATCAAAAGGTCTTTGATCTAGACTACTCAATGATTGAAATGCGAATTTTAGGAGAAATAGGGCGACACCCAAGTATTACTGCAAATGCATTAACGAAATGTTTAAACATAAAGAAAAGCTATTTAAGTCGAAAACTAAGTAAGCTAGAACGAGATAATTATATTTTTAAAGAAAAAAATCCTGACGACAGCAGAAGCTTACACCTTTACCTCACTGAAAAGGGTGTAGAATTGAACAAATACGTTGAAGATCAGTCGGACAGAAAAGTTCTAGAGCTTTTGGAGCCATTAGACAACAAAAGTTATAAAGAACTAGTCGCTGCGATGGCAACTATTGAGAAAATTTTATATAATGTTGTTCCAAATGAGCTAGAAGAATAGCACGAAAAACTTGTTGAAGTAAAATAATTTAAAGGAGTTGTTTTAATTGTCAGAAGTGAAAATTGTTCCATTTGAGGAAAAGTACACACAAGAGGTCGTTGACTTAATTATACCTATTCAAAGAAATGAATTTAATATTATGCTTAGCGTGGAGGACCAGCCGGATCTATTGAGAATCAAGGAAGAGTACATCGATACAGGCGGAAATTTTTGGGTTGCACTTTTTGAAGGCAAAGTAATTGGAACAATTGCTTTAGTGAAGCTGCAGAATCATTGTGGTGCGATCAAGAAGATGTTTGTTACTAAAGATTTTAGAGGTGAAAAACAAATTGGAAGAAAACTGTTGGATACACTGGTTTCCTATTGTAAAGAACAGGGTTATGAATATTTATATCTAGGGACAGTTGAAGTGTTAAAAGCGGCTCAAAAATTTTATAAGAAAAATGGGTTCGAATTGATTGAAAAAACAGAGATGCCAACGGATTATCATTTGATGGATGTTGATACAGTATTCTTTATTCGAGATTTGAGGAACGAATAAATTGCTATTTTTTTAAGTGAGCTGGGCAGCGATAATTTGCCTACTAGAGGAAAACTGAGATACCCGTTTGAGGTATCTTATTTTTCTCTCTATTGAAAAATGAGAATGAAGCGTTTATTCTTAGAGAAGGATTGCATAACATTAAATATAAAGGAGGTTCGTATGTCCGAGAAAAAAACTTATGGAACTGTACTGATAAAAGCCGCGAAAATAATGGATTTTTTAGCAGCTGCACCAGATCAGTCGTTGCAGGAGATTGCACAAGCAACGGAAATGACATCATCTACCACACTTAAAATTTTGGATACGTTAGTCTTGATCGATTATGTTCAAAAAAGTAAGGATAAGACGTATCGCTTAGGCATTAAGCTGATTCGTTATGCTAATAAGAGCATTGAGCAAATTGATTTATCAGAAATCACTTTACCTTATTTTGATAAACTCCAACAAACGATTGACGAGACGATTCATTTGGGTGTTTTGAATGAAAATGAAGTTTTGTACATCAACAAGTTGGATCCAAAAAATCAAACGATTCGAATGGCTTCGAAAGTCGGAATTACTCGTCCTCTTTATAATTCTGCTATGGGAAAGGCTATTCTGGCGGAGTTAACAGAAGCTGAAGTAGAGCAATACATAGCTACTCATAGTCTAGTTGCCTATACGGAACATACGATTACCGATTCCGCACGGTTGTTAAGTGAACTAGAGGCTATTCGTCAAACCGGGATTGCTTATGATGACGAAGAAGTTGAGCGCGATATTTTTTGCAGCGGCGTCACGCTAAAAAAAGGAAATGAGATCATAGGCGCCTTTAGTATCAGTATGCCAAAGTACCGAGTAACCGCAGAAAAAAAACAGTTAATCAATGAGAAAATTTTGGAAACAAAACGTCTAATTGAAAAAGACTTAGCCTAAAAAAGATTCAAATGCAATTTTCGACAATTGCATTTGGATTTTTTTTTGTTTTTAAATTTAAGAAAATTGAATATTAATTTTCTTGAAGAAAGTGTTTACATTTATTCTGAATATCGATATACTCTGAATGTAATTTCTTAAATGTAAATCAATATTTCCAAATAAGAAATTTAATGAGAGCGAGATTTTTTGAAGTGGCAGTACCTAAGGAGTTTAAAATCATACTGTCCTTTCAATCAAAGAGTTTACTGAACAAATCATAAAAATTTAAGAGATAGGAGCAAGTGTCATGCAAAAAATGGAAAATCGTTATAGTCATAGTCCGGAGGATATTCGTCATTATTCAACAGAACAATTACGAAAGGAATATTTGGTCGAGCACATTTTTGTTCCAGGAGAAATTTGTTTGACTTATACCCATCATGATCGAATGATTTTTGGTGGAATTACTCCAACTGATACACCATTGGAGGTTACGTTGGCACAAGAATTGGGAGTGACCTATTTTCTAGAGCGGCGGGAGTTGGGAGTCATCAACATTGGCGGACCGGGTATGATTCAAATCGATGGTCAAAAAGAAATCATGAAAAAGCAAGACGGTTATTATATCGGCAAGGAAACGAAAGAAGTTATTTTTTCTTCTGAAGATCCAGCTAATCCAGCTAAATTTTATATCAGTTCTACACCGGCACATCACAAATACCCAAACGTAAAAATCAGTATTGACGAAGTAGTACCTTTAGAAGCAGGGGAAAATCTGACATTAAATGAACGTAAAATCTATCAGTATATTCACCCAAATGTTTGTGACAGTTGTCAGCTTCAAATGGGATATACGATTTTGGAACCAGGAAGTGCTTGGAACACGATGCCTTGTCACACTCATAAACGTCGGATGGAAACATATGTCTATTTTGATATGTTGGAAGATACTGGTGTCTTTCATATGATGGGCAAGCCAGATGAAACAAAACATTTGGTAGTGAGTAACGAACAAGCGGTAATTTCGCCTAGCTGGTCGATTCATTCAGGAGTTGGGACTAGCAATTATTCGTTTATTTGGTCGATGTGCGGAGAGAACATTACCTATTCCGACATGGATATGATTTCAATGGATCAACTTAAATAAGAGAAAAGCGTGGGGGAAAAGATGGATTTTACAATGAATGATTTTCGTTTAGACGGCAAAGTGGTTTTAGTGACGGGAGCAGTATATGGAATCGGTTTTGAAATTGCCTGTTCTTTAGCTGAAGCAGGCGCACGGATCGTATTTAACAACTTAACTCAAGAATCAGTAGATTTGGGAATTGATAATTATAAGAAAGCGGGGATAGAAGCGAAGGGATATATTTGTGATGTTACAAATGAACAGCAGGTACAGTCACTAGTCGAGAAGATTAAATTGGAAGTCGGATCAGTCGATATCTTAGTTAACAACGCGGGTATTATCAAACGAACGCCAATGATCGAAATGGAAGCAGTTGATTTTCGCCAAGTTATCGATGTGGACTTAACCGCGCCTTTTATTATGGCAAAGGCTGTTTTACCAGAGATGATCAAAAAAGGCGGGGGAAAAATCATTAATATTTGTTCCATGATGAGCGAGTTAGGGCGTGAGACTGTTAGCGCATATGCAGCGGCCAAAGGCGGGTTGAAAATGCTGACGAAAAATATCGCCTCTGAATATGGACAATACAATATTCAATGTAATGGTATCGGGCCGGGCTACATCGAAACGCCGCAAACCGCACCATTACGCGAACCAGGACACCCATTCAATGAATTCATCTTGGGCCGAACGCCAGCTAATCGTTGGGGAGAAACCGCGGACTTAGCAGGTCCTGCAGTTTTCCTTGCTTCAAAAGCTTCAGATTTTGTGAATGGTCATATCCTTTATGTGGATGGCGGAATCTTGGCTTATCTTGGAAAACAGCCTTAAATAGAAAGCATGCGAAACGTTAAATTTTCAGCAATAAAACTCCGAAAGGTATTTCTTGGATATGATCGAAAAGAATGATTTTTTGTCAAAGCTAGATTATCAAGCCGCGTTGGAGAAGTTGATTCAACCATTACGCGCCAGTCTTATGCAGACAACAAAAGCTGGAATAAAAGTTGGCGGAAGCGGATCAGTTTATGATCAGCGACATGCGGAAATGGAAGCATTTATCCGTCCACTCTGGGGGCTTGCTCCCTATTGGACCGAAAAAAAAGAGGATGACTTGCGAGACAGCTATGTTGCGAATCTTATCAAAGGAACCGATCCAGCAAGTGAGAATTATTGGGGAGAGATAGAAGATTACGATCAATATATTGTTGAAATGGCGGCGCTGTCACTGACCTTATTGTTACATCAGGAGTATGTATGGTCGGAGTTAACGAAGGCGGAACAGCAAAATGTGATTAATTGGATGAAACAAGCGCTTGAACACAAAATTCCTAAAAATAATTGGACTTTCTTTAAAGTGTTGATTCAAGTCGCTTTATACCATTGCGGTGAGGCATTAGATCGTGAGTTATTACTTAGCCATTTGAAATTGATTGATGGAATGTACTTAGCAGACGGCTGTTATTTTGATGGTAAGAAGACACAAAAAGACTATTATATTCCTTTTGCTTTTCATTTTTATGGGTTGATAGTTGCTGTCTTTTTGAAAGAGGAAGAGCCGGACTGGTCACAAAAATTCATTGAACGGGCTACACTATTTGCCCAAACATTTATTTATTATTTTGATGCGGCTGGTGAAGCAGTCCCTTACGGTAGAAGCGCGACTTATCGGTTTGCTCAAGGAGCGTTTTTCTCGGCATTAGTATTTGCGGAGGTGGAGGCAATTCCTTGGGGACAGATGAAAATGCTTTTGTCCAATCATATGAAAAATTGGTTTGCTAAAGATATCTTCACCTTTGACGGTCGGTTGTCAATTGGTTACCACTATGAAAATTTAGTGATTGCTGAAGGGTATAACGCACCCGGATCGCCATATTGGGCATTAAAAATATTTTTGCTGTTAGCAACAAAAAATTCGCATCCGTTTTGGCAGGCCGAACCTGAACCCATCACTAAGAAGCCAAAAATGCTGACAAAAGAAGGAAACATGCTGCTTATTCAAGCAAAAAGCGGTCAGCATGTACTTGGCTTTCCAGCTGGACTGATGATTGAAGGGCAGGCGCACGCTGAAGCGAAATATAGCAAATTTGTTTATTCTACTAGGTTTGGTTTCAGTGTGCCCAAAGCCGGTGTTAGTTATGAGGAAGGCGCATTTGATAATGTATTGGCGGTTTCGATAGATGGTCAGTATTTCCGACCCAAAAGGAACGTTCGAGACTATTTTATGAGTGAGGAAAAGATTGTTTATAACTGGGCACCATTTGAAAATGTTCAGATCGAAACAACTATTTTTCCGTTAGGTGAATGGCATGTGCGGATTCATGAAATCACAACGGCAGTCTCACTGGATCTTCGAGAAGGCGGCTTTAGTTTGCCCTTAATCAATAGAAAGGCAAATGCAACAGTGACTGATAGGACCGTTAAGATCAAATCTGATCGGTTAACTTCTACGATGGTCGCAATTGAAGGATATGCTCAGGCAGAAATCGTTCAACCAGAAGCGAATACGTCATTATTTTTTCCACGAACGAGCTTACCCTATTTGGCCCAAAAAATTATGCCTGGAACCCATCGGCTGATTTGTTTAGTCGGTGGTTGTTACGAGGAGGAAACAATACATGATAAAGATTGAACTTAGAAACAAAGACAATCAGTTAATTCAAGGGAAAATTGATCACGAAAAGGTTACGCAAACTTATCAGGTAGTAGGAAAAGATCTAGCGGTGTTGGCCATTAAGGACTATCTGTATCAACCTGGCGATAAGCTTGTGATTACGAGTAAACAGGCGAATCAATACCTAATGGTTCAGTTGGATGAAACATTGGTGCCATCACTGATTTATCTTGCTGGTACGCAGTGGGAGTACCAGCTGCCACATAAACAAATGGAAAAGAAAGCGGCGATTGAAACGAGCTTCTCGTCAAAACGTCATCACCTAATGGTTCGCGAGGCCTATCCCTTTGAAATCATGCAATATCAAAATCTTTCAATCAATTCTCACGATCAGAAGGAATCAACGGGAGCCTATCCTCACGCGACAGCAAACGTGGAAACTCGAGATGAAGCAATCTTTTACGCAAAAAATGCCATCGATGGCAAATATGGAAATTATTCACACGGCTCTTATCCGTTTACTTCGTGGGGAATCAATCAACAAGAGGATGCCGAACTGACGATTGAGTTTGGGCGAGAAGTACGGGTTGATTGGGTACGTCTATTATTTAGAGGAGATTATCCTCACGACAGTTATTGGACGAACGTGACAATAGAATTTTCTGATGGAAATAATCTCTGCGTACCTACGATTAAATCTTTAGAATTTCAAAATGTTAAATTTCCTTTGAAAAAGACCACCAGCCTGACTTTAAAAAATCTGCGAAAAGCTTCGGACGAATCACCATTCCCAGCTTTGACCCAAATCGAAGTTTTTGGATTGAACCAAATTTAATCAGTAAATATGGAGAAATTAAAAACGAGTACAACGAAAGGAGCCGTAATGACAATTGAAGAAAAGAAGGCACGTTTGCTTAGTTTGAGCGAAAAGGTGACTGAAGAATGGCTGAAAGAACAAATGGACTACTGCATTCAAAAAATAGAGCAGAATATGGATCGTTTTGGAACAAAATTTCCATCGGCCTGTGCAACTAATGGGCGCTATCGAATTAAAGAAAATGATGATTGGACCAATGGGTTTTGGACCGGCATGCTTTGGCTGGCGTATGAATGGACTGGAAAAGAAAAATTTTTGATCATCGCAATGGAGAATATCCAGAGTTTTAAGGAGCGGCTGGACACCCATTTTGTATTAGATCATCATGATATTGGTTTTTTGTACAGCTTATCCGCAGGAGCTGGTTATAAGGTTACAATGAATGACCTGTGTAGAGAAGAATTATTAGCAGCAGCCGATGTCTTATTAGCTCGATTCCAAGAACGAGGAAGTTTTATTCAAGCTTGGGGAAAGTATGGCGATCCAAAAGAATATCGTCTGATTATAGATTCGTTGATCAATTTGCCCTTACTCTTTGAATCAACGGATCTTTCTGGCAATACATGCTATCGCGAGGCCGCTCTGAAACATTATCAAACAGTATTGCAGACGGTTATCCGCGAAGACGCGACTACCTATCACACATATTATTTTGATCCTGAAACAGGAAATCCTAGTTATGGTGCTACACATCAAGGCCACAGCGATAACTCAATTTGGGCTCGCGGACAAAGCTGGGCCATTTTGGGAATCCCATTGAATCAAAATTTTCTGCCAACGCCTTTTCCTGAAAATTATGGAGCGATCGTGGATGTTTTCATTGAACATTTGCCCGAGGATTTAGTCCCGTATTGGGATTTTGACTTTAATGACCAAAATCCATCAGATAAAGATAGTTCTGCCTTGGCTATTGCGATTTGCGGTTTACTAGAAGCTTCGATAAATCAAGCCTATCCCCAAGCAAAATTACTGGCACAGGGTATGATTTATCAATTGGGGGAATACTATTCAACAAAGGGCATGGAAAATAATGAAGGGCTGCTTTTACATGGGGTTTATGCTCATGCAGAAGGAAAAGGCATTGATGAACCAAATCTGTGGGGCGATTACTTCTATCTGCAGGCTTTGATGTGTTTATTGAATCCAAACTGGACGCGATACCTTTAAGAGTGATCTTAAATAGAAGGGAAATTAGCGATGCTGCTTACTTTGGACTAATATTGAAGGTTTTTCGATCTTTTTGAGGCGATAAAGATTTGGCTGGTTTACAAAATGAAAGCGTCACCTTCGAAACAAGCTCAAAGTTCAGTTGTTCGGGCATCAAGTTAACATAAAAATTAAAACACTATTTAGGAGGGAAATGAATGAGAAACATCGTATTGATCAGTCACGGTGGGATGGCCGATGGCGTGAAGGCTAGTCTAGAGATGATCGTTGGTAAACAAGAGCATGTTCATACCGTGTCATTAAAACCAGATGGAGATAATTTGCAGTTTTCTGATGATCTAGAGGATAAAATGAAAACCCTTAACGGTCCCGTTTTGATTCTTGCGGATTTATTAGGCGGGACGCCTTGCAACGTGGCACTAAAGAATTATTTAGAAGATGAACAGGTGGAGATAATCGCAGGAATGTCTCTGCCGCTAGTCATAGAAGCGGTGGTTAACCAAGCAGCAACAGTCCAAGAATTACTTCACTCAACAGTCTGTCAGGCATCTGACGTGAAAGCAAAGATGGCACAGAAAGACGATAATACGACAGGAGCAACGACGGAAGTAAATCTTGCGGATTATCAGCAATTTGCCGGTAAAGCGAATATCATTAACACTCGAATTGATGAGCGCTTGATTCATGGTCAAGTGGCTGGAATTTGGACAACCAGTTTGAATGTACAACGAATTATCGTGGTGAATGATGAGGCTGCTAGTGATCCATTGCAGAAAACCTCTTTACGAATGGCTGCGCCAACTTCGATGCGGTTATCTGTTTTATCAGTCGAGAATGCCGTTAAATATATTCAAGCTGGAAAGTATGGCAATCAACGAATCTTCTTGTTGTTCAAAAATCCAACCGATGTCCTTGATTATTTAGAGGCTGGCGGTCAGCTTGATTCTGTCAATGTCGGCAATATGAGCTATAAAGAAGGGGCGATTGAAGTGACCAAAAGTATCCAGGTAATGGAGCAGGAAGTCACTGTTTTTGAAAAAATAGCCGATAAAAGTGTGAAGTTAACTGCTCAATTGGTACCAAATGAGCCAGCAATAGATTTTATGAAGAAACTAAGAGGTTAATTAAGGAGGAAACGTATTATGCACATAGCCGCATATCAAATTATTTTAATTACTATTTATGCATTTATCGCAATTAATGATTCACTTATCTCTAATACTCTAACGCAACCGACGATTGCTGGAATGATTGCCGGCATGATCATGGGGGATCTTAAAACGGGTTTGATGGTCGGAGGGACTTTACAATTGATGCGCTTAGGAATCGCTGCTTTTGGTGGTGCATCTGTTCCAGATTATTTTACAGGAGCTGTTTTGGGAACGGCTTTTGCGGTTATTTCTGGAAAAGGCGCAGAATATGGAATCGGTCTAGCGGTACCGGTCTCCCTTTTGATGCTGCAATTAGATGTGGTAGCTCGATTCTGCAATGTTTATCTATTACATGCCATTGACAAAGCGATTGATCAGATGAAGCTTAATCGAATTCCGCGGCTGGTTTTGTCTGGTTCGCTGCTTTGGGGATTGTCGCGAGCGATTCCGATTTTACTGATGCTTTTAGTTGGTGATGCGGCTGTTACTACAATTACTGAAAATATGCCCGAATGGCTGATGAATGGGTTGCGGACTGCGGGAGGCGTTATGCCCGTTGTAGGTGTAGGAATCCTATTACATTATTTACCAACGAAACAATACATTCCATATTTATTGTTGGGTTTCTTTTTGGCAGCATATCTGCAAGTACCGATGTTAGGTATTTCGATTATTGGAGTTGTTGCTGCGATGATCGTTTTTAAACGAGACAGTGAAAAGATATCTCAAGTCCAAAACGTGACAACAACTGGGACCTTTGAAGGGGGATTTAGCGGCGATGAATAATAAAAAAATTACAAAAAAAGAGTTGAATGCCATTAGCTGGCGGTTTATTTTAGGAAGCCAATTAAACTGGAATTACGAGCGAATGATGAGCTCTGGCTACTTATATGGTATTCTTCCTGTTTTGAAAAAATTTTATGGTCATGATGAGAAGCAACTGCAAGTGATGCTGCAAACACATAATCAATTTTTCAATACGAATGCTATTTTTGGCAATTTGATCATGGGAATTGATGTTGCAATTGAGGAAGAGGATGGTTATAAGGCCAAAGATACGATTGTGGCGCTAAAGACTGCTTTGATGGGTTCTTTAGCAGGCGTTGGTGATTCCTTGTTTCATGTTATTTGGGGAACGATTTTCGGTTCGATTGCCGGAACCTTAGCTCAGAACGGTTCAACAGTCGGGTGTGTGATCTGGATTATCGCTAATATTGCTTTATTGTTTGGGCGAGCGGCTTTATTGCCCTTGGGTTATAAACAAGGGGTAAAGCTGGTGACCACCCTAAAGGATCAGTTATCTGCCTTTACGAATGCGGCAACTGTTTTGGGAGTTACGGTTATTGGGGCTTTAGTTCCTTCAGTTGTGAAAGCAACAGTGCCCTTTGTCTATAAAAAAGATGGGGTTGAATTAGTTTTTCAAGACACTTTAGATGCAATATTGCCTGCGTTAGTCCCAGTTTTACTAGTCTTGTTGACGTACTGGATGTTAGGTCAGAAAAAACTAAATTCAACTCGAGTGATTTGGATTATTTTGCTTCTTTCAATCGTATTAAGTGCTTTCGGAATCTTGGCATAATCAACAAATAGGAAGTGAAAGGAAGCCAACTATGCATATCAAAAAGTTTATTTTACCAATTAGCGGCTGGTTAATCGCACTGATTTTCTTTCTCGGAGTATCAACACAGCTCTTGACTGTGGAGGGACAGGCGGCTGAGGACGAGACAGAAAGTTTTCATGAGTTGCAAAAAAAGTGGAAGCAAGAACTCGTATCAGATACGTATGATGAAACCGATCCTGCAACTGTAAAGTATGTTAATACATTGTCCGAAGAGGCCGAAAAACTTTATCAAACCTTGAATAAAGCACCAGACAGAGCCTATCTTTGGACACCCAAACCCGGTGATACAGCTTCGGCCGACTTTACAAGTCAATTTTCAAATTTGCAGCAATTAGCCTTTGCCTATGGAACCAATGGAACTAGCAGTTACCACAACTCTGAAATTTTGTCTGCCGTAACAGCAGGACTTGATTTTATGGTAACTAAAAAGGGATATGATGGGAAAAAATTTCACGGAAATTGGTGGGATTGGCAAATCGGTGTTCCGCAAAAATTTATTAGTATCTTAATGGTAATAAATGACCAGCTAAATCCAGAGCAAAGAACTCTTTATACTTCTGCAATCAGCGGTTATGTACCAGATCCTTTCAAACAGCTATATACAAAACCACAAGGAACATTTATTGATTTAGCCTTCATTCCCAATTTTTCGACAACAGGCGCGAATCGGACTGACCTAGCTCAAACTGTACTAGGTTTAGGTATTTTGCAGCAGGATGAACGAAAAATCAAACAAGCATCAGACAGTATCATCGACGTCTTCAAACTAGTGACGAAAGGTGACGGATTCTATCAAGATGGCTCTTTTATTCAACATAATACGATTCCCTACACAGGCTCATACGGGAATGTTTTAATTAGCGGAGTAGGTAAAATTTTAGCGATTACCCAGAATTCATCCTATGCAATGGCGCCTGAAGTTATTCAGCAATTTGTTGAAAACGTTGAACAAGCTTTTATTCCATTGATTTATCAAGGAGAAATGCTGCCCACCGTTAACGGACGTTCGATCTCAAGGTCTCCAGCTAAAACCAAAAACGGCTATGGCTCGACCACGCTTTATAATTTATTGATTGTTGCCAAGTTTGCGCCCGCGGAAAGTCAAAAGAGATTGAAGGAAGCAGTTAAATACTGGATGAAAGAAAATCCAGATTATTATTTTACTAATATTAGGAACTATAATGATTTGCTGATGACTCAGTCGTTGATGGCTGATACTTCTATTGAAGGAAATCAACCACCCTTTACCGGAACAAAAATGTACGCAGCAATGGACCGATTTGTTCAGCACACACCAGACTATACACTTGGTTTAGGTTTATATTCCAGCCGAATATCTTCCTTTGAGGCGGGGAATAAAGAGAATAAGCGCGGGTGGCATACTGGAGATGGAATGCTCTATCTTTACAATGATGATGAAGTACAATTCAACAAGTCCTATTGGCCGACGATTGATCCGTATCGCTTGCCAGGAACAACGATTGACACGGTCCCTTTAAAAGATGAGGTTTCCGCTTTTACAACAGTTGTTTCTACAGAAGATGGGGTCGGCGGTGTCGCGAATCAAAGTCAGGCCGTAGTCGGAATGGCACTGAATAAATCTGGAACAAAAAATAATGGTGTACTTTTGCCAATGAACCTTAAAGCAAAAAAATCGTGGTTTATCGTAGACGGACAAGTAATAGCGTTAGGTTCCGGGATTACCGGAGATACAGCGGCCTCGATTGAAACGGTTGTAGATAACCGTTTATTGAATAGTAAATTTAACTATCAAATTTTATCTGACCAAAACGAAAATGCTGAAATGGAGAAGCCAAGTAACAGATCTTGGTTGCTGCTGCAATCTGATCAGCCGCAAAGTTCCATGGGCTACTATTTTCCAGAAAAAGAGGCTGTCACTGTAAAACGAGAACAGCGCAGCGGAACTTACAGCCAAATCAACGAAGCTTTTCCGAGTGAAGAACTATACACGGGTGAGTACGCAAAACTTTTAATCAATCATGGAAATCAGCCGCGCAATGAAACGTATACTTATGCGATGCTTCCCGGGATCAATGCGGAAGGCTTAAAAGAATATGCTCAAAAAAGACCCGTGACTATTTTAAAAAATACCCCAGAAATTCAAGCCGTAGAATTAAAAGAAGACAATTATTTAGGCATCAATTTTTGGCAATCATCAGGAGGCGAAGTTGCAGGTATTCGTTCAGATAAACCAATTGCGCTTATGCGACAAGTAAATAAAGAACAAACGGATTATGTAATTTCTGCTCCTACGCAAAAAGTTCAATCAGTTACACTTCAAATACCAAAAGATTTTTCGGAAGTAGTAACGATGAGCGAGGGTATCGTCTACAATCAAAATGATCAAACATTTACACTCGATTTTTCTCAGACAAATGGTTCGAGTAAGACGATTAGTGTGAAGTAATGACGGATCGTATTTCAGAAGTAGACTGAAAGAGATTACGGAAGACTCACTTTATTATTTAGATATTCTCAATCAGAAAGAATCAAAATCCTGTATAAATGGATTTTGGTTCTTTTTTTTTAGTTTTCTACAGCGATAAATGAAATAGACTTTCAATGAGTGAGTCTGTATTTGAAAATAGGCATCAACTTTTTAAACGGAACTATTAGGATTAGGGTTAAACTGATAGACTTAGGTATGTAGAAATGGACGGCTCTATCAAGAAATGGAAAAGGAGGTTTGAATATGAGTTTATTAACATCACCCATCAAAATCGGAAGCTTAGCAGTGCCCAATCGATTAGTTATGCCTCCGATGGCAACATCAAAGTCCAAAAAAGGCGGAGAAGTAAGCGACGAGATCTGTGAATACTATGCCGAAAAATCGAACGGCGGCTATATCGGCTTGATTATTACAGAACACAGTTTTGTTAGTCAAGAGGGCAAAGCAAGTAAGGGACAGTTGTCGATTGCTAAAGACAGTGACGTACTTGGACTCGAAAAATTAGTTTCATCTATCCATCAAAATCGAACAAAAGTATTTGCGCAAATTAACCATGCGGGTGGTTTGGCAAAAAAGGAAATTACGGGCTTTGACCCGCTCAGCGCAAGTTCGGTTGAGTTGCCTAAGACGACAAGAAATAAAAATTTACCGCATGAAATGACCCAGAAAGAGATTGAGAAAGTTATTGCCGATTTTGCTGTTGCCGCGCTAAGAGCGAAACAAGCTGGCTTTGATGGGGTGGAAATCCATTCAGCACACGGATACTTATTGAATCAATTTTATTCTCCTTTGACGAACAAACGACAGGATAACTATCACGGAAATTCTATTGAGGGAAGAATTCAACTGCATTTGGAAATCATTCAAGCTATTCAAGCAAACGTTGGATCAGAATTTCCTATCGCCTTACGTTTGGGCGCAAGTGACTATTTGGATGGTGGTACAACGATCGAGGACAGTGTCATCGCGTCAAAAGAATTTGAAAAAGCCGGAATTTGTTTATTGGATATTTCAGGTGGGTTCAATTTTTATACCAACCCAACTACAAACGAGCAAGGGTACTTTAGTGACTTATCAAGAGCAATTAAACAAAATGTTGAAATTCCTGTTCTACTGACAGGTGGGATCACGGATGCTGCTGTAGCAGAAGAATTATTGTGTGAAGAAAAAGCGGATATGATTGGTGTTGGCCGCGCTATAATGAAAAATTCAGATTGGGCAAAACAAGCGAATCTCTCCTTGAAAAATTGAAAGTTTATCAATTGATGGTAGGTTCTGACTAAAGCAGCATTTCTTTTTTAGGAAGAAATGCTGCTTTATTTTTTCTTTCTATTGACAAGTCTAAATAATTCCAGTAGCTTTACACTATAGTGGATTTTATCCAAGATAGTAATTTGGAGGTTTGTATGATTTCAGCCAATGAAATGATTAGTCGAAACATTAAACGTATTCGGCAGGAAAGAAATTTAACCTTAGATGATCTAGCGCGATTATCGGGTGTGAGTAAAAGTATGTTGAGTGAGATTGAACGGTGCACTAAAAGTCCTACAATCTCGATGTTGGAAAAAATCTGTACGGGAATCAATATTCCTTTGGCGCAGTTAACATATGTTGAAACGCCAAAAGTTTCTGTGATTAAAAATGATTCGACGAAGCATTATTCGACCTCAGAAGGTTTCGATACGTACAATTTGTTTGAGTTTGATCTCGATAAAAAATTCGAAATTCTTCGACATGTGATCGCTCCTCATTCAGAACGGATGTCGGAATATCATGAGGCGGGAATCAGGGAGTATATCATTTGTACACAAGGGTTATTGAATATTCAAGTTGGTGAAAAAAGCTTTGAACTGCAAGAAGGCGAGGCCATTCAATTTTTGGCCAATTGTAATCATAAGTATGCAAATACGTCAGATGAAGAAACGAAAATCTTAATGTTGATGTATCGAGAATAGAAAGAAGGGGTTAAATGAAAGGGTATAGTGTTCGGCTTATTAAGTTGGTATTTGGATTGTTTCTATTTGCTTTGGGCTCTTTTTTAACTATTCAAGCAAATATTGGGTTGGCTTCCTGGGAGGCGTTTAGTATTGGAATCGCGGATCTGACCAATCAAACGTACGGAAATATTTTGATCATTAGTGGCTTGGTCATTTTAGTCGTGGACGTGGCTTTGAAGGAAAAAATTGGTTTTGGGACAATTCTCAATACGATCTTGATTGGAACCTTTGTAGATATGATTCAAGCAGCTAATATTATTCCGCAGATGACTAATTTTTTCTCCGGCGTTGTGCTGCTTTTATTAGGCCAGGTATCTATCTGTGTCGGAAGTTACTTCTATATTGGTGCATCACTGGGATGTGGACCACGCGATGCTTTAATGGTTGCTTTAGGCAAACGGATGCCTAATGTACCAATCGGTATCGTTCGCGGAGTAATTGAAGGGACTGTTCTGCTGATTGGCTGGCTATTAGGCGCAAAAATCGGTATTGGAACAGTTATTTCAGTTTTCGGTATCAGTTTTATTTTAGAAACAACGTTTAAAATACTGCATTTTGATGTGACTAATGTGGAACATGAAAGTGTTGTGGATACGGTGAAGGCGTTGTAGCAATTTTTATATTCTAAAGGTCTCGCATTGTTTTTAAACAATGCGAGACCTTTTTTGTATTAGTACGTAGTTTAAACAACGAAAAATGGTCTAATATACCAAAAAAAGAATTATTTGATTTTTTCTCATTGAATAAAAATTTTTTAACTAAAAATAATCAGACACGTTTTTCCGAGTTTTATTAATTGCGAAATCAAAAAGACAGGTATATAAATTATTTAGATTGAAAATATGCTGTATAAAAATTAATCGAGAAAAAGATTTTATCATCGTATTTTTAAAGTTGTCTAGAATTGGTTTAGGCCAAAATTGGCGGATATAATTTTCTAAGGGTTGAAAGGAGTGATTTATTATGTCCAACCAAGAAGTGAATAAGGATGGAACAAAACGAACATTATCAAATCGTCACGTTCAAATGATAGCAATAGGTGGAACGATTGGGACAGGCCTGTTTTTAGGATCTGGAAATTCGATTAGTAAAGCTGGAACTTCAATCATTTTAGTTTATTTGATCATCGGCGGTTTTTTCTTTTTGATGATGCGGGCAATCGGAGAAATGCTCTATGCGGATCCTGATCAGCATACATTTGTTGTGTTTATAACTAAATATTTAGGTGAACGTGCAGGGAATTTTGCGGGCTGGAGTTATTGGATTGGTTTAGTTTTTTTGGCAATGGCGGAACTAACCGCGATCGCTACCTATATAAAGTTCTGGTTTCCTAATCTGAATGCTAGTTTAATCGAACTTGTTTTTCTAGTTCTATTGACGTCTTTGAATCTGATCGCTGCGCGAATCTTCGCTGAAACGGAATTCTGGTTTGCGATGATTAAGATTGTTGCAATCCTATCGATGATTATCACAGGAATCATTTTAGTCATGACGGGTTTTAAATCACCAGATGGAAATATCGCCAGCTTCGGGAATATTTTCCATGGATTTGAAATGTTCCCTCATGGTGTGAAGACATTTGTCGCTTCGTTTCCGCTAGTGTTCTTTGCTTTTCAAGGAATGGAATTTATCAGTATCACGATCGGTGAAACTAAAAATCCGCGTGAAGTACTGAAAAAAGCCGTTAATGAAACTATTTATCGAATCTTGATCTTTTATATTGGCGCGATGGTAATCATTATGAGCATTACACCTTGGCAAACGATTGATCCAACAGAAAGTCCATTTGTTCAAGTCTTTTCTTTGGCAGGTTTGTCAGCAGCAGCTACAATAATAAATTTCGTTGTACTTACTTCGGCGGCCTCCGCTCTAAATAGCGCAATTTTTTCAGCGGGGCGTCATTTTTATCAATTATCATCTGAAGCACGCGCGCCTTTTTTCAGAAGCTTTGATAAGATTTCTAAAACCGGTGTGCCGGCAAGGGGGATATTGGCATCAGCAGCCTTGATGCTAATTGGGCCATTGCTTACATTGATACCTCAGATTGGAAGTGCCTTCATCTTTGTGACATCTGTTTCGAGTGATATGTACATTATCGTTTATGCAATGGCTGTTTATTCACATCGAAAATATAAAACCTCACAAGATTATTTGGCTGACGGATTTAAGATGCCTTTTTATCGAGTGACAAGTCCAGCGACATTATGCTTTTTCGCAGCGATCTTTATTAGTTTATTCTTTAATAAAACTTCGCTTTATCCAGCAATTGGCGCAGTTGTTTGGACGATTGTTTTCAATCTATTTGGTCGTTTGAAACGCGGATAATAAAAAAATTGAATAATTATGAAAGAAGAGTCGTGTAATAACGGCTCTTTTTTTTAGTTCAATGATGCAGCGTTAAATTTTATAAAGAATGCATATGTAGTTTAAGAAAGCCTCATCCTTCTCTAGGAGGGACGTTCATTTTGTAATCATCAACAATAATCGAAAATTATCGTTATTTATATTCCTCGTTGAAATTAAAAACAACAACATAGAGAGCACTTTCAATAGATAAAAATCAAAAATTGAAGAAAATGAGAAAATTAAATAATTGCCATGTTCCAATGAAAAGAATCGTTAATTCTTCAAACTATAAAAAAATGAGGAATGGTAGGGAAAAAACGTAAATTAGAATTAATATCAGGTGATAAGATTTATCGTCAAATAAAAAAGGATAGAATGTGAGTCAGGTATCCCAATAATTTTATTTAATAATGCATAAATATTAGTCTATTATTTTTGATTATGAAACAAATATTTTATATAACAAGTGATATATAAGTGGAAAATGTTTATTCAAAATAACCGGAAATAATGAAGTATAAAGGATTTCCTGACGAAACGTTATTATATTAATAAAATATAAAAAATGTATAATAATGTTCAAACGAAATACTATGCATGAAGGGGTGACATAGATGGATGTTAAAGTACACTATAAAATGAGGAAACGTAAGAAAAGATGGATCGTTATAGGGATCTCAGTGACAAGCGGGATCATTTTTTCTACCCAGATAACCACACAAGAAGTCCACGCAGATGAAGTAACGATAAGTGAAAAGCAAAAGAGCGATTCGTTGGCACAACCGGTGGATAATGCCAGGGATGGAACTAGTCAAGAGCAGAAACAGAGTTCAGAACAGGTTCCCGCAGAGTCAACGGAGGGATCTAGCTCGAACACGACCACCCCTGTAGTGCAACCAGAATTAGTGAATTCGACAACAAATACAGCTGATAATAATAATTTAGATAGTAGTACCATTCACACGACTGTTCAACCACAGGCAGATGATCAAAATAAAACGAGTCAAATAACTTCTCAAGACAAGGATAATTCGTCTCAAGCGGTAGAGAAGCAAAATGATAATATATCACAAGTTATTAATGATTCAACTGTTAAAAATGATGCAAATGCTACAAAGACAACGGATCAAAACAGTGTTGCAGATTCAACAACTCGACCAGATCAAAATCCGGCAACTGAAACAACTCCGGTACAACAGGAAAAATCAGCAGCTTCATTGGATTCTTCGAATGAAAGTTCTAAAACAGTTGGAGAGACAAAACAGGCAGACTCGGCCTTCACATCGAACAATGAAACGAAACTTGTTCAGTCCACAAAAGAAAAAGCTGTGACTAATGAATTATTAAGCAGCTTGGATTCCATTGATACTAAAGATCAAAGAAATAGCATCACATTTAACGGACAAACGAGTTATGCCGGAAAATATGACGCAGATTCACAACCAAAGGAAGGTACCTCAAGTAGCAACACAATCGCTGTGACCTTTTCTAATATTAATAAAAATGATGTATTAAAGGTAACCGTTCCTAATTTCTTCCGTCTTTCAGATGGACCAGAGGTTAATGGCTTTACTAAATCACTTGCAGGTGATGGCAGCAGTATTACTTATACAGCTACTCAATCGGGGATTAATGGTGTGTTCAATCTGAATGTATTAGTGAATACACTACAGATTTTCAATAAAACAGTTACAGGAGACGTAACACTTACACTTAACAATAAGGTGGCACAAACACTTTCTGCGGCAATTACTTACGGATTATACGATCAAAATGTTACATACGAAGCTACGAATGATACTACTGGACAAAGCGTTCCAGTAAAAGTAGGCGAAAATTTCGTATCTAAAGTTGCCAATAATTCAGGCAATTTTTCATCAAGCCATTTGAATGCAAGCACCTATGAAAGTATTGTTTATACTATTCCGGTTCCCAAAGGATATCAACTGGACACTGCAGCAACTGAAAAATTTAATAAAATAGCGGTTCAATATGACAATAGCTATTACAAAATTACGCAGTCTGGCATTGGTTCGAACGTTGTGATCACGGTTGATCCTAGTATGTTTAGCACAAGTAAATCTGGCTTCAGTATTTTGGGGAATTCATTTTATTTTGTTGGGAAACTGACAACGAATGATGTTGCAGTAACAACGGCACCTACAGTTGCTTTTAAAAATAAAGTTGGTGATTTGACTGAGGGAATTGGCTCACCATTTGCAGTTACCTTAGCGACTTCAGCTCCTAACCAAGGGGCCGTTTGGTGGAATCCTTCGGTAGTTTATGTATCCGCCAATGATTTAAACTCGTTAAACGTGTCGCCTACTAGCAATTTTACTGTCCATAGTAACGATAATCAAGTTAGTAAAGCAGTAACAATTACGATTACAGTTCCTCAAAATACAAAGAAGACTTAACACCTACATTAACAGGCGTCGTTGCCGGAGATAAAGTCGATTATAGCTTCTCTGACATCAGCAAAGATAAAGATGCCGGAACCTACGCTATTAAGGTCACGGTGGGAGACAACAAAAACTATACAATACCGGTGAAAGACGGCACATTAGTAATCGATAAAGCAAAAGCTGAACTAACCGTTCCAAACAATCTAACAAAAGTTTACGACGGTAACGGGTATACTACGCCAATTACTCCAAGTATCACTGGTGTAGTTGCCGGAGATAGTTTGAACTATACGGTCCAGGATCTAAGCCAAGATAAAAATGTTGGGACATACGAAGTAAATGCATCACTTGGTGAAAATAAAAATTATGAAGTATCTGTTCATAAGGGGCAGTTATCTATTACTCCAGCCACAGTAACCATCGAAGGTCCGCATATCCATAAAACTTATGATGGTCAAGCGTATAAAGAAGAATTGACTCCAGTATTAGCGGGTGTAATCAATGGAGAAAAAATCAACTACAGCTTCTCAGATATCAGTCAAGATAAGGATGCTGGAACCTATGCAATTAAGGTCACTGCAGGCGATAACAAAAACTATGCAGTAACAGTGAAAGATGGGGTATTAGTAATTGATAAAGCAAAAGCTGATTTAACCGTTCCAAGTAATCTAACAAAAGTTTACGACGGCAAAGGATATACTACGCCGATTACTCCAAGTATTACTGGTTTAGTTGCTGGCGATACCCTGAATTATGCTGTTGAAGATTTAAGCCAGGATAAAGAAGCTGGAACATATGATGTAAATGCAACACTTGGAGAAAACAAGAACTATGATGTGACTGTTCATAGGGGGCAATTAGTTATTACTCCTGCAACAGCTACGATTGAAGGTCCAGATGTCCATAAAACTTATGATGGTCAAGCGTATAAAGAAGAATTGACTCCAGCGTTAACAGGTGTTCTCAATGGTGATAAAATCAATTATAGTTTCTCAGATATCAGTCAGGATAAGGATGCTGGGACCTACGCGATCAAGGTCACTGCAGGCGATAACAAAAATTATGCAGTAACAGTGAAAGATGGGTCATTAGTAATTGATAAAGCAAAAGCTGATTTAACCGTTCCAGACAATCTAACAAAAACTTACGATGGTAACGGATATACTACGCCGATTACTCCAAGTATTACAGGCGTAATTGCTGGTGACAGCTTGAACTATACGGTTCAGGATTTAAGCCAAGATAAAAATGTTGGCACATATGAAGTAAATGCATCGATTGGTGAAAACAAGAACTATGATGTGACTGTCCATAAGGGGCAATTAGTTATTACTCCAGCTACAGTAACCATCGAAGGTCCACATATCCATAAAACTTATGATGGCCAAGCGTATAAAGAAAAATTGACTCCTACACTCACTGGAATCATTGCAGGAGACCAAGTCAACTACAGTTTCTCCGACATTAGTCAGGATAAAGATGCTGGAACCTATGCCATTAAAGTCACTGCGGGAGATAATAAAAATTATACAGTAGCGGTGAAAGACGGATCATTGGTAATTGATAAAGCGAAAGCTGATTTAACCGTTCCAAGTAATCTAACAAAAGTTTACGACGGCAAAGGATATACCACATCAATTACTCCAAGCATCACTGGTGTAGTTGCCGGTGACACTCTGAATTATACTGTTGAAGATTTAAGCCAGGATAAAAATGTCGGGACTTACGAAGTAAATGCATCGATCGGTGAAAACAAGAACTATAATGTGATTGTTCACAAGGGGCAATTAGTTATTACTCCGGCTACAGTAACCATCGAAGGTCCGCATATCCATAAAACTTATGATGGTCAAGCATATAATGAAGAATTGACTCCAGCATTGACAGGTGTTGTCAATGGAGAAAAAATCAACTACAGCTTCTCAGATATCAGTCAGAACAAGGATGCTGGAACCTACGCGATTAAGGTCACTGCAGGCGATAATAAAAACTATACAGTAACGGTGAAAGACGGTACTTTAGTAATAGATAAAGCAAAGGCTGATCTAACTGTTCCAAGTGATCTAACAAAAGTTTACGATGGCAAAGGGTACACCAATCCAGTTACCCCAAGTATTACGGGAGTAATTGCCGGTGATAGTTTGAATTACAATGTAGAAGATTTGACCCAAGACAAAGATGCGGGGACGTACGAAGTAAATGCGACTCTTGGAGAAAATAAGAACTATGATGTAACTGTTCATAAGGGCCAATTAATTATTACTCCTGCAACAGCTACGATTGATGGTCCAAATGTCCGCAAAACTTATGATGGACAGTCGTACAATAAAGAATTGAACCCTGTACTTACTGGATTTGTTAAGGGAGATCAAGTCAATTACAGTTTCTCTGACATCAGTCAGGATAAAGATGCTGGAACCTATGCCATTAAAGTAACTGCAGGAGAAAATAAAAACTACAAAGTGACGGTGAAAGATGGATCATTGGTAATCGACAAAGCGAAAGCTTCTGTGAAATTTGATACTTTCGAACATGTAGAAGATGGTAAAAAAGTACCAGTCAAATACACAGTTGATAATCCATTGTTGAATCAAATGCTTGAAAAAATGGGTATTAAGTCTGTTGGACCAAAAACAGGAACTTATATAATTAATGGAAAAGAATTCAGTTTAACTGAATTATCTAAGAACTTCGATATTTCAGTTGTTCCAGGTGTTATAAAAATTATTTCTGCTAAACATCCAGCTACGGCAACAAATAGTCACAAGACATCAATTCTAACTCCTAATGATCAGCCCCATCAATTGCAAGGCACTAACGTTGAAAGTAATACTCAGAATAATACTAACGATGTTTCTGCAAAAGAAATGACAATCAGCAAAGTGGGCTCAGAACAGGTTGCGAAGACCTCGGAAAAGGTTTATCCGCAAACTGGTGAAAAAGAAAATCACTTTGGGTTACTAGGTGCATTAATTGTAGGAATTGCCGGACTATTTGGGCTTGCTAGAAACAAAAAAGAAGACTAGTTTTTAGCACTCTCAGTTATAGGCATAGAATAGCACTTGAGATAGATTCATGGTTAAAATGAATCTATCTCAGGTGTTTTTTTGTTTGTCTATTAGAATGGCTGCTGATTTTCTTCCATTTATAATAGAAGAAAAAAACATGTAATAGCGGTGTGATTGAAAATGGAATCCTTGATATCTGTTATTTTAATCGTAATTGAAAGACTCTCGGGAAATTTAACTTTGAGGCGTTTTCTCTATGAATGTTTCTTTCAATATTTTTAAGCAAAAATCGGAATAGTTAATGATGGATTGTGACGCTATAAGCAGATTATTGTTCATACAAAATAAAATAAGTTATGCTATTTAATGTAAACATGAATGGAAAATAAATTGATTATTTCTCTAGAGAATAAGTACAGGTTATTTTATATCTTGTAATCAACAGTATTTCATGAAGATTAATATAGGAGGACTTTATAATGGAAAACAATTACGAAAACAAAAATGTAGATGAAAAGACAGCAGTCTCAGGACAAGTAGACCTGAATAATTCGGGTTCTATTCATAGCGACAACACTTCAGAAGTCCAAGGTGATGTGTTTTATGAAGATAAGGTGATTCAAAAGATCATCGGTACAGCAGTGGAGAAAATTGATGGATTATTGACGGTAGACGGCGGTTTCTTCTCCAATCTGGCGGAGAAAATGGTTAATACTGAAAATGTTACTTCCGGGATCGAAGCGGAAGTGGGGGAAAAACAGGTAGCGGTTGATATGGATGTTGTGATCGAATACGGTCAGGATATTACAGAAATTGCTGCTCAAATTAGAAAAGTGATTCGCGATGAAGTAGCCAAGATGACTCATTTAGAAGTGATCGAAGTGAATATTCATGTGGTGGATATCAAAACTAAAGCCGAATTTGAAGAAGACAGCGAAACTGTTCAAGATAAAGTAACGAGCGCGGCGAAAACAACCGGCGAATTTACTTCGAAACAAACAGATAAAGCGAAAGATGCTATCGGTCGTGGTGCGGATAAGGCACAAGAGAAGATCGAAGACAATCAAGAAACACGAGTAAACTAATTATATTGTAGGAGGAAATTATCATGGGTTTATTATGGTCATTAATTATAGGAGCAGTCATCGGGGCAATCGCCGGAGCTATCACAGGTAAAGGAAACAGCATGGGCTGGATCGCGAATATCATCGCAGGTTTAGTTGGTTCGGCCTTAGGTCAAGCACTGTTAGGTTCTTGGGGACCGTCATTAGCTGGTATGGCATTAGTACCATCAATTATTGGTGCGATCATTCTAGTTTTAATCGTTTCTTTCTTTTTAGGAAGATCAAAATAGAGAAAAAGGCTGTAACCTTCGAGTGAGGTTACAGCCTTTTGTGTAATAATAAAACGATTTTTTTATAAGTAGCTTTTTAACTTTTGAAAAGTATCTAGGCAGATGGCGTAGTTTATCTTATACTGAGACTAAAAATGTAAGCGATTTACATTTTTGCGATGCTATTTAGCACGAAATGCATGGTATCAGTAAAAAATGAGAATCAGGGAGAAAATAAGTGAAGATAAAGTATTTGAAAAGGCCGCAGAGTTATGGTAGTTATCAAGCAAATCGCATCATTTGGATTGTAACTTTGAAGAACGAGTTATTGATTAAGTTCAATATTATAGATGAGTTTGGAAATCTGCTGTACAAAATTACCGAACCCCCAGAAACCGAAAACTATGAAATGTCCGAATACGCTTTATCGGCTGAACAGTTGACGGAAATAAAAAATCTTTCTGATGAAAATAATCCTGATTTTGAATGGGACTTGGATGATGAGGAAGAAATAGTTTTCATGTTGGGGAACTTTGGAGAAAGCCTAGCGAGGCGAAATTGGCTGGCGAGAGATAGTGAAAAGGATGACCAAGTCATTGTAGATTATATATTTGATTCCAGTAAAGAGGTCTTGAAGAATGAATTTTTCCAAGTCGATTTTTTTGCTAAAGGAATAACTGAGGATGAGGTGATCGAGAACTTTTTACTTCCTAAACTGATCGAGCGTGAAGAGATGGACACGGTTATAGTGAATATCGCTGAGGGCGGTGTAGTCGATAGTTATCGGGTGACGATACAAGAGCATGAGTAAATTAAAAATGATGAATAGTTAATGATTACAAAGGGTGGATACTTTGATAAGTATTTACCTTTTTTTTGATTCAAAAACTATTTCTGGTTTAAAATTCAAAATTCCTCCTTGCCTTAAAGTGAACTCCAAGGTGTATGCTTAATTCATCAGGAGGGGAATAGCATGACAGAAAGTAAAGTAATCGTTATTGCAGGGGCTTCCAGCGGAATCGGAGAAGCAAGCGCCAAGCTATTAGCAAAAAATGGCAATAAACTCGTTTTAGGCGCGCGCCGCGAAGGAAATTTGAAAGAGATAGTGAATCAGATTCAGTCAAATAATGGTGAAGCCGTTTATCAAGTGACCGATGTAACGAATAATCAACAAGTTGAAAGTCTTGTAAAATTGGCGATCACTACTTTCGGCAGGATCGATGTCATGATCAATAGTGCCGGAATAATGCCCCATTCACTACTCAAGGATAAAAGAATTCAGGATTGGGACAGGATGATCGATATTAATATTAAAGGAACATTGTACGGTGTTGGAGCGGTGCTTCCTTATATGAATGAGCAAAAATTTGGTCAGATCATTAATATTTCATCTGTCGCTGGACACTATGCACATGCTGGCGGCGCGGTGTATTCGGCAACAAAGTGGGCAGTCCGGGCCATTAGTGAATCACTACGAGAAGAAGTTGCACAAAGTGGATCGAATATTCGAGTGACCATCGTTTCTCCTGGAGCAATTAATACGGAGCTGCTATCTTCAGTGACCGACCCAGCACTAAAGGAAAATTATGAACAGTTCTATGAAAATTTTGGGATTTCCGCTGATCGGGTAGCAACCACGATTCAGCAGGCAATCGATTTGCCAGCAGATGCGGCATGGAATGAAGTTATCATCCGTCCGACAAAACAAGTACAATAGAAAAAAGGATTGATGACACAAGTTTTTTGCTTTGGAAAGACAAAGTAAGAAAGGGGTGAAATGAATATTAAAGAAGTCAGCGAAAAATATGATCTTACACCTGATACCTTACGCTATTACGAACGCATCGGTGTGATTCCGCCGATTACTCGTGATAAAAATGGTTATCGTGATTTTTCTGAAACGGATCTCAATTGGGTATATTTTGCCAAGGTGCTAAGGAATGCCGGCGTATCGGTTGAAGGGTTGATTGATTACGCTAGTCTTTCGCGTGAGGGCGGTGAAACATTAGGCGCTAGAAAAGCAATTTTGCAAGAGCATTTTGATAATGCGGAGGAAAAAATCAAAGCACTGCAAGAAGCACGTGACTATTTAAAATACAAATTAGATAATTTTGAGACCCATATGGTTAATTATGAAAATGAAAAGTTAAAGATCAAGAACGATTTGAAGGAAGAGTGATGAAATCCGTCGGTGAAGGTGAACCTGGGAAGGTGGAATACAAATGAAAAAACTATTCGGGATAATAGCAACAATTTTTACGGTTTCAGTATTGTCCGCTTGCGGCAATACTGAAAATGAAACACAGGATTCAAGTGAAACTGGAAAAGAATCAGCAAGTTCAGCATTGAAGGCGGAGGGTACTGAAAAGTTCGGGAAAGCCTTAGTCGTCTATTTTTCGATGCCGGAAACTGATAAACCAGAAAATATGACGGAAGAAGAAGAAAATAGTGCAGTTGTAATTGATGGAAAAGTTTTAGGGAATACACAATATGTTGCCCTAACGATTCAAGAACAAGTTGGAGCTGAAATTTTTCGAATCGAACCGGAAAAGCCTTATCCAACAGATCATGAAGAATTGGTTGATTTAGCTAGTAAGGAACAAGAAGAGAAGGCTCGTCCAGCATTGAAAGAACAGGTAGCAAATATGGATGAGTATGACACTATTTTTCTAGGATATCCCAATTGGTGGGGGGACATGCCAATGATTCTTTATAGTTTTTTGGATGACACGGATTTAGCTGGAAAAACCATCATTCCATTTAATACTCATGGAGGCAGCGGTTTTTCTAGTACGATTGATTCAATTAAAAAAGAAGAATCCGAGGCGACGATAATAGAAGAAGGCTATTCTGTCAGTCGCAATGAAGTAGACGAAAGCAAAGACGCCGTTATTAAATGGCTGAGTGATCTAACTATCTAAAGTAGCAGTTATCGTTGCGAAATTATTTTCGCAACGATAACATTTATATACGAATTAAAAGGAGCGATGAAATGAAAACGTTATACTTGATGCGACACGGGGAGACATTGTTTAATCAACAGAAAAAAATCCAAGGCTGGTGTGATTCACCCTTAACAGAGCTTGGAAAAAAACAGGCCAAGATTGCAAAAGAATATTTTGTCGAAAATGGAATTGTGTTAGATAGCGCCTATTCTTCTACCTCAGAAAGAGCTTGTGATACGTTGGAACTGGTAACTGATTTGAATTATTCACGAGTCAAAGGTTTAAAGGAATGGAATTTCGGTGATTTGGAAGCGGAACATGAGTACTTGAATCCGCCGTTGCCGTATGGTGATTTTTTCGAGGCATTTGGCGGTGAAATGGAAAAGGATTTTCGTGCACGAGTAGCACAAACTATTCTTGAGCTGATGCAAGCAGATACGGGAGAAAATATTCTAATGGTTTCTCATGGAGCTTCGTGCAGACAATTTATGCGTGAGTGGGAACATGTAAGTACTGTTGAATTGAACGGTCGAATAGCGAATTGCTGCATTTTGAAGTTCGCTTTTAGTGAGAATCAATTCGAACTATTGGAAATCATCAATCATGATTTTGCTAGTATCCGCTAAATGAAAAAGCTTTTCTATCCTTCAATTCGAAGATAGAAAAGCTTTTTTAATCTGTAATTGGCTTGTCCGATAAGATTCCGGTTTCAATCCATTCATTTTTCTGTTTTAAATCAGCCAGGTTACGCTGGAATTCTTTGGCGTAGAGTAATGAAAAAAGAGTATCCAAAATATATTCAAAAGCAACTTGTGAAGAAAAGGTGCTGACCTTCAAGAAATCCATCTCCTCTTGAGTAAACACGAGTGATTGAGTAGCTAGCGGAATCAAGTTTGAGCGACTATTACCAGTCAATAAAATGGAGGGATTATTTTCGTTCATAAAATGTTTTAGCATTCGTTCATATTGCGGAACCCTCGCGCGATAAGTAATAAAAATGGCGCAATCTTTACTTGTAAGACTTGCGGCGTTCCAATCCTCATCCGCGTATTCATCTGCAATAATCAAAAATTTATTGATCTTCACCAATTTGTTTTGAAAACTACGGGCCCGAATTTGCGAATCACCTTGAGCAAATAGAAAAATGCGCTCAGCCTTAGCTAGTAGATTTGCTGTCTCGTCAAGTACCGTATCATCTAATTGCGCGTAAGTTCGCTGGACGGTATTGATTGTTAAATCGGCAATTTTCTTAGCAATCTCCTTAGTCGAATCCTGCGGCAAAAAAGGGAAATTGGCATCAACTGGATTTGATCGATAGAGTTCACTATGGGCAACCTCAGAAACAGCAACACGAAAGTCACGGAACCCTTCATAGCCCATCTTTTTCGCTAAACGGATTACTGATGAATGAGAAGTGTAGGTATCTTTCGCGAGATCAGCGACATTGATCGCAGGGATCGTTGTTAAATTTCGCAAGATATAGTCCGCGATTCGTTTTTCTGTATTCGTTAAATCCTTTTGCAATCGCAATTTGTCGATTAAAAGCATTTCATCACCTTCTAGTTTGTATTAATGGAATCATTTTTTCGGAGATTGTTTTACTGCTAAAAGCAGCGAGTGAAAATTGATATCTCAACTATGATAACTTAATTTGGAGCACTTCAGAAGAAATGTTTTACTTTTTTTCGGGAAATTTTGGTATAAATGTTCAGGATTTAGGAGTGATGATGCGATTGTTTGGATAAAATAACCTGTTTTACTTGATAATCTGTTCAAACCGGCTAGTTCTTTTATAATGAGAGTATCAAATGAAATACGGGGGAATTTATTTATGCTAACAATCGCTTATATCGGAAACGGAAAAAGTACCAATCGCTATCATTTACCAATTTCTACAAAACTAACCGACAAAATTAAGGTCAAAACGATTTATTCACCTAGTGGTAAGATTACTTGGGAGAAAAATCCTGGTACCAATTATACCTCAGACATCAATGAAATCTATGGTGATCCGGAAATTCAGCTTGTAGTTGTGACGACACCGAGTCCGCTGCATTTCAAACTAGGTAAAGAGGCATTAGAACACGGGAAAAATGTTTTGATTGAAAAACCTTTTACAGAAACGTCTGAGGAAGCTAAAGAGTTATACCGCTTGGCAGATGAAAAAGGCTTATTCATTCAATGTTACCAAAATCGTCGTTATGATTCAGACTTTTTAACTGTTCAAAAAGTAATCGAAAGCGGAGTGTTGGGAGATCTATTAGAAGTAGAAATGCACTATGACTACTATCGGCCAGAGGTGCCTGAAAGTGTCGAGAAATTTTCGATCGGAACGAGTTATCTCTATGGTCATGCCTGCCATACATTGGATCAAGTAATTTCTTACTTCGGACAACCGGATGATGTCCATTACGAAGTACGCCAATTATTAGGTAATGATCGAATGAATGACTACTTTGATTTGGATCTTTTCTATGGTCGAATGAAGGTTTCCGTAAAATCGAGTTATTTCCGTTTGAAAGAACGACCAAGTTTTGTCGTTTATGGAAAGAAAGGCGTCTTCGTTAAAGAGACAAAAGATCGTCAAGAAGAACATTTAAAAATGTTTTATATGCCAGAAAACAAGGATTTCGGGATTGATTTGCCTGAACATTATGGTACGCTGACTTATATGGATGATGCAGGTGTTTATCATGAAGAGAAAGTTGTTTCGGAAATCGGAGATTACAGCCGTGTCTACGAAGATATCTATGAAACATTAATTAATGGCAAACCCAAAGCCGTCAAAGATGAAGAAACATTGCTGCAAATCGAGATGTTGGAAAAAGGTATCCAACAAATTATTAGATAGTCGGTGAAAGAAAAGAGGGATCTGAGTGAAATTAGCTGTTTTAGGATCGGGAAAGATTGTGCAAGAGTTCTTACCAATCATCAAGGATTTACCTGGGATTCAAGTGAAAGCTATACTTGGTACAAAGAGAAGTCAGGAAAAGACTGAAAAATTACAGGGAGAGTATGGGATTGATGAATCTTATACTGATATTGATGAGTGTTTGCAGAGCGATGCGTTTGATACTGTCTATGTCGCAGTGCCGAACCATTTGCATTATGGTTTTGCCAAAAAGGCGTTAGAAGCAGGCAAACATGTTATTTGTGAGAAGCCTTTTACATTAAAACATGCGGAATTGCTGGATTTAGAGCAGCTAGCTTTGAAAAACGATTTGGTATTGGTAGAGGCCATCACGAACCAGTATTTAACCAATTATCAAGGAATCAAAGAGGCCAGCAAAAAAATCGGCAAACTAAAAATTATTGAATGTAATTACTCGCAATATTCTTCTCGCTATGATGCCTTTAAAGAGGGGACAATCTTGCCTGCCTTCAATCCTAAAATGGGCGGTGGTGCATTGATGGATATCAATATTTACAACATCCACTTAGTCGTAGGGCTGCTGGGAAAACCTCATCGAGTACAATATTTTGCGAATATTGAACGGGAGATTGATACTTCCGGTATGCTGATACTGGATTATGGTGAGGTGAAGGTAGTCTGTATCGGGGCGAAAGACTCGGAGGCAACGATTCGATCGACTATTCAAGGAACAGAAGGTTCTGTCATCGTCAATGGACCAACAAATACGCTGGAAAGCTATAGTACACAGACGCTTGCCGGTGAAATTGAAACCTTTGATCACAAAGACCATCCGCATCGGATGTACGATGAATTCAAATTGTTTGCTCAAGTAATTGAAAATAAAGACATGACTTTTGTTAAAAAACAGCTTGAACATAGTAAGATCGTGATGGAGATTGTTGAAGCTGCGATTAATGATGCGGGGATTGTCTTAGGTTAGATAAAACATAGTCATGCAGCGCGACCAAAGATGGTAAAGGTCGCGCTGCTTTTTTAATGCTCATTTTCCCCAATAGAAAAATCCATAGTAAAAAACATACCACCAACCAAATAAGCCATGAAAAAGGGCCCAAAGAATGCTGTGCCATTTTCTATAAGAGACGATAAATGCAAGGATATTTCCTAAACCAATTGCTGATCTCATGTTTCTACCTCATGATTTTCAAATTTTTAACGCTGTCGAAAGTAAATGAAAATAGAAGTTAAGTTCGAATATACCATAGATAAACTCTTTTATAACGTTCATATAAATATACACAAAATAAATCGAACGGTTCATATGTTGAAAAAGTTTTGTTTTCATAAGATCGCTTCTATTTAATAATTATCAAAGATAATTAAAGGCATATGCAATACCTTTTTTGAATACTCACAAACTATGTCAGTTTATTTTTGATTAAAACCCTTGCCTTAAAGTGGACTTTAACGTGTATGCTTATAATAGCTAGGAAAGGTGTGTAGTAGATGGAATATGCAAAACTAGGGAACACAGGACTTGATGTTTCGAAAATTTGTTTAGGTTCAATGAGTTTTGGAGATCCGAAAAACTGGATTCACAAATGGGTTTTGGAAGAAGAAGACAGCAGGCCTTTGATTAAAAGAGCTTTAGAGTTAGGAATCAATTTTTTTGATACGGCAAATGTTTACTCTTTGGGGCGCAGTGAAGAAATTCTTGGACAAGCATTGAAGGATTATGCTAAAAGAGACGAGATCGTCTTAGCGACAAAGGTTCATCAAAAAATGTTCGATGGTCCTAATGGTCAAGGGTTATCAAGAAAAGCGATTATGTCGCAGATTGATCAAAGTTTGAAACGTCTGCAGACGGACTATGTTGATTTATATATTATCCATCGTTGGGATCATGATACACCGATCGAAGAAACAATGGAGGCTTTGCATGATGTGGTTAAGTCTGGAAAAGCACGATATATCGGTGCTTCAGCGATGTATGCTTATCAATTTCAAAAGGCGAATAACATTGCTGAGAAATATGGCTGGACGAAATTTATTTCGATGCAGAATCATTTGAATCTGATTTATCGGGAAGAAGAACGGGAAATGATTCCTTATTGTCAGTCGGAGAAAATCGCCTTGACCCCATATAGCCCAATGGCCTCGGGAAGATTAATTCGCGATCGCTCAGAAGCAACGAAGAGAAGCACGACAGATGTGGCACAAAAATCAAAATATGATGAAACAGCGGCTAAGGATCAACTTATTATTGATCGAGTGGCCGAATTAGCAGATAAATATGAAACGAATCGAGTGAATATCGCTTTAGGCTGGTTGTTGCAAAAAGATCCAGTTGTTGCACCAATCGTTGGAGCAACAAAAATGAGCCATATTGAAACGGCGGTCGACGCTGTCGATTTTAAGCTGAAAGAGGAAGATATTCTGTATTTGGAAGAGCCGTATATTCCGCACAAAGTGGTTGGACACAATTAAAATAGAATGTCTTAACAGGAGCTGCGCCAAGTCAATTGGTACAGCTCTTTTTTAAATTTGCTTGACTTAAAGCGTACTTCAACCTATATGCTTGGACTAAATGATATGGAGGTAGGAAGCATGAAAAAGTTGCTTTTGTTCGTTCTTTTTATTTTTTTGTTAAGTGCGTGCGGGTCAAATAATTCTGATTCAGACGATTCCAAGGTAGATAGTCAATCAAGTGTGCGTTTAGAATCGAGAAAATCAAAAGGAGATGGCGACATGGTAAAGTCAATCATTGTATATTATTCATTAACTGGAAATACGGAAGCTGTAGCTGAAGAGATCCATAAACAAGTGGATGGTGAGCTTCTAAGAATTGAAACGGTAGAATCCTATCCTGAGGTCTATGACGATGTTTTAGCAGTTGTCCGATCACAAAGGAATAACAACGAATTGCCTGAGATTATTTCGAAGGAGGTCGATTTTTCTGAATATGACAGTATTTTTATTGGAGCACCGATTTGGTTTGGCGAACCTGCATTACCAGTTGAAAAATGGATTAGTGAAAATGATTTGTCGAATAAAAAAATCTATCCTTTCTTTACGAGCGGTAGTAGTCCCATCAATGAATCGATGGCACGGTACAAAGACCTGCTTAATCAAGCTAACATCAGTAAAGGATTAGAAATCACTTCTTCAAATAAAAGTAACCTGTCGAATGTAGTTGAAGAATGGTTAACAGATATAAAACCTTAATAACAAAGAGACAAAGCGGACAAGGCTTTGTCTTTTTTGAGTTAAAGTCGACTTTAACTCTAGCAGAAATCCTGATAGAATGGACAAAAGAAGGCAAAAAGGAGTGGGGTTCATGAACATATCAGAAGTTGCAACAAAATTCGAAATGACGCCAGCAACCATCCGCTACTATGAAAAACAAGGGTTGATTCCGCCAATCACTAGAAATAATTCTGGAGTCAGAGATTTTCAAGAAGAGGATCTGAACTGGGTCGAATTTATTAAATGTATGCGAGATTCAGGATTATCCATCGACTCTTTGGCGAAATATTCTGAGTTATATCAGCAAGGAGATTCTACTTTAGTTGCACGTAAAAAGATTTTGCTGGACGAATACCAGAAATTATTAGAAAAGCAGAGATTGATCAATGGAACCGTTGATCGTTTGGAAAAGAAGCTCGATAACTACGATCACATGATTCAAGAGTGTGAACAGCAAATGTTTTCTAATGGTATGAAGGCAGTATCTGAAAAGATCTAATGAAGAGGTGATGAGGGATGTATTTGTTCCAAAGAATTGAAGAGGCAGCATTCAAACAAAAGGATGCGAGACGGACGATTGGCGAATTTATTCTTGAAAATCGCGATCAGCTGCAGGATTTAAGTATGGATGAAATTGCCAAAAGGACCTTTACCTCTAAACCGACGCTGGTTCGTTTTGCCAAATATTTTGATTATTCTGGTTGGAAAGAATTCATGTATGCTTTTACTCACGAGGTCGCCTATTATGATGAGAATGCCTACGATGATGTCGATCCAAATTTCCCTTTTTCTGAGGAAGACGACTCGCTGCAAATTGTAGAGCATTTGATGACACTAAAAATGCAGAGCATCAAAGACACGGTTTCACATATTACGGTCGAGGATATGAATCGAGCGGCAGAACTAATCAACCAGGCTGATAATGTCGTCATCTATGGAACCAGTCCAAACTTTTATTATGGGGAACTGTTCAAACGAAATTTATTGACGATCCAAAAAAAGGCCTTTATGTCGAAGTCAGGTGAAAATGGCTTGATTTCTAATTCATTGACCAACCAAGATTGCGCTGTAATCATCTCTTACTCAGGAAATAATCCAGATGAAAATCCCACTAGCAACGTGAAACTTTTAAAGCGTTCTGGTGTTCCAATCATTAGTATTACTAGTGGCGGCAAAAACTATCTCAGAGATTATTCCGACGTGGTATTAAATATTTCAAGTAAAGAGAAGCTTTATTCTAAGATTGCGAATTTTGCTACGCAGGAATCAGTTCTATTCTTATTAGATATTCTTTTTGCGAAAATTTACTCGCTTGATTATGAGGTGAATAAGAAAAATAAAATCGCAAATGCTAAAGTCTTAGAATCGAATAAACGACAAACCACGCTTAAAGATCTATCAGAACAATTTTAACTACGAACATTCATTGTTGAGCCTATCCGGCTTACCGTTGAATGTTCTTTTTTTGTATGCATGAAATGTATTCCACAAATGAAGAGCTAAATTTTAGAAAAAGCGGAATACGTTTTGAGGTTACTCCAAACTATTGGAAACGCTATCTAAGCATGATAAAGTTCAATTACAGACAAGTCTTGATTAACCGGTTCGATCAAAAATTCATCTTGTTCCACTGAAAGGAGAATCCCATGAGTAAGAAATATGAAGGGTTAGCTCATAATATTATTGCAAAGCTAGGTGGCAAAAAGAATATTACTGAGGGTTATCATTGTCAGACACGCCTTCGTTTCAAAGTCATTGATGAATCGAAAATCGACATCGAAGGTTTAGAAAGTTTAACTGGTGTGACGAAATATATTTTTAACGCGGGTGTGCATCAAGTCGTGATTGGGACACATGTAAAAGAGGTTTTTGAAGAAATTGAAAAAAATCTTGAAATTGATCCGAACAAACAAGTTCAATCAGAGAAAAATGGACCCTTAACGGCGATTATTGATTTCGTCGCCGGGACATTTCAACCAGTGATTCCAGCATTGTCTGGAGCGGGGATGGTAAAAGCTGTACTGGCTTTATTAATGGTATTTCAAGTGATTTCGCCGGAATCACAAACGTATTATTTGTTGAATATGTTTGCCGATGGGGTGTTCTTCTTCCTACCAATTATTTTGGCCTTCACCGAAGCACAAAAACTGCGCTGCAACCCTATTTTAGCCGCATCAGTAGCGGCAATGATGATGCATCCAAACTGGGGAGCGCTAGTAACAGCGGGAGATCCAGTCAGATTTTTTGAAATTATTCCATTTACACTTGCTACGTATACTGGGTCAGTTATTCCGATTCTCTTGGTAATTTTTGTTCAATCTTATGTTGAAAAATTCCTGAATCGTGTAATCCCGAAATCTGTGGAACTAGTTTTCGTACCAATGCTGACTTTTCTAGTTATGGGGACATTAGCATTCTCAGTTTTAGGACCAATCGGTGGGATTCTAGGCGGCTATTTAGCTAGTTTCTTTACTTTCTTGAGTGTCAATGCCAGCTGGGTACCAGCCGTTCTGATTGGCGGATTTTTACCGATTATGGTTATGTTCGGTCTTCACAATGGCGTTGCTCCGCTGGGAGTCATGCAAATGGCGGAACTTGGCTACGATAGTATTTTTGGACCAGGCTGTGTTTGTTCAAATATTGCACAGGCGACCGCCTCAGCAGTTGTTGCTTTTAGAACGAAAGATAAAAAAATGCGCCAATTAGCCACATCTGGTTCAATCACCGCTTATATGGGGATTACTGAACCGACATTATATGGTGTGAACTTACCTAAAAAATATCCGTTGATCTCCGCCATGATCGGAGGAGGATTAGGTGGTCTCTATGCTGGATTGACCAACACGCATCGGTTTGCTACTGGCTCATCGGGATTACCAGCGATCCTGCTTTACATTGGCGATGATACCATGCGCTTCTTCTGGAACATCGTGATTGCCTTGTTGATTTCTGCAGCATCCACGGCTGTATTGACTTACATTTTGAGTTTCAAATTTGAAAAGGACGAGCTTATTCCTGAGATTCCAGAAATGAAAGAAGTCATTTTAGAAGATACGTTGATGATCAGTCCGATTAGAGGACAAGTTATTCCATTGAGTGAAGTACAGGACGAAGCTTTTGCTTCAGAAGCACTAGGAAAAGGTTTTGCTATTGATCCGATTGAAGGGAAAGTCGTTGCGCCGTTCGATGGAAAAGTAGTCGCAATTTTTCCGACAAAGCATGCAATCGGATTGGTTTCAGAGACTGGAGTAGAAGTCTTGATTCATGTTGGGTTAAACACAGTTGAACTAAATGGAAAGTATTTTGAGGCATTCGTCGAAGCGGACGAAGCAGTCAAAAAAGGCCAGCCTATCTTGACGTTTGATTTAGAAAAAATTCAAGCAGCTGGATATGTTACGCAGGTTCCAATCGTTGTGACCAATACACCACAGTATTCATCGATTGAGACGATCAGTGTCGGACAAACCGATTGCAACCAAGACATTTTGGCTGTCAGAGTTTAGATCATAGCGGGAACTAAAATAAGATGTCAGTTCCACTTTTTCGCAGTTCCTATTGTGAGAAACCAAGTTAAGTAGTTAAACAGAATAAAAAAAACAAGAAACTAGTGGAATGATATACGGCGTGAGCATCAGCCTGATTTTTGAAAAAAATCATTACCTTAATACGAACAAGGAGAATCCAAATGACATTAGATAAAAACTTTTTATGGGGCGGAGCGACCGCAGCGAATCAAACTGAAGGTGGAGTACTAGAAGGCGGTAGAAAACTAGCCAATATCGATGTATTGCCCTACGGTGAAGATCGAAAAAAAGTCGCGGCCGGCGAATTAGAAATGCTTGAGTGGCAAGAGGGGTATTATTACCCTGCCAAAGAAGCAGTAGATATGTATCATCGATATATGGAAGATATTCAGCTTTTTGCCGAGATGGGCTTTAAGATCTATCGGATGTCGCTTTCATGGTCACGAATTTTTCCAAATGGGAATGATAAAGAACCGAACGAAGCTGGGCTAAAATTTTATGAAGACATTTTCAATGAATTAAAGAAGCACGGAATCGAACCGCTAGTGACGATCACACACTTTGATATTCCGATTCATTTGGTCAAAGAATACGGCGGCTGGAGAAGCCGTGAACTAATCGAATTTTATACTCGTTACGCGGAGACCGTTTTAACGCGCTACAAAGTCTTGGTTCATTATTGGCTGACAATCAACGAAATCAATATTTTGCTTCATCAACCTTTTGTAGGCGGCGGTATTATTTTTAAAGAGGGCGAAAATAAAGAAGAAATCAAATACCAAGCGGCGCATCATCAATTGGTGGCTAGCGCTCTAACGACTAAAATCGCTCACGAAGTTGATCCTGAAAATAAAGTCGGTTGTATGTTAGCTGGAGGAAGTCATTATCCTTATACTTGTCGACCGGAAGATTATCAAGAAGCAATCAAGCGGGATCGTGAAGGTTATTTCTTCATTGATGTTCAAGCAAGAGGAAAGTATCCTAACTATGCCTTGAAAAAGTTTGAACGCGAGGATCTAACGATTCAGATGAATCCGGAGGATAAGGAAATATTAGCCGCATCACCGGTAGATTTCGTAACATTTTCTTATTATTGTTCAAAAACTGTCAGTGCCCATCCAGAAGACTATCAGCAAGCAACAGGGAATATTTTTGCATCGATCAAAAATGACAACCTGCCATCAACTGAATGGGGCTGGCAGATTGATCCGCTGGGATTGAGAAATTCCTTGAACCAGCTTTATGATCGCTATCAAAAACCATTATTCATCGTGGAAAATGGTTTGGGAGCGGTCGATGTGCCTGACGAAAATGGCTATGTCGCTGATGATTATCGGATCGACTATTTGGAGAAACACGTGAAGGCCTTCATGGATGCAGTGGAAATTGATGGCGTGGAGCTCATGGGTTATACGACGTGGGGCTGCATCGATTTGATCGCAGCGAGTACTGGGCAAATGAGCAAGCGCTATGGTTTTGTTTATGTAGATCGAGACGATCAAGGCAACGGAACCTTAAAACGTTCGAAGAAAAAATCATTTGATTGGTATAAACAAGTAATCGCATCCAATGGCGAAATAGTGAAGAAACAACTAGCTTCAAGTGTACATTAAATCTGTAAATCCTAAACAAAAAGAATGGAGGATTCCATTCTTTTTGTTCTATTTAATTCACGAAAGGATGATAGCTATGAAAATGAGAACGATCGGTCAAGAGAAACTGCAACTGTCAGAAATAGGCTATGGCTGTATGGGATTAAATCATCACCGTGGTCCAGCGAAAGACACTAAAAAAATGAAACGAGTGGTACAAGAGGCTTACAATCAAGGGATCACTATGTTTGATACCGCTGAAGTATATGGTCCATACACCAATGAAGAGCTTGTAGGAGAAGCTATCAAGAATTTTCGTAAAAATGTTGTTTTAGCCACAAAAGGCGGATTTAAAATCAATGGACAAACGAATTATCCCGACAGCAGTGCAAAAACTTTAAGAGACTCTTTAGAAGGTTCTCTAAAACGACTTCAAACAGACTACATTGATCTGTATTATATTCATCGAGTTGATCCCAACGTTCCAATCGAAGAAGTGGCAGAAACGATTCAATCATTCAAAAAGGAAGGGAAAATTCTTCAATGGGGATTGTCCGAAGCAAGTGAAGAGTCAATCAGAAGAGCTCATAAAGTAGAACCGCTGATGGCGATTCAAAGTGAATATTCAATTTGGTGGCGAGATTTGGAGAAGGATATTTTTCCTGTATTAGAAGAACTCGGAATAGGTTTAGTCGCCTATAGTCCATTAGGCAGAGGATTTTTAACCGGTCAAATGACACAACAGTCAATTGGAAATGAAAATGACAACCGAGCAGAACTGCCGCTTTTTACAAACGAAGCAATGGCAGCGAATCAAGTAGTATTGGGATTATTGCAAGAGATCGGAAATCGAAAAAATGCGACATCGGCACAAATCGCGATCGCATGGATTCTCGCTCAGAAAGAATGGATCGTACCAATACCTGGAACAACGAATTTGAATCGTTTAACTGAGAATAACCAAGCTGCCGCTATTACTTTTACAAAAGAGGAATTAGTGAAGATCAATGAAGCTGTTGATCAATTGACTATAGTAGGCGATCGCTACCCTCAATCTGAAAAAGAGCGTACTGGAAAGTAGAAAAAATTGCCTGATCAGAATCATTGGTATTGCACGAAAGCAATTTATTATAGATGAAACCTCAACGACCTCAGGAATTTTTCTCCTGAGGTCGTTGAGGTTTCATGAAGAGGCTGATTATTCCATCTTATCTTTGAGCAGTTCCAATAAACGTGCACATTGAATGCTATTTTCAAGTGTCATTAGCGGGTTCTCTATTTCGATTTGATTAAAAGAGCGATGCATTGCGGCAATCTCTGAATAGAAATCATCATGATCATAAGGAACATCGACAGTAGTTGTTTCATTTTGTTTAGAGATAGTGAAGCTGGTTGCTCGATGAAAATTAGGGATCGTTATCGTTCCCTTTGTACCAGAAAGAATAGCGACAGTCTCTGTCGTTCGATCAAAGCCTGTTTCAATCGTTGCTTCAAAATGATCTTGGGTAAGTGTTGCTTTAAGATAGACATCGATTTGATTAGCATGTTGTTTATACTCAAGTGTTCCCACTTTTAAATTAGCTGGGCTAAAATCTTCAATTAATGATAGGTTGTAAATGCCCATATCAAGCAACGCGCCGCCTTGTTCCGGGGAGTAGTGATAACTAGCTTGTTCTTCAGGAAATTCCCGACATAAGGAAGTAAAAACCTTGGTAATCACACCGATTTCATCAGAAGCAATTCGCTCATGGACTTCTCGATAGGCGGGAACGAATCGGCTTTTCATCGCTTCTATAAATAATTTATTCTGTGCTCGTGCCGTTTCTGCGACTTCTTGCATTTCCGCAGTGTTCATCGTAGCTGGTTTTTCACATAGAACTCCTTTGTCAGCGGACAATGCTTTAATGATCCATTCATGATGGTAAAGGTGCGGCAAAGCAATATAGACCAAGTCTATTTCTGGTTCATTCAAGAGTAATTGATAATCATCAAAAATTTTCTTACACGGATGATTGTTTTGGAAGGCCGCGGCCTTATCCATCGTTCGACAAGCAACCCCATACAATTGTGCATCAGGAAAGTTTGTTAGGCTTTCAGCAAAACGATTGGCAATGTTTCCTGCACCGATAATTCCCCAATTGATCATAAATCCTGCTCCTTCTTTTTCCATATACCATCGTGTCTTTAGTTTGGCATAGGATTGTTTGATAGAATTCCTGTTTCCAATATATCGTGTTTCTTTTTCAAATTAACTAAGTTCTTTTGATACTCTTTGGCATAAATAATCGAAAATAAACTGTCCAAAATATACTCGAAAGCTACTTGTGATGAAAACGTGCTGACCTTCAAAAAATCCAGTTCATTATGATTGAAGGTAATTGATTGTGTCGCTAAAGCATTCAAATTTGAATTGCCGTTTCCCGTCAATAAAATTGAAGGGATATTTTCATTGAGAAAATATTTTAACATACGCTCGTATTGCGGCACCTTTGCCCGATAAGTAATGAAAATCGCACAATCCTTTTTGGTTAAATTGGCGGCATTCCAATCACCGTCCCCGTACTCATCCGCAATGATCAAAAATTTATTGATTTTGACCAGCTTATTTTGAAAACTTCGAGCGCGAATTTGAGAGTCCCCCGTAGCAAATAGGAAGATTCGCTCTGCTTTTGACAGTAATTTGGCCGCACCTTCTAATACTTCATCATTTAATTGAGCGTAGGTTCGTTTGACGGTATCGATGGTCAGATCAGAAATTTTTTTGGCAATCTCGGTAGCGGTATCATTTGGATGGAAGGGGAAATTAGCATCCACTTCATTCAAACGGTAGAGCTCACTATGCGCAATTTCTGAAAGTGCGATCCGAAAATTTCTAAATCCGTCATAACCCATTTTTCTGGCGAGACGGCTGACGGACGAATGAGACGTGTAGGTATTTTTCGCCAAATCATCGACATTTAGGGAAGGGGCAGTGGTCAAGTTGTCCAAAATGTAATCCGCAATTCGCTTTTCAGTAGTAGTTAAACCTTCTTGTACACGCAATTTATCAATTAACAGCATTCCAATCACCTCATGTTTATCATAACTTACTTCCTTTATCAGCAGAAGACAAAGTCGGATTTGGTTCCAATTCTGGTAAAAACTTTCAAGATTTCCTTGTGAAAGAGTGAATGAGTGAAAAAAAGTACCGGTTTTGATTGGAAACCTTTTCAATTTTTGCGGGCTCTCTATACTAAGGGTATCAAAAATGATTTGGAGGGATTTATTGATGTTAACAATTGCTTACATTGGAAATGGTAAAAGTGCGAATCGCTATCACTTACCTTTTTCAACCAAACTAGCGGATAAGATCAAAGTCAAAACGATCTATTCACCGGTTGAAGAAAATACTTGGAAAAAAATTGAAGGGGTCCATTATACGACTGATGTCACCGATATTTATGATGATCCGGAAATTCAATTAGTTGTGGTATCAACACCAAGCAGTCTGCATTACAAATTGGGTAAAGAGGTTTTAGAGCACGGGAAAAATGCTCTGATTGAAAAACCATTTGCGGAAACATCTGCTGAAGCAAAAGAATTATTTGATTTAGCAAAAGAAAAAGGATTACTCGTTCAGTGTTATCAAAATCGTCGTTTCGACTCAGACTTTTTGACGGTACAAAAAGTAATTGAGAGTGGTGTGTTGGGTGATTTGCTTGAGGTTGAAATGCACTATGATTATTATCGTCCAGAAATTCCTGAAAGTGTCGATACCTTTTCTTTAAACACGAGCTATTTGTACGGTCATGCTTGTCATACTTTAGATCAAGTCATTTCATATTTTGGTGAACCTGATGACATTCATTATGAAGTTCGGCAAATCTTAGGCAAAGGGCGAATGAATGATTACTTCGATCTGGATCTATTCTATGGAAGAATCAAGGTTTCGGTTAAGTCTAGTTACTACCGGTTGAAGGAACGTCCTAGTTTTATTGTTTACGGGAAAAAGGGTGTCTTTGTTAAGGAAACAAAGGATCGTCAAGAAGAACATTTAAAGAATTTTCATATGCCAGAAAATAAGGATTTTGGAATTGATCTTCCTGAACATTATGGCACATTGACTTATATGGATGATGAAGGCGTTTATCATGAAGAAAAAGTCGTGTCAGAAATTGGCGATTACAGCCGTGTTTATGAAGGGCTCTATGAATCGATCATCAATGGTAAAGAAAAAATCGTTAAAGATGAAGAAACATTATTACAAATTGAAATGTTGGAAACAGGAATCAAACAAATTGAAGGTTAATTATTTTACTGGAATCAGGAGGAAGAAAAAATGAATCGTATGATGGAAATATTTGAAAGTAAGATGGCTCCAATCGCAATCAAACTGGATAACAATCGCTACTTAACTGCCGTGAAGAACAGCTTCATGGCAGCTATGCCCTTATTGATTATTGGCTCGTTTTTCGTCTTATTTGCGAATATGCCGATTCCAGCGTATACCGATTTTATGCAAAATACGCTTGGTGAGAATTGGCAGCAATATTTCACTGTACCAAACGATATCTCAATGAGCATGATGACGATCTATGTTGTTGTCGGTATCGCAAATGAACTAGCAGGCATCTATAAACTGGATCGCATCGGTGCAATTTTTGCGGCACTAGCAGGTTTTTTGGTGGTGACACCATTACATGAGTTTTCAAATGCTGATCTAGGTGTGGGCATTCCGCTAAGTAATCTTGGAGCGGCTGGGTTATTCGTAGGAATGATCATTAGTATTCTAGCTGTTGAAATATTGCGACTAGCTGATCGCAAGGGTTGGAAAATCAAAATGCCAGAATCTGTTCCAACGAATGTATCGAAATCCTTTTCTACGTTGATTCCGATTTTATTAGTAATCGTTGTGTTTAACTTTGTACGAATCGCTTTTGCTTTGACCAGCTTCGGCAGTGTGCAAGATTTTATTTTCACTAATCTGCAAACACCATTGACCTCTTTAGGTAGCTCTTTACCGGCAACGATTTTGATCATGTTGATTGAAGGCCTGCTATGGTCATTCGGGATTCATGGAGCAAATATCGTTGGCAGCGTGATGACGCCGATCTGGTTGTCGTTAACAGCAGAAAATGCGGCTGCAGTTGCAAGTGGAAGTGCTATTCCCAATATTGTTAACTATCAGTTTTATCAAAATTTCATCAAAATTGGCGGTTCAGGCGCAACGTTTGGTCTTTGCTTATTGCTGCTTTTCCTTGCAAAATCAAAACAATTTAAAGCAATCGGAAAACTTTCTATCATTCCTGAGATATTTACGATCAATGAGACGATTACATTTGGCTTGCCGATCGTGTTGAATCCGATCATGATCATTCCATTTATTATTACGCCGATCGTTATGACATTGATGACCTATTTTTCAATGAGTACGGGGCTTGTTCCACTAACAAACGGGGTCAACATACCTTGGACAACACCGCCAGTGATTGCAGGATTTCTAGTTTGCGGCTGGAAGGGCGCAGTTTTAAATATTGTTCAAATCTGTGTTTCGGCAGCGATTTATTTCCCATTTTTCAAAACAGCAGACAAGATGGCTTACGATACAGAACAACAAAATGAAGCACTGGAAAAAGAAAGCAGCGTAATTATTGACGAAATCGCTGAAAATGCCTAAGTATGACAATTGATGAACTGATTGAACAAGAAAAGTACTTACAATTTGAAACATTTGATCATGAGTTAGGATTAGAAATCACGCTCGAAATCGTGAAAGAGGTCAAGGCGAATTTCGATATACCAGTGGGGATTCGGATCAATTACGAGGAAAAAACGATTTTGCATTATTTGATGAATGGACGAAAGGTCAGTCCGTGGTTGGATCGCAAGGTGAAGACTGTTTTGGAAAGTGGTCATAGTTCTTTGTATACGTTCTTGTTAAGTGACTCACATGATGTTTATGCAGAATGGTTGACCGATCCGAGCTATGCGATTTGCGGAGGTGGCTTTCCGATTATTGAAAAGGGTGTCCTAAAGGGTGCTATCTGTGTTTCTGGTTTAGAGCATTTAGCCGATCATCAAGTACTTGTAAAGGTGCTAGAACGAGTAGTAAAAAAAGCAGCTAGCAATGTAAAGTAGTTGGATTTATGGAAAAGAGGAAACTAGATGAAATTAGCCATTTTTGGAGCAGGAATGATCGTTCGCGATTTTTTAACGATCACAGGCGAAATACCGGAAATTGAATTGAAGGCGATTTTGGGAACCGATGCCGACCTTCAGATGATGGAACAGATGAAAGTCGATTATGGAATTGAAACGATTTATACCGATCTTGAAGAATGCTTGCAGAGTGAGGCTTTTGATACTGTTTATGTCGCATTGCCGAATCACTTGCATTATGCTTTTGCAAAAAAGGCTTTGGAATATGGGAAGCACGTAATCTGTGAAAAACCATTTACCTTGAAAAAGAGTGAGTTACTAGAGTTAGAAGAGATCGCAATAGCCAAGGAGTTAGTATTAATCGAGGCGATTACGAATCAATATTTGGCTAATTATCAGGCAATCAAACAGGAAATAAAGAAAATTGGCAAACTGAAAATTGTTGAGTGTAATTATTCCCAGTATTCATCGCGCTATGACGCGTTTAAGGAAGGAACAATTCTGCCCGCCTTCAATCCCAAGATGGGAGGCGGTGCCTTAATGGATATCAATATCTATAATATTCATTTTATTGTAGGTATATTGGGCCAGCCGCTGCAGGTCCGTTATTCTGCCAATGTCGAACGCGGGATTGATACTTCAGGTATGCTGATGCTGGATTACGGCGGAACACAAGTCGTTTGCATTGGAGCAAAAGATTCGACTGCAACGATTCGTTCCACGATTCAAGGTACGGATGGTTCGATCATTGTGAATGGACCGACCAATGTCTTGGACAACTTCACCACCGAAAAGCGTTTAGAAGAAAGCCAATTACTGGATTACAAGGTCCATACGCATCGAATGTTTGAAGAATTCAAGCTGTTTAGTCAAGTAATCATGCAAAGGGATTTAAGTTTTGCAAGGCAACGATTGGAGCACAGTAAAATAGTAATGGAAATTGTTGAAGCTGCTTTGTTAGATGCAAATATTACATTAGGCTAGGTTGTCGGTCTAACTTTTGGAATAACAAGAAGAGTGAAAAAGGAGACTATCAATGGTACAAAAGGATTTTTTATGGGGCGGAGCCTTAGCTGCTCATCAGTTTGAAGGCGGATGGAATAGTGATGGAAAAGGACCGAGTGTAATTGATGTGATGACGGCTGGTGCTCACGGGAAACCAAGAGTGATCATGGATGAAATCAAGGAGGATGTTTTCTATCCGAATCACGAAGCCATCGATTTTTATCATCGCTACAAAGAAGACATTGCATTATTCGCGGAGATGGGGCTGAAATGTTTACGGACATCAATTGCTTGGGCCAGAATTTTTCCGAAGGGCGATGAAGAACAGCCAAATGAAGAAGGATTAGCTTTCTACGATCGTGTATTTGATGAACTGTTAAAACATGGAATTGAACCAGTTATCACATTGTCTCATTTTGAAATGCCGCTGCATTTAGCCAAAGAGTATGGTGGTTTCAGAAATAGAAAAGTGATCGATTATTTTGAAAAGTTTGCTATAACTGTTTTTGAACGATACAACGGAAAAGTAAAGTATTGGATGACGTTTAACGAAATTAATAATCAAATGGATACCAATAATCCATTATTTTTATGGACGAATTCAGGCGTTTCAGTTGCGGAAAATGAAAATCCGCGAGAAGTGATGTATCAAGTGGCGCACCACGAATTGGTTGCGAGTGCGAAAGCTGTGATCGCTGGTAAAAAGATTAATCCCGATTTTCAAATTGGTTGTATGATTTCGCATGTTCCAATCTATCCGTATTCATGTAACCCAGAGGATATTATGGCTGCTGAAGAAGCAATGCATGAACGATTCTTCTTTGCCGATGTACATGTTAGAGGGAACTATCCACGGTATGCGTTGAAGGAGTTAGAAAGAGAAGGATTTTCTTTAGATATTACGAAAGAGGATATGGCTGTTTTGAAAAAAGGGACCGTAGACTATGTCGGGTTCAGCTACTATATGTCAACTGTCGTCCAATCAGGAGTTAACAATCAAGTGAACGACACAGTCAACGGAGCATTGGCCAATTCGGTCGATAATCCGCACTTGGAAGTTAGTGACTGGGGCTGGGCGATCGATCCGATTGGTCTGAGATATTCTTTAAACCGATTATATGATCGATACCAATTACCACTATTTATTGTTGAGAATGGTTTTGGCGCGGTTGATAGTCTAGAAGAAGATGGATCAATTCATGATGAGGAAAGGATTGCGTATCTAAAAGCACATATTGAAGCATTGGAAAAAGCGGTGGATTATGATGGAGTAGAACTTTTGGGTTATACACCGTGGGGCATTATTGATCTCGTTTCATTTACGACTGGGGAAATGAAGAAACGTTACGGCATGATTTATGTTGATTGTGATAATGAAGGTATCGGATCAATGAAACGCTATAAGAAAGATTCGTTCGAATGGTATGAAAAGGTTATTCAATCAAATGGGAAGAATTAGGAGGGGTAAAAAATGAATCAAAAAACAATTTTATTAGTTTGCTCAGCAGGAATGAGTACTAGTTTATTAGTGACCAAAATGCAGAAGGCGGCGGAGGCAAAAGAATTGGATCGCAAAATTTTTGCGATATCCGCTTCTGAGATTGATGGGGTTTTAGCCGGGGAAGAGATTAATGTTCTTTTACTAGGACCGCAAGTCCGTTTTATGGAAAAACAAATGAAAGAAAAACTAAGTGATAAAAATGTTCCCTGTGAAGTGATCAATATGACAGATTACGGCATGATGAACGGTGAAAAAGTCTTAGCTCAAGCGGAAAATTTGATGGTATAGGAGGGAATCGAATGGATGAACAAAATTTAACGACGATCATGAATTTGATTGTTCATAGCGGTAATGCTAAAAGTGATGCGATGGAAGCGATCCAAGCAGCAAAATCGGCCGACTTTGATCAAGCGTATGAAAAGATTGATTCCGCACAAAAATCACTCGTCGAGGCACATCATTCTCAAACCAATTTGTTAACAGAAGAATCAAGAGGAAACCATATGGAAGTGACTTTACTAGCAGTTCACAGCCAAGATCACTTAATGACGTCAATCGCTTTTACTGATCTAGCGAAAGAAATCATCGATTTATACCAGTTGAACAAGGAAAACAGTGATCAAAAAATAACTGCAACTTAATAAAACAGCAAAAAAAGAAGATACTTATCTTCTTTTTTTGGCTTTTATAATAGAAGTTTTAAAAGTATAGTAGGAAAGAGGAGACAATATGATTGGACTAATCGCCGCTAGTTTGACTACTTTGGCGTTTTTACCGCAAGTTGTTAAGGTTATGCGAACAAAAGAAACGAAGGGATTGTCTACATTAATGTGTTTGATGCAAGTGGCAGGAATTGGTTTGTGGGCGATTCATGGACTTTGCCCTGTTACTGGCTAACAGCATAAGCTTTGTTTTAGTCTCGATTATTCTTTTTCACAAATTTCAATCAGTAAATAGGGAGGAATGACATGCCTAATCATAAAATTGCTTTTTTCGATGTCGATGGAACATTGGTCGATCCGAAAATGTGGGAGAAAACCCAGGATATCCTTGAAAGTATTCCTGACTCTACCCGAATTGCTTTAAAGAAATTGAAAGAAAATAAAATTGCTCCAGTGATTGCTACTGGCCGACCTAAAAAAGTTATTTTACCTTTAGCTAAGTCACTAGGAGTAGAAAACTTGATTACTTCAAATGGGCAGGAAATCGTCATGGGGCAGCGAAGTATTTTTCAAAATTACATCAACCCAGAGGTAATAACTGCGATTCACAAATATTCCAAACAAAAGGATGCTCAAATTCTGTATGATACAAGTGCTGGTTTAGTGTCAACTGTTCCTGAGGAGGGGATCGAACTACTGGCCAAGGACGAACTTCCTCAAAAGGTTTTGCAGATATTAATCAATACGCAGCGGCCAATCGAGCAAATTTTTCCTTTTAATGATGAGGTGAAAATCGTGAAATCTGGATCATTTTATTATGATGTGCTGCCGAAAAACATCTCGAAAGCTTCTGCGATCGCTCGTTTCTTACAAGCGGCGAAGGTTCCTGTTGAACAGACATTGGCTTTTGGTGACGAGGAAAACGATTTGGAAATGTTTGAATATGTAGGTACTTCAATCGCCATGGGGAATGCCACCAAAGTATTGAAAGAAAGAGCCAATCAAGTGACAAAAGAAGTCTGGAATGATGGTATTTATTATGCATGTGAAAAGTTGAAGCTGTTTTAAGTTGATTCGAGGACAACGAACTGTATTCATAGCGAAAGAATAGATAAATCGCAAAAAACATTCAAAATTATCTGGCGTTAGATAGTTTTGAATGCTTTTTTGTGCCGATGGTCTACTTAATCAGTGAAACGTCGATCCTTAAATAGATAAGCGGTATCTGTCCGGCGCTCTTGATGAACATCATAGTCTTCTTTGAATAAGCAGGCGTACAAAACATTGATTACATATTCAATCGCCACTTGAGAAGAGAAGGTCGAATATTTGATATGTTGGCTTTCCTCTTTCATCAAAGGTAAGACAATGGAACTCATTTTAATCTGTACGAATTGCATTTGCGTCAAGAAAAGGCAGGAAAATTGTCGAAGGTTGATGGGGTGTTCATGGATGAACTGATCTTTGGAGCAAAAGGCAAAGAATTGTTAGAGAAATTAAAATCTGTCAATCCTATAGCAGATATCACTGGCGATGAACCAGCATTCTTTTTAAATCACGGGACGCTAGATGATGAGATTCCAATGGACTTCACCTATTCTTTAGCAGCAGCTTTAAAGGAGCAGGGAGTTTCCTGCGCAGTCAATCTCGTTGAAGGTGGAAAACACGGAATGAATTTTTACGCCAGCGAGGAAAGAAATGCGCCAGTTATGGATTTTATCGCGGCCACTTTTAAAACAGGTGTAGAGGTATAAAAAAACGCTGGGTTGTAAGCTTGCTTATAACTCATCGTTTTTTATTTTGAGTACAAATAGGAATTTTGGTACTTAGAATAGAAAATCTGCTATAGTAAAAGAAAAACAAAGAGGCAAGTTATGGAGATTAGATTATTACGCTATTTTTGGGCGGTCGCGCAAGAAGGCAATATTTCACGAGCGGCGCGTATTTTGAATATTACTCAGCCTACGTTGAGCCGGCAAATCAAAGAGCTTGAAGAAAGTATTGGAGTACCGCTTTTCCATCGTGAAAAAAATCGCTTAAGTTTAACTCAGGACGGTCAATTTTTGAAAGAACGGGCCGAAGAGATTTTAGTGTTGGACGAAAAATTGGAATCGGCTTTTTTAGCACAGCGAGATAAACAGTTAAGTGGAGTTATTACGATCGGCTGTGTAGAGGCAGATAATTCAGATACTGTCGCGATGTTGCTGGAGGAGCTGATTAGTGACTATCCGCAAATTCAGTTCAACTTGGTCACTGGAACGAGTGACGATATCTCGGATCGATTGGAAAAAGGAATTTTGGATCTTGCGGTATTAATAGAGCCTGTTCCTTTGAATGAAGTCGAGACTTTGACGTTGCCGCGGGAAGAAAAATGGGGTTTTCTAGTTTCAAAGGAACTATTCATTGCGAACAATGACTATATACAGCCAGAAGATATCAAAGGGCTGCCAATATTATGTTCAGGCCGATCAGAGGTTCAGAATCTTTTGGCAGAGTGGTCGGGTATTTCTTTTGATCAATTAAATATCGTGGGAAATTACAATTTGATTTTTAATATATTGCCGTTAGTCGATCACAAAGTTGGGGCAGCGTTAACGATCGAAGGGGCAATTGCCGACCGTAAATTGGAGCAGGCCGTTTTTATTCCAGTAAAACCTGAGGTCAAAACTAATTGTGTATTGGTTTGGAAAAAGCGGGTTCAGACCCCCGCAGTGCAAGAATTGATCAATCGTTTCAATCATGCCTTTAGGCTATAGTAGTATGACTATATAGGCATTAGACATAGTTTGTAAAGAGTCGTATTCTGAAGATGTTCAGGATACGACTCTTTTATTTGATGAAAATCCGAGCAGCAAGACTTTTAACAGGAGGGATAATTATGACAGCAGTGGTCGTTTTCTTCTCTCGATCAGGAGAAAACTATATTAATGGTAAGAAGCAAATGATTTCAGTTGGTAATACAGCAAATCTAGCAGAAAAAATCAGTCAGCAGTTGGATGTTTCCGCTTATCAATTGCTGCCAACCATTCCTTATTCAGACAACTACGATGAAGCGGTTCAAAAAGCTGAAAAGGAAAAACAAGCAGCAACAAGAGTGAACTATGAAGAGTTGCCGATTGATTTGAGTGAAGTGGACACTGTTTTTCTTGGATTTCCCAACTGGTGGGGTACATACCCTAGGATTGTCGCTGCTTTTTTGGCGGATCACAATTGGGAGAATAAGGTCATCTATCCTTTTTGCACCCATGAAGGCAGTGCTTTCGGATCGAGTATTCAAGATTTAAAGAATGAGTGTCCGGAAGCTGTAGTTAAAATAGGATTGGCCGTGCGTGGCTCTAAGGTTGACCGCTCGGATACAGCCGTGAAAAATTGGCTGCTTTCTTATACAAAATAACGACTATTAATTTGGAGGAATGAATTATGACAAAACATGAAGATGTAAAAAATGGTGTGATATTTCCAATCGGCGAAAAAAATGACGCTTATGCGCAGTATTTTATCGGACAAAGCTATCTGCAATCATTAGTCGCTGATCCAGCGATCAATGTTGGTGTAGGGAATGTAACGTTTGAACCAGGTTGCCGCAATAATTGGCATATTCATCATGATGGGTATCAATTATTGCTAGTAACCGGAGGAGAAGGCTGGTATCAAGAAGAAGGAAAAACGGCACAATTTTTACAGGCTGGCGATGTCATCGTGACTCACGATGGAGTGAAACATTGGCATGGTGCGACAAAGGATAGTTGGTTTGAACATGTTGCTATCACTGCAGGAACGCCCGAATGGCTAGAACCAGTTAGTGACGAATGGTACGACCAGTTAGAAAAATAAACCTATAATATCTTTAGTGAAATTAGGTTGCTAAAAAAAATAAAGTTAGAAGCAAGGAGAGAGACTTATGAAAAAACAAACAGCTGGAAGAGAACAATTAGGTGAATTCGCACCGCAATTTGCAGCATTAAATGATGATGTTTTATTTGGGGAAGTTTGGGCAAAAGAAGAGGAGCTTTCGGCACATGATCGGAGTATGATTACCTGCTCCGCATTATTAGCGATGGGGGCGCCGCAACTAGAAGCACACTTAAAAATCGCGAAAGAAAACGGTGTGACAAAGGAAGAAATCAGCGCATTGATTACCCATTTGGCTTTTTATGCTGGCTGGCCTAAAGCATGGAGTGCTTTTACAATGGCGAAAGAAATTTTTGAATAATTGATTATTGATCGAGATTGGGAGGAAGTTGCTATAATGAAGAACATTTTAATTTTAGGCGCAAACGGTCAGATTGCACGACTTGTCATTGAGCGTTTGTTAAAAGAAACAGATGATCGGCTCACGTTGTATTTAAGAAATAGTCAACGAATTAAAAATCCCGATCCGACACGTGTTACTATCATCGAAGGCGATGTAAATGATTTTGATTCATTAGACATAGCAATGAAGAATCAGGATCTTGTTTATGCTAATCTGGGTGGAAAATTCGAACCGATGGCAAAAAATATTGTGAAGGCAATGGAAAGCAATCAGCTTTCACGATTGATCTATGTCACTGGCCTGGGTCTATATCATGAGGTGCCAGGTGAATTTGGTCGTTGGGTGGAAGAGACGATTGGAGCGTCTGTCATGGACGATACTCGGCGAGCCGCCGCTGCGATCGAACAATCAGCGATTAATTACACCATTCTCAGGGCAGCGTACATGGACAACGATCCAGAGATCGACTACGAACTTACTGAAAAAGGCGAGCCATATAAAGGAACGATTATTTCCAGAGCGAGTATTGCGGAAGTTATCGTCAAGATAATCAAGGATCCAACGCTCTACACTTACTCAAGTTTGGGCATATCTAAGCCAGGTACTGATGGCGATCGTCCGATGTTCTAAAGTGGATTGGATATAATTTTAGTTGAATAAATTGTGATAAAAACTGCCGTTAAGAAATAGTTCTTAACGGCAGTTTCTATTTAGCAGTGTTTTTAAGCTGTTCAAATTCAGCGACTCGTTTTGCGTCAATCGCCATGATTTCTTCACCAGCAATCATATTTGGATTAAAGACGAGATCGTAATTTGGGTCTTTTGTCTTGTATTGATTTACACCGAATGCCACGCTGTTTGCGGGAATATCTTTAGTTATGATCGCGCCTGCGCCAATTACGGAATTTTCACCGATAATAATTGGACCGAGAATTTTTGCACCGTCAGCGACAATCACATTTTTGGCAAGAATGGGGCTTCCGACATGTTCCCATTTTTCTTGTTGTTTGTTGTAACGCATGTTTGAGCCAATCGTCACATTTTGATAAATAACGACGTTTTCACAAAGTTTGGCAGCGACCACCGTGCAACCACGAGCGTGATGAGCAAAACGGACACTGCGATCCATATTTGCACAATGAATTTCACAACCGTATCGAAATTCCAATAATTCGGCGGCTTTTGCTTGTTCTTCCGGGTTTTTAGAGAAGCAATTCATCTCCAACAGTTCATCAAAGAACCAATTTTTCATTGATAAAACCTCCTACTATAATTATCATTCATTATACCTTGGTAAAGGAGAATCCCCAACGGTCCACGTTCTTTAAAAGCTAAAAAGAGAATTTTTCCAAATAAAAAAATCATTTGAACAGTGATAGTGTCCAAATGATTCGGGTTATAGATTCATGTGTCTGTTGCTAAAAATTACTTTTTACGAAATTGTTGAATCAGAAAAACAAAAATAAAGAAAAATAGTGCTTCCCAAAGTGTTGTAGTCCAACTGTATCGCGGACTAATACCAAAGAATAGATTTCCAATATTGGAAATGATTAAATAAATCAGGGTAACTAAGAAAGAGTTTAGTATTCTACGTATCATAAAAAACATCCTCCATTCATACTAAAAGTATAACGGAGGAGAGCTTTTGCGTCCACTAACAGCCGATAATGCGAACTGACTATTTTTATTTTCTCTTTCTGGTAGCGAGAGCGCCTGATGCACCTATGGCAACGCCTATTGCTAGACCTAAAAGCAGGTTATTGAATAGCATGCCGAAAATCAACCCCAAGGGGATACCAATCGCCAATGAACTACCATCATCTTTTTTCATTTTGAAAACCTCGCTTTTGTCAGATAGTTACTGCTTAATTGCATATATTCCTTATTTCTCTCTCTTTATTGTAAAGGATTATCGGTCGAAATAATAGCGGTTTGGGTTTCTCAACAGCAAACTTGGAGCAGAGGATAAACAATGTTCCATTATTTTCTAAATTGATTTTATTGGTTTAGATTGAGCTATAATAAATGGAACTGAATAAGGATAATCAAGCAAAAACTTCCACTTTTGTGGAAGTTTTTTATTTGAATTCAGGTAAAAGTTCATTCGTTTTTTTTAGATTAAATAGATAGAAGTGAACCTGCCAGATTGTTTTGTATCAATTTAAATGTCTCATAGTATTACTGGTTTTCATTGGCGGATATCGGAAATTAATGGAAGGAAAAAAGCATCGAGAGATGAGATAAAATAACGAATAAAAAATGTGCAAACGACAAGTAAAAGTTTAACGTTTTGTGACTGCGCTTACATAGTTGCCAAAAAAGATTGCAAGAATCTCTACTTATCAAGAAAAATAAAGGATTATATACTCACCTTAGACGAGAGGAAGATACAGATGAAAGATCGAACATTAAAAATATTGCGGACTTTTATAACTTCTGATTACCCAGTGACTCTTGAAAAACTGGAGGAGGAATTTCGTACCAGTGCACGAACGATTCGTAATGAGCTACGCGAGATCAATCAATTTCTTAGTACAAAGGCATTTCCGGAAATTAAAAATCTCAGGAAACGCGGTTATCAGTTAACGTTAACAGCTGAACAAAAAAAATCATTGTTTGAGCAGATTGATTTGGCCGATGAAGAGCAGTTCTTAGATCGAGACAGTCGGATTTTTGATTTGATCCTTTCTTTTTCGCTTGAAAAAAAGGCCACATATCTCTATCAAAAAAAAGAAGAATATCAGATCTCAAAAAGTTCGTTGGATGAAGACATGCGCCGCGTTAGAAATACTTTAGCAGAATATGGGATTGAAGTTTTAAGCGTGCCAAAGCAGGGAATCGTTTTGCAAGGAGCGGAACGCTCCATTCGAACAATGATCTATGACATCATCAATCACTCCGTCGGAATAGTATCTCCTCAAGGAGAGCAGGAATCATCGATTAATTTAACGATTCTGAACCAATATATTCCTCAAAGATTGCTAGAAAAACTTGATCAATTGTATGTGCAATCGATGGCTTCGATGGAGGATGCGATTTATCGCAATCAATTGCTGATGTTTACGGCGGTTTGGTTGAGTCGTTATTTGCGGGAAGATCTGATTGCTAGTTCTGCTTGGGAGGCGGTGGATACGCCGCAAAGCGACATTCGAGATTTTGTAACAGCGATTTGTGAAGCCTTCAAAATTACACCGCCAGAGGTAGAAATCAAATACATCGTTTTTATGCTGAATACCTTCAACTCGAGAGATATGAATAATTCGATCGAGTGGGTTCAGGCTCAGCTGCTCTCGATTCAATTGATGCAATTTGTGGAAGCAAAGACCAAAATCCCTTTTTCCAGAAAAGAGGAGACTTTACAGGAAGGATTGTATAAACACATTGTTGGTTTGATCAATCGTGTGAAGAGCGACATCCAAATCGTCAATCCGCTGAAGGAAAATGTCAAAAAGAATTACGGCAGTATTTATTCTGCTATTCGTCGCTTTACTCCTTCGATCGAACAAGTAACAGGCAAACAACTGAGTGAGGACGAAATAGCATTTCTGACGATTCATTTTTCTACTTCGGTAAGTGCGATCAATCAAGATCTTCACTATGTCTATAAGGCGGTGGTTATTTGCAACCATGGAGTGGCTACTGGCAAGCTGCTGTCGGAAAACTTGAAGGAGCTTTTTGATATCGATGTATTAGCGGTGTTGAGTTCGAGAGAATTGGAGCTGATTGAAAAATTAGATGTTGATTTAGTATTCAGCACGGTATTCATTCAATATACTCAAAAACCAGTATTGGAGTTAGAACCAATCATTAAAGAAGAGAGCAGAAAAAGAATTACCAGCTTCTTGAATGAAAATCAAAAATTGAAGCGTCTGATCAATAATAACGATTCAACTCAATTGTTTTATGCACTGATCGATATCATTGAGAAGAGTGAAGGTGCAGTGACCGGAAGTATCTATAAGGAAATGGAAACACTTTTTGATCAAAATCATCTAACGATAAATAAGAAGGAGATTCAGCCGATGCTAGAAGATGTTTTACAGGACAGCCATATTTTATTAAACGAACAGGTGGGGACTTGGGAGGAATCAATTCGCAGGGTTTCAGCTCCTTTAGTTGAGGAACAGGTGATTGATCCGAATTACGTAACAGCCATGATTGACTCGGTGAAGGAATATGGTCCCTATATCGTGATCGGCAAGTACATTGCTTTGGCTCATGCGCGCCCGGAAGATGGAGTGAATCGACTGGGAATCAGTGTGGCGACGATTAAAGATCCGATTGAATTTGGTAATGAAGATAACGATCCTGTGAAAATCATTTTTTGTTTAGCAGCAATCGATTCATATTCCCACTTAAATATCATGAAGAGTTTGATCGAGTTGATCAACGATGAAGTAAAAGTGGATCGATTAAGTCGCGAGACAGATATTGAACGGTTCAAAGAGATCTTATTTAGTTAAGGAATTATGGCTTTAAGATAAATAAAACAGAATGGAGCGAAAGAAAGATGGGAAAAAGAGTAGAGATTTTATTTGTATGCGGTGCGGGATTAGGCAGTAGTTTTGCGGCTCAAATGGCGGCTGAGGATGTGCTCAATGCACATAGTGTGGATGCAAAATTGGATCATGTGGATATTTCAACAGCGGCCTCAGCACAGCCCGATATTATTATCACAGCCCAAAACTTCAAGTCACAGTTTGAAAAATTTTCAATGAATGAAGAAAAAACAGCCATCGTCTATTTAAAAAATATTGTGTCAAAACCTGAAATTGAAGAAAAACTTTTACCAATCTTGGAATCAAAAGGTGCGCTATAAAAAAATAAATCTAAGGAGCAAAACAAATGGGAGTAGTTAATTTCATCATCGAGAATATCTTGACACAGGCATCGATCACGATTGCTTTGATCGCGATGCTTGGGTTGTGTTTACAGAAAAAATCGGCTGGGCAAGTAATCTCTGGAACCTTGAAGACGTTGCTGGGCTTCCAAGTATTGAGTGCTGGTTCTAGTATTATTGTTGGCAGTCTGACTTATTTCGGCGAAATTTTTACCGCTGGTTTTAATATGCAAGGGATTATTCCATCGATCGAAGCAATTAATGGGCAGGCAATGAACGAATTAGGTTTAGGTCGCGACATTGCATTGACGTTTCTAGGTATTTTTATTGTTAATATTCTGATCGCTCGTTTTACGAAATGGAAATATATCTTCCTAACAGGCCAAGCGATTCTTTGGATGGCGACAATGACGACGGTTTTTGGTTATTTTTCTGGATTAAGAGGAGTAGTGCTGATTGTTGTCGGAAGTATCGTCGGAGCGATTTTTGCGGTGGCGATGCCAGCGATCGCACAGCCGATCATTCGTAAGATTACAGGCTCGAATGATATTGCGTTAGGTCACTTTTGTACCATTGGTTATATGTTTGAAGCGGGTGTGGCATATGTTTTCGGTGAACGCGGCGAGAATAAAAAATCGATCGAGGACATGAATTTACCAAAATCTTTTGAGTTTTTGCAAGATACGTATTTGTCAGTGATGGTTGTGATGGTTCCGCTATATATTATTACTGCTGCCTTTGCAGGTCCTGGAGTTGGTGATCCAGGGGCGCAACATTATTTGATGTTCGCTTTTCTGCAAGCGATTCAATTTGTAGTTGGAGTTTATGTCCTACTTTCGGGGGTTCGCTTATTACTTGGTGAAATCGTGCCAGCCTTCCGCGGAATCGCAATGAAACTTGTGCCAAATGCTATTCCTGCACTAGATTGTCCAGTCTTCTTCCCTTATTCGCCTAACGCGGTTATTTTAGGGTTTATTACGACTACTATCGGAACAATCATCGCTATGTTTTTATTGCCAACGTTTGGTTTAGCGATGATTTTACCAGGAATGTTAACCAATTTCTTCGCCGGCGGAACTGCGGGAATCTTCGGAAACGCTGTAGGCGGACGCCGCGGTGCGATTATCGGTGGGATTGCCCACGGATTCTTTATCACCTTGTTACCAGCACTCTTGGTCACGATATTTAATCAAATGGGCTTTGTAAATGCCACTGCGACAGATGTTGATACCGTCGCTGCTGCGCTGCTTTACGCTTGGATTCTTAGTCCGATTTTGAAGATGTTCTAATTTAAGGAGGACATAATATGTTTGGTTTTTTAAAGAAAAAGTCTCCGCTTCAAAAACAAGTAGAGAAAACGGAACTTTCGTTTGAAGAAAAAGAAGCATTAACAAAAGAAAATCAGCGATTGTTAGCTGAAATCGCTGAGGTCGAGCAGACAAGTTCAACGGAAGAAAAGAAATTGGCTAGTCTGTACGAAAAATTGGGTTTGACTTATGCAAAGTTGGAGCAAGTAGATGCTGCGATCGAAAGTTTAGAAAAGAGTTTAGACTATAAACTGACTATTGGCGACGGGTATAAGAAATTAATGAGTCTTTACAATGGAAAACGTGCGGAAGCTGCTCGAAATGGCAATGATGCCGGTATTGAGAAATACATGGGAAAAATGGATGAGATGCGGCAGATAGCGAAAAAAGTAACGATCAGCGGGTAACTAATTAAAAGAGAAGAAGGTATTGGAAAATGTACAAAACACTAAAAGAAGTAACACAAATTGCAGAAGAATTGAACATGACAATCGGAGCATTCAACACCCACAACTTAGAAATGCTGCCGGAAATGATTCGGGCGGCTAAAGAAATGGGTTCACCGATTATCATTCAGACGAGTATTGATACGGCAAAATATATTGGCTATGATGTGATGGTGGCAGTAGTTAAGGAAATCGCCAATACAGAGATGGTAGATGTCGCTTTACACTTGGACCATGCCAGAGATTTCAATGAAATCAAAGCGGCGATCGACGCAGGCTATTCAAGTGTGATGTATGATGGCTCGCATTTGCCTTTTAAAGAAAATATTGCCAAAACAAAAGCAGTTGTTGAATATGCTCACGCGAATGGCGTGTCTGTAGAAGGCGAGTTAGGTACGATCGGCGGAACCGAGGAAGGAATTTCTGTAGCGGAAAATGACAAAGTTTATACGAAGCCTGCTGATGCAGTTGAATTTGTTAAACAAACTCAGATTGATGCGTTGGCGATCGCAATTGGAACGAATCATGGACAATTCAAATCGAAAACCGAAGTGAATATTCCGTTATTGAAGGAGATTCATGCAGTAGTAGATGTGCCATTAGTTATTCATGGTGGAACTGGGGTAAAAGAAGAGGATTATCCTGAACTGATCAATAATGGAATTCGGAAATTCAATGTGGGGACAGAACTGTTGGTTAATTGGACAAAAGTAGCGAAGGATTCCTTTGGAGAAACAGAAGTGAACAAATCACTGCGTCATAATGTTATTCCGGCGAATTTAGCGGTCAAAGAAATCGTCAAACATAAAATTAGTCTGTTTATGAATGTTGATAGTCCTTTGACAATTCAAAAGTAAGATGAAAAAATACCTGATTTTGATTGCAGGCAGTCCAGCAACGGGAAAATCTTATCTAATCAATGAAATGCGGCGTGTATTGGGAGATTTTTTTCTGATCACGCCGGATGAAGGAAAGGAAATTCTAGCTGATCAAATTGGTTTTGATAGTGCGGATGAAAAAAAAGCGTTAGAAAAGAAGGTTTGGAAATTTTATTACGATGCATTGTCACTTTATATGGCTGCTGGAAAACGAATCGTTGTCTCAGAGTATCCTTTTAGCGACAAGCAAAAAAGTAAGTTAAAGGGTTTAGCCGAGAAGTATGACTATGAACCAATCACTATCCGACTGGTCGCAGACTTTGATGTCCTTTGGGCTCGCAGAAAGATTCGCGATGTTGAACCGGATCGCCACCTGTGCCACATTATGACCCATTATCATTTTGGCGACGAATTGACTGATCGCACTGAAGCGGATGATTTAATTACAAAAGAAGCGTTTCGTGAAATTATTGAAACACGCGGTTACAATAATTTTCAATTAGGCAGCGTAACTGAATTTGATGTTTCAGACTTTTCCAAAGTTGATTATGAACCCTTCCTACAAGAATTAGCAGCAAGAATTTCAAATAATCAGTAGAACCCTCGAGAAAACTCGAGGGTTCTTTTTATAATAGAACTATTGCTGTCAATAAGGCTGTTATCAGTACGGAATATATGATTAGCCCTGTTTTATTTCGCGGATTTACCGCTGCTCCGTAACCAAAATATTCTGGTACATGCAAATTTTTCTGCTCGGGAGGGATAATTATGAACCCCATGATTACAGTTAAAAGAGTCATGAAAAGGCCAATGATCAAGAAGTAATTTAGGGAAGCATTTACTAAGGTATTTTTCAAGCTGAATAATAAAAGAATAAAGATAGTAGTAATTGAAATCGCAATCAGATTGTACTTTTTGGTTCTCATAGATTCTGATCCTTCGAGTAAGCGTATGTTTTATCAGACACAAAATTGGTATTCGCTTCTATTAGATCATTGACATGATTCACAGATAGTTGAATATTATGCGAGTTCAACAGAAATTTCGAATAATGGTTGACATGTCAACAGTCATTCTCTAATATAGTTGATAAGTCAACTATATTAGGAGGTAAACATGGATAAAGTTCCTGGAAGATTGATTTCGATCTTATATCGCAAGAATCAGATTTATGTGAATGCCGCTTTAAAGCCTTATAACATAACATCAACGGAGCAACCGGTATTGATGTTTCTCTATAATAACCCTGGCGTGACACAAGAAGAGATCACTCATTATTTACAGGTGGACAAGGCTTTAATGACTCGTACGGTTCAGTCATTAGTAGAAAAAGGGTACGTACAAAAGAAAAAGGATCCAGCAGACAAACGGTGTAATCGGGTTTCTTTAACGAAGGAAGGCATATCTCTCAGAGAAGGTATCAGGAGTCGGCTTTTAGACTGGAATGAGATATTAATGGAAGGTTTTGATGAAGAAAAGCGCCAATCTGTTTTTAAAATGCTGGAAGAGCTTGTTGAAAAAGTAGAGAATTATGAGCTGAATAAGGACGATCATTCAACATTTCCTAGTTAATGATCGAAATTGATCACACGGGAGTTCAATTATATGAAAAAGGAGAAAAAATATGGAAGAAACAAATCCATTAGGGACTGAGAAGGTATCGCATTTATTAATGCAGTTTTCGATTCCGGCAATTATTGGTATGATGGTCAACGCATTATATAACGTAGTCGATCGAATTTATATTGGTAATGCTCCAGATTTGGGGGCAAATGGTTTGGCAGGGATTACGATCGGTTTTCCTATTATGATCATTCTGCTTTCCATCGGATTGCTGTTTGGTGTCGGTGGAGCCACACTTTTTTCAATGAAACTTGGAGAGAAAAAACCACGCGAGGCGGAACAAGCGCTTGGGAATGCATTTTCCTTACTTCTGTTGAGCGGACTGCTTTTTATGATTTTAGGGCAGCTTTTTTTAGCGCCGATTCTCCAGCTTTTTGGGGCTAGTGCGACCGTTCTGCCTTTTGCAACGGAGTACATGCGCATTATTTTCTTTGGTGCGATTTTCCAAATTGTTAGTTTAGGGTTGAATAATTTCCTTCGCGCGGATGGCCAACCAAAATTGGCGATGGTCACTATGTTTATGGGAGCGGGCGTCAACATCATTCTTGATCCGGTCTTCATTTATTTATTTGATATGGGAATGGCGGGGGCTGCTCTAGCAACGATTTTGTCGCAATTCATTTCGATGGTTTGGATTCTTTCTTATTTTTTAAGTCGAAGAAGCCATCATCAAATTCAATTAAAAAATATGCAGCTTAAGTTACCTGTGGCGACACGAATCACTACATTGGGACTGCCTAATTTCTTATTACAATTAGGAAATAGTTTGTTGAATGTCGTATTAAATATGAACTTGTTGGTCTACGGCGGTGATATTGCTGTATCAGGTATGGGGATTGTAAACAGTGTACAAACAATCCTTTTGATGCCGATTACCGGTTTGGTCCAAGGGGCTCAACCGATTGTAAGCTTCAATTACGGTGCAAAAAAATTTCAACGAGTAAAAGAAGCACAAAAGCTAGCCATACTGACAGCAACGACAATCGTTGTGATTGGCTGGATAATGACCAGACTGATGCCGGAGCTGCTCGTCAGTCTATTTAATCGAGAGCCTGAACTGATCGAATTCGGAAGTCAGGCACTAAGAGCTTGGTTCCTATTTTTACCAGTTATCGGCTTTCAAATTGTCGCGTCCAATTTTTTCCAAGCGACCGGAAGAATTCGTTCGGCAATCTTCTTAACATTGACTCGTCAAATCATTTTGCTGATTCCTGCGATCTTGATATTTTCACGACAATGGGGAATGACAGGATTGTTGCATGCCGCACCATTTGCAGATGGAGTCTCTGCGTTGGTGACAGGTATTTGGTATTATGTCGGGATTAAGCAATTGACCAAAGAAGAAGCCGGTTTAGGTTCAGTCGATTACGAAGTGTAAAATGCGTTCTGTTTTAATAATAGTGCTATCGAGAACGGTTCTGATATTTTAGAATCGTTCTCTTTTTGTTGGAGCTAGTCAGGGTATAAATATATAGGAGGTCGATTTTAAGGTAATCAAATTCAAATGCTTCCGTGAACAAAAACTCTTTTATAAAAATCATATTGACAAATGTAAGTAAGCGTCGTATGATAAATGTGAAATCGATACCACAAGGCGGTGAAAGAATGGCAACCATTAAGGATGTAGCAAAAAAAGCGGGTCTATCTGTTTCGACAGTTTCGAGATATTTGAATCATCATCCCTATATTTCTGAAGATAAACGGAAACGAATTCAGGCAGCCATGGCGGAACTGGACTATACACCAAGTTCGGTGGCGACACAGCTGCGCTCTAAAAAAGGAACGATGATTGGTATTCTAGTGTCACGCATTGCCAATCCTTTCTTTTCGCATCTGGTGGATTCTATCGAAAAGAGTGCTCGATCCCATGGGTATAATGTTTTGGTGATGCAGACATATGATGATAAGAAAGCCGAAACAAACATGCTTGAAATGATGAAGCAGCAGGTTATTGCTGGATTGATCATGTGTTCGATCGAGGGTGATCCGAAAGTAATCGAGGACTATCAGCAATATGGTCCGATCATTCTTTGCAATGAACAAATTCCTGGTGCAGATTTGCCGCAGGTTTTTACGAATCAAGAAACAGCTAGTTTTGCTGCGACAGAATATTTGATTTCCAAGGGCCATCATAAAATTGCTTATTGCACAGGTGGTACGTTGACTCGAGGCGGGCACGGAAATTCTCGTACTGAAGGATTTGAACGTGCGCTGAATGAGCACAAGCTGCCGATGAAAATTGATTGGATTTTTAAACAAATGCACACGATCGAAGATGGCAAACAGGTAGCGGATAAATTATTGTCGTTGCCAGAGGAAAATCGCCCCGACGCAGTATTTACCAGCAGTGATGAAGTTGCCAGCGGGATTTTAGAGCGATACTTGGAGCAGGGCAAGCGAGTGCCCGAGGATTTAGCGATCATGGGTTTTGATAATCAGCCATTCACGGGAATATTGGCTGTACCTTTAACAACGATTGCCCAACCAGTCGAAGCGTTAGGAAGAGAATCGACCAATTGGCTGATTGCCAGAATGGAAGAAAAAGAGTATCAATTAGATGAGTCTGAATTAGTACTAAACTTAATTATACGGAAATCTGCTTAAGCAGATTTTTTTGAAACAAATGTGGTATCGATACCACAAAAGGAGAGAAATCAAATGGAAATGATTTTAAAAGAAAGACAATGGCTGAATGAGGAACAGAATTTTTGGAAAGAAGAAGTCGTCTATCAGATCTATCCAAAGAGTTTTTATGATAGTAATGGCGACGGTATCGGCGATATCAAAGGAATCACTCGAAAGCTAGATTATTTGGAAGAACTTGGAGTGACGATGATATGGATTTGCCCAATTTTTACTTCGCCAATGGTTGATAATGGATACGATATAGCCGATTATAAAGGTATACAAGCAGAATTTGGCACGATGGAGGATCTAACGGAATTGATCGAGGCAGCCAAAGCAAGAGGAATTAAGTTGATCCTTGATTTGGTGGTTAATCATTCCTCTGATGAGCATGCGTGGTTTAAAGCGGCTTTAGCGGATTCCGGCAGTTCGTATCGTGATTACTATATCTTTAAATCTGGCGAGGCGGGGAATCCACCGAATAATTGGCGTTCAATTTTCGGCGGCAGTGTTTGGGAACCTGTTCCAAATGAGGACAACATGTACTACTTCCATACCTTTGATAAGAGGCAACCTGATTTAAATTGGGAAAATCCAGCTTTAAGACAGGAAATCTATGAAATGATCAATTGGTGGCTGGAAAAGGGAATAGCTGGTTTTCGAATCGATTCCATTACCTTTGTCAAAAAAGATCAAGATTACGGCAATGCTGAGGTTGACGGCAGCGATGGGTTAGGCAGCGTGAAGCACAAGACGCGAAACCGCCCGGGGATCGAGAAATTTTTAGCGGAATTGAATCGCGAGACCTTCCAAAAATATGAATGTGTGAGTGTGGGTGAGGCGCCCGGTGTCCCTTACGACCAATATGATCAATATATCGGAGAAAACGGTTATTTCAATATGATTTTTGATTTCCATTACGCGGACATCGATGTGGAAAATGGCAGTGAATGGTTCCGCCGAACAAATTGGCAGCCGCAGGATTTAAAAAAATTGTTATTCAAGAGTCAAGAGGCTGTTCAAGCGAGCGGCTGGGGAGCCAATTTTTTAGAAAATCATGACCAGCCTCGTTCGTTGTCAAAATATATCACGGATGAACGTTACCAAAATGAGATAGGTGCTAAGGCACTGGGGACACTCTTCTTCTTCCTACGAGGCACGCCGTTTATCTATCAAGGACAAGAAATCGGAATGAAAAACTTTCAACGGAAAACGATTGAGGATTTCAATGATGTTTCGAGTATTGATAATTATCATCGCTCATTATTAGAAGGCTTTTCTGAAGAAGAAGCATTGAATTTTGTCAATCAACGTTCAAGAGACAACAATCGCACGCCGTTTCAATGGGACAGCTCGACGAATGCAGGGTTTAGCAATTCGGATAAATCTTGGTTAAAATTGACGGGTGATCAAGTAAAAGTGAATGCTAATGATCAGATTGATTGTCCGAATTCGGTCTTTTCTTACTACAAACAAATGATTCAATTACGAAATCATTCTAGTTACCGAGATACGTTGATTTATGGTCAGTTCGCTCCATTAAATACAACGGACGCAGTGATCGGGTATGAACGAAGTGGGGATGAAACGCTTCAAGTTTTTGTCAATCTAAGTAATCAAGAACAGAAAATCGAGTCTTCAGGAGAATTATTGTTGAACAATTATTCTGAGTTGAAAGAGCAAGACGGGGCACGAGTATTACAAGCATACCAAGCCGTTGTTATCAGAAAGGGTGGAAACCATGACTAAATCAAACTATCAAGAGATCGCTAAAAAACTTGTAGCAGTCGTAGGAGAAGACAATATTGTCTCTGCTACGCACTGCGCGACTCGTCTACGTCTGCAAGTAAAAGACCGTAAAGCAATTGACGACAATCAGGTGGAGCAAGTGGAAGAAGTCAAAGGGGTCTTTTATAACGCTGGCCAATATCAAATCATCTTAGGGACAGGTATCGTCAATAAAGTCTATGATGCTTTGCAATCGCTCTATTCATTTAACGAAGTATCGAAGGATCAAATGGCGAAGGACGACTCTTCACCCCTGCAACGGGCGGTTAGAAATATTGCGGATATCTTTGTACCGATTATTCCAATTTTGGGTGCTACTGGACTTTTTCTTGGATTGAAGGGCGTACTATTCAATGAAACCGTTCTTAATGCGATGGGCTTGACTCCCAACAGCATTCCAGAATGGTTGAGCGCTTCAGTGACTGTTTTGACGGATACAGCATTCGGGTTTTTAACAGCATTTATTTGCTGGTCAGCCTTTAAAAAGTTAGGCGGATTGCCGATCATCGGTTTCTTGATTGGGTTAATGCTGGTTTCACCGGCATTGCCAAATGCTTATGCAGTTGCTGGTGGAACGGCTGAGCCGATCATGGCGTTTGGGGTGATTCCATTAGTTGGCTATCAAGGGTCGATCTTGACAGCGTTGATCACTGGGATGATCGGTGCGACTTTAGAGAAAAAACTGCGGAAAATCATGCCTAATGCAATGGATTTGATTTTCACACCGTTTGTCGTAATTCTTGTCTCAGTATTTGTGGCATTATTTGTCTTAGGGCCAATCGTTCATGCCTTTGAGGGGCAAGCGGTGAAAGTTATCGAAATGTTCCTGCATCTGCCATTGGGTATTGGCGGATTGATCATCGGGTTCTTGTATCCAATCGCGGTGATGACCGGGATGCATCATATGTTTATCATGATTGAAACCTCTTTGATCGCTACAACTGGATTTAATCCATTGATTACCGTTTGTGCGATGTATGGTTTTGCGAATGCGGCGGTTTGTTTAGCGATTGCCTTGCGAACAAAAAGCAGTTCAGTCAAAACAGCCGGAATCTCAGCGACGATTACGCAAATGCTGGGAGTCAGTGAACCTGCTTTGTTTGGGGTGGTTATGCGGACAGGAATGAAAGCGATCTTAGTTATGTTAGGCAGCTCAGCAATTGGCGGCATGGTTCTTTCGTTGTTAGGAATTCAAGCTAACAGTTATGGATTAGCCGTTTTACTTTCACCATTGATGTATATTTACGAACCTTATCAAGTAATTACTTATGTACTTGTTGGGATTGGTACTTTTGCTCTAGCGTTTATCCTGACAAATTTATTTGTTATCAAAAAAAGTGATGCTGTCAAAAAAGTTGCTAAGACGCAAGAAAGCGTTAAAAATAGCAAAGTCTATTCACCGATCGAAGGGGAAATCATTCCTATTACGGAAGTGAATGATCAAGTTTTTGCCAGCAAAATGATGGGGGAGGGCTTCGCGGTCTTGCCAAGTAAAGAAACCATCAAAGCCCCAGTCTCAGGTGTCGTCAAAATGATCTCACCAACCAAACATGCTATTGGGATCGTCACCACTGATGGAATGGAATTATTGCTTCATTTAGGAATCGATACGGTCGAATTGAATGGAGCGCCATTCAACCTGATGATCAAAGAAGGCGAAACAATTCAACAAGGACAAGTCATCGGATCAATCAATTTGAACATGATTGAGGACAAAGGAAAAGATGCGACGGTGATGGTAATCATCACGGATTCAAAAGAAATAATCTCGGGATTTGAATACAATCAAGATTACGTATTGCCGATCTTAGGTTCTTAGAGGAAGAAAAAGGGGTTCTACACAAGAAAATCGCTACCGATCATTTCATGAATGGTCGGTAGATTATTAAAAAGGTGTTGAATGGACTGTCGAAAGGTCTGATTGAAGATTTTTTTTACATTATTATTTTGGCGATCATGTTTGCCCCAAGTATCAACAAGTGGTATCTATCAAGAAAAGTTCAGTTAATTACTCGGCTCCTCAGTAATAAATCTATATGAGAAGGTTTTCTAACTGTGAAAGAGAGAGTGCAAAACGGTTCTTAGATACTAGTGGAACTTTATTTTTATTAATCATCCCAACTGAATATTCTGAACTTCTGTCCGCTCAATATCTCTTTGGACCAGTACTAAGTGGTCTTTTCAAAGCACTTTTGCTGACCATGGAATAATTGAATGATATCCTTGTATTATTCAATTTACAAGAATGGATAATATATAGTTAGGAGGATCTGATGGATTTTCAAATTACCGATCACATTGAAGAAAACGATAGAGCTGAAATCTTAGATGGTTTGGTGGAATACAACCTTGCCAGAATTGAAGACAAAAATCCAAAGGAACTAGGTATTTACTTAAGAGATAAGCAAGAAAATATCATTGCTGGTCTTATTGGAGAGACACATGGTAACTGGCTAATGATAGAATTTTTATGGGTAGATGAACGATTAAGGGGACAGCATATTGGAAGTCAGATTCTAGAAGAGGCCGAGTCTACAGGCAAAAAAAGAGGGTGCAAATTTGTTTTTTTAGATACATTTAGCTTTCAAGCTCCATTATTTTACAAAAAGCATGGATATCAAGAAGCCTTTACACTGCATGAGTATCCTCTTACGCAAAAACGGTTTTTCTTTACGAAAAAACTCTAAAGTTGTAATCCCACAGATTAAGAACAAAACTTTCCAAATAATAACTATTTAAAGAAGAGATTGAGCTAATAAAGTTTGATCTCTTTTTTTCACTTTACAATACTAAATTAGTAGTCTTTCTGTAGCTGAAGATTGAGTTGTTATCTAAGACTTGAGACAGCGAAGTTATTCTTATATGTGATTGTTCATTGACTCTCTAGTAAATGTAAGGGGTATAATATCTATAACTAATTTAAATGAATGCCGAGCTTATGAGAGGAGCAACGAATGTCGAACTTACTAAAGGATCGTTATAATCGCATAGCATTAGAAGAACTAGCTGAGGATATTCAACTTGTGTATCGTGATTTTCAAGTCGAAGAGTTTTTAGACTCCATATTTGATGAGACATGGAATGATTTAGAGCTGAAGGATAGAGTTTATCGAATCAGTAAAAAACTGGGATGTTATCTACCAGCCGATTATCAGGAAGCCATCAGAGTTATTGATCAGGTAATCCCACATTATGGGACTTGGGTAAGCGGATTTGCAGGTTTCTTCCCTATTTTTATCGAGCTTTACGGTCAGGATGAGGCGAACTGGGAAACATCAATGGCCGCTTTGGCAAGATATACTCCTTACGCATCTTCAGAAATTGCTGTTCGTCCTTTTATTATTAATAATGAAGAGCGTATGATGAGTCAGATGTATGAATGGTCAAACGATGAAGATGAGTTAGTTCGAAGGTTAGCGAGCGAAGGGTGTCGTCCACAATTACCATGGGCACAATCTTTGCCTAATTTTAAAAACGATCCTTCTCCTATTCTTCCAATTATAGAGCGTCTAAGAGCAGATAAATCTACGCATGTTCAAAAGAGTATAGCAAATAATCTGAACGATATTTCAAAGACACATCCTGAACTAGTGACTGAACTGGCTAAAAAATGGTATGGCGAGAATGAAGTTACCGATTGGGTTGTTAAGCAAGGCTGCAGAACATTATTAAAAAAAGGTATTCGAGAGGCACTTATTATTTTTGGTTACAATGATGGTACGTCAATTTCAATTGAGAATTTTTCGTTAAATGCATCTGAAATCTCAATAGGGGAGTCAGTAACGTTCTCTTTTAAACTTTTTACAATGAATGCAACAAAGGTCAGAATAGAATATGCGATTGATTTTGTTAAAAAAAATGGTAAAAGAAGTCGAAAAATTTTTAAGATTTCCGAAACCTCTCTAAAAAAAGATGAGAGAAAGTTATACGAAAAAACTCATTCATTTATAGACAGAAGTACAAGACAGCATAATGAAGGTGTTCATACAATTTCGTTGATTATCAATGGAATCGTTAGAGAATCCCTTGATTTTCGTTTAGAGAGTTAGTGAGGTGAACTATGAAAAGAGTGGGAAACACTGATTCAATTGCCAAAAAATTTGTTTGGACAGATGACTTTGGACTAGTGACGAAAGAATTAGGAAAATCAGTTGGCAGCGAAAAGGTATATGCCAATATGGATATTGTGCCGCCAATGAAGAAAAGTACGAAGTATCATAGTCATTCACAGCAAGAAGAATTCTTCTTTATCCTTTCTGGAACAGGAACACTTATTGTGAATGAGGAAGAGATTTTGGTACAATCGAATGATTATTTTTCTAAGCCAGCTGGCTTGGGAATTGCTCATACTTTTTTTAATACTGGTTCAGAGGATTTAGTGATATTAGACTTCGGAACCACCGAAAAAGAAGATACTTGTTACTATCCAGATGAAAAGATTTATCTTCACAAATCGGCTGATGATACTCAACAAGTTTTTAGGGAAGATTCACTTATAGAGGGCTGGACCTCTGATCCAAACGAGTGGTCAACCGGATTTACTTAGTATCTGTTAAAAATGTTCTAATCAAAAAAGTAAAGAGAGACCTGAAAATTAAATTTTTAGGTCTCTCTTTACTTTTATCTTTTTCTTTCTATTAGTTGGCGATAGATAAAAAATCATTTATCAATTTTTTTTCTGATTATCTTAGTGATTCTAAATTTCAAAGAGGGTGTCTCCCCCTCATTAAATACTCACTAATACCTCTGTCGAGAAAAATCCCCCATTCTTTTTTCAAAGTAATGTTCAGGTAATGTTCATCAATCACTAAAGAAATATTGGTTGTGTATATTGTTTAAAAAGGAGTGGGTTAGGATGAAAAAAATCGTTTCTTTAGCGGCAATGATAATTATTATGTTTGGTTTCTGCTCATCAACACTTGCAGGAGTAAATGAATTGAATTCAAATGATATGGATGGGTTACCAGCAAGAATGGATGACTATATATCAAAAAGAAAGAAATATACTGCTTCAGTAGCGGTATCTGTAGTTAATCATGGAAAAATTGAAAAACAGGAGTATTTTGGCCACGCAAATATTGAGAAAAATATTCCGGCAGACAAAGATACTGTCTACGAATGGGGATCAACTTCAAAATTGCTTGTATGGGCGAGCGTCATGCAACTCTATGAACAAAGGAAAATAGATCTGAATAAAAACATTGAACACTATTTACCAGAAAAATTTTTGAGTAAGTTGAAATATGATGAACCAATTACAATGTTGAACTTAATGAACCACAATGCCGGTTTTCAAGAATTGGTTTTTGGCGATCATGAGACGCAGGATAAAGAAGAAATTGTTGAACTAGAAGAAGCACTCAAAACTTCTGAACCATCACAGATATATCGACCAGGTGAGGTCTGTTCTTATTCGAATTGGGGAACTGCTTTAGCCGCATATATTGTTGAACAGATTACAAAAGAACGCTTTTATGACTATGTAAAGAAAAATATTTTTATTCCGCTTAATATGAATTCAAGTACAATAAGACCTGATTTTTCAGACAATTCAAAAGTCGCCAAAAAAAGAAATGAACTTCATTCTTATTCAATTTATCAAGGAGGAGAGGAATCCTATGGAAAATCTATTGTATATCTCCAGCTATATCCGGCGGGTTCAGCAGTTAGTACCTTGGAAGATTATACCAAGTTTTTAATGGCACTAATTCCTGATGAGCAGGGAAAGAGTCCTTTGTTTAAGAAAAAAGAGACTTACTCAAAAATGATTTCGCCAAGTTTAAATTATGAAAATGCAGATTATCAAAGAATTTCTCATGGGTTGTGGTATCTCCCTTATGGAAATGGCATTATCGGCCATAGTGGGAACACACAAGCATGTACCTCCAGCCTATATTTTGATCCTGAAAAAAAACTAGGGATTGCTATTATGACTAATGAGGTTGGAGAAACTAGTTATAATTTTGGTTTACTTAGTGTTGTTTTTGGCGACTATACCAAAGGAGCGAAGAATGAATATTCAGCTTCAAAAAATCTTACTGGTATTTATACTTCTTCTAGAATTAATATGGCGCATGGAATCTATAAAATTAACAAATATCTAAGTCCAGCATGGTGGAAAAAAGAGAATGATAGGAAATATAAATTCGCGAGCATTATGAACATGCAGCAAATTGATGACAATGTTTTCTTGACTAACAATGGAGATGGGCTTCATACCTTAAATGTCGTTCAGACGAAAAAAGAAAAAATAGCAGGTCTTCAAACGTTTACACAAGATGAGAAAAAAGAAAGTAACATAGGTTTTGCACTCAGTGTTTTTCTATTCATCTTATTTATAGTGATGGTGCTTTTTTCATTGTTTAGAATACCAGTTATGTTAGTGAAACATCTATATTTTAAGTTTTCACACAAAAAACAGAAAAAGAACTCCACTCGTCTTCATTCAATAATAGAAAATATTTGTGTTGTAATTGTTGGTTTATTCGTCTTTTGGCTTATCCTTTTACCAGGTAGCATTTATCCTACCGGAAATGCAATAAAATCTATTGGACTCTCCGTGATTACGCTCTATCTTTTTTATATTCTCGTCAAAAGGATGAGACAGAGAAAAAGAATACGACTAACCATCTATGATTATTTCATGGTTGTTTCGACAATCGTCATTATCATAAATGTCCTTTGGTGGGAATGGTTCAATTTCTGGTCATATTAATTGGAAAATTTTTGGATAATTCTTCATTCTTTACTATAAAATAGAATTAAAGAGAAGAAAGGATTCAATTAGATGGCTTACAAAATATTAATTACAGATGACGAAAAAGAGATCGTGAAGCTATTAAGATTGTATTTAGAAAACGACGAAGTAAGCATCTATGAGGCAAATAATGGAAGGGCAGCTTGGGAAATGTTTAATCAAGAGCAGTTTGACATGCTAATCGTGGATATTATGATGCCGGAGTTAAATGGGTTCGAATTGATAAAAAAAGTGCGTCAAGTGAGGGATGTCCCAATAGTAATTATTTCAGCACGCATTGACTCATCAGATAAGATATTCGGATTTGAATTGGGTGCAGATGATTATGTCACGAAACCTTTTGATCCAATGGAAGTGACGGCGAGAGTGAAGGCCATTTTTAGAAGAACTAATAGTCAAAAAGCGATCGATTTTTTTGAAGAAGATGCTGTTCTTAAAGTTGCTGGACTGAAATTGGATCTAAATTCTTGTACTGTATGTCTTTCCAATAATGTAGAACTTGAACTCTCAGCAACTGAGTTTCGAATGCTGCGACTGTTCATGCAAAATCCCGGGAGATTGTTTACAAAGGAAGAAATATACAACGCAGCCTGGGAAGAATTTTTCTTTGATGACAATAGTTTGAGAGTGATGGTAAGTAAATTAAGGGATAAAATTGGGTCTGACAAAATTAAAACGGTGAGGGGATTAGGATATCGTATGGAGAAAACAGATGAAAAAACTTAGAAATTCAATCGTGAGATCATTTGTGCTGTATTTTATCTTGTTAACCTTCATCATCTCAATAGTAGATAATTTTTTTTCTAATTACCTGGATGTCATTACTGACGAAAAACTTTTTCTATTCTTTTTGGCGAGTCCATTTGTAATTGATGCACTACTCATTACCTGTTTCTCGATTCTTTTTTTCCGGAGTATCGATAAAAAAGTAATGAGACAGGTTGATAAAAATGCAGAAGATAAAAGTTTATTATTTGCGAATATTGCTCATGATCTGAAAACACCTTTAACTAGTATTGCTGGTTTTTCAAAAGCACTTTATCAAGGCGTAGTCAAAACAGAAGATGAAAAAGTAGAGATTAATAGAATAATTTATAATAAAACAATTCAGGCAAATGAATTGTTGGATTTGCTATTTCAATATTCTAAAATTAGTTCAAGCAGCTTTGAGTTGATATGTAAAAGTAATGACATTGTTTATTTATTAAGACAAGCATTGGTAGACAACTACGATTTACTTGATAAAAGAGAAATGGATTTGATTCTTGAGATTCCTGACGAACAGATATTTATTGATTGTGATGCTTCAGAAATCAAGCGAGTTTTTAGCAATATCATTGTGAATGCGTGTAAACACAACGCAAAAAAGACTAAACTACGGGTTCGAATGGGAAAAAAATCTGGCAAGTATGTTCTTACTTTTGCGGATAGCGGAAGTGAGATTCCATTCTCAAAAAGGGAACAAATCTTTGAGCCATTTATTAGTGAAAGCCAAGTTGAAAGAGAATTTCAAGGCAATGGTTTAGGATTAGCGATATCAAAAGCCATATTAGACAAGCATGGTTTCACAATTGCTTTAAAGAAATCTAAGGAAGGTTTTACAAAAGAATTTGAGATCATTGTACCGTACTAAAATCCGTATTTATATTTCAGCATAAATTATTTTCTAAGGAGATTTGCATTATGAATGATAAAAACCTAATAAAAGGATCAGAAAATGCGGTAATTATTTTGCATGAAATATATGGACTAAATCAGTTTATACTTGATGTTTGCAATCAATATTCAGAAAAAGGATACGATGTATTTTGTCCGGATTTATTAGGGAACAATAAAGTGTATTCCTACGCTGAGGCAGATAAGGCATATCAAAACTTTGATGAAGAGATAAAACATAGTTCACATAAACATTTGTTAAAACTGAGCGAAAGGATAAAAAGTAAATACAAACACCTATTTATTATTGGATTTAGCGTGGGAGCCACTGTTGCTTGGAGCATCTTAGAAAATGAGCTTTTTGATGGGGCTGTTTTATATTACGGGTCACGAATTAGAGATAATATGCAAATAAACCCTGAGTGTCCCACGCTGTTGATCCTTGCAGAGCATGAACAATCCTTTCAGCCACAGGAAATAATGGAAAAATTAATTGATCGGAAGAACATCTCAGTTACAATGTTTGATGCAAAACATGGTTTTATGGATCATTACTCCGAAAATTATTGTCCTCGCTCAGCTGAAATTGCTGAACAATTGGCGACAAGTTTTATATATAAATTGGACTATTAGTGCATTCACGTAATTGAAATGTTCCACTCATATGATAATGAAAAGGTGAAAAAGGACCAAAGAATCAGATTATGATTCTTTGGTCCTTTCTTAAGTTTAACAGGCTATTTGTTGTAATTGATCACGCTTTATGATTGGATGACAAGTTTTAGAGACTTAGGCTCAGTCTTTTAATAACAGATGGGGCTCTTTTTTAGCAATAAAACTTTCTAGAGTCATACGATCAACCAATGCAGTAGTTATCCCATCACGCGAGACTAAAAATCCAGCTGCATAAGTAGCAATTTGAATAGCTTTTTCCAAACAATAACCTCGTAATAGATAGGCCGCTAAAGAACTGACGAATGCGTCACTTGCTCCAGTACTGTCAACTGCTGAAAAGTCAGCAGCCGGGAAGAACTTTTCTTGTTCGGCATTCCTCAAATAACAACCTCGTTTCCCTAAAGTGACAATCACATTCTTAACTCCTTTAGAAAGTAAATACTCTGTCTTTTTTTCAATAGTATCAAAAGCTGGACAAACAGAGGCTAGTTCTTCTTCATTCGGAATGAAATAACTAGTTTTAGCTAGAAGCATGTCAGAAATAGTTTTTGAGGCAGACGGTTTTAAAATAATTTCAACGCCCTTTTCAGTTGCCATAGAGCAGGTACGTTCCACGGTATCTATCGGAATTTCTGTTTGTACGAGACAGTATTTTACATTGGAGAATAAATCGTGATTTTTTTCAATATAGGCGGGTGATAGCTCCGCATTTGCTCCAGGTAAAATTGAAATCATAGAATCTCCACTAGATTCTACAAAAATGTACGCTTGGCCTGTCTCTGTGTCGTCTGAACGAGATACTCCCTCAGTGTTAACGCTATTTTTTTTCAACTCCTGAAACATGTTGTTCGAGTCACTGTCAGATCCAACACATCCGATTAATCGAACCTGATGTCCAAGTTTGGCCACCCCAACAGCTTGATTCAAACCTTTTCCCCCCGGACGTTTACTCAAGTTGGATAAAAGATTTGTTGAACCGTTATGAGGAAGTTTTGATGAATAGAGATAAGTATCCATGTTAATGCTTCCCACAACGAGAATTTTTGGTCGTTCATTTTCAGCTGGTAGACCTATTGATTTTGTATTATTCAAAACCATTTCTTCACAGAAAGGCTGTAGCGCCTCGTCTTTAGTGATCAAATCAATAAGTGATTGACAGACATATTTACCAAAACTTGTATTGCTGATAGTAATGGTTGAAAGGGCATCTTGATAATTTTTATATTTTACTTCTGTTTCATCACGGATGGAGAGTAAGGAATAATCCTTTGGTGCTTTTAATCCACTTTGCATAGCTAAATTATAGAGTTCAATCGATTTAAAGAAATCCGCAGAGACAAATCCAGAAATTTGTTTTTCGATAATAAAATCATTTATGCCATAGTCTAATGTTTGAACGATCAAGGAATTTTCAAATTTTAGATTGTAATCAAAAAGAGCTTGTTTATAACCGGCGATAAAAGCTTCATTGCTATTATCATCTCCAATAATACATGCAATTTTCTTATGTTTTCGTTCAAGTAATTGTTTTGTTAGGTAGTACGCCGCCTTCTCATAGGGGAGAGAAAGAGCTATATCTTCTTCCATTTGTCCAACTAACACTAATGGAATATCTAAAGATTCAATATGATTTCGATTAATTAAACTGCTTTCATTTATCGGGTCCCAAATAATCCCATCTACTTGTTTTGTTCCTAAAGCAGTAATATTTTTTAGTTCTTGTTTATGATCTCCGAAACTATTGAAAATTATGGGACTGTAGCCTTTTTGTTGTGCATAATCAATCATCCCATTCAACGCATGATCAACATAATCCAAGGAGTTAATTAATATACCAATCGAACCAGTCGTTGTAGCATTGTTGATGGTGGATGAATAGGGAGTGTAATTGTATTCATGAACAATTTTTAGTACTCTTTCACGGGTTTCTTTACTAATGCTGGCGTCCTTTTTATTCACAATCTTTGAAACTGTTGATACAGAAACACCTGCTAATTTTGCGATATCTCTTATATTCATATGCTTCTCCTTTTCCCACGTCTTCTTACTTTCTCATCATACTCAACCTGTTCAAAAAGGGTCAAGTGCGTTTAGTCAAAAAAACTAAATAATTTTTACAGAACAGAAAAAAACAGGTTGACAAACTTAATGTGTGATGATAAATTCTAACCAAGGAAAACGTTTTCCGAAAATGTTTTCTTGAATTAATTCTATCACACATCAAAGAGGGGAACTACAATGAAAAATATTTTTCAAGCATTTCTCCATAAACACTTTTCAACAAAGGCACTTGTATTAATTCCAATCGCTGTCGGAATTAATTTAATTGGAGGGACTTTGTGCTCTGCATTAAAGTTACCGCTCTTTCTAGATATGATTGGAACGGTGTTAGTAGCTTGTTTAGCAGGGCCTTGGGTAGCAGCACTTTGTGGATTAATCACGAACTTATTTTTGGCTATTGTGACAAATCCAGTATTCTTCCCCTATGCACTTGTAAGTATTTTATGCGGGCTAGTAACAGGTTATCTGGTAATGGCTGGCTTTTTCAAAAACGTGGTGGGAGCGATAGTCACCTGGTTAGCTTGTACCTTAACGAACTCCCTTGCTTCATCCATAATTACTATCTTTGTCTATGGAGGAGCAACCGGGATTAATACCAGTTCTCTTGCAACAGCAGCATTAATTGCCGCTACTAAACAAATCGTTCTTTCTGTTTTTTCAACTTCATTGATAGAGAACCTAGTTGATAAAGGATTAGTTTTTCTAATCGTCTATTGGTTAGTAAAGAAAATACCAAAACGTTTTTCAAGTCAATACGCTCCATTGGACGGGGCATCATTGGTCAATGACAGAGAGAAGAACTGAAGGTGAATATCTATGAATAATAACTTGTATAGAGCTGTAAAAGAAATAAATCCTGTTACTAAACTGATACTTGTATTAAGTTTTGGAATTGGATCTATGATTTACCCTAGTCCAGGTTTAGCATATTGCATTTTAATGATGAGTTTGACTCTTGCTTGGTTTATTGGTTTGGGTAAAAAAACTAGTTTTTTAGTTCTGGGATTTGGTGTACCTGTCACATTGATGCTGCTTTTTATTCAAGGGTTGTACAGTCCTAAAAATGTCACAGTAATCGCTGATCTCGGATTTGCTCAGGTGGGTCTAGAAGGATCGTTATATGCGTTAAAAATTTCTTCTACACTGTTAGTTTTTCTGGCAACATTTTATCTTTTTATGCAAACGACCAGGAACTCAGAAACTGTGGCTGCACTTACTCAATCGGGTCTAAACATGAAAATAGGCTATCTAGTTTTAGCAAGTTTGAATGTTGTCCCTCAAATGCAAAGAAAAGTGAAAATCATTCAAGAGGCTCAGGAATCCAGAGGAGTCGAGGTAACGGGTAACTTTATCCAACGAGCGAAAGCGTTTTTACCGCTGATAGGTCCAGTTGTTCTTTCTTCACTGACGGATGCTCAAGAAAGAGGAATGACTTTAGAGACAAGAGGCTTCAGTATTAAGGGAGTAAAACCTATAAGTTTTGTTGAGGTTAAGAAAGGTAAAAGCGACACGGTTCTTAAAGGCTTTGCTGTACTGTTTTTATTATTTACTATGGCTATTCGATTTTGGAGATGAGGAGCTAGATGAATGGATACGATAATTGAGGCAATCGACTTTTCTTATCGATATAACGAGGCACCAGATGCGGCATTGAGAGAGGTCAATTTTAGTGTAGAACAAGGAGATTTTGTCGCAGTGATTGGTGCCAATGGTGCTGGAAAGTCAACTTTATGTAATGCACTCGCAGGTCTAATTCCTAATTTTTTCGTTGGATATACTGAGGGATCAATTGAGATTGAGGGTAGAAAAACATCTGCGGTCGGAGTCGGCGAGCTTTCTCAAAAAGTGGGGTTGGTTTTCCAAAATCCATTCAATCAGCTTTCCTACACTGCTGATACAGTTAGTGAGGAATTAGCTTTTGGATTGGGAAATAGAGGATTACCAAAAGAAGAGATGCTAGAAAGGATTTGTAGAGTTGCCGAAGTCGTTAAAATCACTGATTTACTTGATAGAAATCCATTAGAACTTTCTGGCGGCCAGGTTCAGAGAGTTGCATTGGCAGCAGCAATTATTCTAGAGCCAAAAATTTTGGTTTTAGATGAATGTACTACTCAGCTAGATCCAGTCGGTAGTCACCAAATAATGAAAACGGTTCGAAAACTTAATCAAGAAGGCATGACTATTATAATGGTGGATCATGATATGGAAAAAGTTGCCGAATTAGCCAACCAAATACTGGTAATGCAAAAAGGTAGATTAGTTCTAAATGATACACCAGAGAATATTTTCAGTAATCCTAATTTAGTTGATTTTGGTGTGACTGCACCGGATTACTATAGTATATCTAAGGATTATGTTTCAGAATCAATTATTTTAACCGAAGAACACGCAACTAAGAAATTGCAGGAGGTGCTGGCAAGTGCGGATTGAGGTCAAAGAACTCGTCCATGAATATCCATCGGGCGATATTGCATTGAATGGCATCAACACCATTTTTGAAGGTACAGAACCGGTTGCAATCATTGGACAAAACGGTGCAGGGAAAACAACATTTGTTAAGCACCTGAATGGCTTATTGCGTCCGACTAACGGGGAAATTTTAATAAATGGCGAAAGCATCATGAACCACACCACTGCTTTTTGGTCTAGAAAAATTGGCTACGTCTTTCAAAATCCAGATAATCAGCTATTTTTAGAAAGTGTAAAAAAAGAATTTGAGTTTGGTCCAAAGCAACAAGGGATACCTAAAAAAGAAATCGCTGAAAGAATGAAAAAAGTGGCCGATCTAGTTGGACTAACTGATAGTCTATCCGTTCATCCATTTGACTTGAATGCGACAGAGAAAAAGTTCTGTACAATTGGTTCGATTTTGATGATGAATCCGGAAATGATCATATTGGATGAACCAACATGCGGACAGGATCTTGAGGGAAATCAACGTTTAGCCAGGATCATTTCTGCATTGAAGGATAATAATCAACTATGTATAACGATTACGCATGATATGAAGTTTGTTGTAGAAAATTTCGATCAACTAATCGTTATGGCAAAAGGTCGAATTCTCAAGAAGGCAAGCAAAGAAGAGATTTTTTCGAACACTGAAATTCTAAAAGAAAGTAACGTGAGCCCGCCGCCAATTACTCGAGTGGGACATTCATTAGGTTTAGAAAAGTCTGTTTTTACTAAACAGGACTTCCAATATCAGTTCGAAAAGAAAAGAGAAGAAATTCGTATATACAGGTGACATCACCTTTTATATAAAGAGATTAAGAAAGAGGGGACTAAGAATGGAGACAACAAATGAGAGAGAAAAAATAGTTGGTGTTCCGATACCAGAAGAGGGAAGTAAAGAGTTCGATAAAATGAATCGTATGGCTAAGAAGGCCATACCTCTAATTTTATTGATATTTACATTTGGTATTTTGGAGCAGCAGGCCTTTGGAATGATCTTTGTCAATATTGGCCAACAATTAGGAGCAACAAATTTAGCACCACTTATTACTTCTATTCCAGGAATTATTTTAGGAATTGTTTGTGTTGTTTATGGCGCGCTTGGTGATTTTGTTTCATTAAAGAAAATGACTTTGTTAGGAGTAATTATATTTGTTATAGGTTCCATCATTGGATTCGGATTTGGCCCGAGTAGTATTTGGGCAGTAGTTATTGCACGTGTTTTACAGTCAGCAGGTGGACAAGTAGCGGGTTCTGTCTTTTTAGTACTAGTATCCAAGTACATTGCCAAAGAAAATCGAGTAATTTACTATGGTATTTTTGTTGCTGTATTCCGTTTCTCAGCTGCTTTAGGTGTAGTGGCGGCTGGATATATTACAAAAATTGACTGGCGTTGGTTGTTTGCCGTTCCAATTTTATCCGTATTATTCATTCCATCATTGGCTAAAAATTTACCAGATGAACATGCGGAGGGAGCAAATATTGATTGGCTTGGATTTGCTTTGATTGGAGCATTTGCCGGAGCAATGACTATGTTCTTTACAGATATGAATGCTTTTTGGGCAATTTCATCAGTTGTAACATTAGTGTTGTTTTTCGTTTATATTAACAAGGCGAAAAATCCGTTTATCACACCTGAATTTTTGAAAAACCCTGCACTGATTGCTACTATGTCAGTCATCTTTATCGGTTACTTCTTTAGTTATACCTTGAATGCCGGAGTAAACGCGATTGGATTAAACGTCTTCGGTATTGATTCGGCACAAGTATCATTACTTTTAGTTGGTTCTATTTTGTTAGCAGCTGTTTTAGGGTTTGTCTGTGGACCTGTTGTTAAAAAAATCGGACGTTCCGCAGCAATTATCATGGCTTTATCTTTTATGGGTCTTGGTTTACTAGCAATTGCGTTTGCGATTCCACATGGTAAAGTATGGGCTTTAGCATTAGCTCCTTGTATTTACTATTTTGGAACATCATTCTTCTACTCACCAATTGTTGACACGGCGACATTGACTGTTTCTCCTGAAGAATCTGGACGTGTATTAGGCGTAAATGATTTGGTACAAGCAATCACTGGTTCTGTAGGGGTAGCAGTATTTGGTGGCATGATGTCCTCAGGAGTAATGTCCGGCAGCAGCATTGTTGGATCTTCAGAGGGTGCTGCATCAACCTACGCCAATATTTTCTTAATTGGCGGCGTAATTGTATTGATAGCCCTAGTGATCTTTATCGTTACTAAAAAAATGATTTATACCCGTAGTGAAAAAGCTCAACAAAGCAAATAGAACTGTATTGGAGGACTAATAATGGTAAAGAAGGTAATTTTAGATTGTGACCCAGGTCATGATGATGCGCTAGCGTTGTTGATGGCCATTGCATCAGATAATATTGACTTATTAGCAGTGACGACATCTGCAGGAAATCAACTTCCTGAAAAAACATATATCAACGCAAAGAGACTTTTAACACTAGCAAAGAGTGAAAAAATTCCAGTTGCAAGAGGAGCAAGTAAACCGTTGCGTCGAGATCTAATTATTGCAGACGATGTGCACGGAGAGTCAGGGATAGATGGTGCTGAACTACCAGAATCATCTATCCAAGATCTGGATATCTCAGCAAACGACTTAATAGCAAAAATTCTAAGAGAATCCGACGAAAAGATTACACTAATTGCTACAGGTCCATTAACCAATATCGCGATTTTCTTGATGTCTCACCCCGAATTAAAAGACAAAATTGAAATGATTTCCTTTATGGGAGGAGCCTGCTTTGGAGGGAATATGACACCTCATGCGGAATTTAATATTTATGTTGATCCTGAAGCGGCCGATATTGTTGTGAAGTCTGGAGTTCCTGTTGCTATGTTCGGCCTAGATGTAACCTTAAAGGCTCAACTATTTGAAGAAGATATAAAAGAAATCCGAAGTATCGGAAATCAGGTTGCAACAACAATGGCTGACCTTTTGGACTTTTTCAATTTGACAACAACACGTCCATTTTGGGCGGATGAGAATCATGTTGAAGGAATCCATATGCATGATCCATGTGCTGTCGCGTACGTTATTGATCCAGAAATGTTTACTGTATACCCGATGAATGTCCAGGTTGAAACTAGTGACACATTGGCATTAGGAAGTACTGTAGTTGATTATGATGATGTTTATAAAAAAGAAAAAAATGTTCAAGTTGCTTTCGATCTAGACCTAGATAAATTCAGAAAATTGACTATGGATACGATCAGCTATTTTTCGTAGACCTTTTTGAACAATTACAACGTAAGTGAAGACAATTGGAGTGAAGTGCAGAGATGAATAATATTGCGGTAGTAGGAAGCATTAATTTGGATACTACGATTCGAACGGAAAACTTTCCAAAACCAGGTGAGACAATTCATTCAAAAGAAGTATTTACAAATGGCGGTGGGAAAGGAGCCAATCAAGCAATTGCGGCGGCTAGAAATGGCGCTCGTGTTAGTTTTATTGGTGCAGTAGGTAATGACGAAGGCGGGAAAGCCCTCGTAGATTTGCTTGAACAAGACGGTATCAACACTTCAGGGATTGATCATTTGGATAATGCAAGAACTGGTAGTGCCTATGTAACCGTTGATGATAACGGAGAGAACAGCATTGTGATTTATGGCGGAGCAAATCAGGAAGTCACAAATGAGCATATTTTAGATAATCACCAACTCATTTCAACTAGTGATTATGTGATAGCTCAATTAGAGACCAACTTGTCGAGTATTGAGAAGAGTTTCGAGATAGCACAGAAAGAATCAGTTTTAACAATTCTGAATCCTGCTCCAGCACCAGAATTCTTGCCTGAGCAAATTGTTCAAGCAACGGATATTCTAGTACCAAATGAAATAGAACTTGAGACAATCAGCGGAATTAAAATCGCTGATGAAGAGGATTTATTGGCAGCAGCAGAAAAAATTCATGAATTGGGTGTTAGGGTTCTCATCGTGACACTAGGGAATAAAGGATCTTTCTATTCTATCTCAGGAGAAAAGACGGGAGTTGTTCCAGCATTTAAAGTCAATGCACTGGATACGACAGCTGCAGGAGATACTTTTATTGGTGCATTTGCTTCAAAATTATCTCATGATTTAAAAAATATAGAAGAGGCAATAAAGTATGGCAATAAAGCTGCTTCCTTAACAGTTCAACGCTATGGCGCTCAGCCAGCTATACCATATGACAGTGAATTTACGATATAAAAGAAGCTTGAATGAATTCTATAATTTGAAACAAACACTTCCCAAAATTTTTGAGAAGTGTTTGTTTGTATTTATTATCGATATCAAAACTTTCAAGAGGAGAAAATAATTTTGATAGTGTTGATCGATGAATTTACCCTATTCTTATTAAATAAAAAGTGAATAATACAATCATACTATTTCACTTCCTCAAAAATTTTCTAAGATGTTTAGCAGTATATGAATTTTCGTTACTCAAAAGGTCAATAGGGTATCCTTGAAAAATAATTTTTCCGCCATTGCTGCCGCCACGTGGACCTAAATCAATGATCCAGTCAGCCTGACTAATAATCGACAAATTATGTTCTAAAACAATAATTGTTTTTTTCATCTGTTTTAGTTTAAGTAGGAGCTCCAACAAACTCTTGATGTCATGTTCATGTAATCCTGTACTGGGTTCGTCAAAAATAAGAATCGAGGAATGTTTTAAATCCTTTTTTAGTAACATCGCAGCAATCTTTAACCGTTGCCTTTCACCGCCGGATAAGGTATCTAAACTTTGACCCAAGGTGATATAGGCTAAGTTTACTTCGATTAAAGCCAATAAAGCTTCTTTTACTTCCAGTGAAATCATCAATGGGTAAGCCTCAGCGACCGTTAATTGAAAAAAATCAGCTATTGTATATCCGTTCCACCGATAAGATAGCGCTTCCTCATTGTACCGTTTCCCATGGCACTTTTCACATTCTTGACGAACGTCCCCCATATAAGCTAGATCATATTTTATGTAGCCTTTTCCTTTGCATTCTGGACAAGCTCCGGCCCCATTAAAGGTAAAAAGGGAGGTAGATTTACCTGCTATTTTCGCATAGGTTTGTCTGATTGAATTGAAAATATTTAGATACGTTAATACGTTAGAACGATTGCTTCCCCTAATGGGAGTTTGATCAAACGTAATTGCTTCTGGATATTTCTCCATAAAAAGCGTTCGAATCAAGGTGCTTTTTCCAGAACCAGCTAGACCAGAAACAATGGTCATGGCCTCTTTAGGGAGTTTAGCTGATTGTCGCTTTATGTTATGAGCACTTACGTTTTCTAAAGCGTAAAATTCAGAATAGTTTTTTCTTTCTGAGTCAAGCTCATGCTTGGTTGTTAAAGCATTTGCGGTCAGAGTATCAGCATCTAAAAACTTTGAGAAGTTTCCTTGAAAAGTGATTTTTCCACCGTTCACGCCAGCTCCGGGACCTAGATCAATGATAACATCGGCCAATTTAATAATATCTGGGTCATGATCAACTAAAACTACGGTATTTCCTTTAGTTTTTAATGATGAGAAAATCCGGTTTATTCCAATAATATCCTCGGGATGCAGACCAACACTCGGTTCGTCAAAAATATAAAGGATATCTGAAAGTGAGCTGTTCAAATGTTTGACCATTTTTAAACGCTGCGATTCACCGCCAGATAACGTTCCAGTAGTTCGTGCAAGCGTTAGATAGTCTAAACCTACTGATACCATTGTTTCTAAACGATTTTTCAGATCACTTAAAATGGTGTCAATGTGTTTGTTTTCGATTGTATTTAAAAAGGAAAGCAATTCTTGAATCGGCATTTTCACACAATCAGCGATAGAAACATGATTGATTTTCGCTGAACGTACAAAAGAATTAACCCGACTTCCTTGACATTCTGGACACTCGATTGTCTTAGTAACTCGTTCAATATCTTTTTGATAAGTATTTGTGTTTTTTTCAATCACTGTCTTTTGAATGCGCTCGATTACGCCAGTATAATATCCAGTTTTTGGAAATTTTTCTGATGCATTGGGTGGCTTACTGCCTTTATCATAAAGCAGTTTTTCTAGTTCAGTCGGAGAAAATTGTTTTATTTTTTTATGATTGTCAAAATAACCTGATTCAGTATAACGAGTTAAACGCCAACCACCTGGCTGGAAAGTGGGAAATCGAATGGCACCTTCGGCAAGTGAGCGATCAAAATCCAATAGCTGGTTAAGATCAAACGTCAAATTTTCTCCTGTTCCTTGACAGAGGGGACACATTCCTGCTGGGTTATTGAACGAATAGGTCATTGAATAGCCGATAAAAGGTTGAGCAATCCTTGAGTAAAGTAATCGTAAGGAGGTATAAATATCAGTAGCAGTACCAACCGTTGAACGAATATTCCCACCAATCTTTTTCTGATCAATCACGATTGAGACGGGTAAATCTACAATTTTATCCACAATTGGACGTTCATAATGAGGAAGAATCTGTTGAACATAACTAGAGTAGGTCTCATTTAACAGACGTTGAGATTCCGCGGCTAAAGTATCAAATATCAGAGATGACTTTCCTGAACCGGAAATGCCAGTGACTACTGTGATTTTTCCTTTAGGAATTGATACGGAGACGTTTTTTAAATTATTACTCCTAGCACCAAGAACATTGATTGTTTTCGTCATTGGTCAGAGGTCCTTTCTTGTTCAAGTGCATGGGTTAAACGATTAGCTAATTGTGTAAAAAGTTGTTGTTCTTCTGGATTAAAAATCTCTGTAGCAGTTTCATAGAGAAAAGTATGGCCGGCATCAACAGAATCAAGAAAGTCTTCTCCAGATTCAGAAAGGGTCGTCATTAATCCTCGCCCATCCTGTTGACTGACAGATTGTGTGATATAACAGTTCTCTTTCAACTCTTTAATTGTTTTCGAAAATTTGGAAGGGCGGATGTGCAACTGTTCAGATAGCTGTGTAGGAGAGGATGATCCTCTTTTTCGTAATAAATTTAAAATATCATATTGCAGCCAAGAAAGTCCGTTGGGATTAACTAAGTTTCGTTCCGCAACCAGTTCGCATTGTAGCTGGATCAAAGCAGATTCTAAATTAGACATTATAAATATCCTCCTGAAAATTTAGTTTCTATTTAGAAATTATATCCTGAGTGTAATTAATTTTCAATCTTAACTAGTCTTATTTTTATTGCTTAGTGAAAAGAAAGAAGAAATGAGCAGAGGACAGCTTGACTTTTTCTTTGTGATTGATTCTAATTGTTTTTAAAGGGTCTCCTCATTTTTAGAAATTGCAATGCTACAATATGGGAGAGCGAGTACTTGAAAAAATGTTGGAGGTGACTACATGAAACGATCAAGATATGTTATTTACGATCATTTAGAAGAATTATCGAATCAGCATAAACGAGTCACCACTATGGATATAGCAGAAAGCACCGGGTTGAGCAGAAATGTTGTGACAACGTATCTTTCTCAACTTTTAACGGAAGGATTAGTAGAGAAATATGGCACGCGTCCCGTTTATTGGCAGCCTGTGCAGGAACAGATAGATCCTTTCGCGATATTTATCGGTGCAGATGGCAGTTTAAAAGAAGAAATTGATGAATGCAAGGCAGCAGTGACATATCCGCCGAAAGGTTTTCCGGTTTTGATTACTGGTGAATCTGGAGTAGGAAAAAGTTATTTGGCCGCACTGATTCATCAATATGCGATTGAACAGGAAGTGATCGCCAAGACTGGTCGTTTTGTTACATTGAATTGTGCAGACTACGCGAATAATCCTGAATTGCTCTCATCCGTGCTTTTTGGTTATCGCAAAGGGGCTTTTACGGGTGCCGATCAAGACACGGAGGGATTGATACAACAAGCAGATGGCGGGTTTATCTTTTTAGATGAGGTGCATCGTTTAAACAGTGAGAATCAGGAAAAATTGTTTACGTTGTTAGATTTGGGGAAATATTACCCACTCGGAGAAAAGGAACAGGCGATTGAAGTGGATCTGCGATTCATTTTTGCTACGACGGAATCTTTGGATGAAACACTGCTGCGGACATTTCAACGAAGAGTACCTATGGTGATTCATTTGCCGGCGTTTCATGAACGGCCGATCCATGAGCGGTTGAAAATTACTTTAAGCAATTTTGTGCAGGAATCAAAGAATTTGAATAAAGAATTTGATTTGAGTTTAGCAGAAGTTTTTCAATTGGTGAATCAGCAGTATAGGGGGAATTTAGGAGATTTAAAAAATCGTGTTCGTTTACTTTGTGCGCGTGCTTTTATGGATCAAAAGGAACAATCGGTGATTGAATTAGGAACGCAAACAGAGGGCGGAATTCGAATTGCTCATGACACGGCATTTGATTTAGAGATCAACCGATTGTTTGAAGACCGATTTACTCAATTAACGCAAGCCGTCTTGGTTTTTGAGAAGCTTTCCGAAATGAATGAATGTCGTTTTCTGATACAAACGGAGATCAAAAAAATTCACAGACAGTTTAATCGATCGGACTTAACGACGTTGATCGTCGACAGTTATTTAGAAATAATTAAGCAGCAACTAGCGATTCAACGAAGGCGTTACGGCGTTTTCAATCAATTAGAAAAAGATTCTTTGCAGCAAGCAGCATTGATTTTGTATCTTTTTGTAGAAGCAAAGGATCAACAGTATCAACTAGATGATGTGATTGAACGAGTGAAGGAGTTGTATCCACGCTCTTATTATTTGATTGGGGAACTGATCGACGACCTTAGAAAGACACTGCAAATTGAAGAAAAAGGAATTGACTATTTAAAGTGCTTGTTCTTGTTTATTTTGATTGGTGAAGAGCATCAAGAAATCGAAAAGGTTCCGTTTCTTTGTTTGCTGTTATCTCATGGGAGCATGGCATCCAGTATTCAAACGGTCGTTAATAGTTTGTGTCAGAATTATTTATTTGAAGCGTTTGATATGCCGATCGATGCTTCCATGAAACAAATCAGCTTGGAAGTTACGAAGTTCATTCAAAAACAAACCAAGCAAAATCAAGAAGTGATTCTGCTGTTTGACATGGGTTCGCTTAGTCAGATGTATAAAGAAATCAAAAAACAATCAGATGCCGATTTGCTGGTGATTAATAATCTGACAACTTCGATGGCCTTGGACGTCGGGTTGAAGGTACAGCAGCAAATGTCTTTTAAAGAAATTGCTAAAAAGGCGGAGAGCTATAGTGAATTGACAAATGTTCAATATTTCGAAGGAATCTCGCAAAATAGAAATATTATCGTATCTTGTATGTCAGGCGCAGGTCTTTCCGAGGAAATCAAGCGGATCATGAATCAATGCCTGCGGGAAGACACTGAAATCATTACGATGGATTATAAGGATTTGAAGCAAACGTTGAGTTCACATGATTTAGATTATTTCTCTAATACGCAGATGATCTTGACGACCACTGATATTGACTCTTTTGAGGCACTATCGATTTTAAATATTTATGACGTGATGGAACAAAGCGGCGCGGAACAGCTAAAACAACTGCTAATGCAAAATGGGGAGTCGGAAGAAAATTGTGAGGCTCTTTTAGAACAGCTCCTGCAATTCTTTACGCTAGAGGGAATCGGTGCACGTTTGCAATTTTTAAATCCAAAGATTGTGATTCAGGAAGTGCAAGAGATTATTGAGAAGTATGAACAATATTACGAGTTAAAATTGAGCGGCCGCGATTTATTAAATATTTCGATGCATATCGCCTTGATGATCGAACGTTTGATGGTTAATCCTGAAGAAGAGAGTGAACCAGAGATTTTGGATGATGAGAAAAAGGAATTCTATGGCGTTTCAAAAAGTATTTTCTATGCGGTCGAGAAAAAATACAATATCGCGGTAGATGACTACGAACTTTCTTTGATGTACGAGTTGCTTAGAATGCATTTCTAGTATCTGCTTAAAATAGTGCTTGTTTTATTAAGCGCTATTTTTTTGTGCTTAATGCCGCTTGCTAGACGTACATTTTGATAATTGGCACGGGACTTGCTTTTAATAAAGTGAGAAAGAGATACGAATGAAATTACTCTTAATAGGAAAAAGGAGGGATAGCATGACAAAATTTGCGATCGCGACACATGGTCAATTTGCTAAGGGATTAGAAAGTACGTTAGAACTGTTCGTCCCAAATGAACGAATCACTTATTTATCCGCTTATGTTGAAGACGAGCCTTCAATAGATGAACAGTTATCGAAGTTTTTTGAAGCATTAGATGGAGAGTCGGCCGTTGTTTTTACAGATTTATTCGGCGGCAGCGTGAATCAAAAGGTTTTATTGGAAAGTTCAGGGAAAGGTGTTCAGATTATAGCGGGATTTAATTTATCGTTAGTCTTAGAGGTGATTTTAAATAAAGAGCCGTTGACAGAGGAACGTCTAGCAGAACTTGTTGCTTCTGGACGTGAAGCGATGCAGATCGTTTCACCAATCGAAACGATGGAAGCTAGTGAAGAAGAGTTTTTTGCATAACAAAAGGAGGAAAAAGAAATGATTAAGGCATTACGAGTAGATGAACGTTTGGTCCATGGGCAAATTGCTATGGTTTGGTCCAAGGAATTGAAATTAAAAGGGTTAGTGATTGCCAATGATGAAGTGGCGAATAACGAAACACAAAAAATGGCGTTGCAGATGGCCGTACCATCGACAGTTAAATCAATCATCAAAGATGTGGATGATGCCATCAAGCTATTGAAAAATCCTAAGGCAAGTGAAATGAATTTGATGGTATTAGTCAAAACAGTAGAAGATGCGCTACGAATCGCAAAAGAAATTTCTACGATCGAATACGTCAATATCGGCAATGCCGGAAAAATGGTGCAGGCAGAGAAAACACAAATTACTAAATATGTCATGTTGACCGATAGCGAGATCACAGCGTTGAAGGAATTAGTCGAAGTATATCCGGAAACGGCCTTTCAGGCGGTTCCTTCTGAAGAAAAAGTTTTAGCAAGTTCGATCATCAAAGACCAAAAATTATAAAAAGGAGCGGTAAATATGTTAGATGCATTTTTAGTTGGGTTAGTGGTATTCCTTTGTGTCGGTGGACATGAATTGATTGGATTTTCGCTATTGTTTCGCCCGATTGTTGTCGGACCATTTCTTGGATTACTAATGGGTGATGTGCAAACGGGGTTAAAAATTGGGGCGGCATTAGAAACGATTTTCATGGGAGTCATTAATATTGGTGGTGCCTCAGCGGCGGAACCAGGATTAGCAACTGCGTTAGCGACCGGCTTTGCCATAAAATTAGGCGGCGGTGTCGATGCAGCAATCGCATTAGCTTTACCAATCGGAATTTTAGGACAACAAATCAAATTAGCAATTTATATTTTATTCAGTGGTTCGATGGCACCGGTTTTTGATCGATTAGCAGCAGAAGGCAAACAAAAACAATTCACTTATCTGCATTTTGGTGTTTGGGGAATTTGGTTCTTTGCATACTCATTGATTCCGTTTTTCGCGATGTTGTTTGGAGCAAATGCGGTTCAAGCAGCGTTGAACATGATTCCAGAGGTGATTATGAACGGGTTGTCCGTAGCAGGTAACTTATTACCAGCAGTCGGGATGGCGATGCTACTACGAATGCTTTGGGAAAATAAAATCGCGGTCTTCTTTTTCTTAGGGTTTGTGCTGGTAGGCTATCTCAAGTTACCGTTAGTCGCGGTTGCGGTCATTGCCTTTATCGGAGCTATACTAATCGCGCAAAGAGATTATCAATTAAATAAACTTGAAAAAGCGAAACCAGCCGTTGCAGTGCAGGCCGCAGCCAATGTCGATCAAGAAGAGGAGGACTTTTTCGCATGAGTAAAATAGGGAATGATTTGACTAAAGAAGAGAAAAAATTAGTTCGCCAAATGTTTTGGCGTTCGCAGACGCTATATGTTTCAGTAAATCCGGCGAAGCAGGGAGCAAATGGTTTCTGTTACTCGATGATGCCCTTCATCAATGCTTTTTATAAAGAAGAGGATCAAAGAAAAGAAGCGTTAGTTCGTCACATGTCGTATTTCAACACGACTGTCCCAATGGTGTCCTTTATCATGGGGATCGCGGCATCGATGGAAAAGGAAAATTCGGAAAAAGCAAACTTCGATGTAGCTTCGATTAACGCGGTAAAAACTAGTTTGATGGGACCTTTGGCTGGAATTGGAGATTCGATTTTTTGGGGTGTATGGCGCGTTATCTCGGCGGGGATCGCGGTCGGTCTAGCAACGAGCGGCAATGTCTTGGCCCCGTTAGTCTTCTTGGCACTATTCAATATCCCACAATGGTTAACGAGATATTACGGCGCATTTTTAGGCTATTCACTAGGCTCGAAATATATTGAACGGCTTTATTCGGAAGGGCTGATTGGGATTCTAACGAAAGGCGCTAGTATGGTTGGTTTAATGATGGTTGGGGCAATGACGAGTTCCATGGTCGTCTTCCAGACAAAACTTTCTTTTGCGATGCAAGGGGAAACAGTCATGAAACTGCAAGAGATGCTGGATCAGATTTTTGTCGGGATCGTACCGCTTTTATTGACACTGCTTTGCTATTACTTGTTAAAGAAAAAATTCAGCATCACTGTATTGATGTTAGGGATCATCGTTTTAGGGATCATCCTTTCCGCTTTAGGAATTGCATAGAGAGGACAGAAAATTATGATTTATTTTGATGAACAAACGGGTATTTTTCATCTCCAAGGACGAAAAACCAGTTATCTCATTCAAAGAAACCAGCAAAATCATCTTTTTCATCTATTTTGGGGAAGCCGCTTAGCCAAGCGCTTCCCTGATTATTTATTGAAAGAGATAAAACGGGCGAGTTACTTAGCTGATACCGACCATATTAAGGAATATAAATTGGAGCGGCTTCCGCAAGAATATCCGGCTTTTGGTAATAGCGATCTGCGCAAACCAGCTTTTCAATTGACTTATCAGAACGGAACGAAGATCAGCGATTTTCGCTATCACTCTCATGAAATATATTCTGGCAAACCAAAGTTGGCGGAATTACCAAGTTTGCGAGACAGTGAAGAGTGTCAAACACTGGTCATTCACTTGATCGATGCCTATCAAAGGCTGAAAATACGATTGTTTTACACTTTGTATGAAAAGTCAGACGCGATCACGCGCCATACGGAACTGGAAAATTTTGGGGATTCAATCGTTGAGATTGATCAATTGAATAGTGCCTGTGTAGAATTGCCGACAAGCAATTTAGAACTTTTGCATTTAAGCGGGGCTTGGGCGCGGGAAGTCGGCATTCAACGGACACCACTTAGTCAATTAAATTATCGTATCGAAAGTCTGCGAGGCGGCAGCAGTCACGAGCACAATCCATTTATCGCTTTACTTGAAAAGAGAACGAATGAAACTGCTGGCAAGGTTTACAGTATGAATCTGGTTTATAGCGGTAATTTTGAAGCGACTGTCGATGTCGATCAGCAGGAAGCAGTACGAATGCAGATTGGGATCAATTCAGCGACCTTTGGCTGGAACTTGAAGCCTCAAATGACGTTTGTCTCCCCAGAAGCGGTGTTGATTTTTAGTGATCAAGGCTTGCAAGAAATTAGCCATAAATATCATCAGTTGTATCAAAATCATTTACTTACCCCGCGATTTGCTAAAAAAGAGCGGCCGATTGTGGTAAACAGTTGGGAAGCTAGTTATTTTGATTTGAAGGAACAGGAGCTTGTTGACTTGGCACAACGTTCGAAAGAACTAGGGGTTGAAATGTTTGTTTTGGATGACGGCTGGTTTGGTCAACGAAATGATACATCTAGTTCTTTAGGCGATTGGTTTGTGGATCGAAAGAAGTTTCCAGAAGGGCTTGACGCGTTCATCAAGAAAATTAAAACGATCGGATTAGATTTTGGACTTTGGGTCGAACCGGAAATGATTTCGGAGGATAGCGATTTGTATCGTGTCCATCCTGATTGGTGTGTAGAGGTTCCCGGCCGATTGAAATCTTACTCGCGCGGACAGTGGGTACTTGATTTAGTAAATCCGGCTGTTCAGAATTATTTAATAGAAACATTGACGAAGCTTTTTCAAGAGCAGGAAATTGACTATATCAAATGGGACTGGAATCGCAGCATCACCGAGGCGGGTTCAAATGTTCTACCAGCAGCGCAGCAAAAAGAATTTTATCATCGCTATATCTTAGGATTGTATCGTGTGATTGAAGAATTAACGAGTCGCTTCCCAGAGATTCTATTTGAAAATTGCGCAGGCGGCGGCGGTCGAAATGATCCCGGAATGCTTTATTATATGCCGCAAACATGGGCAAGTGATGATACTGACGCGATCGAACGCTTGAGTATCCAAGAGGGAACCAGTTTGATCTATCCACCGATCACGATGGGCTGTCATGTATCTCAAGTACCCAATCATCAAATCGGGCGTGTGACTTCCTTACAGACACGAGGCGTAGTAGCGATGCAGGGAAACTTTGGTTATGAGTTGGATCTGACAAAATTATCACAGGCTGAACAAGCCGGGGTCAAAGAGCAAACCACTTGTTTCAAAGCTATCCGTAAAACCGTTCAGCTGGGTGAAATGTATCGGTTAAGCACCCTTCAAGGTACTAACGCTAAAGCGTGGCAATTCATCGATGAGTCACAAGTTGTTGTTTCGTATGTTCAAGTGCAAGCGAAACCGAATTTGCCCTCTAAGCGTTTGAAACTAGTCGCTTTGGACGCCGATTCTTGCTATGAATTACCTAATGGTGACCATAGATTTGGGGATGAATTGATGGCATTTGGTCTAGCGATTGATACGGTAAAAGAGGATTTCTTTAGTCAACAATGGGTATTAAGAAAATTGGAGGAGTAACCAATGACAGAATGGTGGAAACAAGCAGTTTTCTATCAAATTTATCCGAAGAGTTTTAAAGACACAGATGGCGATGGGATCGGGGATTTGAACGGGATTCGTGAAAAACTTCCTTACTTAAAAGAATTGGGTGTCGATGCTTTATGGATCAGTCCGATCTATGTATCACCACAGGTGGATAACGGTTATGATGTGGCGGATTATCGGCAAATTGATCCAATGTTTGGAACGAATGAAGAAATGTATCAACTGATCGAAGAGGTTCATGCCAAAGAAATTAAAATCGTGATGGATTTTGTGGCGAATCATACGTCGGATCAATGTTTATGGTTTCAAGAAAGTCGTAAATCGTCCGATAATTTTTTCAGCGACTTCTATATTTGGAAAGAGGCTAAGTCGGATGGATCAGCGCCAAATAATTGGGGCTCGAGTTTCGGCGGTTCGGCATGGAGCTGGGATGAGTCGCGCCAGCAGTATTATTTACACTATTATGCCAAAGAACAACCCGATCTCAATTGGGAAAATCCGACTGTTCGCGAATACATTTATGACATGATGCGTTTCTGGAAAGCGAAGGGTGTAGACGGCTGGCGGATGGATGTTGTAACCTCCATTTCTAAAAACTTGGATTATCCAGACAATCCGAGGGCTTTTACTACAGAAAATCAGCAGAATGGTCCGCGAATGCACGAATTTATCCATGAGATGAATCAAGAGGTCTTGAAACCTTTTGAAATGATGAGTGTGGGTGAGTCGCCAGCGGCTAAATCAACGGATGCTCACCTGTTAGTCGATCCGAAAAGAGAAGAACTGGATATGATTTTCACATTTGAGCATATGCATGTCGATCGTAAAAAAGGCGATGTCAATGGTCGCTGGGCTTTGAAATCAATGGATCTGCCGGATTTGAAGAGGATCCTGTCTGCATGGCAGAAGGAGTTGCGAGGAAAAGGTTGGAATGCTTTGTATTTTGAAAACCATGATCGTGCTCGTGTCATCTCACGCTGGGGGAACGATGAAAGGTATCGCTATGAATGTGCTACAGCCTTTGCGACGATTCTGCACGGATTGCAAGGGACGCCTTTTATTTTTCAAGGAGAAGAAATCGGTATGACAAATGCGAGGTTTGACTTGGAGGAGTACGAGGATATCGAGTTGCGCGGCAATTTCGAATTTTATGTTGAGCAGCAAAAAACGATGTCAAAATCCGATTTTTTAGCCGCCGTTCATAAAATTTCCCGGGACAACGCTCGAACACCGATGCAGTGGGATCAAAGTAGTCATGCAGGCTTCAGTCAAACGACGCCTTGGTTCAAGGTCAATCCCAATTATCAGGAAATCAATGTCGCCGCGGATCAAGAAAGTCAAAAATCAATTTTTCACTTTTATCAGCAGCTGATCCAATTACGTCACTCGGAGACGATTTTGATTGAAGGAACATATGACTTGCTTTATCCGGAAGATGGCGCCTTGTTTATTTATCAGAGAAAGCTTGATCAAAAAAATTGGTATGTCGTTGCTAATATGTCGGAGGAGATCCAAAAGCTGCCAAAAGAATTATTTGAACAGCAAGCGGATTTCAAAATCAAAAATAATGAAGAACGTCGTGATTTATTGATGGACTTGTTGCCATATGAGGCTTTTATTGTTGAGCTGACCAACTAAAAAACGGGAAGTGAAGGGTATCCTTTACTTCCCGTTTTACGTTATCGGCATATTATTGTTTAGTCATTGCAGCCTCATGAGCTCTGGTATATTTACCAATTTTCCGATCAATCTTATTAAGATAAGTTTGAGTTTGCGCTAATTGTTTTTCAACCTCTTGTTTGTGATCGGTAAAGAAATTGAGCCGTTTTTCAAAGGTCGGATCGCCGTCCATTGACCACTCCACGAATTGTCGAATATCGCTTAATTGCATTCCGGTATCTTTTAAACATGTAATAATTGATAGAAATTCAAAATCTTCTTCCTTGAAATGACGCCGCCCATTTTTATCTCGCGCAACAAAGGGCAGCAGCCCTTTCTGATCGTAATACCTTAAAGTATAGGTACTAAGTCCTGTTCTTTTAGAAATATCTCCAATTTTATACCCCATCATTTTCTCCCTCTAACTGTCTTTTCTTCTATTTTAACAGATGAAAAGATGGATTAACGGGAACATTTTAGAATCGCATAAACATCCGATACAGCCAACTTTTTAACGATGCCAATCGTTCCATCTGGTCGATAGTCGCATTTTTCAGCCATTTCCTGTAATTCTGCTTCCGTAGGATTTAGTCCTAATTCCTTTAAATTAGTGGGCATCTTGAGTGCATGATAAAAGTTTTCCATCGCATGTATGCCTTTTAATGCGGTTTCTTCAGCATCAGCACATGGTTCGACATCCATGACGTTGACTGCAAATTGCACGAAGCGTTCCAGCCGTTCTTTAAAAACATAGCGGGCCCAATTAGGCCATACAACTGCCAAACCAGCACCATGAGTAACATCGAACATGCCGCTTAATTCGTGTTCGATCTTATGGGTCGCAAAATCACCGCCGTCAGTACCAAAGCCAGTCAATCCATTGTGGGACAAGCTGCTTGCCCACATTACTTCTCCACGCGCTGCCAAATTTTGCGGTTCCTTGGCTAACAGCAGCGCATTTTTCTTAACCACCCGCAATAGACTTTCACTGATGGCATCGGTCAGCTCTAGATTATCGCCGTGGTTGAAATAACGTTCCATCGTGTGCATCATAATGTCCACACATCCGGCGGCCGTTTGATAATCAGGCAAAGTCAACGTTAATACTGGGTCCATAATACTAAAGAGCGGCCGGCTCAAATCGCTACCGCAGCTGCGTTTTAAATTACCAGCTTCATTCGTGATCACTGAACTGTTGCTCATTTCACTGCCTGCTGCAGCGATTGTCAAAATGGTTCCGATCGGTAAACAAGCTTGGGGCAGGGCAGAGGTACTGTAATAATCCCAAACGTCTTGTTCATTAGCAGCTCCGTAACCAATGGCTTTGGCGGAATCAATAACGCTGCCACCGCCAATCGCCAGAATAAAATCAACTTTTTCGGTCTTTGCTAAGCTGATACCTTGATAAACCAACGATAAAACTGGATTTGGAACCACGCCGCCTAACTCCACAAAGTCGATTTTTTTACTTATTAGAGATTGCTTGACATGATCAATCAAGCCAGAGCGAAGTGCACTTTGCCCGCCATAATGGATCAAAACTTTTTTGTAGCCATAATTGGCGATGATATCTCCGATTTGTTTTTCTGTATCTGCTCCAAAGATCACCCTTGTTGGGGCATAGAATTGAGTTTGATTCATTTTTACCACTCCTTTTTTATCCAAAATAAAACTATTTATTAGTAGTTTTATAAATAAGGTACGTTCTTTTTACGGAAAATCCGACTGATTTCGAGAAGCTGCGGCTTTGCTAGGGGAAAACTTTCGAAACGTCAGACGTATAATAGCCCCTTTGATTTCACTCTAATACTTCGAGTACACTCTAAGTCAACAAGATTTATAAATTATTTTGAGGGAAATGAGCTCAACTTACTTGAGACATAGCGTTTGACAATTAAAAAATCTGCGTTATACTAAATATAGTTAGCCGGCTAATCACATTAAAGAGGAGAGTGCAATGGAGAATTTTACGTTTAAGGATCGTCCAGATAATCAGCGGATTCAACTAACGATTGACCACTATGCTGAATCATCGGATTCAACGATTGCATCATTATTTCTAGATTTCCAATGGACATTTCGGGAAATGCAGAAGGCATATGACTCTGTTTTGGAGCAGTATGATCTTTCAGAATCCAAATTTATCATTCTGATGTTTTTGGAGCGGGCAGCGGATCATTCGCTGATGCCGTCAGAATTGGCGGATAAATTAGGTGCATCCAGAGCGACGATCACGAAGCTTGTAAATAATATGGAACGTGCTGGGATGATCCAAAAAATCCCTTCTCTCACAGATAAACGAGCAGTCCAGGTTCAATTGACCGATACTGGGAAAGATGTTTTGACTAAATTTTTGCCTAAAAACTTTGAGGCGGTAAATATTCTGCTTGAACAATTGGACGAAGAGGAGATCGAACAGTTTTTCCATTTACTGAATAAAATCAAACAAGGAACCAGCAATTTAACAAAAGAAATGGAGTAATTAAAATGAACGAAAAGAAAATCGAATTATTAGAAACCTATTTAAGCCTATATATCAACCACTTTGTTGTTTTAGAAAACATGGATCAAGCAGATTCAAAATATGTGGTGTTAGACGTTCGTAATGCACCAGCGCAAGTCAAAAAGGATCAGATCAAAGGGGCTATCGCGATGCCGGCTAAAGATCTGACGAATCATTTAGATGAATTGGATAAGGAAAAAACATATGTCGTTTACGATTGGACAGGCGGGACGCCCTTGGGAAAAACTGCTTTATTGATTCTTTTGTCCAATGGGTTTGAAGCGTATGAGTTGGCTGGAGCCCTTGAAGGTTGGAAAGGTATGAATTTACCGATTGAAGAAATTTAATAAAAAGGCGCCCTTCGATCATTTATTCAGCAATGATCGAAGGGCGTTTTTCTTTATTAACTGGCTGTTTGTATCTTCTTCATTTGATCGTTTGCCAGGAAGTAATCCGCGTAGGTCCAGCCGTTTCTTGGATGGAATTTTAAAATCTCTTCAGATTTAAGCTGTTCAATCAACTGCAATTGCTTCAATAATCTTTTTTCATCCAATTGAGCATACGCGTAAGGATCAATAAATGAAACAAAATAGAAACGATTGTTTAGTCGATTCAGATAGCGCAGATCCTTCATCAGCGGCAGACTTAACAAGAGGATATCACCTGATAAATCATGGATCGCATCTGGATCGAAGGCAACAACTTCAACTTGGATCGAAATACCTTCTTTTTCAGTTAATTCTTTAAAACGCGTGACTAGCATATCAGTAATACTGTTAGTGCCGGTTTCTTTGATGATCGTCAGTTTATTTAATTTAGTCATTTTGTTCATCCTTTCTATTATATGTATTTGAAATGGCAGGGGACATTTCTTGCACGTCGGTCATTTTTCTGTACGAAATTACCATAATACCTCGAGTCTACTTTAAGTCAACCTAAAAGAATGAAAAAGCTCGTTTGGAACAAAATATTTATTGTAACTTAACCTATTCATTCATCAGAAACCGCTTAAGTTGTTCCTTGAAATCATCATAACAACTGATACAATGACTTTAAATACTTTTGAAATAAACGAAAACAGTGTTCCAGAAACAACGCTGGGAAGCACTATTTTTTTGAAATGCTGTTTCAATAGTATACAGGGAGGGAATAACGATACTTTTACAAGAACGAATGGAGACGCATCCTTTTACGAATAGCGAGCAGCAGGTGATCGACTATTTACTTGCACAACAACGCAATATTAAAAATCAAACGACAGCCGAAATAGCCGAAGTTACTTATTCATCAAAATCGACTTTAGTCAGAATCGCAAAAAAATTGAATTATTCTGGTTGGATGGCATTAAAAGAGGCCTATCTCAATGAACTGGATTACCTAGAAAAAAGTATTTCTTGTATTGATGCGAATTATCCCTTTTCGAAACGGGATTCGCTCATGTCGATCGCTAACAAAATTGCTCAATTAGAAATCGAATCTATCGAGGATACACTTTCTCTGGTTACCCATGACGATTTACGAAAAGTTGTTGATATCATTGCCAAGACCTCATCGATCCATATTTTTGCGGCCAGCAATAATCTGCTGGTTGCTCAAGAGTTTTCTCATCAGATGAGCCGAATTCAGAAGGACGTACACATCCATTCTTTACAAGGGGAGATTTGGTTCAATGCCTATTTAGCCAAACCGGATTCGTGTGCATTGATGATTACTTATTCAGGGGAAACGGGGAGTTTGAATCAGGTGGCTGAAATATTAGCGGAACAAGAGATTCCGCTGATCACCATCACTAGCTTAGGTGAAAATAGTACGGCTCGTTTGTCTGAAGCAATTCTTAGATTGTGTACTCGGGAAAAACTCTATTCAAAGATTTCCACGTATTCGACCGATGCAGCAATCAACTATTTGCTGAATGTCATTTACTCTTGTGTTTTTGCGCTGGACTACGATAAAAATGTCGCCTTGAAAATAGCAGCCTCACGAAGAATTGAAAATGATCGATGTTCCGATTCCGATATCTTACGAGAGTAAGGGAGAAGAGGAGTAGGATGGCAAAAATTTTGATGAAAAACTTACCCTCTGCGGGGCACGCGATTCCGATTTTAACGTTTTATTCTGTTGTATCATAATCTTATGAGGCTGGTATATTTGAAAATAGATAGAGTTATGAGTATATGAATACTATTTCTTCAGAAGTGGAGCGGAATTAGTTACAAAAACAAAGTGTACAGATTCTATTTCTGTACACTTATACTAGTTAAAAAAGGATCCTTTAGAAAAATAAATATTTTATACTTTCTAGTAAAATCAAATGGATTGGATAAAAAGCATAAAAGCCCCATTTGATCCAACGTGGTGAATACCCACGGGTTCCATTATAGTTCAACAATAAGTATCCTACTGCTAGAAAACCAAATGAAGAGAATATTTCAACAATATATGCCGCCGAATTTGCACTGGTGAAAATTCCTACAATAGATATTATTTCAAAGATTAAGAAATAAGAAAACATTGTTACTTTTATACCTTTATCAGTATGGAATTTGTAAAATGCCCATATTAAAATAATTCCTAATAAATTCCAATCGGAAAGTATCGTTAAAAACGTAAACAGAATGACAAGCATAAAATGCCCTATTGGACTTTTTACTTTTTCGTAACAAATTAACATGATAAGCCCTATGAGAAGAGTAAAGAAAATATTATTGGGAATATCTGTAATTGAAAAAGCGTATGCAGGGTTATGCATTAAGTAAAAAGGATAGATTGATACTAGCCAGAAGACAGCTAACCTCAGAGCATACTTTTTTACATTTCGTGTATAATGATATCCTTCCACCAATAGATAAGCCATGATAGGGAACGTAAATCTTCCTACAAATTCAGAAACAGCAAAAAAAGGCAACGTTTGGATACTGTGACCCCACTCAAATATTATGCCCGTGTGATTAATTAACATCCCTGTAATCGCAATTATTTTTAAATGGAAACTATCTAATTTTATTTTCATGGTAAAACCTCCCTTTACAATAGTTTAAATTAATTATTTTTTTATTAATCAGACTAAAGGCTCATCTAACTCTACAACTTTGTTCCACAATTGTAGATTAAATAATGTTATCTGGTTATTAATCATAGAAGTATGAATAGTGTCTGCGAAGACATAAGTCACGGAGTACAATGTTAGTTTTCCCCGTTTTAGCAGTAAATGTAATTGAACAATTAATCAAATAAAAAATCCGATCAGCAGCGAGGGCGCTCGTAGCTGATCGGATTTTTTATATATTCTGTTGCGGTTCGTACCAGATCACCATATTAACTGTGGCTACTTCATCAGAAGGATTATGGTAGCTATGACTGGTGTCTGCTTTGAAACGAATCGCTTCGCCGTTCTTGGCTTGCAGTTTTTGTTCTAGAAATTGAACTTCGATCACACCTGAGAAAACGGTAATGAATTCTTGTGTACCAATTGGATGAGCTTCGGCTTGTAAAAAGGCCCCTGGGTCTAGTTCGATGCGATAAATTTCAAAACCGCGCTGATCATTAAAAGGGAAGATGGGGTAATTGCGATAGTGTCCGTCATCTTCGGTTAAGACCGATAGCTTTTCTTGAGTAACCACTTCAAAATCTTCTTCCGGAGCAGTCATTAGTTCAGTAAAGGACATTTTTAAACCATTGGCGATTTTCCAAACGGTGTTAATCGTTGGATTGGCTGTGCCTTTTTCGATTTGAGCCAGCATACTTTTGCTGACACCGGTTAGATCTGCGACCTTATCTAGGCTGAGATTTTTCTTTTCGCGGTATTGCTTCAGGTTGTTTGAGAAAGTTTGGTTGATTTCGGACATAAAATACTCTCCTTATCTTGACAATATATAGAACAAAATGTACTATATAAGAAACAGTTCGTTCTGTATGTTGTTCATTTTGTACATTATAGCAAATAAGCGGAAGGAAGGAAAGATGATGATTTCAGTAGCATTTATGTCTTATATTTTTGTCACGGCTTTTACACCCGGTCCAAATAATTTGATGGCGTTGACCAATGCAGCAAAGTTTGGCTTACGAAGAGGAGTTACTTTTAGTGCAGGTGTTTTCTTAGGATTTCTGATCGATATGTCGTTATGTGCGCTGCTTACTACAGCATTATATACATCCATTCCAAAGATAGAACCCTTTATGAAGGGAATAGGCGCGCTCTATATGCTCTATCTGGCATTTACTGTTTTTCGCGATAAACCGAAAAAGGAAAAGACGGAAGAAAGTTTTTTGAATCCCAGCAGTATGTTTACGGGAACTATTATGCAGCTAGTCAACGTGAAAGTGATCATCTACGGAATAACGTCAATGACGGCCTTTGTTTTACCCAATGCGCAATCTAATGGCGGAATCATCTTAGGGATCTTGCTTTTGTCGGTCGTCGGTTTTTTAGGCACTTGTACCTGGGCATTATTTGGCTCACTCTTTCAAAGTATCTTCACGAAATATCATAAACAAACAAATCTGATCATGGCACTGTTACTGGTGTATTGTGCGCTGATGGTATTAAAATAAAAAAACGTTCTCGAAATCGAGAACGTTTTTCTATTGAACTTTACACTGGATCTGTTGTGCTTCTAAAATCTCTTTGAAATAATCCAGATCTTCGGTATGCAGTTGCGGGATGTCCTGCATTTGATAGTCTCGATCAAGTGAGGCATATTTTTTTTCCCCAAATTGATGGAAGGGCAGTAGTTCCACTTCTGTAATATTCATTTTGTTAAACAATTTTACGAAGGCTTCTGCGTTTTCTAGGCCATCATTATAACCCGGGATCACGGGAATTCGGACAACTAAATTTTGCTGGTGTTGGATAGCGATCGAGAGATTTTTTAAAATGGGTTTTAATGAAACGCCGGTTCCAGCTTTATGCTGAGCTTCGTCATGATGTTTGACATCGAAATAAAGCAGATCAACTTGTTCAATGAACCGTTCAAAAATTTCTGGTTTAGCGTAACCGGTAGTCTCACTCGCTGTATGGATGTTTTTTGCTTTTAATTGTCGTAATAGTTCGGTTGCGAATTCTGCTTGGTATAAGACTTCGCCGCCTGATAAGGTGACACCGCCATTCGACTCTTCATAAAAAGCTTCATCCTTCATAACTTCAGCAATGATCTCATCCATTGTTTTGTATTCGCCCACTGTTGTATGGGTATTTTTTTGCGTATCCCACATTTGCTCAGGGTTGCCATTTTGAGATTCAGGATTTGAGCACCAATAACAACGCAACGGGCAGCCTTTAAAAAATACGACCGTGCGAATCCCTGGTCCGTCATGGATACTAAATTTTTGGATATTGAAAATACAGGCTTTATCATTCATTGGAAAGTCCCTCCAGTTCACCCTGAGTTTAGCACAATAATTTGTTAACGTAAATATAAATAGTTACGTTCGTAATTAAAAATGACTGATAAGTTGTTCGAATGGTAAAAATATGATAACCTGATACAAATGACTGAATGTGGATGGAGAAGAGTTTATGTCTAGAGAAGAAGAGATTCTTGCGATTGTCAGTGAGAAGAAAAAAATAGAAGTCAACGAACTTTCAGCGTTACTGAATGTTTCGAAAGTAACGATCAGAAAAGATTTAGATAAATTGGAAGCACGAGGATTATTGCATCGCCAGCATGGTTACGCATTGTTGAACAATCTGGATGATATCAACTATCGTTTGGCGCAAAACTACGATCAAAAGCGTAAAATTGCCTTAGAAGCCAGTAAAATTGTTAATGACGGAGAAGTGATCATGATCGAATCCGGGTCAACATGTGCGTTATTGGCCGAGGAATTAGCCTTCAACCGAAATGATATTACAATTATCACTAATTCTTGTTTCATCGCTTCTTACGTTCGCAAGGCTGAATCGGTCAAAGTGATTTTGCTAGGCGGGGAATATCAAAAGGAATCGCAAGTGAATGTGGGGCCGTTGGTAAAACAGGTCATCAATGAATTTTATGTCGATAAATTATTTGTCGGGATTGACGGTTTTGATGCGCGTCGCGGATTTACTGGAAGTGATATCACTCGTTGCGATACGACAAGGACGTTAGCAACAGCTGCGAATCAGACGATTGTATTGACCGATTCCAGCAAGTTTTCGCAAAATGGATTGGTGTCAGAGTTTGGTTTTAGCGAGATCAGCAAAGTGTTTACAGACAAACATATTAATCGAGAAGCATTGGCCTTTTTGGAAAAAGAAAAGATTTCTGTTTTTACCGCATAAATTTTAGTGAAACGTTTGGATCAGTCAGAAAAAACTGGCTGATTTTTTGTTTAGCGGAATGCTATACTGAAAGAATAATGCGAGGAGGCGGATAGTTATGAAGATTCGTCATGTGCAGGAATCGGATCGTGCTTTTTGGTTCACATTAGATCGTCACTTGCCGGAAGACCAGTTTGATCAGAAGGTTCGGGATAAGCAGGGGTATGTCTTATTGGTTGATGGCGCTGACGTTGGATTGTTGAGATACAATCTTTTTTGGGATGAACATCCATTTTGTACGATGCTGTATGTGGCTGATGCGTATCAAGGCAAAGGATATGGAAAGGCTCTAATGGTCTTTTGGGAAGAAGAGATGCGGCGGCTAGGATACAAAATGCTGATGACTTCAACGCAGGTCGACGAACAGGCGCAGCACTTTTATCGCAAGCTGGGTTATCAGGATGCCGGAGGCTTGTTGATTTCGATACACGAGATTCAACAGCCGATGGAGTTGTTTTTGATCAAGCAGATTGAATAAGGAGGAAAACGATGAACTATCGAGGGACACTGATCGCAGTTAAGGACATTGGAAAAGCGCAACAGTTTTATCACGAGGTTTTGGAACTGGAGGTCGTTATGGATGCTGGTGAACATGTTCAACTAACAGAAGGAATGTTTTTACAAACTGTAGAGTCTTGGGGAGGATTTATTAATCGGACGTCGAAGGATATCGTGCTGGAAAATAATGCGATTGAACTTTATTTTGAAACTGAAGATATGGATGCTTTTATTGAGAAGCTGGCCGCGCGGAAGGAGATTGACTTTCTTCATCCAGTAATGGAGCATAGCTGGGGACAACGGGCTGTCCGTTTTTATGATGTAGACAAGCATATTATCGAGGTAGCCGAAAGCCTTACATCAGTGATCAAACGCTTTATCGATTCAGGTCTGACGATTGAAGAAACGGCCGAACGAATGGGCGGAGATGTTGGTTATATAAAAGCTGCGCTGGAACAAGCAAACGATTAATCAGCCTAAGATATTGCACGAATGTGCAATATCTTTTTTTTACGCCTAAATCCTGACAAACCCTATTGACTGTGTTTCTGTTCACATGATACTATGATTACGAAAGAAGATATATTTAGTTTCGAATGAAAAAACGGAGGGTGTAATCATGAGTATTCAAATGAAAGAACAAAACGCGCCGTATTTTGGAAAATTAACCAATCGAATGAATCATTTTCGAGAATCAGTATTAACGAAAAAACCTTATATTGATGCTGAACGGGCATTATTAGCAACCGAAGTCTACAAAAAACATCAAGATCAACCAAGTACTGTGAAACGGGCCTTGATGCTGCAAAACATTTTGGAGAAAATGTCGATCTACATTGAAGAGGATACTTTGATTGTCGGAAATCAAGCGTCATCGAATCGCGATGCGCCGATTTTCCCAGAATATACAATGGAATTTGTGTTGAATGAATTGGATTTATTTGAAAAACGTGATGGCGATGTCTTCTATATTACGGAAAAGACCAAAGAGGACTTGCGCTCAATCGCGCCATTTTGGGAGAATAATAATCTGCGTGCGAAGGGCTGGGCATTACTGCCGGATGAAGTCAGTGTCTTCATGGAAACAGGCTTTTTCGGAATGGAAGGCAAGCTGAATTCCGGTGATGCTCATCTGGCCGTTGATTATGGGCAAATGCTGCGCGTTGGTCTGAAGGGATATCAAGAACGCACACTGAAAGAAAAAGCAGCGCTTGATTTGACGATACCGGAAAGTTTAGACAAATATCAATTTTACAAAGCTGTTTTGATCATGATCGATGCGGTGAAAACGTTCGCGGAGCGCTTTTCAGCATTGGCTAAAGAGCAAGCAGCAACAGCCAATCCGCGACGCAAAGCGGAATTGTTAGAGATCAGCCGAATCTGCGGCAAGGTTCCTTATGAACCAGCAGAAACCTTCCAAGAAGCGATCCAAGCAACTTGGTTTATCCAATTACTCTTGCAAATCGAATCGAATGGTCACTCATTATCCTATGGCCGTTTCGATCAATATATGTATCCTTATTTGAAGGCAGATCTGGAAAAAGGCGATATCACAGAAGACAAAGCGGTCGAATTATTAACCAACCTTTGGATCAAAACGCTGACGGTCAATAAAGTCCGTAGTCAATCTCACACGCTCAGCAGTGCTGGCAGTCCGCTTTATCAAAACGTCACAATCGGCGGTCAAACTAGAGATAAAAAAGACGCGGTCAACGAATTATCCTATTTAGTGTTGCGCAGTGTTGCTCAAACGAAGTTGCCGCAGCCGAATTTGACGGTTCGTTATCACGCTGGGTTGGACAATCGTTTTATGAATGAATGTATCGAAGTCATGAAGCTGGGATTTGGGATGCCAGCATTTAACAATGATGAGATCATTATCCCTTCATTCATGAAGGTTGGGGTGACGGAAGAGGACGCGTATGATTATAGTGCGATCGGCTGTGTTGAAACAGCTGTGCCGGGTAAATGGGGCTATCGCTGTACAGGCATGAGCTATATGAATTTTCCGAAAATCTTGATGATCGCTATGAATGATGGGATCGATCCGGTTTCCGGCAAACGCTTTGTCGAAGGCTACGGTCACTTCAAAGACATGAAATCATATGCCGATTTACAAGAGGCTTGGGATAAAACGGTACGAGAATTGACCCGTATGAGTGTGATCGTTGAAAATGCGATTGATCTTGGCTTGGAACGTGAAGTACCGGACATTTTATGCTCGGCATTGACTGAAGACTGCATCGGCCGCGGTAAAACCTTAAAAGAGGGCGGCGCTGTTTACGATTTCATTTCGGGTCTGCAAGTCGGTATCGCAAACATGGCGGATTCGTTAGCGGCCATCAAACAGTTAGTGTTCGATGAAGAAAAGGTAACCACAGAGGAATTGTGGGAAGCGTTGATGACGGATTATGCAAGTGAACGCAGTCAAGCGATTCAGCAAATGATTTTAAATGATGTACCGAAATATGGGAACGATGATGATTCGGTCGATCAGTTGATCACAGAAGCTTACGATAGTTATATCGATGAAATCGCGAAATATCCGAATACTCGATATGGGCGCGGACCGATCGGCGGTATTCGCTATTCAGGAACGTCATCAATCTCTGCGAATGTTGGACAAGGACGGGCGACAATGGCGACACCAGATGGACGAAACGCGTGGGTGCCGTTAGCAGAAGGCTGCTCACCATCTCATAACATGGATAAAAATGGTCCGACCGCCGTATTGAAGTCTGTTTCGAAATTAAGCACCGAAGATATTCTTGGCGGTGTACTGTTGAATCAAAAAGTCAATCCGCAAACCTTGGCTAAGGAAGAAGATAAGCAAAAGCTGATCATGCTGTTGCGGGCCTTCTTTAACAAATTGCACGGCTACCATATCCAATACAATGTTGTTTCGCGAGAAACGTTGATCGATGCGCAACAGCATCCTGAAAAACACCGGGATTTGATTGTTCGTGTGGCTGGTTATTCCGCTTTCTTCAATGTTCTATCAAAAGCAACCCAAGACGATATCATTGAACGGACAGAACATGTGATTTAACACAGAAAGACTTGATGAATGCACAATTCATCAAGTCTTTTTGATTTCATGATACAAATAATTCAGCCATTCAGAATCCTTCCGTCGATTATCAAAAGCGACGTAGCCGTTGTATTGATAAATATAATCGATTTTCCAGCCGCCAGTTTTGCTTCTTTTTTCTGCCAACAATTGGACTAAATCCTTTGCTCGCGGATCATTGATGCGTTGGCTTTTTTGCAGGATATAAACGAGATCGGTCATGGATAAATGATAACTTTGCGGAAACATACTATCAGTAATATGGGGACTGATGGGTTGACCATTCGTTAGCCGGCAGAACATTTTGTGTTGAAGCATGTACTCAACACCGTGAATTATCATAGCATTGACTTTCTCATCAGCCGGATCAACTTTTTCTTGATACGTTAATAAAGCACGAACAGTCTTGCCGATTCCGATATAGCAGGGCGTATTTTTCATACAGCCGCCAAACTTGCAGATGCCTTTGTGGGGCCAAGCGGTCTTTTGTTCGCGGTCGAATACTTGGTATTGCTTGATCCAATTGAGAGCATTTTGGGCTTCCGTCGATTTTCCCAAACCGAGTCGGCAATAGGCTTCAAATAGCAGCGCATTGTAGCAGGGAACAATCTCTTCTAATTTTCCCGTAAAGGCAAAGCCTTCGGATGTCGCTAAGTGCTGGTTCACAAAACCGATCAATTCTTGGGTCAGCGGCAATTCCTCAGCATACGGAATCTCAGCCAAGCCGATCAAGGCAAATATTTTTCCGAGCGGTTTCAAGTTGGTCAGCTTGTCGTATTTTTTAATGATCTCTGACTGTTCGAGATAGTGCAGCGGGGCATCAATTATTTCCCCTTGGGATATTTTCAGTCGTAACATTAGCGCATGGTCCATTCTGTCAGCTCCTTTCTTTTTCAAACAGTACATAGAGTATTTAGTTTTATTATCCCAAAGTTTCATAAAAAAGAAAGCTGATTTGAGCTATTTCGATTAAAGAGTCAATCGGTCTGATTGATGAAGCAGAAAAACACACCAATCCTAATTTTAGGTTGGTGTGTTTATTTGATAGCCGTTCAGTTGTTTATACTTAATTCTTTCACTTCCATGATTTGAATATCCCCAATGAATTTAGCTGTTTGGACTTTGTCGATTGTTCCATTTGTTTCGAACAGGGAATTGGAAATACCGCAAGCCATAGCATATTTGATGGCATCCTCGATCGAATATCCTTGACTGATCGCAAAAGCCATGCCGCCAACAGTGGAGTCGCCGCAACCGGTTGTATTCACGATCTCAACTTTAGGAATCTGCACGTCATAAATCTGGGAGCCATGTTTGACTAGGGCTCCGTCGCCGCCTTGCGAGATCATGATGGTGTCGATAGCGTCAAAAATCGGTTGATGTAAAATGGTGATCAGCTCTTCATTCGATCGAATCTCTTTTCCAATCAATTCTTCCAACTCGGCCGTATTAGGTTTGATAAAACTTGGACGAACAGCTGGCTGGGCTAAAACATTTTCCAATTGCTCGCCAGAGATATCCATTAAAATCGGGAACTTTTCCCCTACGATCGAGCGAATGAATTGCAGCAGATGAAAGTGGAAATTCGGATCGTCAGAATTTACCGAACCAGAAATACAAATCACATCAATTGCGTACTTTTGTAAAAGATTAGCGATATGCTGAAAGAAAAGCTGTTCATTTTCTTTAGAAAGATAAAGGCCCTTTTCTACGAGTTCCGTATGGGTATTCCCGTCATGCATGATCGTAATTGCGTTTCGCGAATTGCCTTCGACTGGCAGAAATTCAAGCTGGTAACGGTCTTCAGCGATCAATGTATCTAAAATCATTTTTCCGACAGGCCCGCCTAATATTCCGGTCAAAATGACTCCTTCACCAGATTGAGCGATGACTCTGCCGGCATTGATTCCTTTTCCTCCAATAGATGTGTGTGGATTTTCTACACGATTTACTTGGTCCAAATTCAGTGAAGAAACAAGGTAGTTGTAATCCATTGAAGGATTCAACGTAATCGTCAAAATCATTCCTGTTCCTCCTTAATGATCGTCGTATACGAATTGTAGTAGTCGAATGTCGTTTCGGAAAGCTTGTCATCTGTCACCAGATAATCAATATCAGATAGAGAATAGAAGGTATAAACATCCGAGCGATTAAACTTAGAACTGTCCGCAACGACACATTTTTTCCGAGCATGCTTAAAGGCCACTCGTTGGATCGATCCCTCGATCGAGTTTGCGGTCGTGACATTGTTATCAAACACGCCATTTGTTGCTGCAAAAGCCAAGTCAATATTCAAATTCTCGAAGCTTCTTTCCGCGATTTCACCATAAAACTCTTCAGTCGTGCGGGAAAATTCCCCACCGGTCAACAGGACGCGATAATCCGTGTTGTAAATCAAATAATTAAAAGCCAGCAGACTATTTGTGATTACAAATAAGTTTGCTTTTTTTATTTCTGGAAGGGCATGGAGCATGGTGGTTCCGGCACCGATATAGATCGTGTCGTTATCTGAAATAATGCTGTTCATGACTTTTCCAATAAATTGTTTCTCTGGAACATTAGTGTCGATTTTTTCTTGAGTAGAAAGCTCCTGCTCAATTTTTTCAAGTTTTTGTGCGCCGCCATAAATCTTTACTAACAAAGAATTTTCAGCCAGCTCATTGATATCTCTTCGAATCGTCATATCTGAGACATCTAATTTCGCAGATATTTCAGGAATCGACAGATAGTCATTCACGTGTAACAAATCCAAAATCTTTTCTTGTCGCTCTTTCTTTAACATGAAATCACCTCTAATTAAGTAAGCTCTTACAATAGCCGATAATCAAGTCGGCTATGTCTATACACTAATTAATAGCATTTAAAGAAAGAAAAAGCAAGGATAAATGTTCAGTTGTGTTAAAGTTTGTTAATTACTATTAAACTATCTGATAGCAGTTTGTTGATATTTGAAATAAAAAGAAAAGAAAGCGTTGACAAAGGATTTCAAGCATTGTATATTTACATTGTAAAACACATGTTAACAAAGTTTAACAAAATATTTCAGATTTATTGAGAAAGGAGTGACAGATTGGTGAGTTATAAAGATATGTTTCATGAGCAATTGATTCACCTTGAGGTGGAAGGAGCGACTGAGGAGGCTGTTTTTGAAAAGGTTGCGGCTCAATTGCGCGATCTCGGATTTGTCAATGAAGGCTATCTGAGAGGAATTACAGCTCGGGAACAAAAATTTCCGACAGGGTTGATCACGCAGCATGTGAATATTGCTTTGCCGCACTCAGATCCTGAATACGTTGAGAAACCATTCGTTTATATTGCGCGTTTGAAAAATGAGGTCAAAGTGAAGCAGATGGGCGACAGTCAAGAAATGGGCGTCAAAAATTTATTCTTTTTAGGAATCAAAGATCCAAAAGGACAGGTCGGGTTATTGCAGGCCTTCATGGAATTATTTATGCAGGAAGAGTTCGTCACAAGGTTTATCAATGCACAAGACGAAACCGATATTTATCAATTGTTTACAGCAAACATCTAAAAGTAATTATTAAAAGAAAATTAATTGAAAATTGGAGGAATAGAAGATGAAAAGAAGATTGATTGTTGCATGTGGAAGCGGTGTCGCTACAAGTCAGACGATTGCTAGTAAAATCGCGAGTTTATTAGAAGATGACGGGATTGATTTTCCAGTCGACGCAGTGGATTACAAATCGATTCAAAGCGAACTGCCTTCTACTGGGATTTATGTTTATGTTGCGCAGCCGGATGATGAAGTTTTGGAAAAAGCAGAGGAGTTGGGTGTGAATGTTTTCCCTGGTATCCCGTTTTTGACCGGGATGGGTTCGGACAAGATTTACGAAGACATCAAAGCATTAGTTGAATAAAAAATCTTACTAAAGAAAGAAGTGGAAAAAGTGCAAGTATTTCAGGACATAATAAATTATATTCTTGGGTTAGGATCCGCTATTTTTGTTCCATTGATTATTTTACTTTTAGGTCTAGTTGCCGGAATGAAACTTAAAAAAGCCTTCATGTCAGCGATCACGCTGGGAATCGCCTTCACAGGGATGTCGATGGTGATTGGCTTTATGTCAAATGCAGTAAGTCCTGCATCAGAAGCATTAGCCAAAAATACGGGACTTAATCTTCCAGCCTTGGATTTAGGGTGGACAGGGGCTGCTAGTATTACGTGGTCATGGTCGTATGCCTTTGTATTTTTTGCGGTTGTTCTTGGTGTAAATTTCGTGATGTTGATTTTAAATTGGACGAAGACTTTGAACGTCGATATGTGGAATGTTTGGGGCAAAGCGTTAACTGCCTACCTTGTTTACTTCATCAGCGGTAGTTTGATCGCGGGATTTGCGACAGCGATCGTTCAAGTGATTTTGGAATTGAAAATGGGGGACATGTTCCAACGACATATCGAAGACTTAACGGGAATTCCATTAGTTACAGTGACGCATTTAATGAATATTTCAGCTGTTTTATTACTGCCGATAAATGTTTTGATGGATAAGATTCCTTTCCTTAATAAACAGGCAGACACTAAAGCCTTGAAGAAAAAGATCGGTATTTTCTCTGAAAACTCAGTAATGGGCTTTATTATCGGTTTAGGTCTTGGACTTGCGGCGGCATATGGAGTCTCAGGTTCGCTAAATCTGGCTATTCAAATCGCTACGGCAATGGCTTTGTTCCCAATGATTTCTAAAATGTTCATGCAGTCATTGTCGCCATTAGCAGATGCAATGTCAGAAATGATGAAAAAACGCTTCAAGGATCGCGAAGTGTACATTGGATTAGACTGGCCGGTTTTGGCTGGACGTTCTGAAATTTGGGTAACTGCGATTCTATTGGTTCCAGTATTTATCGGATATGCGATTATTTTGCCGGGGAATGCGGTATTGCCATTAGCCGGAATCATTAACTATTCGATTGCAGTTGGCGGTTTATTATTAACTGGCGGAAATCTTGTCAGAATGCTGATCATGGGTGTCATTTCGATGCCGATCTATCTATATGCAGCTACGTATCTGACACCGATTTTAACCGGGTTAGCAGATAAAACCGGGGCGGTTGAAGGTATTAAAAAAGGCCAGCAAATCACTTGGTCTTCCATTGAAGGACCAGAATTCAGAATTTTATTCGCTGAAGCCTTTAAAGGGAATATCTTAGGGATTGTCGGTGCAGTGATTTTTATCGCGATGTTCGTTTGGTTATACAAGTATATGAATAAAGCCAAAGTACCAAGCCAAAGATATGAAGCAGCAACGGATAAAAAGGTCAGCAATGTAGAAGTTGCAAGCTAATGTAGGAATTGTTTCGAAAACGGTTAGATAAAAATGAAGGCAGGTAAAAATCATGACTAAAAAGAGCAGTAACCGAGAAAAAACGAAGTGGTTGTTTCTATTATTTATCGCCATCCTATGTTTTGTTCTAGCCTTTTCGACGCAGCAGTTAATCTTTAATTTTATTGCGATTACGCTCGCTGTTTATATCTACAAGTATGGCAATCCGATTCTTTTTAAAGAGTATGACGAACGCAGAAAAAACAAGTATGAGGAAGCCATGCAGGTTCGAAAAGCGGCGCAAACAGCTATTAGCAGTAAAAGAATTTTCAAAAAATAGAAAAGGTGGTCTCGACTATGTCAGACGGACGGATGATTTTTGAGAGAGAGCGCGAGGACTTGGCGCGGATTGTAAAATTGATTTTTGCACGAAAGAATACGAATGTCGCTGGAGGTAACTTTTCTTTTAAAACGACAGACAAAAATGGAAAAGACTATATCATTATGACACCAACGATGATGTCGGAAGCCTATTTAGGGGAAGTGTCGCCGGCACAAATTTTAGTTGTTGAACCGCACACGCGCAAAGTCATCGATGGGGTTGGAAAGCTGACTCGTGAAATCAATTTACACGAGGCGGTTTATGACACGAATCCAGAAATTAAAGCTGTCTTACATGCACATGCCCCCAACTCGATGTTTTGGGCTACCGCTGGTTTAGATATGCCGAACTTGACAGAAGCAACACAAAAAATTGGCTATGTGCCAGTGTTAGGATTCGAGCCGAATTGTTCGCCGGAACTAGCCGATCTAGTTTCCAGCTATATGGAAAAAGAACAATTAGACCTGCCGAACATGCTTCTATTGAACAGTCACGGCGTGTTGATCAGTGCACCAGGTGAAACTGGAATCGAAGCAATTCATAAAGCGCTGCAAATCCTTGATACAACAGAATGGAATGCCGAGATTGCCTATAAACAAACGATTTTCCAATCATTAGGCCTGTTGGATGGCTACTATTCAAAAGGAAAACAAGTCGGAACCATAGAAGACTTGAAAGATCATACCCCGATCTATAACCGTGAAGAGATCTTAGCGGGCGGGGATTAAGGGGAAACAAAAGCTTGAACAGGGAAGAGAATTTTCATCTTCCTGTTCAAGTTTTTTTATTTTTGTTTATTTTGAGTTCAAATATAGTAAACTATCTCTAGTACATTTAACTGAAATTTGATACGCTAGGTGAGAAAAGAGGCGATGAAATGTTAAAAACGGATCGATTTCAAGCAATCATGTCGTTATTGGAAGTTAGCGGAACGGTAAGGGTCAATGAAATCATGGAAAAATTATCGGTTTCTGATATGACGGTGCGGCGTGATTTGGACGAATTGGAGAAACAAGGATTATTAGAGCGGGTGCATGGCGGTGCGAAATTGAAAGATTTTTATCGACATGTAGAGCTTTCACATACGGAAAAGCAAATAATGCTTCAGGCCGAAAAACAGCGGATTGTTGAAAAAGCCAATGAGCTGATCAATGATGGCAATACTATTTTTCTAGGACCTGGAACGACGATCGAATTATTGTCGAAAATCATCAAGGCCGATGGGTTGCGGATCGTGACAAATTGTTTGCCGGTGTTTGAGGAACTAAACAAGCATAAGGGCAATCGGAAAATTTATTTATTAGGCGGCGAATTACGGGAAACAACACAATGTTTCGTCGGCGAGATTACTAACAAGTCGCTGAACGATATGAATTTTCATAAAGCATTCTTCAGCTGTAACGCCTTAAACGAACAAAAAATTATGACATCGACCTTTGAAGAAGGGCAGACGCAGCAAATTGCTCTGAATAATTCCGTTGAACGTTTCTTGCTGATCGACCACTCTAAAATCGGGAAGAGAGATTTTTCCGTGTACTATAACCTCCATGACGTGACGGCGGTCATAATTGATGAAGACGAACAGAAACATTACGAAAAGATTGAAAAAGAAGAAAAGTATATTGTTTAATATAGTAGATAGCATACCTCTGAAATTTCTCTTCTGAGATTTCGGAGGTGTTTTTTTATAAAATAATAATTTTTCAAATTGTTTCTAATACTCAACAATATACATAAAGATTAAAAGATAGAGTAATTTTTAGGGTTATTTCTGATGTATCATAGAAATAGACAAAGAGCAGTTAAAAAAATAAAAACGAGATCTTAAAATAGAAGGAGAGTACACTTATGCCAAAAACATTGTCGCAAATCACACTTTTTACCATGGGAAAAACGAATCTTGAAAAACGTATTTTGAAAGCGCACACAGAGTCGCCAGATGCAGATACCACCGTTCAATACCTTGTGGCAGTGCTGATTCGTCAATGTTTGTGCGTAAGTGACTTTGCAGGGATCTGCAATGACTTAATCAGAGAAATCTTTCTATTTGCGGAGCCGACAGAGGTGCTGCGCAAATTTTGTCCACTATTTCGCGATGCTTTTGAAAACGAAAAGGAATGGGACCAAGTCCTCAAACGTTTCTACAAAAACTCAAAACAAATCCACCGTTATAACATCCGTTTAGGCGACAGCAAAAGATATTTGCTTGAAAAAACGACACCTATCGAAGCATTAGAAGGTCAACAATATAAAATTCTCTCGACCTTTGAAGATGCGATGGGCAAGGTGCATACGTGGAGTTTGCGGGATGCCGATCCGAATTCTTCGGGAACTAAAATCGATTCTGTTCTAGAATTGATGTCCACTTTGACTATTTTCGAAAAAGATGACGTTCGACGTTTCGTTAAATTGGAAAACTCCGAAATCGACAACTGTACCCGCGATATCAAGATCAGAAAAGGGAAAATTGTGGAGGCAACTGATCTAGTCAGGGAACTTCAACCAGAAATGGGAGTGTCGCCAGAAGCTGATTTGGATGATTTAACGGAGGAAGAAAAGCTGGAAATAGTAAAATTACTCCTGCCTGAAGGCATTGTTCTGACCGATACTCGTATGGAAGAACTTAAAGAAGACGTTTTGGCCAATGATTTGAGCAATAATGCTGCGGAACAACCTATTGACGCTGCAGCCCCAAAAGCTGAATCAATCAGTGGTTCAACCGCATCCGCTCTCAAAGAACCGCCAAAAGTCGAAGCCAAGGAACCCGCTGCACAGAAACCGATGGCACTTTCCGCAGAAGAGAAAAGCCCCTATGCAGATTATAAAAAACCGAAAAGCAAGAAACAAAAGCAGGTAGAATCCCAAGCTGAACTGTTTAAAAAGACCCCAGAAGGCAAACGCGCCTCGCGGAAAAGGAAGAAAAAGTGAGGGTGAATTCTCGGTAATTTGAGAAGCCTCTTTGGTATGACAAGGAGTTAAAGTAATAGAATTAAATATTCTGTGACTATTATATACATTCTTATTGATAGTCAAAAAGTTTGTTTATGTTTGCTATTTGAAAAATTATTTTGAATTGACAGAAACATACTAAACTTTGAAATTCAATCCTATTGGAAAGAGGGTGCTTATTTATTGTGCCTTCAAATTAGTAATTGGGATGAACTGATTAAGGTTCTTTGTTTATTTTATTAGCGAACGTATTTGTTTTGATGTTGGAAAAAATTTTTTTCAATAAATAAAACAAACATTTTTTGTCTGAAAGTGTTTACAAATTTATTTTAAGGTGCTATTCTGTAGGTGAAATCGAAATATTAGTGGATTGTTACTATTGAATTAGGCAAAAACCGCAAGTAACTGATTGATGTATCAATCGGTTGTTTGCGGTTTTTTTTGTAGAAATGAGGTGAAAAAATGTACAGAGTCATTCAGGTATTGAACAACAACATTGCCATCGTTAAAAAAAATCATGAACAAGCGATAGCAATGGGAAAAGGGCTAGTTTTTCAAAAAAAGAAAGGCGATTTGTTGTCAGAGGAATCAATTCAGAATCTTTTTGTATTAAAAAGTGAAGAATCGAAACAGAATTTTTCCTTTTTACTAAAAGATGTTCCACTGGATTTTATCACAACTACTTATGAAATTATTGAGAATGCGATTAATAACTATCAGTATTCTGTTCAAGAGTATATTTATGTCACACTAACAGATCACATCTATTGGAATTACCAAAGGCTGATGAAGGGCGAGTATCAAAATAGTCTGTTGCCTGACATTAGCAAACAGTATCCCAAAGAGTATCAAATTGCTAGAGACGGCCTAAGAATCATTAAGAAGCGCTTAGATATTATTTTTCCAGAGGACGAACTGAAGAATATCAGTATTCATTTCATCAATGCTCAAGGAAAGACGCCAGAACCTGTCGCAACACCTTCAGAAGCTTATGAAAAGCAGCAGCACGTTATGCAACTTATTGAAGAATCACTACGAAAAAGGAATATCGTTCGGACTGAAAAAACTCAGAATTTTTACGATCGTCTGATGATTCACCTGCGCTATATGTTGGAGCGAACTGAAGAGGTAGTGGACGAATTTGCTGAAAAGATGGAGGAAGATTTAAAACGGGATTATCCAAAAGCCTACAGTGTGGCTGAAGAAATGTATCGGATCATTATAGAAAATACAGGATTAAAACTGAATGCCGGAGAAAAAGTTTATTTTACGATTCATATTCAACGATTACTTTAAATTGATGGAGGAGAAAAAATGAAAAAATTACCAGAGCATTTTATTTTTGGCGGAGCAACAGCAGCTTACCAATGTGAAGGAGCAACGACAGAGGACGGAAAAGGTCCGGTTGCTTGGGATGATTTTTTAGAAGAGCAAGGCCGCTTTAGTCCAGATCCTGCCAGCGACTTTTATCATCAATATCCGGTCGATATTGAATTGTGTGAGAAATTTGGCGTGAACGGTTTGCGCCTTTCAATTGCTTGGAGTCGTATTTTCCCAGCAGGTGTTGGGGAACCGAACCAAGCGGGAATTGATTTCTACCATGATATTTTTAAAAAATGTGAAGAGCATCATGTCACGCCATTTGTGACTTTGCACCATTTTGATACACCCAAAACCTTGTTTGATCAAAATGATTTTTTAAATCGCGAGAATATTGATGCATTCGCAAACTATGCAAAATTTTGTTTTGAAGAATTTACTGAAGTGAGATACTGGAGCACGTTTAATGAAATTTATCCAGTAGCAACAAACCAATACTTGCTGGGAGTATTTCCTCCAGGAATCAAATTTGATTTCACAAAAATCATTATGTGTCTACATAACATGATGGTGGCCCACGCTAAAACAGTCAATATTTTCAAAGATAATGAATACCTGGGAGAAATCGGTGTGGTGCATTCATTGGAAACGAAATACGCGAATTCAGATTCTGAAGCGGATAAGCATGCGGCGTTTTTGGAGGACGCGTTATCTATTCGCTTCTTATTAGAGGCAACTTATCTGGGCCGTTACACAAAGGAACTATTAGAAGCCTTGGATGAAATTTGCGAGGCGCAAAATGCTACGTATGAGTTTATAGAAGAAGATTATATTGAAATGGAAAAAGCTTCCCAGCGAAATGATTTTTTAGGGATAAATCATTATCATAGTCATTTTTGTAAAGCCTATCAGGGGCCGAATGAAATATATCACAACGGGACTGGGGATAAAGGCACGTCAGTTTATCGAGTGAATGGGATCGCAGAGCGTGTTTATCGAGAGGATATCCCTAGAACCGATTGGGATTGGTTAATTTATCCGCAAGGTCTGTATGATTTATTGCTGCGCATCAAGCAAGACTATCCTCATTATAAGAAAATCTATATTACTGAAAATGGTATGGGGTATAAAGATGATTTTAAAGAGGGCGTAGTCATGGACACACCGCGAATCGAGTATCTTCGCCAATATTTAGAGGCATTAAGTGACGCTATTGATGACGGCGTAAATGTTGAAGGGTACTTCTTATGGTCGCTGATGGACATGTTCTCATGGACCAATGGCTACAACAAGCGCTATGGCCTATTCTATGTGGATTTTGAAATGCAAAAGCGTTATCCAAAAGAATCGGCATACTGGTACAAATTTGTAAGTGAAACTAAAACAATTATTTGATCGATATTACTCGGTTCAATAACAGAATTGATTGATAGATATTGTCGAGGGGGGAAAAATATGAATAAAGAGGAATTACAAATGGTAGGTTTCGAGATCGTCGCATATTCTGGCGACGCAAGAAGTACCTTGATGACCTTATTGAGCGAAGTGCGACAAGGGGACTTTGAGCATGTTGAAGAAGCCTTGAAGGATGCGGATGAAAACTTAAAATTGGCGCATAATTCTCAGACAAAAATACTGGCAGATGAGGCTGCCGGTAGCAACTTAGACATTGGGTTCATTTTTATCCATGGACAGGATCATTTAATGACAACGTTGCTGCTGAGAGATCTAGTGCAGGATTTTATTGAATTGTATAAAGATAAATATCAATAATACAGAGGGAGTTGGAGTAGAATGAATGCAATTATTAAACAAATTGAAAAGGGCAAACCCTTTTTTGAGAAAATCTCTCGCAACATCTATTTAGGAGCTATTCGTGATGGTTTTTTAACAGCCATGCCGGCGATTTTATTTTCTAGTATTTTCATTATGATTGCGGCGATTCCAGAGGTTTTCGGCATTTCTTTACCAGAAGCCTTCTCCACTTGGCTGTGGAAGATTTATGGCTATTCGATGGGAATTGTAGGGTTGTTGGTTGCTGCAACGACCGCACGCTGTTTGGCGGGCTCAATGAATCGCAAGCTAGAGGATGGCAAGACCATCAATGATGTGTCTGTCATGCTAGCGTCGATCGCGGGCTTCTTCATGCTGAGCGTAGAACAAATAGACGGCGGCTTCGCTAGTGATTTTATGGGAACCAAAGGATTGCTTGCATCATTTGTCGCAGCATTTCTAACGGTAAATATTTATAAATTTTGTGTTAAGCGCGATATTACGATTCGGATGCCGAAAGAGGTTCCCGGAACGATCTCGCAAATGTTTAGAGATGTGATCCCCTTCTCATTCGCGGTATTTGGATCTGTTTTAATTGATTTGTTTTTCCGTAATATTTTTCAGGGTTCTTTTGCCAATACGGTAATCACTGCTTTACAACCACTTTTTACTGCGGCAGATGGATACTTGGGAATTGCGATCATATGGGGTGCGATGGCGTTATTTTGGTTTGTTGGCGTTCATGGTCCATCAATCGTGGAGCCGGCGATTGCAGCGATTATTTATGCGAATGTTGAAACAAATCTGATGCTCTTCCAAAATGGGGAGCAGGCCTCAAAAGTTTTGACAGTTGGGATGGGAAACTTTGTCGGAACAATGGGAGGTACCGGGGCCACTTTGGTAGTACCATTTCTCTTCATGCTGTTTGCTCGCTCAAAGCAGCTGAAGGCAGTTGGGAAAGCATCCTTTGTTCCGGTAATCTTTGCAGTGAATGAGCCCTTGCTGTTTGCCGCACCAATCATTTTGAATCCGTATTTCTTTCTTCCGTTTTTGATCGCACCGATTATAAATGTGTGGATTTTCAAATTCTTTGTCGACGTCTTAAGTATGAATAGTTTTATGTATGTTTTGCCGTGGGCCACGCCCGCGCCAATCGGCTTAGTATTGGGAACCGGGGTCAGTGTGCTGGCAGTTGTTTTGGCTTTGGTACTAATCGTAGTGGATTCCGTGATTTATTTGCCATTTATTAAAGCGTATGACGCGGTGTTGATTGAAGAAGAAAATAAGAATGTCCAAATAGAGGGAACTAAAGCACAAACGATTGAAACGCCGCAGGATACAGGCGCACCAGTTGTTGAAGCATTTTCTGGTGATATGATAGAAAAGCTAAAGGAAGGTAAGCGCGTTTTGGTCTTGTGCGCAGGAGCAGGAACGAGTGCGATGCTGGCGAATGCTCTAGAAGAAGGTGCTAAAGAAACAGGCGCAAATATTCAGGCACAAGCAGGCGCTTATGGTTCACACTATGACATTATGAAAAACTTTGATTTGATTGTTTTAGCACCGCAAGTCAATTCTTATTTATCAGATATTCAAAAGGATGCAGATAAGGTCGGGGTAAAAGTTGTCGCGACCAAAGGAGCGGAATACATCAAATTAACCCGTGATCCAAAAGGAGCCGTTGATTTTGTATTAGCTGAGATTTAGGCTAGATAAGTCACTTTAAACGATGAAAATCTGAATTACTGAACTAGAGGATCCTGACAACTTTTAAGAGTTGTTTGAAAAGTGAGGGTGAAGATGTTAAAAACAGAGCGTCTGCAAAGAATCATGCTATTGCTTGAAATTAATGGAGAAGTTCGCAGCAGCGAGATCATGGGAAAGTTATCTATTTCTGATATGACTGTCCGTCGTGACCTGGATGAGTTAGAAGGTAAAGGGTTAGTGGAACGAGTCCATGGCGGCGCGCGATTACAAAATCTTTACCGTCAGGAAGAACTTTCTCACAGTGAAAAGAAAATTGTCCATTACAATGAAAAAGAAAAGATTGCTAAAAGAGCAGTGGAATTCATCAGTGATGGTGATACTGTTTTTCTAGGCCCAGGAACGACAATCGAATTGGCTGTCCAGTATATTCAAGCAGACTTTTTGCGGATCGTGACGAATTGCCAGCCGATTTTCGATCGATTAAATCAGTGTAAAAAGAACTGGAAAATCTATCTGATTGGCGGCGAACTGAGAGCAGCTACCCAGTGCTTCGTGGGTGAAATCACCAACAAATCCCTGATGGACATGAATTTCCATAAAGTTTTTTTCAGCTGCAAGGCCTTGAAGGAACAGAAAATCATGACCGCCACATTTGAAGAGGGTCAGACCCAGCAAATCGCGTTAAATAATTCCGTTGAACGATACTTATTGATTGATCACTCCAAAATTGGAAAAAGGGATTTTTCTGTCTACTACAATCTGCGTGATGTGACGGCAGTCATTACCAATAAACATGAACGAAGGCATTACGAAGCGATTGAAAAAGCGACGAAGTATCTTGTATAAAATAAACCCGGAGATTTTAAATCTCCGGGTTTTGTTTGTTTTATTTCGCTTCAGCGGCATAAGCTACGTTTCCTTTAGCTGCTGCGGGAGCGGCTTTTTCTTCTTTTTCAGCAGCATATGCGGCGTTGCGTTTCTTCATTTGACGTGCGTACCAGATGAAGATCAATAGGTAAGCGGCCAATGCTAATGCGGCGTAGATCACGAATTCGATTTGTCCTTGAGAGGCGTTACCAACTAAGTAGCCTAAGAATTTCTCGATCGGACCTTCCATTGTTGTATGAGAGATCAAAGCAGATTCGCTTAGTCCTGAAGGGAAAGCACCGACTGCTTTGGCCGTTTGAGTAACGAATGGCGCGATCAAAGTACCTGACCACAAGAATAAAGGTAATTCAATGGCACCGATCACGATCATGCGGATCAATTTACCGCGAGTGACAACTAACAAGGCTGGAGTGACACCCATAGCGATGATTCCGCCCAGCGGCAATAATTTGTTGCCTGGCAAAATAATTGCTTCAAGTAACATGATTGGTGCTAAAACGTTCGCAGCAGCCCAGATTTCTGCGCGACCTGCTAGGAAAGGCCAATCCAAACCAATGTTGATCGTACGACCTTTCAAACGTTTGTTGGCAAAGTCAGTGATCCCTTGTGATAAGGGTTCGACAGCGGCAATAAACCACGCGCCAATCAAAGAGAATAATTCCAAACATACAGCCGCGGTAAAGGCCAATGAAAAAATTTGTGTTGGTGTTTGTCCTGCTAATAATCCAACAAAAATACCCAAATAAATCCCGATTGCGAATTTTGATCCCCAGAAACCGATTTTGCTGTTTAGTTTAGCAGCATCAAAATCGTATTTGTCTAACCAAGGGAAGACTTTATCAAAAATTTTGTCGAAAACCATAATGATCGGATTCATCATATAGTTCATATGCGTTGTTGTCATTGGGTTACTATCAGGTGCGTTCAATAAATCATTGAAGGTTGGCTTCATCAAATCAGAATTCCAAATCTTGAGTACACCGATGAAGATAACCAAAGCGGTAGCGATAAATAGGTTCGCACCAGAGAAAATCGCGAACAACCCAACGATAGCTAAATGCCAAATATCAAAAATATCAACATCTAATGTGTTGGTTTTTTTCATTGCCAACATGATGATATTGACGATCACCATTACTAATAAGAAATAAAGCGTGTAAGGGGAGCCCCAAGTGATCGTTGCTAAAGGAGCCCAGCCGACATCAGTAATATTTAAAGAAATTCCTGTTCGTTCAACAAAAGCGGTCATGGCGTCTGAGAATGCAGTCGTTAAAATTCCAATAATAGCTCCGATACCGGTCAAAGCAATCCCGAGTTTGATCCCGCCCTCTAGAGCACGAGTCGGTTTTACTTTGAAGAATAAGGCGATAACGGTCAGTACGATGGTCATTAATGGTGCCGCCCCTAAATTGATTAGGGGAGTAAATATTTGATTGGCGATATCAATAATTGTACTCATTAGCTTGTCCTTTCTTGGTGCCTATTTAGTGATTGATTGGATAGCGCTTTCCATACTTTGGTAAACAGGTTCAGCCATTGCCGGGATGCGGTAAAGGATCGCTCCTGCATCAACGATCGGGATATTTACGTTAAATCCTAAATCAGTATTAGCGATCTGAGCGAAAATATCGTAGTGAGACAACATTTCCTCATTGATATCTTTGATCATAACGGCGTCACAGGTGACTTGATAGCCGCGATTGTTTAGTTCTGTTTCTAGGGCACTTTTGATTTGATGGCTTGAATTAACTCCCGCGCCACAAGCTGCTAAAATTTTGATCATGATTTTTCTCTCCTTAAAATATGTTTATTTTTTATCCTGCATTATGCAGAAACTTCCATAGTAAAGTGTTCCTCTAAAAACTGATAGATTGCTTCAATGTCTTGTAGATTGAAAAATGCACATAATTTTTCTTTGTCCACCGAATTAATAAAATCCATGATATCCGCCAGCATGCCGGCTTGCGCTTCACCGTTTTCATTCAAAATCATAAATAGGAAACGGACAGAAATTTGATCGCTCGGCGAGATCATATTATGGAAAGTAATCTCATTTTTCAGTTTGATCGGAATAATGCGCGTCGTTCGCACATATTCACTCTCGGTGTGAGGAATCGCGATGTCGGGCAATACCTCTGAAACGGGTGAGAGATCTAAACCGGTCGGATAATTTCGTTCCCGCTCTAAAAGACTGGCCAAAAAATCTTCAGTAACTAATTGTTTGTTTAGCAGATCCAAATAGACTTCCTCAAAAACTTCTTCTTGTGTACTTCGACTAGAAACATAGGTCGTGTCTTTGAAAAAAAGCTTTTTCAAACAAAACAGCTCCTTTCTAAGTTCGTTTGTGTTTGTTTACATGTTGAGTATAATCGCTTACATTTGCTTTGTCAACACAAAACGAAAATAAATAAACATATTATGTTGATTATTGTTCGATTATGTTTTATTATAAGTGTGTGGAGGGACAATACATGCTGAAAACAGAGCGTCAACAATCAATCTTAGCCATGTGTGATCGCTATGGGACGATCACGGTTAAGTTTATTCAAGAAGTTTTAGCTGTTTCTGATATGACCATTCGACGAGATCTTGAAGAGCTTGCACAAAAGAAACAACTTTTAAGAGTCCACGGCGGCGCACAAAAAATGACCAGTGAAGAACAACTGATTTCTTCTATAGAAGGAACAAAAGTAGCAAACGAACTTTCCCATAATGAAAAGAAGAAGCTGCATACCAAAGAAAAGGAATACATCGCCAAACATGCGGCTGCTTATATTACCAAAGAAGATGACACGATCTTTCTTGGATCAGGAACGACCATCGAGCTGATGACGCAATATATCGAACACGATTCACTACGGATCGTGACGAACAGTCTTCCGGTCTTCAATCTATTAAGTGAGACAAAAAGATTTGAGCTCTATTTAATTGGCGGGCTTTACCGTGAGAAAACGGGGGCATTTGTCGGCTCGATCGCCAATGAAGCGGTGCAGAAAATTGGAATCAAGAAGGCCTTTGTCGGAGTCAATGGATTAAAAGGTACTGAGGTTTCAAACTTCAGTATTGAAGAGGGGACTTTGCAGAAGATCGTTTTAGACAACGCGGCCGAAAAATGTTTGGTTTCGGATGCAAACAAATTCGATCATAGTGATTTTTATAATTTCTATGATTTGCGCAAGATCGACGCGCTATTTACGGATTCTACTCTTTCAGCCGAACTGAAGAGTTATTATCAGCAATACACCAAGATCATTCAATAGGATGTTCGGGCAACACAGAGAATACGACTATCTAACTAGGAGGAAACAAAAATGCGTGTAGTAATTGGTTCAGACAAAGAAGGCATGAGACTAAAGGAATTGGTCAAGAAAGACTTAATCGCTAAAGGCTTTACCGTCGTCGATAAAAGTGAAACTGCTTCGGAGGATTTTGTTGAGTCGACCTTGGCGATCGCCAATGATTTGAATGAAAACGAAGGCAGTCTAGGAGTTGCTTTTGATGGCTATGGTGCCGGCAGCTTTATTACGGCGGTAAAGGTCAAAGGAATGGTAGCGGCAGAAGTTTCAGATGAACGCAGTGCTTATATGACGAGAGAGCACAACAATTCCCGCATGATCACACTAGGTTCTGAAATTGTCGGGGATGAGTTGGCATTGAATATTGTACGAGAATTTCTGCAAGCGAATTACGACGGCGGACGGCATCAAGTTCGTGTCGATATGTTAAATAAAATGGCGTAAGGAAGGATGAATAAAATGAAAATCGCAATCGGCTGTGACCATATCGTCACAGATACTAAAATGGCTGTATCAGATTTTTTGAAATCAAAAGGACATGAAGTGTTGGACATGGGGACCTATGACTTTACGCGAACCCACTATCCAATCTATGGAAAGAAAGTCGGCGAGGCCGTAACGAATGGCGAGGCGGATTTAGGTGTTTGCTTATGCGGAACCGGTGTCGGTATTAATAATGCTGTCAACAAAGTTCCTGGCATTCGCAGTGCATTGGTGCGAGATATGACTACTGCCATTTATGCGAAAGAACAATTGAACGCAAATGTGATCGGCTTCGGCGCACGGATCACTGGGGAATTTCTGATCTGCGACATTTTAGACGCGTTCATTAAGGCGGAATATCAAGAGACAGAAGAAAATAAGAAGTTGATCGCGAAGATTGATCATGTTGAAAAAGCCAGTGCTAATCAGTCAGATCCGCATTTCTTCGATGAATTTATCGAAAAATGGGATCGCGGCGAATACCACGATTAAGAGGAGCGGCCAATGATTCTAACAATTACGATGAACCCGTCGATCGATATTTCTTATCCCTTAGCAGAGTTCAAGCTGGATACCGTTAATCGTGTGCACAATGTTCGCAAAACGGCAGGTGGCAAAGGCTTGAACGTTACCCGCATTTTGAAGCAATTAGATGCTGATGTAGTGGCCAGCGGTTTGATCGGCGGATTTCTGGGAGAGGAAATCAAAAAGGATCTAGATCAAACAAAGATCGCTCATGATTTCTTGCCGATCAGCGGTGAAACGCGAAATTGTATCGCCATTTTACACGAGGGCCAGCAGACCGAAATTCTGGAAAGCGGACCAGTTATCACCAAAGAGGAAGCTGCGGCGTTCTTAGAACATTTCGAGCAATTAGCGAAGGGAGCATCTATTATCTCGTTTTCAGGCAGCATGCCTGAAGGATTATCAGCGGATTTTTATAGTCAGATGTTGCAGCGGTGTGAGGGAAAACCAGTTGTTTTGGATTGTTCCGGTGAAGGATTGAAAGAGGTACTTAAAGGGGATGCTAAGCCGCACTTAATCAAACCGAACACTGAAGAATTAGCCGGTTTATTGGAAAAACCGATTTCTACAAATGCGGTGGCGCTAAAAGCGGCTTTATCCGATTCGATCTTCGATGGGATTGAATGGATCGTTGTTTCGATGGGCGGCGAGGGTGCTTTTGCGAAACATTTCGATAAAATTTATCGCGTAATGATTCCTAAGATCGCTGTCGTTAATCCCGTTGGATCTGGTGATGCGACAGTGGCAGGTCTGACGACCGCAATCGAAAAAGGATTATCAGACGAAGCCATTTTAAAACAAGGCAATGTCCTTGGTATGTTAAACGCACAAGAAGCAACAACTGGCTACGTCGAGTTGGCCAATTATCAAACACTATTCGATCAAATTAAAGTTGAAGAAGTCTAAATAAGGGGAGCGAACAGTATGGAAACAAGTGAAGAAAAGCGTCAGTTTATCAAGCAGTTGTGCAATGAAAATGGAGTAATCGGGGCTTTAGCGATTGATCAGCGCGGTGCGTTGAAGAAGATGATCACCAAGTTCAAAGGCAGCGAGGCTGAAGAGTCAGAGATTGTCGAGTTCAAAGAAATCGTTTCTGCGCAATTAACGAAATACGCCTCATCGATTTTATTAGATCCTGAATACGGCTTGCCAGCAGCAGATGTCAGAGCCGAAAATGCTGGTTTATTATTAGCTTATGAAAAAACCGGCTACGACGCATCAACTCCGGGGCGTTTACCGGATCTGTTATCAATCTGGTCTGTCAAACGCTTAAAAGAAGCGGGCGCGGATGCCTGCAAGTTCTTACTTTACTATGATGTCGATGAATCTGATGAAATCAATGATCAAAAGCATGCCTTTATCGAGCGGATCGGTTCAGAATGTCAGGCGGAAAATCTACCGTTTTTCTTAGAATTGGTCTCTTACGACGCAACTATTTCTGATGCGACATCGAGAGAATACGCGATCAAAAAACCGCATAAGGTAAACGATATGATGAAGGAGTTCTCTGATCCGCGTTACGGAGTGGATGTATTGAAAGTTGAAGTACCTGTCAATATGAACTATGTCGAAGGCTACGCGACTGGCGAAGTTGTTCATACCAAAGCGGAAGCCGCCAACTTCTTCAAAGAACAAGCTGGAGCGACTGACTTACCGTTCATCTTTTTAAGCGCCGGTGTTAAAGCGGAGCTATTCCAAGAAACGCTTCATTTTGCAAAAGACGCGGGATCAACCTTCAATGGGGTGCTTTGTGGACGGGCTACATGGGCGGACGGTGTAGAAAGCTACATCACAGCAGGCAAAGAAGCAGCCATCGAATGGATGAATACTCAAGGACGTAAGAATATCGAAGAACTGAATGCGGTATTGAAAGAAACCGCAACACCAGTAGAAGTGCTGGAAACAACTCTATCATAAAAATGAAAAAAAGGACGATGAACATTGAACTGTTCACCGTCTTTTTTTGTCGATTATTGCAATTTGTCATACGCGTTAAAGGCGATACCTTCATCTTTCCAGCCAACTTTGATTAAATGGTCACGTTCACTTTTTAGCAGTGTAAAGTGATGAGCACCCGCTGTGGCATTTGGATTGTATAAGCGATAGACTGGCTGCCCCCCGCTGAAAGGCATATGGAATCCAATGTTATCGTCATGCCAGCCAACTTTTACTAAGTGCTGAACCTCATCATTACTCGCAGTGTAATGATGATCTCCAGCATTTGGATTATAAACACGACTAACATAGGACGTCTTTTCAGTCGTGTAACCTTGTCCGTAAAAACCGATACCTTCATCTTTCCAGCCAAAATTAATCAACGTAGCACGTTCAAAATCACTAGGAGTAAATAAATGCTCCCCTGAATTTGGATTATAAAGCCGATTGATCGTGGTTCTTGGTGATTCGGCTGCATCTGCTTTTGAACCGAAACCAACCGCTCCCAGTAAGCAAAGTCCAACGATCATAACCATCATGATAATTGATAGATTCTTTTTCTTCATTTTTAACCCCTCCAAATTTATCTTTGAGCAAGCGATAATAAAAACTATTCAACCTTCAAACGAATTTGATCCATCAGGGACACCATTTAATCGATTTATTTCTTTCAATATTATATCACAATAGATTTATTTTGTTTTTACATATTATCAAAAATGTTTATTTTGAAATTAGAAACTATTTTTAACGTTTTCTGGTTTGTTGAAATAGTTTGTGATTGGTGAATAAATAGGTCCATTTGTTCGCTTTTTTGATAAAAATCTTAAAATCTTCACAAAAAGGAAATAGACTTTGGCGAAGGAGCTGTACTATTCTAAAAAGAATAAGAAGGATTATTTTATCCAAATAAGGAGTGAAAATAGATGCGCGTACTGGTGGTTGAGGACAATCGTGAATTGGCTTTATCGGTAAAAAAGGGCTTGGAACAGGAGAATATTTCGGTGGATCTGGCCTACGATGGAGAACGGGGAGAAGAAAAGGCCTTCGTGAATTCTTATGATGGCATCTTGCTGGATTTGAATTTACCTAAAAGGGATGGGTTAGAAGTACTGCAAAATTTACGAGAGGAAGAAGTCGAAAGTCCGGTCATCATCATCACCGCTCGTGATGAGATTGAAGAGCGGGCAAAGGGACTGGACTTCGGTGCGGACGATTATTTGGTGAAGCCGTTTGAATTATTGGAATTGAAAGCGCGGTTACGAGCGGTCGTTCGACGTTATCACGGACGTTCATTGCCGCAGATTTCGATTGGCGGCTTGACCGTTGATCCGGTTTGCCGAAAGGTCAGCTATCAGCAAAAGGAGATTCTTTTAAAGCCGAAGGAGTTTGATATTTTACTCTGCATCGCGCAACGTCATCCGGCGGTCGTGTCATCAGAGGAAATTTCTGAACATGTTTATGACGAAGATTTTGACCCGTTTTCCTCGGTCTTGCGAGTTCATTTGGCTCGTCTAAAAAAGAAGCTGGCTGAATCTGCGGAGCATGAAGTCCTAAGAACGATTCGAGCGAAGGGGTATCAATTATGCGATTAAATTTTAAAATGACGGTCACGATGCTGACGTTTTCGCTGCTGGTAACTGGTGTCATCTTAGGGAGTTTCTTCTTCTTGCGGAATAATGTGCAAGGAGTCAGTATCGCTTCTACTCTTGGCGAAGACGTTTATTTTATGGGAATGGACTCAGCTGTTCAGTCGAAAACGAAAGTAGAAACTGCGGAGCCCGGGAAAAATCAAATACTGAATGTTTCCATGTTAGAAAAGGCATATCAAGACGAGCTGTTCAAATATTTGCCGGCGATGGTTTTAGTTATTTGTTCCGCCGTACTGCTATTGACCTTTTTACTTTGGCTGGTCTTGCGAAAAATTTATACCAATCAAATACTAGCAATTACTCATGATCTGAACTTTATTGATCAATTACCTAAGAATTCGGTAAAGGACGAGGCGCTCAGTGAAGCGTTCAATAAATTGAAGGATAAATTTGATGGCCATTTAGAGGATTATCGCCGTTTGAATAGTTATCTGACCCATGAGCAAAAAAATGCCATCGCTATTTTACGAGCGAATCTTGAGATCGAACGGCAGCAGGCGAATCAGGGAAATCTGGCGTTGTTGGATCGTTTGACGGACAGTATTGATGATATTCTGACGCTATCGAACAATACAGAGGATCTAGGAAACGAGTTCGTGGATGTTTCCTTAGTTTGTGCTGAGGTTTGTGACGCGTATAAGAAGAATTATCCGGATCTTTTATTTGAATTTTGCGAAGAGGAGACGACGCTGATCAAAGGACGCGACTGCTGGATCTATCGTGCGGTTTCGAATTTAGTGGACAATGCCATCAAATATGGGGACGGAAAATTAGTGACTGTAAAGATCACCAACAAAAACGGAAGTGTGATCATTCAAGTAAAAGACCGAGGGATCGGCATTCCGCAAGAGAAGCAGCCGGCGATTTTTTCTCATCGCTATCGGGTGCATGGTCTGAAACAAGATGGCTACGGTATTGGTCTTTCGGTCGTATCACATGTTTGTGATTTGTGTCGCGGGTTTGTTTACTTGGAAAGTGAAGAAAAATTGGGCTCGACATTTTACTTGAGTTTTCCTAGTGCCGGTTAACATTCAGTTAACAGAGGATTTGCTACTATACGCTCATAGGAGGAGACGAAAGCGATGATCATCATCCGACATGCTTGGCTAAATCTTAAACGCAATCGATTCAGTCACTTGAAAGCCGGCAGCTTTATTTTATTGATACTGCTGATCGTTTTTTCACTGCTGCAAATCTATCGAATGGCAACGGTCCATTTTTTAGATTATCGTGAGCAGGCGGCGACTGTAGTAAAGGGCGTGCAAGAGTTAAATCAAACAGGACAAGCAAACAAAATGAATCCAACCGATTATGAAAGATTGAAAAATTTGTCCTATGTAAAAAAGAGTCAATTACTTGGACAAGGTATCGCTGCCTCAACATTGGCGCAGCCGAAGGAAAAGGATCAGACCACGACAGGTTTTTATAGCTTTCCGCCGGATCAAACAAATGGAAATTACTTGTCAGTGACGATGCTGGATAACGACTCGTTGAAAACACTGCTAACAAACAAAAAAGAGAAACTGCAAGGCTCCGCTCCGCTTAAAGAAAATACTTGTGTAATCAGCAGATCTCTAGCAAAAGCGAACAAATTGAAGCTGAAGGACACCATTCTATTAGGGAAAAAAGGTCAGGAACAGAAAGTGACGATTGTCGGAATTGCCGAATTTTCAACGGCTGAATGGCTGACAACCTCCAGTACAGTCTTGATCAACTGGAAAACAGGCACTGTCATGGAAGGAACGATCCTACAGACGATTTCAAATGTGATGTTTCAATTGACCAGTAAAAAAGAAATTAAAAACTTTGTAAAAGATTTTAAAAAGACCAAATCTTTTAAAGATTTTTCCTTAATCAGTCAAGGCTGGTCTCAGGGAATTTTACAGTCCGTTAAAGATACGATCGACCTGCTTTTTAATGGGTTAATCGTGGCATTGATTTTAGGAATCGTTCTAATAGCGGTAATTTATCAGTTGACAGTCAAACGACGGCAGGATTTCTATACGCTGTATTTGATGGGAATGGATCAAAGAACGCTGGCACTTAGCAGCTCGCTTGAGAACGTAATGCTTATTTTAGGAATCACCCTTGCCGCGGTTGCTGTTTCGCAGCAGCTCAGCAAGTGGATCACTGGCGAATGGCTGATCAAGCTTCAAAAAAGCCTAACAGATCAGGAACCCTTTGTCGATTGGCTCTTTCCCCATGTTGATCAGACGGCACTTGGACTTAATAGCTGGTCAGATTACTTAGGTTTCATTTTTTTAGGGCTGTATCTGGTGATTACGCTGCTGCTGGTCAATCTTCGAATTGCTAAAATCGTTCGTGAACCATTACAGGAGGTGGCGAAACGATGACCGAATGGGTATTGGATCAGGTTGACTATTGCTATAAGCAATCAGAAGTAAAGACGTTAGATGGAGTTAGAGGAAGCTTTCAAACAGGCAGAAGTTATCAGATTTCTGGAGCTCCCGGAAGCGGTAAAACCACGATTCTAGCATTGTTTGCAGGATTGGTGGTTTGCTCTAAGGGATCATTGACCTTTGCAGGGCACGAATTGGCTGAAATTGATCGAAACACTTATCGCGGCCGTGAGACAGCTTGTCTGTTTCAAAAGAGCAGCTTGCTGAAGGATTCTCCCTTGGCTAATTTGGAGATGGAAATGCTGCTTTCCGGCGGCAAGTCTACTAAAGAAGCGTTGAAAAAAGGTTTATTGTCCGTCGGATTAGCAGAAAATCAGCTAAAAACCTCCGTCAGCAAACTAACATTGAAGGACCGTCAATTAACTGCTTTAGCCAAACTGCTAATGAAAAAGAGCGCTAAGCTGATCTTAGTCGATGAGCCTGAAAAAGTATTTAGCGAATGCGGCGCTGATTATGCAATGAAACGGCTGAGAGAACACTGTCTGCAGCAGAAAAAATGTTTGATTTTTACCACTCAATCAATCCAATCGGTGAAATTCGCGGATGAATTATGGGGACTTAATGAAGGAAAATTACTCTTTATCAAAGATCAAGATCCTGTCCTCTGATCTCGCTTTCCAATCATCCAAGTTCTTTGACAGAAAGGATGTCACGATGAATTATTGGAAACGAGCGAAAAATAGTATTTTTAGAACTAAAGGAAAATCGGTAATCTTATTTGCAGTTATTTTTGTTTTAGGAAATGTGATTGCCGGAGCGATTGCGATTCAGCAATCGACGGGCAATGTTGAGAAGAAGATGAAACAGCAGCTGGGAGCGACAGTTTCCGCTGAACCTGATTTGAATAAGCTGTTGGAACAAAACGAAAACGGCGAAGTCCAGTCTATGACACGTCCGGATAATTTAAAGGAAGAGACAATCAAAAAAATGGGCGCCTCGCCTTATGTGAAGGACTACGATTATAGTTACATGGCCTACTTGAATGTAAAAAAATTCAAGACTTATGAAATGAAGCAGCAGGGCGATGTGCAGGTGGCAACGCCGTACAAATCGATGACTTTAAAAGGCAGCAACAGCACAGAACCGATGGACTTTAAAAATAAAAAGGTCAAATTGGTCGATGGCCGAATGCTTACGAAGGAAGAATTGACGGGGAAAAAGCCAGTCGCTCTAATCTCGAAAAAAGTAGCCGATGAAAATGGTCTATCCGTTGGCGATCAAATGGTGCTGGATACAGTTACCTTGACGCCTAAAGAAGATGGTACGCTGGATTCGCAGGATTCGACAGAACATGCGGTTAAAATCGTGGGTTTGTTTGAACCAATTAAGCTGGAAAAAAAGAAAAGCGATGGTCAAAACGGTCAGGATGCTTTAAATCAGCAAATTACCGAAATGGAGCAATACAATACGGCGTTTGTTTCTAATGGGGTTGCTCGTGACATCAACAAGATCGAGACGGACAATCTGCCTGCGGACCAAAAAGAAGAAGTCGAGGAAGAAGTATCACCAGTCTTTACCTTGAAATCGCCAGATGATGTTGCCGCGTTCAAAGCGGAAATCAAACCGTTGTTGCCGGATGGCTACAAAGCCGTTGCGTCTACCGATGAATTTGATAAAGTCGGAGCAAGCGTCAAACGTTTGTCCAAGATTTCCGGCTATGTTGTTTTACTGGCTGTTTTAGCATCCTTGTTGATCATTTCCCTCGTCGTTGTGCTCTTTATGAAAGATCGCCGTCACGAGTGGGGCATCTATTTATCTCTAGGAGAACAGCGAAAGAATATTATGAAGCAGGTCGTTGCCGAATTATTTGTGATCAGTCTCGCGGCACTGTTGATCTCCCTCATCTCAGGAAACATTTTAGGTAAAATGGTCTCGGAATCATTGATTGCCGGGGATACGATGGATCAAGCTGCGCAAAATGTCGGAAATCAAATCGTTTCGATGGGCGGCGGATCAGTCTTAGGTTCTTCGTTATCAAGTCAAGATGTGTTGAATAACTATGAAGTCCGCTTCTCTATGACTTATATCGCGACCTATCTCATCGCTGGAATTGGGACAATTCTTTTGGCCGCCATTTTACCGCTGACTTATGTGATGCGGCTAAATCCTAAGAAAATCATGATGTAGTAATCGATTTCGACGTTTAACTACAAACATGAGAAAGCAGATAACTATTATTTAGGAGGAAAAACGATGACCATATTAGAGACAAGAGAGCTCAGCTATTTCTATCAGGATGGCGGAAAACGCCGCATGATCTTGCAAGATACTTCCGTGAAATTTGAAAAAGGACAATTTTATACCATACTTGGGGAATCCGGTTCGGGAAAGACGACCTTTTTATCCTTAATCAGCGCGTTGGATGCCCCAACTTCAGGTGAGATTTTATATAACGGAGAGGACATCAAGCAAATCGGCTATGACCGTTTTCGCCGCGACGATGTCAGTATTATTTTTCAGAATTATAACCTCGTCCCATATTTGACCGGACTGGAGAATGTCTTAGTGGCGATGTCGATTACAGATAACGAAATGCCGCAAGATATGCAGGAAATTGCCTATAATCTTTTGGATTACATTGGAATCACCAAGGCTAAAGCGGATCGGTTAGTCAATCAGCTCTCAGGGGGTGAACAGCAACGAATCGCAATTGCGCGAGCATTAGCGACCAATGTCGATATCATTTTGGCAGATGAGCCGACAGGAAATTTAGATGTAGGGATGGAAAAAGAGATTGTCACGATCTTTAAAGAATTGGCGGCGATCCACAATAAATGTGTGATCGTGGTGACCCACTCGCGAGAAATTGCTGAACAGTCGGATCAGACCTTCTATTTAAATCAGGGTGAGCTGTTGCCGTATGAGTGATTTTCTATCGAATTTTAATGGGGATAATTACGATCGAAGAAAGCAAGAAAAAGAACCGATTGAAGAGACAGCAAAAAAAGTAGAAAAGATGCCGAAAAAAGACGCTCCCTCGAAGGAGTCGAAAAAGTCGCCAGATCTAAAAATAAAACGCAGAAACAGAGCTCCGCAGGAAGAGGAAGGGATCGATTCCGCCTATAAGCAGCAGAAAAAGCGAAAAAGACGCTGGATAATCTTGGGTGCTATCGCTGGTAGTTTGCTGCTGGGTTTCATGTATTACCAGCAGACCCATGTCAAAGTTCCTAACTTTGTCGGTAAAAGTCTGACGGATATGCAGGTCTGGGCATCGGAAAATAAACTAAAGCCCAAGGTCAAACAATCCTATGACCGGGTAAAAGAGGCCAATACAATTCTAGCGCAAGAACAAAAGGCGGGATCAAGGATCAAAAAAGGCGATGTATTGAATGTTACGAATAGCTTAGGGGCTGATCCTAAAGAGAAGATTCCGCTACCCGACTTTATGAAAATGAACAAACAGCAAGCCGAGCAATGGATCAAAGAGCATAAATCAGAGAATCTTTCCTTGATCGAAGAGTTTAGTGACACTGTAGAAAAAGATCGGCCGCTCCGCACGGAAATCGCCAATGCAGAGGTAACGCCGGAAAATTATCAGCGAAAAGATGCCGCAAAGGTTTACTACTCAAAAGGAAAGCAGACCTATCAAAAGGACATCAAAGTTCCGGACTTCCAGAGGAAACCTCGCAGTGAAGTCGAGAGCTGGGCGAAAAATAATGAGATCGATCTGACTTACGAGGAGAAAACGTCTAATGAGATTCCTGCTGACAGTATCATGGAACAAAGTATTCCTAAGGACGAAAAAATCGCGAAGAAAGATAAAATGAACGTTACCGTTTCATTAGGAAAAGGCTATGTTGTTCCTAATTTTGCGGATTACAGCTTGGAAGATGCGGGGACCGCTTTGGAAGGGGTGCAGGTACAGGCAAAAGGGATTTATACTGAAAATCTGCCTTATGGTCAATTGGTCTCGCAAAGTGTTGAGGCGGGAAAGGTTTTAAGCGCAAAAGATAATTTAACAATTAAAGTCCTATACTCGTTGGGCCGACCCTACATGAAGGATTTGCGAGGAACGATGGTGGAAGGCGGACTGCAAAAATACTTCCATGAGGAGTTTCAATCAAAAGGCGCCAACATCAATTATGTCATTCGGCGTGTAGACTCAGATCAGCCTAAGGGAACGGTCGTAGGAATGAGCCACTTTAGTGATTATGTCCCGTTAAATCTGACAGTATCAATCGATATTAGCCTGGGAAATTTAGGTTCAGCATCAACCAGCTTCCCGAATAATACTGGCGGTGGTGACAGTGAAGGAAATCAAGAAAAACCGAGCGAATAAAGGTTCGGTTGTGATCAAATGATCGATTAATATAAGTGAAATGAAAATATAAATTATAAACTCATTCAGCTTTTTTAGTGAATGAGTTTATTTGTGTGCGTTACAATATAACTATTTGTGTTATAATATTAATTATATTGACATTAAAACAATTGATAATATCATTTATTGGCTTTTTTAAAATGGAGGCTTTGGAAATGGAAGAAACAACAAAAGAACAAAACAAGATTCGCCGCGTGACGCTGCTTATTTCCGTACTGCTGATCGTAAGCAGTTTAGGAAGCTATCTCGTGTATCAGCATTTTTATCAGCCGGAGCTGCAGGTGACCTTTGTCAGTAAGAAAGTTTTGCCAAAAACTGGAACGACGGCAAAATCCTCCCGAAAAGCAAATGCCCCTCAGACCAACAAAAAAAGTACAGCGACAAACAGTGTATCGAAAGAATTGGAACACGATCCGCTGAATCAGGAGCTGACAGTCGATGAAAATCGTTCAAGACAGGCGGTCCCAATGTCTTCTGCAAAAATTTTCAAATTGAGTGATCGAATCGAAGTTTTACCGTAAGCTGGTCAAAATTTGCCGATTAGGTCAAAGCCACTCCGCCCATGCTTGTTTTAATCTCGCAACACAGTCGGGGATGTCCGCTAAATCAATTTTACTGAACCCGAGAAATAATGTATTGGGCGGGCATTCCGCCTTTTCCTGCCAAAACTGCATAGTAGAGTAAACTTTGACGCCTTGCTTTAATGCCTGATTGATCAATACTTTCTGCTGAACTTCTTGTGTAAATGTCAGCAGAAAGTATTGTCCACTGCCGTTGCTGGAAATTTTGATTTTATCTTTTACATCTGCCAGTTCATCGGTAAAAGCCTTCAGTCGTTTTCGAAACGTATGATTCAAACGGCGAATATGACGTTCATAATGCCCGGTCTCTATTAAACGGGCAATCACATATTGATTCAGTAATGGGACACTGCTGTTGTAAAGTTCAAACATTTCGAGATAACGCTGGAGCAGCTGCGGCGGCAAAATCATATATCCCATTCGGATCGAAGGGGATAAAGCTTTTGAAAAAGTTCCTAGGTAGATAACCCGATCGTGTTCGTCGATCGATTGCAGGGCCGGAATCGGCTTGGAATAATAGCGTAATTCACTATCAAAATCATCCTCGATAATGAAAGAATCATTTTGCTCCGCCCAATCCAATAACTTGTAGCGCCGGTCAATCGATAGCGTCGCGCCAGTCGGAAATTGATGAGAAGGCGTCGTATAAACGGCACGGACAGTTGTTTGCTCAGGCAGTTCGGAAACGATCAAGCCTTCGTCGTCGACTGGGATAGTACGAATAGGGATTTTATTTGTTCGAAAAACCGCAGCCGCTTTATCAAAACCTGGGTCCTCCATTAGCAGCGAGTCTTGTTCAAATGGAATCAGTTTACAGAGATATTCTAGGGACTGCTGCAGGCCGCAGGTAAGGATCAGCTGACTTTCGTCACAATGGACGCCACGGGTTTTCGCTAAATAGGCCAACAGATTTTTCCTTAAATAAATTTCGCCTTGTTTGTCTTGATACGAGGAAAGGCGGGCTTCATCTGCTAAAAAATCAAGACAGTCGATCGTGTAGCGTTTCCATAATTTTTTCGGGAATAGTTCACTGGTTTGACTGCTGTTCGTTAAATCATAGACCACCGTTTTGGAAGGGCTGCTCGTTGTTGAGGAGCTCTTTTGCTTTTTTGTGATTTTTTCTTTTTTTATGGGTAATCGAGGAACTTTTTTAACCCGCAGACCGATCCCTTTAGCCGAGTGAACATACCCTTCTGCGATTAATTGGCTGTAAGCAGTATTCACTGTGTTGCGGCCAACACCTAAAACCTCCGCAAAGGCGCGGCTGCCGGTTAGAAGATCATCTTCTTTAAGCGCTCCTGTTAAAATTTCCTCTTTGATTTGGTCATAAATCTGAGCATACAATGGCTCGTTGCTTTGTCGATTCAGATAGATCATAGCATCACCTCGTTCTTCAAGTGGTTCCATCATTATTTTGTTTAGTGGGTCTTTTTATAGTACCAACGCCAGTATATCATACTCTCAAGAACGGCTAAGAAGATGGTGGAGGTATAGGAAATGAATCAACGAACCAATGATACAAAAAATGTTTTGCTTGAATTAGTTGCGGTGGCTTTTTTGGCTACAGGCGGAATCTTCGTCAAACTTAGCGGATTGTCGCCGATTAATACGGGCTTTTATCGAGTCCTTTTTGCCATTCCTTTCCTGTTTCCCTTGGCATATAAAGGGTTGCGAACACTTACCAAAAAAGATATTCAGATTCTTGGCTTGGCTGGGATCTTTTTAGCCGGAGATATTGCTCTATGGAATCTTTCATTCAGCTATACATCGGTGGCAAATGCGAACCTGCTGACAAATCTGACGCCTTTTACGGTAGTTCCTGTATCTTATTTTCTGTTTAAAGAAAAACCGCCAAAATTCTTTTTGATTGGAGCAGCGGTTACTTTGATCGGTGTTTTTGTCTTATTAGGCGGAAAGGCAAATCCCGTTTCGGCCAATTATTTTGGTGATTTCTTGGCCTTTAGCGCTTCGATCTTTTATGCGGGTTTTCTGTTGATTTCTTATCGTTTGCGTGATCGGTATGAGAGCAGTGTGATCATGTTTGTGAGCGGGTTCGGCAGTATTATTACATTAGGCGGAATGGCTGCGATAACTGAAGGCATCCAAGTGCCCAGCAGTATTGGGGAACTAGCTCCTTTGATTGGTTTGACTCTTTGCTTGCAAGTGATCGGCCATAACTTACTGGCTCACTGTCAGGGAAAGCTAAATGTAAATCTATCGGCAATCGTGTGTTTGTGCCAACCGGTGATTGCGTCGATTTATTCATTTTTCTTTTTCGCTGAAAAATTATCATTAATAGAACTAGCCGGGATTTTACTTGTGATACTAGGCGTTTTCTCAGTTAAAGCGCAATATACGGCCAAGAAAACGATCCCTGTCAAAAAGACAGCTGAATAAGCCAAAGAGCAGAAATCTTTGCGTAGTTTAAAAGTAATTGAAAATACTTAAGCAAAGAAAGCGTTGACATACGATTTTTTCTCCCTTACAATGGTGGTGAGAAAACTTAAATCAAAGCAACGGTGGTAGTTGCTGCTTTGAGTATGTTACTGATTATGCAGGCAGAACTCAAATTACCTTGGGATAAATACGCTATCCTCAGGTAATTTGGGTTTTTTTGTTTGGAAGGAGGGAAAACATGATAATCAGTCAAATTTTGAACAATAATGTAGCCATTGTAAAAAAAGGTAGCAATCAACAAACACGCGGCAATGAAGTCATCGTTTATTCAAAAGGTGTGTCTTTTAAACACAAGGTCGGTGATAGTATCGAGGAAAAGGAAATCCAGAAAACCTATGTACTGGATTCACACGATAAATTGGAGCATTTCAGTTATTTACTTTCAAATACCAAAGATGAATACCTTCAGATCGTGACGAATACGATTGAATACGGTGAGAAAGTCATTCAAAAAAGTGTCTCCGATTATCTCTATTTAGCACTTCTCGATCATATTGATTTCGCGATGAAGCGCCTGAAAAAAGGTCAAATCGTCAAAAGTCCATTGGATTGGGAGGTACGAAAATTTTATCCTGATCATTATCAAATCGGCTTATATGCCGTGGATTTGATGAAGCAGGCTTCAGGGGAAGAATGTCCGAATGAAGAAGCGGTTTCGATCGCTCTGCATTTCATTAACCTGCAAAATCAGGGAGATGAAGCCGACAACATGATGAAGATGATGGAGGCAGTGCGTAATATTCTGTCGATCGTCAAGTATCATTACAAATTAGATTTCAAGGAAGACTGCCTCAACTATATTCGTCTAGTCACACATTTACAGTATTTTATCGTTCGCATGTATAAAGATGAAGCACATACGTCAAATGAGACTGAGCTGAATCGACAAATTCGCAAACTTTATCCAGAAGCTTACAGTTGCGTCAATAAAATACGAATTTATGTCCGAGACACGTTTGAAAAAGAACTATCGGAGGATGAAGAGGTCTACTTGATGCTTCACATCCAGCGTGTCACGAAACGAGAAGAGGAGAATTAATATGGAATACAAAGAATTTTGTCTCCAGCTGATTGAACTAGTCGGCGGGAAAGAAAATATTCAAAGTGTTACGAATTGTATGACTCGCCTGCGCTTCAAATTAAATGATCGCAGCATCGCAAAAACAGATGAAATCAAGGAACTGCCGGACGTGATTGATGTCGTGTCGAACGATGTCGCTTATCAGATCATCATCGGGACACAAGTCCAAGATATTCGTCCTGAAATGAACAAAATTTTGGGATTAAGTGGTGAGAGCAAACAAACAGATTCGGGGGAGAAAGAAAAATTTATCACGATGGCTTTGCGGATTTTATCAGAAGCGATGGGCCCGATCTTGATTCCGATCATGGCAGCCGGGTTGTTGGCCGGAATTTTGTCATTAGTATCTTTGACCGGATTGGTATCGGCTGAAAGCTCGACCTATCTGATCTTAGATAGTATTCGTCAAGCAGTTTTCTTCTTCCTGCCTGTCCTGATCGCGATTTCCTTTGCTCGCCGATTAGAGGTTAACGAATATCTCGCGGTCACGATTGCCTTGACTTTGATGTCTGATGTAATCAACGGTGCGAAGGGACTTGATTTTCTTGGGCTGAAATTGCCAGAAACAACCTATTCGAATTCATTCTTTCCGATTATTTTGAGCATCATCTTCATGAAATACGTGGGCAAAGCCTTAGAAAAAATCATGCCTAAAGCCCTGCAATACTTTTTTAATCCTGTCTTGATTTTGATTATTACTTTACCCGTAACCTTGATCTTATTTGGTCCAATGGGAACGTATATTGGTGATGGTCTAAACTTTGTCTTTGAATTTATCGGCAATACCTTTGGCAGTTGGAGTGTCGTGATGCTGTATGCCGCATTGCAGCCGTTCTTGATCACGATCGGTGCGGGAAACTTTATCATCCCGATCTTCATGAATTCCTATGCGACATTAGGATACGATCCAGTCTTTACTGCTGCGTGGATCATCTCTGATATCGCGGTTTGTGGAGCGGTCGTTGGCTATTTCTTCCGTTCAAAAGATCAGAAACAAAAGCAATTGTTTGGGACAACTGCGTTTAGTGCCTTTATGGGTGTAACTGAACCAGCCGTTTATGGGGTATTTGTAAAATATCGCCGTCCATATATTGCGGTGATGATTGGCGGTGGACTGGGTGGATTATTCGCCGGTTTGATGAAAGTCGTTGGGTATGCGCCAGTCGGATTGTTCGGCTTGGCTTCATTTATCGGAAAAGACAACTACTCGAACTTTTATATGATGTTAATCGCTGTAATCATTGGGTTTGTCGGAGCAGGAATCGCGGCTTTCATCTTAGGGATTCCAGACGATGAAAAGGTTACGGAGAAGCAAGCAGCACCAGTCGAAATGGATGCAGAAGCCGTTACTAAATTGTTGATCAAAGCCCCTGTGAAAGGGAAAAATGTCGCACTAAGCAATGTGAGCGACAAAGCCTTCTCTTCATCAGCACTTGGAAAAGGATTAGGAATCGAACCCGAAGAAGATACCATTCATGCGCCAGTAAATGGGGAAGTGGTCAGTTTATTCCCAACCAATCATGCGATTGGCATCAAGACCGATTACGGTGTAGAGATCCTGATCCATATCGGGATCAATACCGTTGAGTTGGACGGCAAGTATTTTGAAACGTTTGTTAAACAAGGGGATAAGGTTTCTGTCGGGGATGCGATTTTAAAAGCTGACATGGCGGGGATTCGCGGTGAGGGTTATGACCCAGTCGTTATCACAGTGATTACTAATACAGCGGATTATTTAGATGTTCTGCCATCGCATGATACTAGCTTAAGCAGTGAAGAAGACTGCCTAACAGTCGTAGTCTAAAAAATGGAGGGAAAAGAATGACAAAGTTAGCAAATGATTTTTTATGGGGCGGCAGTATCGCGGCTCATCAGTTAGAAGGTGCTTGGCAAGAAGGCGGCAAGGGTCCGGCAATCATGGATTTTGCCACAGCAGGCTCCGCAACAACGGCAAGAGAATACACAAAAACGATCGAAGCGGGCAGAAAGTATCCTTCCCATGAAGGAATTGATTTTTACCATCGCTACAAAGAAGACATCCTACTTTTTGCCGAAATGGGCTTTAAGAGTCTGCGGATTTCTATCGATTGGTCACGAATTTATCCAAATGGGGATGATCCAGAACCTAATCAAGCAGGGATCGAGTTTTATCAAAATGTCGTTGATGAACTGTTGAAATACAACATTGAACCGATAGTTACCTTGTATCATTTTGAATTACCAATGAATTTGGTGACACAATACGATTCTTGGAAAAACCGTAAAGTAATCGATTTCTATTTGAACTATGTAGAAACAATGGTGAAAGCTTTAAAGGGAAAAGTGAAGTATTGGGTTACCTTCAATGAAATGAATCACATTGATCCGCAAACGGAAGCATCGGATATGTTTACTTATATTTTGGCTGGACTGAAATACAGTGAACTTGAGGGAAACAAGAAGGAAGTTTTAGCCGTGATGGGCTACAACATGACTTTAGCAGGTGTTAAGGCGGCCAAATTAATTCGTCAAATTGATCCGGCAAGTAAAGTCGGCTGCGTTTTTGGGATCACGCCAACCTATCCGCTGAATTGCGACCCGGTTAATGTGCTGAACGCATTTAAAGAAATGGATCGCGATTTTTACCAGATCGATGCGATGTGCAACGGTGAATTTCCGAAGTACAAGTTGAAAGAGTACGCGGATATGGGGATCAACATCGGGATGACTGAGGAAGATAGACAGGCATTCGCGGCTGGAAAACTCGACTATCTTGGAATGAATTACTATATGACAGATGTCGCGCGTTATGAAGGCGGCGGAGAAGATGAAGAGTCATTATTTGGCGGAGTACAGAACCCTTACCTTGAAAAAAGCAAATGGGGCTGGGGCATTGACCCAATCGGTCTGAGATATCTCTTAAATTATACCTACCGGAGATATGGTTTGCCGATTATCATTTGCGAAAATGGCCTAGGAGCAGTTGATGAAATTGGACCAGACGGTGTCGTTCACGACGATTACCGCATCGATTTTCTACAGAAGCATCTCAGCGAACTAAAAAAAGCAGTGGAAGAGGATAAGGTGGATTGCTTTGGCTACTTGATGTGGGGACCAATCGACCTAGTTAGCGCCACGACTGGTGAAATGAAAAAACGTTACGGCTTCATTTATGTAGATAAGCATGATGATGGGACCGGGGATCTTTCCAGAAGCCGTAAAGACTCGTTCTATTGGTACAAACATTTGATCGAGACTAACGGGGAGGAACTGTAGACATGAAGAAGAATTTCGGAACATTGCTGGTTTGCCTGTTGGGGTTAACAATAATAGGCGGTTTTTCCAAAAATAATGAAGCAGAAGCCGCAAAGAAAAATGATGAGGTCACGATTTACTTGATTCGTCACGGAAAAACCTTTTTCAATACGACCGGGCAAGTTCAAGGGTTTGCGGATTCACCGCTGACGGACAAAGGAATCAGCCAAGCCAAAAAACTTGGTACAGGACTAAAGGATGTAACATTTGATTTAGCGTATTCAGGCGATCTAGGTCGCCAGAGAAATACAGCAAAACTGATTCTTTCCAAAAATGACAATAAAAAGCCAAAATTAATGGAACACGATGGCTTCAAAGAATGGAACTACGGCGGTTACGAAGGAAAGACCGACAAGGAAATGTGGACACCGATCTTTGAAGCGAACGGCTTCAAGCTGGATGATGACTGGTCTGATTACGATAAGCTGGTGGAGAAAATCGGCGATGATGGAATCGCGAACGCCATTGCTGAAAATGATCCCTTGAAGGCGGCGGAAAATTATGACGAAATCACGACACGTGGAAAAGCAGCCATGGCCAAAGTAATCAAGGATGCTAAAAAGACCAACGCCAAAAACGTCATGATCGTCTCTTCCGGCGGGATGATTCCCACACTGTTAGAACTGCTAACTCCAAATGAATACAATGGAGAAATGATGGATAATTGCAGTGTGACGACGCTTAACTACAAAGATGGCAAATATACGTTAGATAAAATCGGCGACACACAGTATATCGAATAAAAAAATCCCCTCATCGAATTTTCGGTGAGGGGATTTTAAGCTTATCTTAGATTTGAAAAGGCACCTAATTTTGTCAGCAATTCATCAAAACCTGGGACCGTTTCTTCACGATTCCAATCACGTTGCAATTCGCAAGCAAGTTGAGCGATAGAAGTTAATTGCGCTCCGGCTTGTTCAACGCGACGCAAAGCAGTTTCATGTGCAATTGGTGAAGTTCCGCCGACAGCATCAACGATCGGATAGACTTCATAGCCTTCTTTTAATGCGTCTAATGTTGGGAAGGTTAGGCAAGCTTCCGTCCACAAAGCGACGATCAAGATTTTTTTCCGTCCAGTTGCCTTGATGGCTTCATTATATTCTTTGTCTTCCCAAGCATTGATCGAACTGCGGTCATATGAAGGGACATCTTCACCAACGGCTTTCTTCAAGACTGGGATCGTATCGGTATTCCAGCCTTTTTCAACGTTTACAGTAGAAAGGACGATCGGGATATTATAAAGTTTTGCCAGCTCAATAACGATTTCCGTATTGCGGATCAATTCTGAACGATTCATTGAATTGACCGAGTTGATTTGTGTCGGTTGATAATCGATCACAGTTAACACGGTGTTTTCTGGTGAAAGTAATTCGTCTTCGGTTCTTTTAGCATAGCTAGTCATTCTATCCACTCCTAATTCCTATTAATGTATTTTTCTTACATAAAAAATAGCTCTGAGGATGTTGCTGAATACTATTCTGTTAATAAAATGAATCTCTCTAGAAATTAATTTCAAATTTGTTTGAATAATAGTGACATTCATTTGATTAACACGACTATTGTACTGCTTATCTAAAAAAAACTCGAAGATTTCGTTTTATTTCGCTTCTATTAGCCTTTTTAGAAAAAGCGCTCCGGCATTAGAGAAAATCTGTTTCTTTTTCCAAATAACAGTGATCCGTGAAGTAAGTGCAGGGGCGAGGGGGATGAAAACTAATCCGCTGTCTTTCGTATTGATAATGCCATCGATACAAAATGCAACGCTAGTTCCTTCTTTAACGAACAATGAGGCATTGTAAAGCAAATTATAAGAGCCAATGACAGGGTAATTGGCCAAGTTTCCTCCTAACCATTCTGACAGTTGGTTATTCACAAGTGTTTGATTAGAGATCAGCAGCGCTTGATCTTTCAAATCATCTGGGGTGACAGCTTCTAACTGAGCCAGCTCGTGTGTATCACTGACCAAGACACCCCAACGATCCGAAACGGGAAGTGGGACATACTCGTATTTTTGTTTTTCTACTGGATCGATCACTAAGCCGAAATCCAATAGGCCTTTGTCGATCTTATCTTTTACATCGTCCGCGTTTCCGCTGTACATATGAACATTGATATCGGGATAGCGTTTCATCAAATCATTCAAAATGACCGATAAAAATTGGAAAGCCTGCGTCTCACCGCCGCCAATCATAATATCACCGCCGATGACTTCATTTTTTTGCAAGTTTGACGTTGTAGCATTTACGAGTGATAAAATCTCCTTTCCGCGGTTTTGCAGATAGACACCGTCTTCGGTGAGAGAGATCTCACGGTTTCCGCGAATAAAAAGCTGTACTCCTAATTCTTCTTCAAGATCTTTTAATTGTTTTGACAAGGTCGGTTGGGAAAGATGTAATACTTTTGCAGCGTTACTGATTGTTTTTTCTCTCGCGACAGTCAAAAAGTAATTCAATACACGTAATTCCATCTTATTTCCTCCTATAACTAAAAACGATAGTTGGCTATTCGATATAAGTATTATTCATTGCAAGTATAGCGAAGTATACTAGAGTCAGCAACTAAAGGAGGGATGATTCGATGAATAAACATCAATTATTAGCGAAAATTCAAGGAATTGAAATTTTGCCAGGATCACATATTTATGACGAAATCCATGTATTGAAGGCCAACAATGAGCAGCTCGTTATGGAGATGAATGAAAAATATCATAAACCGGAAGAAATTCGAAGGTACTTGCAAGAGATTACTGGTAGGAGCATCGATGATTCTGTGACAGTCTCACAACCCTTTTATACAGACTTTGGTAAACATATCTCTTTTGGAAAAGACATTTTTATCAACCAAAATGTCACATTTGTCGATTTAGGCGGAATCGTGATTGAAGATTATGTATTGATTGGACCGATGTGCCGCATCATCTCCGTCAATCACTTGGTTGATCCTAAAAAGCGCAGAGGGTTGTCCGTAGCATCGGTCAAAATTGAAGAAAACGCTTGGCTGGGAGCGAATGTTACGATTCTTCCCGGTGTAACAGTCGGTAAAAATTCGATCGTTGCTGCAGACTCGACGGTCACCAAGGATGTTCCAGAAAATGTGATTGTGGCGGGTTCCCCTGCAAAAGTGATCAAAGAAATTTAGAGCTGCTGCTTTTTTACAGCATTTATTTCAAGTGTAAAGACACTAATACAATAGAAGCAAAAGGGGGACTGAGGGTGGTGAAGATGACATATTTTAGAAAAGCCCTTTTAATAAGTTTACTTGCTGCTTGCTTCGGTTTGCTAGGCGCTTGTGCTGAAAAGCAGTCCTCAGAAGTGAGTTCAAATGAAACCACTGTTAGCAGTAAAAAGGAGGACGGGGACATGATTCGATTACGAATAAATGGGACGGAATTCCATGTAGTTTTAGAAAAAAACTCAGCAGTAAAAAAGTTACAGGAAATATTGCCCGATACGTTCTCGATGAATGACCTGCATCAAAATGAGAAATACTATGACCTGTCCCAAAAACTGCCAACAAATGCACAACGAGTTGGAATGATTGAGGCAGGGGATGTCATGTTGTATGGTAATAGTACCTTGGTCATTTTTTATCACTCTTTCGAAACCAGTTATTCCTATACTAGGATCGGACGAATAAAAAATGAGGGGAATCTGGCGGACCAGCTGGGAAACGGCGCGCTAGAAGTTGAAAGAATCCATTAAGAAAGTAGGAAAAATTTATGTTAGAAGAATCATATACATTAACAAACGGCGTCAAGATACCCAAGATCGGTTATGGCACTTGGATGATTGATAACGATCAAGCAACTGAAAAAGTACTTGAAGCGATTAAACTTGGCTACCGTCATATCGATACGGCACAGGCTTATGAAAATGAAGAAGGCGTCGGGGCAGCGATTCAAGCTGCTGAACTGAAACGCGAAGAACTTTTTGTTACTACGAAACTTGCGGCTGAGATCAAGGATTATGCTGGCGCGGTCAAAGCAATTGAAGGTTCGTTAGAAAAGTTAGGACTGGATTACATTGACTTGATGATTATCCATAGTCCTAAACCATGGGCGGATTTTCAAAGCGACGATCATTATTTTGAAGGAAATGTTGCCGCATGGCGTGCACTAGAAGAAGCTTATCAAGCAGGGAATCTAAGAGCAATTGGTGTGTCCAATTTTGAAGTAGCGGATCTGGAAAATCTGTTAAAACATGCGACGATTAAGCCAATGGTCAATCAAGTACTGGCCCACATTGGTCAAACACCCTTTGAAGTGATCGATTATTCGCAAAAACATCAATTACTGGTTGAAGCCTATTCACCAATCGCTCATGGAGCGATGTTGCGAAGTGAAACGATCACTAGTCTTGCGAAGAAATACGAAGTGACAATTCCGCAATTAGCGATTCGCTATTGCTTGCAGCTAGATCTTTTGCCGCTGCCAAAAACAGAGAACCCCGAACATATGCAGAATAATGCAGATGTTGATTTCCAAATTTCGGACGAAGATATGGAGAAATTGAAGGCTCTGAATAGTGACTTTGATTATGGAAAAAGCAATGACACGCCTGTTTTCCGAAAAATTATGGACAAAAGAAAGTAAACGCAAAAAACGCCTGTCTCCGATAATGGAGCAGGCGTTTTTTACTTAGGAAATTATTGATTATTGATTGCACCGCGATTGGCATTGGCGTTAGCCATATTTGCTTGTGCATTCGCGTCATTTGCTAGCGTCCAAACAACATTGGCTTGGTAAACGCCGGCTTGAATATCTTCGTTTTTATTGATCATTAGGGTAGTTCCTTTTTGATCAATCATTGCCTTTGTTGTATCCATGCCCATTCCTTTAGCAGCGGTCAAGACTGGCTTAGCTTCGCCGTTCATACTATTGAGACTAGTTGAGGTTCCTTCAACACCATTTGCGCCCATCAGTTTTAGATTCAAAGTGGCATTCAATGTGTCGCCTTCTTTATCCATCAAGGGCGTAATAGCCGCAAATAACGACCAGCCCATACTTTTATCACTCATTGTTTTGTCGGTAACTTCGATCAAACCATCTTTATTACCGTCAAAGGCCATCTTTTCAGCACTTGTCCCTTTGCTGACTTTGTATCCATCGGCCATCAATGTAACATCGCCTTTTTTAACATCGTCCTTCATCGTATTGCTGAAAGAAATATTTGGGACACCGTCTAAACGCAGGGTAGCTTTAGCTGGTTGCTTTCCGGCTTTAGCTGGTTCTAGTTCAAAGGTTGTGCCTTTGGTCGTTTTAGAAACTTTTACTTGGATCGTTGAAATTGCACCGGCCGCACTGGTTCCCACACGCGGCCCAATATAGGTTGACCCGCCTGAAAAATACCCTTTATTCGCTTCCGGCATGGAAATGTTGTATTTTTTAGCCATTGTACTGCCGAGGGCTGCACCCATCGGATTTCGAGTTTCTTTATCTCCTTGAGTAAAGTTTGCCGCAGCATGGACATTTGTTGAATCTGCCTTGATGAAACCACCTAATGCGATGGTGCTTAAGGCCGTGACAGCTACTACTGTACCAAATTTTCTTGCGTTCATAGTAAAGACTCCTTTTTTTGTTTTTTGCGAGTTTCTCTTAACGGGTATAACTTTACGGCTGTGGGAATAAAAAAACAAAAGAGCTGTTCCTTAAGCAATTCATAACTGATAAAGGAAAAAAACAGTCTTTCGGATAACTCAACGGTTTAAGTTATTTTTGGTCAAAATAAAGAGTCGCGGTTATAGATTGTTGAATAAAATCAGCTATTATTTTTTCGGAATGATGCTTGCCAATTTAAGTATTTCAAATGAATCAATTAAGAAAGATTTAAGACTTAATTTACGCTAATTTATGAGTCAATCAGGTGCTTTTTTTCACAACCTGGATTACTATAAGCGTGAGGTGTATACTATGCAGAAAATATTAGTCGTAGATGATGAAAAAGCGATTTTAGATATTGTGTCACGTTATTTAGCAAGAGAAGGATATAAGGTTTTTGCGGCCGCAAACGGCAAAGAGGCTCTAACTTTTTTTCAAAAAGAATCCCTCGATTTGATTATTACCGATATCATGATGCCGGAAATGGACGGCTATGATTTTATTGAACAAGTATTGGAAAAAGATGAAGACACTCCATTTATTTTTGTCAGCGCGAAGGATCAAGAAAAAGACAAAATTTTTTCTTTGACCTTGGGGGCGGATGATTTCATTACAAAACCGTTTAGTCCTAGAGAGCTGACGCTACGGGTAAAAAATATTTTGCGGCGAGTGGGCAGTAAAGAAGAACGTGCTGGAAACGCGATCGAAGAGGGGCCCTTTCGGATTGATGAGGAAAAGTTCAAAGCTTCGCTCTATGATCGTCCATTGGAATTATCTATCAAGGAATTTCAGTTGCTGCTATTATTTCTAAAAAACTTAGGCAAGGTTTTTCCTAAATCGGAGTTGTATGAAAAAATCTGGCATTCAGAATATTTTGATGATGCCAATACATTGAATGTTCATATTCATAGCTTAAGAGAAAAGTTGGAAAAGGTTGCTGATGAACGACCTTACCCGCACATTCAGACTGTCTGGGGTTTAGGTTACAAAATGGAGGGCTAGCGATGAAATTACGGAATATGTTGATCTTGTCCTTTCTTACTTCAAGTATAGTGGTGGTTTTGATTGTCTGGTTCAGTATTAGTAAAATGTATCTGACAGATTACGATGGCTATTTGATCATCGGTATTACCATCTTAGCGAACATTTTAGGAACGATCATCGGATTATTTTCACTGCGAAATACGTTTCATTCGTTAGATAAGTTAAGCAAACAAACGAAAGTTATTAAGGAAAATCAATTCACTGAAATCCAGTTAGAGCACGCGCCTAAAGAGTTGCAGACTCTGGCAGATGACTTTAATGAAATGGTTGCTGCTTTAGCTGATAGCTTTACGGCGTTGGAAAAAAGTGAACAGGATAAAAGCAATCTGGTTGCGCAGCTGGGGCATGACATCAAAACACCTATTACGGCCATCAAAAATCAAATTGAAGCGATTCAAGATGGCGTCATTTCAAAGGAGGAGATTGACCAAACTTTGGATCAAATGGCGTTTCAAGTCGAGCGGCTGAGTTCGTTAACGAAACAGTTAATGGAGATTACGATTATGGAAAAAGCCTTGCCTCAAAGCCCCGCAAATCAGGAGCAAAAGGTTTGGCTGGATCAGTTTTTATTGAAGTTGTTATCTAGCTTTGATTACATATTAAGGAAGAAGCAGCAAAAACTTACACTTCAAGTCGACCCGAAAGTGAAGACCTTAATGACCGACGAAGGAAAATTGAATCGAATTTTAACTAATTTGATCGAAAATGCCAGCAAGTATTCTCCCGCCAATACGACGATCTATTTGAAAATCGAAGCTGTGAATGGACAAATCATTTTTTCAATCAAGGATGAAGGGATTGGGATCAAAACCATTGATCAGCAAAAAATCTTTGATCGGCTCTATCGAGTAGAAAAATCAAGGAACCCAGAAACCGGCGGCTCAGGATTGGGCCTTTATATCAGTAAAAGTTTAACCGAGCAGCTAAAAGGCGAGTTGAAGGTAGAAAGTGATTATGGAAATGGCAGTATTTTTCGTCTGATGCTGCCAGAAATATAAAAAAACCGCAACGATCTGCTATTCGATCGTTGCGGTTTTTTTATAAGATACTTTGTTTTGTGGCAGGGTCGATAATATCCTCTAATTGAAATTGCTGATTCTCATAGGTTAGGACAAATATCGAGCAATTCGGAAAGGCTCTGATCAAATCATTTGGATCACCTTCCCAGATCGTTTGTAGAAAGCTGACGCAGGCACCATTATGAGAAATAACTAGAACATTCTGATGATCCTCGCGCTCCATAATCTGATGCAGAGTCTTGACCATTCGTTCTTGAACGAGCGTCATTGATTCACCGCCGAATTGCAAATAGAAGGAGTCGTAATACTCTTGTCCTTCCGGCTGTAAAAACTGCTGTTCACCCTCAAAAGAGCCGAACCCCATTTCTTTTAATTCCTTCAGACGCTGATAATTTTTATTTTCGGTAATAATTTCTAATGTATCACTGGCACGTTCTTGGGTAGAAGAGTAAAGCTGATCAAATTGGATATTATTTTCTTGAAAATATTGACGTGCCAGCTGCGCTTGCTGAATGCCGCGCTCGGTCAGAGGAGAATCGCAGGAGCCTTGGATTTTTTTTAATTGATTAAAAAGTGTTTCGCCATGCCGCATTAAAAATAATTTCTTTTTCATTCCAAACCTCCATTTAGTTCATTATATAAATACTATCAAAATGCGGGTGAAAGCGCATCACTAATTTGGAAGATAGTTTTTGGGGAAGACTGAACTAGAAAAGATATCCTTTCAGATATAGTAAAATAAATAAGAAGCCTAGCAGAATTTTTCTGCTAGGCTTCTTTGGTGAAATAATCAAAATTGAGCGTCCTTTTATGCCAACCAGCTAAAGCAAAGATCACCGAAATTAGGCGAACATAGATGAACCCGGTGTCGGGAAACATCTTGATTGCGGGATAATCACCGTTGAATGTTACATAGTTAAGGTACATTTCTGGGTGTGGTCCGTCTCTAGTATCCATTTTTCTTCCTCCTTGTTTGAAATAGTCTGTTCTATGTACTTTGCTGTGAGCGCAGCCTATATAAGTCATTCTATAGAGGAAAGGCGAAATGAACAAATTCATAAAACGTAAAAATTTGCAGTTGTTTTTATGTTTTATGAGCAAAAAACAGATTTTATCAAATTGAGAATTTAAGTCTTTTGTGTACATAAAATAATTATGTTTACTAGAATCGTAAATATCTGATTAATCTCAAAGGTTGGTATCTGCTTAGGTCGAATAATACAACTTGTACAATGAATCGGTCGAGGAGTTATGGAATGGGGTATTCCGTTTTTTTCGATGTTTTTTTATTTTTAAACCCTCCACTATAACACCATACCTGATCTGATTTGCTAAGATGAAGTCTGACGAAAGGGGAGGATTGTATGAGTTCGATCAATGAGACGAATTATTTGGCCACGGTAAAGAACAAACTAGAGAGTAAGATTGCAGAAGTTGAGAACACTTTGGATATGAATGAAGCCAATTATAAAGAGCTGAAACACTACACGATTGATTATAAAAATGAGTTGGACAAATATGAAGTGTACAATCACCATCAAAATTTGAAATTCATCGACAGCCGCAGCGTACTGGAATCAAATGTACTGAAGAAATTAAACTATCAAAAGAATACACCTTATTTCAGTAAGATTGCATTTCAGTTTTCAGAGGAAGAAGAAGTGGAGGATTTTTACATCGGCCGTTATGGATTTGCGGATCGTTTCGGCGAACAATTGATTTATGATTGGCGGGCTCCCATCTCGTCCCTCTATTATGATTTTTCCTTGGGCGATGCCTATTACGAGTCCCACGGTCGAGAATTTCACGGAAAATTGCGTTTGAAACGACAATTTGAAATTAAGAATGGCACGATCAGTTTTATGGTCGATACGAATGATGCAATCAATGATGAACTGCTCATGCGTGAGCTGGGTAAGAGTACCTCGAATGAAATGAAAACAATCATCCATACGATTCAAAAGGAACAAAATGCGGCGATAAGAGACACGAAAACTAAAAATTTGATCATCCAAGGTGTTGCCGGTTCGGGGAAGACATCGATTGCGCTTCATCGCATGGCTTATCTGCTCTATCAAAAAAAGGACGAATTAGCCGCTTCGGATATTCTGATCGTTTCACCAAATCAAGTCTTCGCGGATTATATCTCCACCGTTCTACCCGAGTTGGGGGAAGACGAGCTGCCGCAAGTGGACATAGTAAACTTGGGCTCAATGTTTCTTGACGAAAAATACCAAGTGACTGATCGCCACGATGAATTGAAAGCGGTACTGGAAAATCCTAAGTCTAAACAAGCTGAAAATTATAGATACAAACAATCGAAAGAATTTTTTAACCAGTTACGGAAACATTTCGAAAACTTGAAGGAACGCCTTGCTTCAACAGAAATAGTCGTTGACGATCAACGGTTTACGTCAGAAGAGATCGGTCGCTTTGTTGAACAGCAGTCAGGAAAAAGTTTAACCGAAATCATTCAGGAAGTTTCGCGATTGCTTAGCAGACAAGTATCAGAATTAAGACGTGAAAAAATTTCAAAGCGGTTGGAGCAAATCTTCAGGAAAAGGATTGGTACAACGGGAAGTCTATCTGATTATTATCAATTTTTAGCCACAAAGAACTTGGAACATGGGACGACAGGCAATCTCATTAATTATTCCGATTTATTTCCTTACCTGTTTTTCAAGTCGATGATCGAAGGGATCAAACCTAATAAACAAATTCAGCACTTGGTGATCGATGAAATGCAAGATTATTCTTTGCTGCAGCTTTCGGTTATTGATCGGTTATTTCCTTGTCAAAAAACGATTTGCGGCGATATTCATCAATCATTGATTCCGACGGATAATGACTTTCTGATAGAAATTCAAAATCTGCTCCCAAACGCAAGGCTATTAAAATTCAATACGAGTTACCGTTCAAGTTTTGAAATCATGGCATTTGCTAAACGATTTATCGCGGCGGAGGATCTACAACCTGTGGAACGGCATGGGAAAGATGTCGAAGTTCTTCCATATGAGAAAAAACTGCTGGCGCAAAAAATTGCAGAGTTCAAGCAAAGCAGCTATGGATCTTGTGGTATAATTTGTCAGAATTGGCAGGAGGCGGCACAGATCGAAGCAGATTTTCCTCACGAGAATTTGATTCGTTTTGAAAAGGATACTAAGAGAATTACTGAAGGTATCATTATTACTACTGCTCAATTTGCCAAAGGGTTAGAGTTTGATCAAGTAATTTTACCGGATATTCAAGCGCGTCAAATGAATCAGAAAAGCACGATTCTCTATACCAGTTGTTCGCGCGCGCTGCACGAATTAACACTCTTGATTAACGATTAATTGAAGGGGCTTGCGATGAAAACTTATAGAACTTCGGAGGTAGCGAAAATCGTCGGCTTACATCCGAATACGATTCGCCGTTATGAGGAGTGGGAGTTGATTCCTATTCCTCCAAGAGCGGAAAATGGCTACCGTGTTTTTACTGATTATCATATTGAGACAATCAAAATTGCTCAAATCGCTTTTCAGATCGAAGTACTGCAATCAGGTTTGCGAATCACAATGGTGGATATGGTAAAGGCTATAGCACGTTATGATTTTGTAACGGCTCAAGCATTGCTTGATCGTTATCTTAAGTTAGTGGATCAGGAAATAAACGAGGCAACAGATGTCATCGAAGTGGCAGAAAGCATCCTTGCAGGAAAAAACGATGGGACGGAAATATTTCTGACCAGAAGTGAGGCCGCGGAGTATTTAGGCGTTACCTCGGAGGCATTGCGAAACTGGGAGCGAAACGGTCTGCTTGCAGTTAAAAGAAGCAAGAATAACTATCGGATTTATGATAGTGAAGACCTTAAGCGCTTAAAAATCATTCGAACCCTGAGAGGAGCCAAATATTCTTTGGCGGCGATTTTGCGAATGCTGAACGCGATCAATCAAGAAAGACAGGACATCAAATCATTGTTGAATCCAACGGAGCCAGACGACAGTATTATTACCGCTTGTGATAATTTAATCGACTCTTTGGAAAAAGCGAAGAAGAATGCTTGTGAATTAAAACAGCGGGTCAAAGAAATGCAGGAACGTTTTTTTTAGCCTGAAAAAGCGTTTGCATTTTTTTGATTCGTAATGCTATAATTCAATTAGAAATGAATACAAATGGATAGTGATTGCATCAAGCAAGCTAAACCTGTTAGCAAATTACGCGTGAAGAACGCTTATTTGTTGGCGGGTTTTTGACGTTTTATGCGAAAAACTACCAAATCAAATAGAAAAGAGGCATTATAAATGGGATTTCCAAAAGACTTTTTATGGGGCGGCGCAACCGCTGCGAATCAATGTGAGGGCGCTTGGGATGTTGGCGGAAAAGGCGAAAGTATTCCTGACCACATGCGAGCTGGCGGTCTTAACAAACATCGGGTAATGACCCCAACGATTGAACCGGACGACTATTACCCAAATCACGATGGGATCGATTTTTACCATCGTTATAAAGAAGACATCGCGTTGTTTGCGGAAATGGGATTCAAGGTCTTTCGTTTGAGTATCGCTTGGTCGCGGATTTTTCCAAAAGGCGATGAGACAGAACCCAATGAAGAAGGGTTGGCTTTCTATGATCAGGTTTTTGATGAATGTAAAAAGTACGGTATTGAACCATTGGTCACTATCAGTCATTTTGAATTACCCTATGCATTAGCAGAAAATTATGGCGGCTTTGCCAATCGTAAAACAATTGACTTCTTTGTTAACTATGCGACAGTATTATTTGATCGTTACAAAGATACAGTAAAATATTGGCTGACATTTAATGAAATAAACTTTGGGACATTGCCATTAGGCGGTAGAAACCTATTGGGAATTCTGGACGAAGAGGATAATGAAGCACGCCGATTCCAAGCGCTGCACCATATGTTTATTGCTAGTGCCAAAGCCGTAAAAATCGGACATGAGATCAATCCGAATTTCCAAATTGGCTGTATGCTAGCCTACATGATGATGTACCCGTTAACATGCAAACCAGAAGACGCTTTGGCTAGTCAAGAATTAGTAAAAAAACTGAACTGGTTCTGCGGTGATGTACAGGTCAAAGGAAAGTATCCTTATTATATGAAGAATTATTTCGCTAAACATGATATCCAAATAGAATTTGAAGCAGGCGACGAAGAAATTTTGCAAGAGGGGACTGTTGATTATTATACCTTCTCTTATTATATGACTAGTTGCGCTACCGCTAATATTGAAGAAAGCGGTGATCGTGTCGGCGGGAATTTATTCGGTGGAGTAAAAAATAATTATTTGGAGACCAGCGAATGGGGCTGGCAGATTGATCCAGTTGGGCTGCGATTTACCTTAAATGAGTTGTACGATCGTTATGAAATTCCTTTGATGATCGTTGAAAACGGATTGGGAGCAGTTGATAAAGTCGAGGCGGATGGTTCGATTCATGATGATTATCGCATCGATTACGTTCGTCGCCACATTGTTGAAATGGGCAAAGCGATACAAGATGGCGTTGATTTGATTGGCTATACTCCGTGGGGCTGTATTGATCTCGTTTCTGGCGGAACGGGTGAAATGTCAAAACGCTATGGCTTTATTTATGTCGATAAAGACGATAAAGGAAATGGCAGCTTTGATCGCAGTCGAAAAGACAGCTTCTATTGGTACAAAAAAGTGATTGAGTCAAATGGGGAAGAACTATAATCGTACGACATGAAAAGGGAAGTCATTTGACTTCCCTTTTTGTGTTTTCCTATTCCTTATAGACGTGAAAAATGAATCGTTTCTTTTAATAAAGTTTTATTGGTAAAATCATTTCGTTACACTTTATACAAGCGTTTTCTTTGTTTTAGTATTGCGAATCTTGCATAATATAAGAAAAATTTGATTGGAGTGAATAATATGTCAACGATAGTATTTACTAATTTTCCTGTAAAAGATGTAAAAGCCTCCACAGAGTTTTATGAAAAGTTGGGATTTAAGAAGAATGAAGATTTCTCCAACGAGCATTCTAGTTCAATGGTCTGGGACGATACTTTTTGGATTATGGTATTGGATTATGAATTTTACGGATTGTTTTTAAAAGATAAAGAGATTGCGGATACAAAAACTAAGAGCGGATCATTAACGGCCTTTTCGGTAGAGAGCCCAGATGTTGTCAGAGAAATTGCGGAAGCGGCCAGAGCTAATGGCGGCGATTATTTTACGGTCGATATGGGGATTCCTGAGGATCAGATGTTTAGTTTAGAAGTATTGGATCTTGATGGAAATCAATTTGAACCTGTTTGGATGGAAATGTCTTAAAAACTGAAATAAAAAGATAAGCGGCCGTTCGGAAGAGCGGCTGCTTATCTTTTTTAGTTTGGTCGTTTGATGAAACAGTATTCGGCGAATGGAACATTCGGGCTTGTATGATACTCGATCAATTCAAAACCAAAGTGCTGATAGATTGGAACATTCGCTTCGGTCATTGTTTCTAACACAATATCTTTATTCTCCTTTTGACACTCATCTATGACTGTTGTCAGCATTTTTCGCAAGACACCAGTTCCTCTAGCCTCTTTTGCAACAGCAATCATTGAGATGTAGTGACTGTTTTTTGAATGTTTTTTATGCCAAGCGATGGGTGAATGAATCTCTGCGATAAATTTGTTTTGTGCTAATAGCCTTTTTCGATCGTCTTTTGATATTTCTTTTAAAAGTTTTCTAGACGGCAGGGAATAGATCATTTGGTGAAACAGAGTGAATTTTTTTGATGGAATACTACTGATGAGCCCATGAATTGGATTACCGCATACTTTGAGCTCCCCATACCTTAGAAATAGTGAAACTTCTGCCTGAACGAACTTTCTCAGTACCGTTTCAGAATCAGTGAGGTCTTCGGATAAAAAAATAAAATGTTCAAGCGGTGAAAATTGGTCATAAATAAAATCAACAATTTCTGGTAAATCGGCGATTGTGGCATTTCTCATAAGATCACTCCTCAATTTATTACTTGTTCATTTAGTATAGATAACTTACACTGGAAGAAATCAAAAATTACACTATAGAGGAATTAATCGACTGGAAAGAAGCGAGGACAATTATGGAAGGTGAAATTTTTCGTCAATTAAGAAAAGACCGCAGGATGAGTATGGGAGATGTATCAGATGAGGTAAACAGTCTTTCTTTTATCAGTAAATTTGAAAATGGACTTTCGAATATTAGTTTTCACCGGCTCGAACATTTATTGGAAAGAATCAATGTAACATTAGAAGAGTTTCTTTACTTGCGATCAAAAAGTGATAATGTCGGGATATACGATTATCTATCCGATCGGCCGTTTTTCATGACCGGCAAGTTCACGTTCTACTTGAATCAAATCTTTAAATATAATGACGAAGTGAATCAATCTCGAAATTTTGCGGAAGGTATCAATCAGTTGAATGAGCTGAAGAAGACGATTCAGGGAGAAACGCAAAGTGAAGAATTTTTACAAATCTTATGTCAATTATTGAGTTTAAGTTATCAATTGAATGATGAACGGGATCAAGGAATAGAAGTAAATGTGGACGCTTTATTCGCTAAACTTCAAACATTATCAGCGCCCGTAGTGAATCATTTATATAGTGTCGATAACTGGGGGGGATTTGAAGTCTTGCTCTTTCGCTTTTTTCAATTCAGCTTTCCGGTGTCGACTGTTCATCAGTTATTACGGACGGCCGTTTCACGAACTCAAAAAGAAGCTGGCGTACAGCTAATGCAACGGATGAAATTTGAGTTATTGTTTGGCACTTGCGCGACGTTCATCAATTTCCGGAAATTGCCTTGGGCGAGAGAAGTATTAGAGGAAACGGAATCCTTGCTTCACGATCAAGGAGACTTATTAAATAGTACAAAACTGCTTTTTTATCAAGGATGGTTGAGGATTGTTTCAGGTTCAATCACTGCTGGGAAGCAAAGCTGTGAGCAGGCGATTTCGATTTTTCGCATATTGAAGCAGCCGGCATTGCAGATAATGTATGAAAATATGCTTCAGGCAATTTTGACGAATCGTGAGAATCTCAATGACGGCTTCATTTTTTCCTGAAATAATGTGGCAATTTTCTGCTGACTTTATGATTAAGGGAAAAAGTAACTATAAAAACGTTTGTATTTCAAGATGCACCCATTTACCGGGTGTATCTTTTTTTTGTAAAAAGGTCCGGAAATTAAAATAAAATGAATTTTCTTTAATTCATTATCTTCGAAAATTAGAATAATAGATTAAAAGTGAGCATTAAAATATCGCTTTTCTAAAATTTTTATTATCCTTAATAAGATGAAATCGTTGCAATAAAAAAGGGATGAGCAGATGAAAGCAAGAAAAAAAGATTTTTTTGAAGAGTTATTTGATCGCGGAACATTTCTTCAACGAAGAATGGTTTTGCTGCTGAGCAAAACCAATGGGCGCTGGGTGAGCAGACAATGGATAAGTGACTCGTTAGGAATCAGCAAGCACACAACTGTGGGTGTACTTAATGATTTGCAGGAAAAAATTGAGAACTTAAATACTAGTCAATTTTCTTTTCAATTGTCTAAAGGAAAAGGAGTCCGGCTTTTCATAAAAAGGGACGCCGATGTCTACCAGCTAGTCACTGAAATCGTGAAAGAGTGTTCAACCGTCAAGCTGCTTGAAGCATTGATAACGGATGAGTTTGAGAATGTTCGGCATTATGCTTTGAAATATTTTATCAGTGAGTCTACCGTCCGAAGGGACCTGAGCAAAGTCCAACCGTTGTTGGATCGCTATGGGATTGAGATCAGCCGTGAAAGTTTTCAGCTGATAGGCGAGGAATATCAGATTCGAATGTTTTTAGTGATCTTTTTTTGGAGTATCTATCGGGGAAATAGCTGGCCATTCCCGCACATCGATGAAGAACGAGTCGAACAGTTTGTTGATCATATGCTTGATAGTGGATTTACGGTTTATCCGAATATTCCCTATGCCTATAAGAAACAGCTCGCATATATTTTTGCGGAAGCGATTATTCGAACTAGAAAAGGTCATATTTTGAAAATGCCTCAACCCTTAGAAGACCAAATCACGACAAACACGTTATACTCCGGCTTTAAAGAAATCATGACCAGTGAGCATGGAGTAATTAATACAAGAGACTCAGAGATTCCTTTCTTCTTTTTAGTGTGGGTGTCTATGTCTAAAACAATTGATGTTTTTAAAGAACCGCTTGTGGATGAGTTGATGCGGCAGCAAGCAGCACAACAGACACAGATTTACGCTGCGACGGAATTGATGGTGACTAGATTTCAAAAAGAATTCTTTCCTATTAAAGAGGAGGATTTGTGGCGTTTTCGTTCTTACATACTAAGCGCTCATTTCTTTGCAAAATATTTTAAAGGATTTAATACAGACATGACGGGAAATACGTACAAGGCTATCTTCAAAGAGCGCTATCCTCAGTTAATTAAGAAAACACGTACATTCGTTGAACGTTTATATGAGGAATCGGCGAATCCCATCTTTCTAGAGCTTGATTTTTTACTGATTCCTTATTTGAAAAACATTCTATTTTTAGCCGATCCATGCCGGTATGAGGTTCCAATTTCGATTTTGGTAGAAAGTGATATGCCTAGTTTAATGACGAAAAATTTTATTCGTCAGCTTTCTGGATACTTTAATTATCTTTACAATCTATCCATCAATGATGTTTTTGAGACAACTGAAACCAATGTGGACATTTTACTAACGACGTCTACATTGAAAGACATGACAAGCGTTTATCCAGAAGCTCAGATTGTTGTAGTGGGAAAAAGTTTATTAATGAATGACCTTGAACGGATCAATGAAGTTTTGGAGCAGGTCGCAACAAAAAAACAAGACGAATCAAACTAAAGTTCCAAAAATGAAACTTGGACAGTGCACTTTTTGAAAATTACATGAAAAGAAAATCTGGTATAACTTAAAATGATCGTTTTTTTGAAAATGGATATGAGAGGTGCACACATGTTAGAGAAAAAATTTTTGGAAAAGATTATTTATAGCCTGATGACTTTAGTGATCTTACTAAATTCTTTGGCCCCTTTGATGGCGTTGGCGGAAACAGTCCCAGAGCCAGCTGTGAAATTAGAAGAGATTACGAAAGGGCAAACAGAAAATCAAGTTGATGTAAAAATTGAAACAGCTGCTGGAGAAGGCACAGCAGCGCTCAATATCTCTGAAGCAATTGTTGAAGAAGCCATTTTTGAACAAGATGGACAGTCAACAAAATTAGAAGTTAAAAATCGTCAGATTCTCACGGTTCCGTTAACGAAAAGTGGTGAGGGAGTCATTCATCTAACTTTAGCGGATACAACTAAGGTACCGTCAGTTGATGTAACCTACGAACAACAACAACTTTCCTATACTTTTGAAATTAGTGAACCAGATTCGACAGAACAAACAGAAACCCCGCAAAGCGAAACGGAGCAAACATCTGCGAGTGAAGAAGCAAGTACGGAGAGTTCGACTGAGTCAGAAAAAAATAGTGAAGCAGTGAATGCAACAGAAGAGTCTAAGACGAGTGAAACTCAGAAGGAATCAACTGATAAAAAAGCCGTGCAACGTGCAGAAGGACCAACTGATATTCGCGAGTATTTCCCCAACGGTACAGGCACGATCATTACGGGGTCGAATATTGTCTATCTGGACGATAACGGCAATGTTGCCGAACCACCGGTAACGGCTGATACGAATGTACGAATCTCTTATACCTGGAGTATTCCGGAAGATGTTCGCCAGCAGATTGAGCCGGGAGATTATTTTGATTTCAAATTGCCAGAGGAATTAAAACCTAAACAACCGTTAAGCGGAGAACTGAAAAATGAAGCCGGAGAAGTATATGCGAAATATACGATTGACGAAGAAGGAAATATTCGCTTTGAATTCACCGAAGAGGTTAAAAACCAAAGTGATATCGAAGGATATTTTTTCTTTGACACGGAATTTCGTAAAGACCATATAGAAGGTCCTGGCGACATTACGATTCATTATCCGGTGGAAGATGATTTACCGCCAGTCAATGTGGAGATTCGACCAGACACAGAGCAATCGATTGATAAAAAGGGTCATTTTGACCGCACGCCAAATCCGAGCAGTGTTGAATGGACGGTTGATTTTAACCAATCGATGAATCATCTAGAAGATCCGACGATTACTGAAAAATGGCCATCTGGAATTGACTACAAATCAGTCAAGGTTACAGAATTGGTGATGAACTTGGACGGTACAGTAAAAGAGGTCGGTCGTGAATTGGACCCTAGTGAGTATACCGTCGATAAGAATGGTAATGTGACCATTCTTGGAGAAACCAATAAAGCTTATCGTTTAGTTTATCAAACGGATATCAATGATTCTGCTAAACCAGAAGAAGGTGGCAAGATCAGCTTCACCAATACCGCTACATTAACAGATAAAAACGACGAAGACGGTCTGGATGCTAAGGCCACTGTCACCAATAATTTTGGAAAACCGGTTGAAAAAAATATGGAAGGATACGATCCAACCAATCAAGAATTCAGCTGGGCAATCAAATACAATTACAATGAAAAGAAAATCGCTAAAGATCAAGCGGTTATTACAGATACGATCAGTAAAAATATGGATTTAGTTGATGGTTTGATCAAACTTTATCCGATTACTTTTGACGAAAAAGGTAAGGAAGTAAAAGGGACTCCTTTAGAAGAAGGCAAAGATTATGTTTTAGAACCCAATCCGGATGGCGAAGGGTTTGTGATCAGATTTTTACACGATGTTGACGAAGCCGTTCGAGTTGAATACAAAACAAAAGTAAACGGTATCGTTACAGACCCTACTCAAGTAAGTAACAACGTGACAACTGGAACAGGACAAACTGATGGTGATAAAGGAACCGCTCAGCAGCAAAATGTGATTAAGGATATTACGGATATTGACTATGCCGATAAAAAAGTTGGCTGGAAAATTAACGTCAATAAAAATAATTATTACATGGAAAATTTGGTCCTGACAGATACCTATTCACCGACCCCGGGTTTATCTATGGCTGTGAAAGATGATTTAAAACCTGATTTTGAAATTCGTGATGTCACTAAGAATAAGGTCTTGGTGCCTGGTGAAGATTATGACTTAGTCTTAGTTAATGATGAATCAGGCAATTTTGAGACAGGATTCAAGGTTACGTTCAAAAACCAATACAATCCAACTGAATCAGAATTAGAAATTAATTACCGTACGAATTTCGATGTGAGCCTACTGGATCCTACAAATCCCAACCTAGATCGCTTCAAAAACAACATGCGGGCAGATTGGGAAGACAAAAGTGGAGGGAAGCACACCTCAGATGATGACAAAGACTTTAAGCCAGATGATCCATTCCAATTAAATGCACATAAAAGCGGGAAGTATAATGCACAAACGAAGCATATTACATGGACTGTGGCCGTCAACCATAGCCGCAATATTTTAAAAAATGCGCAATTAATTGATAAAATCAAGGAAAATCAAGATTATGTGAACGGCTCCGTGAAGGTCTATGAAGCGGACGTTAAAAATGACGGAACGGTCGTCAAAAAACAACCGGAAAAAGTTGTGAATGATGAGATGAAAAAGGTGATTGAACCGAGTTCATCCAATGATCAGACACTTCAAATTGATTTTCCGGACAATGTTGCCAATACTTATTTGATTGAATTTGAAACATCAGTGGAAGGAAAAATCATTGAAGGCTCTAACCAATATACCAATGTCGCTCAATATGAAAATAACGGCGATGAACGTGATGTGATTGGTGAAGTCGGGATAAAAAATGGCGGGAAATACGTCCAAAAATCAGGTGCACAAGACAGCAATGATCCTGATTATGTCAATTGGCAAGCAGTTATTAATCCTTCTCAATCAACACTAGAGCATGTAGTGATCAAGGATGAACCCTCTGAAAATCAAGTCATCGATCAAGAGTCAATTAAGTTGTATGAAACAACTGTTGCTGAAGATGGAACGGTTGCGCCAAACTATGATAAACCGTTAAGTAGGTAAACCTGATAAAGTGAACTTAGGAGACTTCCTAAACTATAAAGGTTCTGTGACTGTTACTAAGAAAAATGAAGACGGCAAAGCCTTGAAGGGTGCCGAATTCGAAATTCAGGATAAAAAAGGCAATGTTCAAACAGTTTTTAATTCAGCAGGAAAAGAAACTGACAAGCTTGTCTCAGACAAAGATGGAAAGATCGTTGCGACCGGATTAATTCCTGGCAGCTATCAATTAATTGAAACCAAAGCGCCGAATAACTATTTGTTGAATAAAAAGGTCGTGGACTTTACAGTTTCAGCGAAGGCTTCGGGAAAACCCGAGACAATCACGCTAGCTGATTTTATCAATTATCAAGGTTCGGTAAAATTACAAAAAGTTTCGCAAGCTGATAAAGCATTGGCCGATGCGGTCTTCACTTTATATCATGCAGATGGTAAGCAAGTCGGAGAGTACACTTCTGATAAAGCTGGTCAGATTGTGGTGGGTGAGCTTTCGCCAGGCGAGTATTACTTTACAGAAACCAAGGCTCCAACAGGCTATACGATCAATAAAGAAAAACGTAAATTTACTATCGACTCTTCAAAAGAAAATAAACCCGCTATCGTTGATGCCGGAAAAGTCGTGAATCAAGAGATTCCAAAAACACCGACATCATCGAATCATTCAAGTGATTCAAAAACTGCTTCGGAAACACAAACAGGAAGTTACCCGAAAACCAATGATACGCGTAATTCGTGGTTAATAGTAGTTGGAATCGCCGCAATTGTTATTGCTGGAACGATCTACTTTAGAAGAAAAAATAAATAATCAGCCAAGATCCAAGCAATGATTCTGTTGCTTGGATCTTTTTTGCGATTGCCACCTATAAATAAAACATGGTATGATTGATTTCGAACTGGAAAACTGGAGCTAGGGTTCCGCTCAAACGAGGACTGCGACCGAGGGCTTCATCTTTTACCATATGTAAAAGGCACCTATTGATAAAAAAGATCCGAGGGGAAAGGTTCAGTGTATTTGTGATGCACTGGCTTTTCCCTTTTTTTGTGTACTCAGAAAGTTGTCAGTGCATTTTAAATAAATTCAACTCAAATTTTGGAAGGAAGGTTTTTATGAAGAAATTGGCTTTTTTTGATTTGGATGGGACGTTGTGTTCAGGTGGGAGTTTGCAAGTGGAGGAAGAAACGATTGCGGCCTTTAGAGAGTTAAAAGAAAATGAAGTCCTGCCGATTATCGCGACTGGACGCAGTTTTTATGAAGTGGAAGAGTTATTGGCATTATTAGAAGCGGAGCATTTTGTTCTATCCAATGGCTGCTATGTTCAGTTTGCGGGTAAAACCATTTTGGATGCAAAGTTTTCTAATAACGAAATCGAGACAATTTTAAACATTGCGGACAAGAATAAACTTTCGGCAGGTTTCTTCAATCAGCAAGGTTTCGCGGTAACAAATCTTTCAAAAGTAGTGAAGGAACATGTGACCTATATGGGAATTCATGATGTGCCGATTGTGGCGGACTTTTATCAAACGAATCCGGTTAGTTTTATGAATCTGTATCTTAATACTGAGTTAGAAGAGAGGATAAGTGGTGAACTGGCGGCTGTAGCAGACACTGTTCGTTTTGCTCCATTGGCCATTGATGTCTTGCCTAAAAATGTTTCGAAGGGGACAGCGATTCAAAAGCTTTTGAAATCGATGGCTGGTTCCAAAGTTGAAACGTATGCCTTTGGTGATCAGAACAATGACCTGAGCATGTTTCAGTTGGTCGATCATGGTATCGCGATGCGGCATGGAACAGAACAATTAAAGTCGTGCGCAAGTTATGTGGCAAAAACAAATAATGGTGTGGTGGAAGGACTCAAACATTATGGATTGATTTCTTAGTAAAAAATGGGGTAAAGCTATGCTAAAGTGTTAGAGAATAATGAGACTTAAGGCTGATGCTCTAAAATTAAGAATTCGTTAAGATAAACGTATCAATTAAAAGAGAGTAGGAAAGAGTGTGAAAGGGAATCGAAAAAATATTATCTATTTGATGTTGGGCCAATTTATTTCAGTGTTTGGCGGGGCTATATTACGATTTGCATTGTCTTTGTTTGTTTTGGATGTGACAGGCAGAGCAGATATATTTGCGACTGTTTTAGCAATTTCTAGTATTCCAGTATTATTTGCGCCCATTGGCGGAGCAATCGCCGATCGTTTTGATCGGAAAATTTTAATGGTTTTGATGGATGTAGCCAATGCAATTATTGCGGTATTACTGTTTTTAGTAGTGGGGACTTCTGAATCAGTATTTGGAATCGGCGTTTTGATTTTCGTTTTAGCAATTGTTGGCAGCTTTGATACACCTGTAGTCGGAGCCAGTATTCCTTTGTTGGTGGAAGAAGATCAACTGGAAAAGATCAATGGGATATCCAATGGGATCTTGCAATTATCAAATGTTGTTGCTCCGATCATAGGCGGAATCTTCTATGGACTAATGGGTGCAAAAATGCTGGTGGCCAGCAGTATCGTCTTTTTTGTAGTTGCAGCGATCATCGAAAGCTTCTTGAAGATTCCGTTTGTAAAACGCGAAAAGACACCAGGAACAGTTATGCAGATTTTAACGGCTGACTTGAAAGATGGGTTTAAAGAGGTAAAAAACAACCAAGTTATCTTTAAATCAATTGTCATTGCGGCGGCGATCAACTTTGTAATGACTTCTTTCTTTATTGTTGGATTACCGGTAATTCTTCGGATGATACTGCACGTGAATGACACGATGTACGGGATAGGAATGGGGGTCTTCAGCTTATCCAGTATCGTGGGAGCCGTTTTGGCCGGACCATTAACCAAGAATTTGAAATTCAGTAATTTTTATCGCGTGTTCACCTACTCAGGGATTCTATTGCTGATTATGAACATTTTATTAAGTACAACCAGCGCAGGTGTAGGGTTTATGGTAATAATCGTCATGGAGATCATCATTGGAATGATGTTAAGTGCAATCTCTATCTATTTGATCTCGCTCGTTCAGCGAATTACGCCGAAAGAAAACCTTGGTAAAGTCATGGCAACGATTATTGCGGTCGCTCAATGTGCGGTGCCGTTAGGTCAATTATTGATGGGCCTTTTGTTCAGAAATACTACGACTACCGTTTTCATGCCATTGCTTTTCATTAGTCTTTTAGTTCTCATCATTTCTGGCGTCTGCTTCATGATGTTTAAAGAAACCAAAGAAAGCGACGTTCACACAGTCAAGGATTAAACAGGAAGCATGTCAGTCATTACGGCTGGCGTGCTTTTTTTGATAATATCCATGATTGTAATATCGTCTATAGTTTGAAATACTGGACAAAAGGACAGGTGATAATATGCGTTTTGAAAAGGAATTGATTGAGTTAGTGGAAAAACAGGAGCTATGTTTTCTAAGCTCAGTCACAGATGATGGGTATCCAATGATTCGTGCGATGCTGAGACCGATAAAAATTGACGGAAATTATTTGTATCTTCATACGAATACCGCTTCAAATAAGGTTCGGCAGTTCTTAGATAATCCCAAAGCTTGCTTATATTTTTATGATGCCGCAACTTTTACAGGAATTACCTTGATTGGAGAGATGCAGGTATTATCGCAGGAAAGTGAGAAGATTGCGTTTTGGAAAGAGGACTATCGTATTTATTACGAGAAGGGTGGCGGATTATCGGATTTTACAGTGCTTGAGTTTACTTTCGCTCATGGAGAGTTTTATCAAAATTTCCAAGTGACTCCTTTTTGAACCATCAAATTAAAAGACCATATAAAGATAGTGTAAAGAAATGATCGCAAGATTCACACTATCTTTAGGTCTTTTTTTTTATGCTTATAGAGTAAAGGATACCGGATCGTTTTTTGATATCCGGTTTGAAAAAAGGAGAGAAATGAAATGACGATTATTTTGGGAATTATCGGGATCTTAGTAATGATCTATCTTTTCTGGTTTTTATTTAAGGGGGAAGAATTATGAGCAGTGTTATCTATCAAGGATTATTTTTCTTGTTTATTTTATTAGTATTGGCGCTGCCATTAGGCTGGTATATCAAAGAAATTATGCAGGGAAATACTCCAAGGGGCGTACGTTTTTTGCAACCGCTGGAAAAATTTTTCTATAAAGTAATTGGCCCAATCAGCAAGAAAGAAATGTCGGCTAAACGATATGCCTTAAATGTCATCTTACTGAGCATCTCTTCTATGGTGTTGTTGATTATTATTTTAATGACACAACATTGGCTGCCAGGAGGTGCTGCGGTAAAAAATTTATCGCTGCCTCTCGCCTTGAACACGGCGGTTAGCTTTGTAACGAATACTAACTGGCAAGCCTATGCCGGTGAGACAACGTTATCGAATGTCTCACAAATGTTTGGCTTAACTGTGCAAAATTTTGTTTCAGCAGGTGTAGGACTTTCTGTTTTAGTCGCTTTACTCCGCGGATTGTCGCAAGTGAAGAAGAAAGCCCTTGGTAATTTCTGGCAGGATTTAACTCGCGGCTTGGTTTATATTTTATTGCCGCTGGCATTTGTTTTTGCCATTCTATTGGTTTCGCAAGGAACAGTCCAATCCTTCAATTCAGGGGTTGCTTACCAAGGTCTGGAAGGAAAGAATCTTTGGCTTTATTTAGGACCGGTAGCTAGTCAAGTGGCGATCAAACAGCTTGGAACAAATGGTGGCGGCTTTTTCGGAGCAAATTCGGCTTATCCATTTGAAAATCCTACGTTGTTCTCGAACTTTTTAGAAAACATCGCGATTCTATTGATTCCGGCTGCATTGATTTTTGCCTTTGGTTTTTGGGTCAAAGATTGGAAGCAAGGCCCGACGATCATGATTGTTTCACTATTCTTCCTATTATTAGCTTTTATCGGAGTGGCTTTTAGCGAATACTATGGACCAGAATTTGCACATGTCTTAGGTTCAACCAATCTGGAAGGGAAAGAAATTCGTTTTGGTGTCGGCTGGTCAAGCTTATGGTCAGTTGGAACGACCGCGGCTTCTAATGGTTCAGTGAATGCAATGCTGGATAGTTTCACCCCACTTGGAGGAGCAATTCCAATGTTCTTGATGCAGCTGGGAGAAATCATCTTTGGCGGAGTGGGCAGCGGCCTATACGGAATGTTGGCATTCCTACTACTAGCCGTCTTTATTGCTGGGCTTTTGGTTGGTCGAACACCAGAATATTTAGGCAAAAAAATCGAGGCCTTTGATATTAAGATGGCCAGTCTTGTGATCCTAACGCCATTGATGTTGACTCTTTTTGGTGCAATGGCACTGGTCTTGCATCCAGATGTGTTTAGTTGGCTGACTAATCGCGGACCCCATGCGTTCAGTGAATTATTATATGGCGCGACCTCGTTAGCGAATAATAACGGAAGTGCCTTTGGCGGTTTATTAGCAAACACGCCTTTCTTGAATGTTCTCGGCAGTTTAATGATGGCTGTTTCAAGATATTTACCGATTATTGCCATTCTGTTCTTAGCAGAAAATATGGGTGGTAAAAAGAAAGCGGCTTTAAATTCAGGAACATTATCTACCGTCAGTCCAACCTTTGTTTCTATGCTGCTTATTGTCATTTTGGTAATTGGAGCCTTAAGTTTCTTGCCAGTATTGGCGCTTGGCCCAGTGGCTGAGTTCTTTACGATGAAATAGATGGAGTGATTAAAGATGAAGAAAATCTATCAATGGGCCGTGGGACAATCTTTTAAAAAACTAGACCCGCGCCAACAAATCAAAAATCCTGTGATGTTCGTTGTTTATTTAGGAGCAATCATCACAACGATATTATGTTTTTACCCCATGCGTGTACCTGTCTGGTTCAGTATTTCGATAACCGTTTTTCTATGGTTGACTCTGCTTTTTGCGAATTTCGCTGAAGCTGTTGCAGAAGGTCGTGGAAAAGCACAGGCAGATAGTTTGAAGCAAGCGAAAAAAGAAGTCATGACCTATAAAATTGAACGTTTAGAGGATATTAAGGAAGAAAATTTCACAGAAATTCGTTCTTCTGATTTAAAACGCGACGATTTGGTTTATGTCCAATCTGGAGAACAGATTCCTGCGGATGGCGATGTGATTGAAGGCGCGGCTTCGGTTGATGAAAGTGCGATCACTGGTGAATCTGCTCCAGTTATTCGGGAATCCGGTGGAGACCGCAGCGCAGTCACTGGCGGAACGACGGTAGTATCAGATTATTTAGTGATTCGCGTGACCTCAGAAAATGGACAATCTTTCTTAGATAAAATGATCGCTATGGTAGAAGGAACGCAGCGGAAAAAGACGCCGAATGAGATCGGATTACAAATTTTCTTGATCACTTTGACCATCATCTTCTTAACTGTATCAATTACCTTAGTGCCATTTACCGATTTCAGCAGTCAGTTATCAGGCAAAGGCGAAACGTTATCAATGATTATCGTGATTGCTCTATTGATTTGTTTAGCACCGACAACGATTGGCGCTTTGATTTCTTCTATTGGGATCGCTGGTATGAGCCGTTTGACGAAAGAAAACGTGATCGCGATGAGTGGTCGGGCCATCGAGGCGGCAGGAGATGTAGATGTTCTTTTACTCGACAAAACAGGAACCATTACGTTGGGAAACCGCCGGGCAAGCGAATTTTTACCAGTCAATGGTGTCAGTGAGGAACAGCTTGCAGATGCGGCACAACTTTCTTCGTTAGCAGATGAAACAGCAGAAGGACGTAGTATCGTGATTTTGGCGAAAGAACGTTTTAATTTGCGGGAAAGAGAATTCCAGCAAGCAGAAGTGAAATTTATTGATTTTAGTGCGAAGACTCGAATGAGCGGAATTGATTATCGCGGAGATGAGATTCGAAAAGGTGCTGCCGATACGATGAAAAATTATGTCCAATCTAAAGGTGAAACTTACCCGCCAGAATGTGATGAGATTGTAGCTAAGATAGCGCGGGCAGGTGGCACCCCTTTAGTAGTTGTAAAGAATAACCGTGTGATGGGCGTTGTTTATTTGAAGGATATCGTAAAAAATGGCGTAAAGGAAAAATTCGCTGACATGCGAAAGATGGGGATCAAGACCATCATGATCACCGGGGATAATCCATTGACCGCCGCAGCAATTGCAGCAGAAGCGGGCGTGGATGATTTTCTAGCCGAAGCAACACCAGAAAATAAAATGAATCTAATCCGCGATTATCAAGAAAAAGGACATTTGGTCGCAATGACCGGGGATGGTACAAATGATGCACCCGCTTTGGCCCAAGCAGATGTAGCGATGGCGATGAATACTGGAACACAAGCAGCAAAAGAAGCGGGAAATATGATCGATTTGGATTCCAGTCCAACCAAACTTTTACAGGTCGTGCAAATCGGCAAACAACTATTAATGACACGCGGCGCTTTAACAACTTTCAGTATCGCTAACGATATCGCTAAATATTTTGCGGTGATTCCAGTACTGTTCTACAGTATTTATCCGCAATTGGATCGGTTGAATATTATGGGATTGGGCAGTCCACTGACGGCGATCTTATCGGCGGTCATTTATAATGCGGTGGTCATCGTTGCGTTAATTCCACTAGCACTAAAGGGTGTGAAGTATCAAGAAAAGCCAGCCAGTCAGATTTTGCGACACAATTTGCTGATCTATGGACTTGGTGGGATCATAGCACCGTTTATTTTTATCAAGGTCATTGACGTAATACTTTCAATAATCATTTTATAAAGAAGGAGTAAGAACGATGAAAAAAAGTATTCTAGGCAGTCTGCGATTTTTATTACTAAGCTTGGTCGTCTTTGGCGGACTTTATACGATTACCGTTACCGGTATTGGCCAATTGTTTTTTTCGAATCAAGCAAATGGTAGTCAAGTGACGGTGAACAATCAAGTTGTCGGTTCAAAACTCATTGGACAGAACTTTGAACAGGACAAATATTTCTCAGGCCGCAGCGAAAAGGTTAGTCAGCTATCACCTGTTTCGACGGAACAAAAACGGCTAGTTGAAAAGCGTACGGCAGCTGAATTAGCAAAGAATTCAACCGAAAGTAAAGTTCCAAATGATTTAGTGACAGCTTCAGCCAGTGGTGTAGACCCTGATATCAGTTTATCGGCCGCAAAATTTCAAGCTGCTCGAATCGCAAAGGAACGCGGGATTAAGCAAAGTAAAATTCACAATATAATAGAAGAAAACGTTCAAAAGGATTGGTTTTCCAATCGGCAATATGTCAATGTTTTGCAGTTAAACATTGCATTAGATAAACTATAAGTAGACTATTCAGCAATTCACTAATCTAATAGGATTGGTGAATTGTTGTGCATACAAAAAGTGAAGGGAGGGATACTGGTGCAACAAGAAAAGGAAACATCATTAGGAGATGGTCGTAGAGGGCGGTTACGAGTGTTCTTTGGTTTTGCTGCTGGTGTTGGGAAAACATATGGAATGTTGGCTGAGGCCCATGAGTTGTTATTAATGGAAAAAAATGTGGTTGTAGGTTACATTGAACCGCATGATCGCCCCGATACAAATCGTTTGTTGGAGGGGTTGCCTCAAATTCCTCCAAAGAAAATTTCGTATAAGCAAATAATTCTGACCGAACCGGATATCGATCGTATTATTCAACAAAAACCTGAAATCGTATTGATTGATGAACTGGCACACACAAATGCTAAAGACTCTCGCAACCGCAAGCGATATCAGGATGTCGATGAATTATTGAATGCTGGAATTGATGTATTTACCACGGTCAATGTTCAGCATATCGAAAGCTTAAACGATATCGTAGAAGAAGTTACGGGGATCGAAGTTAAGGAGACAGTACCCGATACTTTTTTACAACAGGCAACGATCAAAGTGATCGACGTTGAACCGGATGAGTTGATCGAGCGCTTAGAGCAGGGGAAAATCTACGCAAACGAGAACGCGAAACGCGCGCTGCAGAATTTCTTCATTCCACACAAACTAGATCAACTGCGAGGATTGGCGATTCAACGAGCTTCGGATCATATTAATCGAATTAGCGGGAAAACGATTGGGATTCAAAGCAAGCTGCTGACTGTCGTGAATGATGCTTTTCCCAAAATGACTGAAAAATGTATTCGCTGGACTGCACGTTTAGCGCAAGGCTTGGGTGCGGAATGGACAGTGATTCAAGTCCGTACACAAGAAAACACTTCAACGAATATTCCTTTAGCAGAAAAGCTGGGAGCGGAAGTAGTAAGTATCGAGGAAGATGATAGTTTTGAAACAATTGTCGAATTTGCTAAAATGACCGGTGTTACTGATATAATTATGGGGAAAAACCTGCGTCAGCCTTGGTATGAAAAAATTTTTGTTGAAGCCTTTGATGATCGTTTATTGAAACGTTTGAATGATACTGAACTCCATTTGATCCCGTTCAAGGAAGAAAAACAATCGCTATTTTTTAGAACACGTAAAGTGATCGAAGGCGGCGGAAAAGATTTAGCAATTGCCGTTGGCGGTGTTTTCTTAGCGACGATTGTGACGGAATTGATGCAATACATTCATGTAGGCGATCAAAACCTAATGCTGGTGTATATCTTTTTTATTCTATTAGTAGCCCGTACCACATCAGGCTATTTTTGGAGCGCACTTGCGTCTATTTTGAGCGTCTTATCCTTCAACTGGTTTTTTGTCGAGCCCTTATATTCTCTAACAGTTTATAAACAAGGCTATCCGATTACGCTGCTGATTATGCTGGTCGTCGCTTTGATGATCAGCAATTTGATGGTTCGCTTGAAAAAGCAGGCCGATAATTCAATGGAAAAAGAACATCAAATGGAAATTCTATATGAGTTGAATAAGCAATATGTTCTAGCCGAGAGTCGCAAACAAATACTCGATATTTCCGCCACCTATCTATCCAGATTGCTGGAACGGGAAGTAATTATTTTTGATCGTCAGGCCAAGGTAGAAAGCGTCTACTGTGTCACTGGACATCAATCAATTTTAAATACAAAAGAAGAGGCAGCCGTAGCCTTTTGGACCGCAAAGAATCAAAAGGAAGCGGGAAATGGCACGGATACGTTGATTGGTGCAAAAGGATTTTATCTGCCAATCGTGGCGAGCGGAAAAACACTTGCAGTCTTAGGAATCGAAAGAAATGCCAGTCTTGATCTGGAAAATGGTCAATTGAATTATTTGAAATTGGTTTTAACTCAAATCGCGGTTATTCTGGAGCAGACAGAATTGAAAAACGAAAAAGAGCAGGTCGAGTTAGAAAACGAGCGAGAGAAAGTCCGCAGCAATTTATTACGAGCAGTTTCCCATGATCTTAGAACACCGTTGACAGTTATTTCAGGAATTGCGGAAACATTAGGCATCGGTAGTGATTTGAAAGAGGAAACACGACAGAAGCTCCTAACAGATATTCAAGAAGAATCGCAATGGCTGATTCGCATGGTAGAGAATCTATTATCGATCACGAGAATCAACATGGATACAATGAAAGTCGATAAAACCGCCGAACCTGTTGAAGAAATCATTGAAGCAGTCTATAAACATTTAAAAAAGGTTTATCCGGAAGGAAAAATCAAGATTGAGCTGCCAGAGGATGTAATTTTTATTCAAGCGGACCCGATCTTGATTGAGCAAGCGCTATTCAATTTAGTAGAAAATGCTTTTCGTCATGGTGAAAAAGAACAGCCAGTCAAATTAACGGTTCGTCTGCAACAGGAGCAGACTGTTTTTGAGATTGAAAATTATGGCGAGATTCCATTGAAGCAATTCCAAAAGATTCAAACAAATTTATCCAGTACGAACGAAGTGCCGGTGGATTCGAAAAATGGGTTGGGAATCGGATTGAGTATTGTAAAAACGATTATCCATGCACACAATGGAAAAATGGAAATGACGGTTGGCAATGGCAAAACGATGGTAAGAATTTATTTGAAGTGAGGGAATAGTTATGAAGCAATCCATTTTATTGATTGAAGATGATCCGAATATCACGGATTTTATGGAAGTTGTTTTAACGCAAGAACGATATCCATTGACCATTGCCAGTACTGGGATGGAGGCCTTGACGGCATTTCAAACAAATTCTTTTGATTTAGTTTTGCTAGATCTAGGACTACCAGATATCGATGGGATCGATCTTTTGAAAATTCTGCGCAAACGGATGAAGCTGCCGATCATTATTATTTCTGCTAGAAATAATGAAAACGAAAAAGTGACGGCGTTGGATCTGGGAGCGGACGATTACGTGACCAAGCCTTTTGGTACGAACGAGTTGTTGGCCCGAATCCGGACGGCACTGCGTCATCAAAATGTCAAAACGGAAGAATTATCCGTCATAGAGAACAAAGCGTTGAAAATTGATTTTGAAAAACAATTAGTTTATAAAGAGAATCAAGAAATTCATTTAACAAAAAATGAGTTTCGAATTTTGGCTTTGATGTTTAGACAACTTGGAAAAGTTGTTACCTATCAAAATTTACTAACGGAGGTTTGGGGACCTTATAGTAATGATTCTCAGACATTGCGGGTGAACATGTCCAATATTCGAAAGAAAATCGAGAGCGATACGTTAAAGCCAGAATATCTGATTACGGAAATAGGCATGGGTTATCGTTTAAGAGATTATCGATCCGAACAATAATAAAATAGGATTTTTTAATGTCGATTAATCAATCGGCATTTTTTTATATCTATGGCTCTAAGAATTTAGTATGCTATTGAGAAGGACAAACGAAAATGGGGTGAATCAGCAATTATTATTTTAGCCACAATAACAGTGCTTGGTCTAGCAATGATCTATCTTTTTAAAAAGCTGATTCAGCAGTCAAAAGCACCTTCCGGCAAAGTAGGCATCCAAATGATGAAAATATGGAATCGAGCATATCTGCCGATGGTCAATTGGTCATTAGGTTTTGTGACGTTGATCAAGCCCAAAAATATTTTAGACATTGGAGTTGGGAATGGTGCTTCTTCCAATCTTCTCAAAAATTATTTTATAGCAAGTACAATATATGGAATTGATTATTCGGATACTGCGATTGAACAAGCAAAGAAAAATTATTCTACTGAAAGACTGAAATTTGAAACGAAAAATATTTTAAAAACAGAATATCCAGCGGGGTCCTTTGACCTGATCTTTGCATTTCAAACACATTTCCATTGGGAGAATTTGAAGATAGCTCTAGTAGAGATAAAAAGAATTCTTGCGGATGAGGGAGGGTTGCTCATTGCCTGTGAGCACTCTAAACTGAACTATTATTTGCCGAATCTCAAAGATGCCGAACGATTTCAGCAGTATTTATCCAATTTAGGATTATTTCTTATTCAAAAAGAAGCAACCAGCACATGGATCTTTTATCGAATTGTGAAAGAAAATGAACGGATTAATGATAACGCTTAATTATAATTATTTTAAAGTGACCACTTGAATATGCAGTTGTTAATGATTATCTTTCTCATTTAGTTGTTCTCATTTTCAATTAGATTAGCAGAGTGCTAATCTAATAATGAAGAAAAATGGAGGCGCAGCAAATGAGTAATGTAAAGAAATTTTTGTTAACAGCGATGGTTGGAGTCGTCGCATTAATTCTGGAATTTGGTTTCCATCAAAATCAATGGGCTTTTTGGCTTGTTTCGATCGTTGGTGGAATCATGACGATCTCGATGCTGATTGGGATGATCAAAACACTGCGCTCAGGAAAATATGGAGTAGATATTTTAGCGATTACCGCAATCGTAGCAACATTACTGGTTGGGGATTACTGGGCCAGCTTGGTAGTTTTGATTATGTTGACCGGCGGAGACAGTTTAGAAGATTACGCTAGTCATCAAGCAAGTCGCGAATTGCGTTCACTTTTAGATAATTCACCACAAGTCGCTCATCGAATCGATGGGGAAGAGATCAGTGAACTTGCTGTCGATGAGGTGCAGGTTGGTGATTTGATTTTAGTTAAACCTGGTGAGTTGGTTCCAGTTGATGGTCGGGTAGTTGCAGGAGAATCTTCTGTTGATGAATCCTCTTTAACAGGAGAATCTAAACCGATCGAAAAAAAATTAAATGATGAGTTGATGTCTGGTTCAATCAATGGTGATGCGGCGCTTCGGTTTAAAGTAACCAAGTCAGCGAAAGACAGCCAATATCAAACATTAGTTAAACTAGTCAAAGAATCCGAAGCTAAACCGGCTCACTTTGTTCGATTGGCTGATCGATATGCTGTACCTTTCACACTTATTGCTTATGTAATTGGCGGTGTTGCATGGTTCGTTTCAAAAGATCCGGTTCGTTTCGCAGAAGTTTTAGTCGTTGCATCACCTTGTCCACTGATTTTGGCAGCACCAGTTGCACTCGTAGCAGGGATGAGTCGTTCGAGTCGAAATGGTGTCGTAGTAAAAACGGGAACGACGATTGAAAAATTGGCTCGAGCACAAAGTATTGCTTTTGATAAAACCGGAACATTAACGGAAGGAAAACTTTCAGTCGAAGATATTCATGTTACTGCTGGCGACTTTTCAAAGGAAGAGTTGATTACCTATGTGGCTAGCGCAGAACAAGAATCTAGTCATATTTTGGCTCGCTCATTGGTTGCTTACGCAAAAGAAGAAAAGCTCACATTATTTCCAGTAGCAGATTTGGAAGAAGTAACAGGTGAAGGAATCCGAGCAACTATTAATGGCAAGAAAATTCGTGTTGGAAAAGCGTCTTTTGTTGGTTCAACAATCGAATTGAGTAATGAACATACAGCTGTCTATGTTTCCTTGGATGATCAATCCATCGGGTACATTACTTTTACTGATATTGTTCGTAGAGAGTCCGCAGATACAATTAAACAATTAAAAGAACTAGGAATTAAGAAGACGATTATGCTGACGGGTGACCATCAGTCAATCGCAAATGAAATAGCCAGTGAAGTTGGCATCACTGAAGTTCATGCGGAATGTATGCCGGAAGAAAAAATCAATGTGTTAAAATCTTTAAGTGAAGAAGACCGACCTGGGATCATGGTAGGTGACGGAGTCAATGATGCGCCGGCTTTAGCAGTTGCTGATATTGGTATCGCAATGGGGGCTCATGGATCAACTGCTGCCAGTGAGAGTGCAGATGCAGTAATTTTAAAAGATGATTTAAGTCGAGTCTCAGAGGCCGTTCGTTTATCTCAAGATACGATGCGCATCGCAAAACAATCGGTTTTGATTGGAATCGTCATTTGCGTAGTTCTGATGTTGATTGCAAGTACAGGAATAATTCCCGCTCTATTAGGAGCCGCTTTGCAAGAAGTAATTGATACAGTTTCAATCTTGTCCGCTTTGAGAGCAAGAAAAGATCGCTAAGCTAGATTAATACTATAAATAAAAACCAGCAAAATTTCGTTTTTGAAATTTTGCTGGTTTTTTAATGACGCCGATCACTATGATGTCCATTCGTCCTTTGCGGGGTGTCGTTATGATGAACGCGTGGCGCTTGTTGCTGAGTTGCCTGTTGTTGATTAGCTTGCTGCTGAACTTCTTGTTGTGCTTGATAGTCCGTGTTGTCTTGTGGCGATTCTACATAGGTTGTTGTTTCAGATACTTGTTGTTGAACAATATTTTCTTGGGTAACTGATTCATTCGTCTCATTTTCGCTAATCTGTACAACGGCCACCTGCGCTTTGGAATCGTTTTGACGTTTTTGAGTGACTGGTTTTGCGGTCGTTTGTTTTCCGTATTGGTCTAAAACACGATTTTGTAAAATGCTACAGTTTTGTGGTGTTTTATAAATATTATTGATCCTATGGTAGTGCATTTGATTCAGCGCGTGATGTGTAGACGCAGCTTCAACTGTGCTAGTCGAAATACTTAGAAAGCCGATAAACATCAACAAACTAATTGCTATTTTCTTTTTTCCCATGATAATCTCCTCCTCAACTATATGATAAGAAGTAAATGTGGCAAAAGTGTGGCAATTAAAGATAGGGGAGTAAAAGGATCATTCTAAATCTATTTTCATCGGCCTCTGCCCGAATTTTTCCTTGGTGTCGATGAATGACTTGTTTTGCGATAGCTAACCCAAGGCCGGTACCCGAAGTATGATTCTGTTCAATTCGTTGAAAAGAATCAAAAAGATGGGAAACATCCGTGAGTGGCTCCATCAATGAATTCTCAAGGATAAGTTCCAAATATTCTCCTTTTTCGGTAATTTGTAGAATAATCATTGAGCTGTTTGGTGCATATTTATTGGCATTATCAATTAAAATTTTTAAAGCTTGTGTGATCCGTAAATAATCTCCATTGATCATTCTTGGAGTGTCCAATTGATTAGAGAGTTGGATTTGCTGCTGCTTTTCCTTCAAAGGCAAACGATAGCTGCGAATGGCATCATCAATACAATCCAGAAGGTTAATCTTTTCTTTTTGCAATCGAAACTCGACGGATTGCAAGCGGCTTAGTTCCAAAAGATCATTGACTAATCGCTCAAGGTTGGTGCTTTCTAGTAAAAGCTGTTGCAAATAAGCTTTTTCTTCAGCTGAGTTTAACAGACCTTCGTTGATTGCCTCCAAAGAGCTTTTGATAACCATAACCGGTGTACGCAGCTCATGAGATATCTGCGACAGAAAATCTTTTTCAGCCTGTGTTTTATTATCACGTGCTTTCTTTGCCGTAGTCAGACGTTGGCTTAAAAGCTTAAGCTGGTTACCAAGTTCTTGCAGCTCATCTTTAGTTTGGATCGCAAGCGGAGCCTGATAATTTTCTTGTGCAAGTTGATCAGCATAAATTCGCATCTCCTCGATTGGCTTAACAAAGCGCTTCGATAAACGCCATGCCAATAAACTAGCGATTAGAACAGAGACAAATAAGCTCACCAGTAGCATCCAATAGCCAGATAGCTGATTCTTATGGATGGTATCCACTTGAGAGCGCATTAATACCACGCCTTTGATCTTTCCATCTAAAAGAATCGGTGTGCCGACGCTTAATTCCTGCAATTGGAAAAATTCGCGTTTTTTTGTCACCTGCGTCTTTTTTGTTTTGAAAGTGTCGGTTACTAGATCTTTGGCATTAGCGGGCGGGTGCCCTTGATTGAGATGATAATCAATAAGCGAATTCATTTGCTCGTCTAAAATCCAAATATCCTCGCCCGCAATTTGATTCAGAAAACGCAAAAAAGCACCGTATCCATTAGAGGAGCTATCATGATTCGTGTGAGAGCGCGGAGTATTGTCAAAATAATCGGCTAGCGTCTTACTGATCAGTTCACTGCGATGGGTCATTTCTTCTTGATGAAGATCCTCCGTTTGTTTCGCAAAAAGAATGCCGAAGAAAAGGGCGATCATTGTCGCAAAAACCAATAATAAGCCGACAAATTGCTGTATCAGCCGAGTTGTGATTTTTTTCATGGCGTTTCCTCGATTCGATAGCCTTTACCCCAAACGGTCTCGATTTTACAATCGGTAACGCCAGCATTATTCAGCTTTGCTCTCAATCTTTTGATATGGCTGTCAACCGTCCGGCTATCACCGTAATAATCATAGCCCCAAACCGCATCTAACAGATTATCCCGAGTAAAAACTTTTTTAGGATATTTTGCGAATAGAATTAATAACTCAAATTCCTTTTTAGTCAGTTTGATTTCACGATTGTGAGCGAACACTTGTCGATTTTCTAAATGCAAGCTTAAAGAACCCAGAGCTAACTGATCTACAATCGCTTCTTTTTCAAAATGAATGCGCCGCATAATCGCTTTGATTCGATAGAGAACTTCTTTAGGTGAAAAGGGCTTGATAATATAGTCGTCGGCACCAATTTCTAAACCTAGAATACGATCGGCATCTTCTGATTTTGCTGTGATCATGATAATAGGAACAGTTGATTTTTCTCGAATACTCTGACAAATCTCAAAACCATTCAGGTTCGGCAACATAATGTCTAATAAAATAAAATCAACTGGATGCGTATCGAAGTAAGGAAGGGCCGCTTTTCCATCACAAACAGTCGCTGTTTCATAACCAGCATCATTCAAATAGCGAGTTAAAACATTCACGATTTGCTCATTGTCTTCAATTATCAGGATTTTCATGGCGTTCTCCTTCTTAGTATCAATTGGTTTAAGTATAGCTTAATTCAATAATGGAATGAGAGAATACCCGAAAAAAACAGCACAAAATTGTTGTGCTGTGATAGTTATAATAGAAATTCAAGTGGCTTGATGATCTTACTTATCAAAGTTAAAAGCTTTTCCTTTGTAGGATGGACGATGCGCGGATGACGGTCGCTCTTTTTATAAGTCGTTTGATTTTTGACTTGCAAACTCTCGGCTTGATAGCTTGTCATAATTTCTTTCAACTGATCATGAAAACCCGGACTATCAATAAAGACCATGTTCTCACTACTTAAAAAGGCAGACCTAGAATCCAGATTAAATGAGCCGACTGCACCAACTCTTCGATCGAGCAGCAAAGCTTTATGATGAAGAGAACCGTCGCCTTGGTATTCCCAGATGTCCATTTTGCTGTTTAACTGTTCTTTTTGTTTCAAATAACCTGCGTAAGCGAATAAGTTAGGTGAGGTAGCCGCGGAATTAGTAATTAAAGATAGCTTATCAGGCAGCTGCCGTGTTTGAAATTGCTTCATTTTATCAGAAATTATTACATAAGGACTTTGTAAAGTTGCCTCTTGTGAGTCTTCCAAAAAATGAACTATCTGTTGCCAAACCACAGGTGATTTAACAATTTTCCCCACCGGATTATGAATCAGCATTCCTGCATTAATCTTATGGAACGACAAATTTGAAAGGACGTCTTGTCTAAGCGCCAATTCATGTCGATTGCGTGCTTTTCTAATTTCATTTTGCAGGTTTTTTACTGCTTTTCCAGTAAAAGGGCGTGAGGAATGAGATTTGTCTACCGCATAAGGGGCCTGCCATAGTTCGTTAAAATAGACGTTTCCTTGCTTGATTAATGAGTTTTTTGAAGGCTGGCCATCTTTTTTTATAATCAAATCAAAATCGTAGGTTGCTTCATAATCTTTTGATTTCAGCATGAAACGATTGCCAATATTACGTCCGGAAGAAATAAAATAATTATCGTCAACTAGAATAAGCTTGTCATGGAGAATGTTATTGACTTCCCATGGCTTCAAAAGATTCAGGCCGCCAATTGTTTTGATCTCAATATTTTCTTCATCACGAAAAATTTCGAAAGGGATTCGACTGGTAATGGTCATTTCAGTAGCTAGACTATTCAGAAGTAATTTAACCTTTACACCGCGCTGTGCGGCTTCTAATAATTTTCCGATAAAAATTAGACCACTGTCATCATCGGATATAGCATATTGGGAAACAAATAACGTTTCCTTGGCTTCATCAACTAGTTGGCAGCGTAGGGCCAAGGCCTGATTTAGATCGGCGGTAACACAGGCTGATTCGTTTTGAATTTTGTTTGTATAGAGAGTTTTCAAAGGTTTAGGATCGCTCTTTTTAGCATCTTTGGTGACTGAATTGATTTGCTGAATATTGTAAAAGCAAACAGAAAGACCCAAATAAATGAAGTAGATTAGTAATCCAAGACCAATTTTTTTAAGCAAATAAAAGAAGCGCATTTTACCATCCCTCCAGTCACAGAAAAAAGAAACTTCTATATTAATAGTTTATCATATAAAAAATATAGAAGAATAATTATGAAAGAAATGATGTAAGCAAAAAAAGACAGTATTTAAGTCCAATTGAGCAATAATTTACAATCTAAATTTTTTGAAAGCGTTTTTTGTTATGATACACTGATTTTGTAAGGTTCAATTCAACGATTTATTTATTAGAAAAGGGGCTGTTCACTTCATTATTTACATGTAAACCTAGGCAATCTAGCAGTAAATATTTTCATTTAGAAAGAGCGAGGTTGCCAGTTCAACTAAGTTCTTGCGCATTGTAGTTGAATGGTAGGCGTAGCGACAATAAGCTATTTTTCTCTTGGAAAAATAAATCATTTAGAAAGAGCGAGGTGTGTAAACATGTTTTCTTTTCGAGACCGATCTAAGATGATTGATAAATTGAGTGATCAAGCGTTTGATTTGGTGATTATCGGCGGCGGGATCACGGGTGCCGGAGTTGCATTGCAAGCGGCGGCTTCTGGACTTTCAGTGGCGTTATTAGAAATGCAAGACTTTGCCGAAGGAACATCCTCACGATCTACTAAGCTAGTACACGGAGGACTGCGTTATCTTAAAACTTTTGATGTCGAGGTAGTGGCAGATACGGTAAGCGAACGAGCAATTATTCAGGAAATTGCCCCGCATATTCCGAAAGCGGATCCAATGATTCTGCCGATTTTTGATGAACCGGGATCTACCTTCAATTTATTTTCCGTCAAGGTAGCGATGGATCTCTATGATCATTTGGCGGGAATTACTGGTGGTAAATATGCTAATTATATGTTGAGTAAGGAAGAAATATTAGAGCGAGAACCGCAATTAGAATCAAATGGATTATTAGGCGGCGGCGTTTATTTAGATTATCGCAATAATGATGCCCGACTAGTGATTGAAAATATTAAACGAGCAGTTGCAGACGGTGCAATTGCGGTTAGTCGTATGAAGGTAGAAGAAATCGTCCATGATGAGCAAGGCAAAGTTTCAGGTGTAAAAGTCAAGGATTTATTGAATGACCAAGTAATTGACGTCACTAGCAAATTAGTGATCAACACAGCAGGTCCATGGTCTGATTTTGTTAATAAATTAGATAAAAAGATTGACCATAAACCGCATATGCGTCCAACAAAGGGTGTACATTTAGTCGTTGATGGGGAAAAATTGAAGGTTCCGCAGCCGACATATTTTGATACAGGCGAGAATGATGGACGGATGGTTTTTGTCATTCCTAGAGAAAGCAAGACCTATTTTGGAACAACGGATACAGACTATCAAGGGGATTACAATCATCCGACAGTTGAGCAATCCGATGTAGATTATCTATTAAAAATCGTCAATCGTCGTTATCCTGAAGCGGACTTGACGGTGAATGATATTGAAGCAGCCTGGGCAGGATTACGTCCGTTAATCAGTGAAGCTGGCGGCGATTACAATGGGACAAAAAAAGAAAAAATCAGCGATGAAAACTTCGAGAAGATCATAAAGGCGGCAGGCGATTATTCCAACGGCAAACAATCACGTCCGCAAGTGGAAAAAACAATCACGAATGCCGCAAAGGAAGAGCCGAAAGACAATCCATCCGCAGTTTCACGAGGCAGTGATCTGACCATAGCTGAAGATGGACTCTTAATTTTATCCGGCGGAAAGTTGACTGATTATCGATTAATGGCTACTGGTGCAATGAAGAAAATCGTTTCCTTATTGCCAGAGAATGAGTTTGAGTTAATCGATTCCGAAAACTATCCAGTGTCTGGCGGAGAAATCGATCCGAAAAACGTTGACGAAGAATTAGAAGAAATTGCTAAAAAAGGTGAAAAACAAGGTTTGAGTGCTGAGGACGCCAAATATTTAGCAGAACTTTACGGATCGAACGCAGAACAGGTTTTTGCAATGAAGGATCAGGGAACATTTGAAGGATTATCATTAGCTGAGTCTATGTCATTACGTTATGCCATGGAAGCTGAGATGACCTTGACACCGGTAGATTATTTATTGAGGCGAACCAACTATATGCTGTTTATCAGCCATCGTTTGATGGAAATCAAGGATGCAGTTGTAGATGCTATGGCCAACTATTTTGAATGGGATGCTGCATTGAAGAAATCCTATCAAGCCGAATTAGAGCAGCAAATCAAAGAAACACAATTAGCGGATTTAAAAAAGTAACAAATATATTATAAAAGGAGTGGGAACATGGAGTCTTATATCATGTCAATCGATCAAGGAACAACGTCAAGCAGGGCAATCGTTTTCGACAAAGCTGGTAAGGAAGTAAGTTCTTCGCAAAAAGAATTCACTCAACATTTTCCAAAACCAGGCTGGGTAGAACATGATGCAAATGAGATTTGGAACTCGGTTCAATCGGTCATTGCAGGAGCACTTATTGAGGGCGGATTGAAGCCAAGTCAAATCGAAGGAATAGGTATCACAAACCAACGTGAAACAACCGTCATTTGGGAAAAAGAAACAGGCCATCCAATTTATAATGCAATCGTCTGGCAATCAAAACAAACGAGTGATATCGCGGATGAATTAAAAGAACAAGGCCATTCAGAGATGATTCAGAAAAAGACCGGTTTGCTGATTGATTCATATTTCTCAGCAACAAAAATCAAATGGATCTTAGATCATGTTGATGGTTCTCGTGAGCGGGCAAGAAATGGTGAATTGCTATTTGGAACGATCGATACATGGCTGGTTTGGAAATTAACCGGTGGGAAAGTTCATGTCTCTGACTACACAAATGCCAGCCGTACTATGATGTTCAATATTTACGATTTGGAATGGGATCAAGAAATTCTGGATCTGCTAGATATTCCAAAGGAAATGCTGCCGGAAGTAAAATCCAACTCAGAAATTTACGGACATACCGAAGACTATCATTTTTACGGAAATAAAGTTCCAATTGGCGGTATGGCGGGAGATCAGCAAGCAGCATTAGTTGGTCAACTAGCTTTCGATAAGGGAACTGTAAAGAACACATACGGAACAGGCGCGTTTATCGTAATGAATACTGGTGAAAAGCCAATTCTTTCTGACAATGGATTGTTGACTACAATTGGCTATGGGCTCGATGGCAAAGTAACATATGCCTTAGAAGGAAGCATCTTTGTGGCCGGTTCTGCTATTCAGTGGCTGCGTGATGGACTAAGAATGTTCCAATCAGCTCCGCAATCAGAAGATTATGCGAAGCGTGTAGATAGTAGTGAAAATGTTTATGTCGTTCCTGCCTTCACCGGTCTTGGGGCTCCTTATTGGGATCAGCAGGCTCGCGGCGCAATCTTTGGCATAACACGCGGAACAACCAAAGAACACTTTATTCGGGCAACACTTGAATCACTTGCTTATCAAACTGCTGATGTAGTGAAGACAATGGCGAAGGACTCTGGAACTGACATCAAATTATTGAGAGTTGATGGCGGTGCATCGAAAAATGATCTGTTGATGCAATTCCAAGCGGATATCCTCCAAACACCGGTTGAACGTGCTTCTTATTTAGAAACAACCGGACTTGGTGTAGCTTATCTAGCAGGTCTAGCGGTGGGCTACTGGAAAGATATTGATGAGATCAAAAAATTCGCTTCAGACGGTCAGCGTTTCGAACCGGAAATGAAGAAAGAAGTCACTGAAGATCTTTATGAAGGTTGGCAAGAAGCAGTTCAAGCTACGATGCAATACAAACATCAACCGAAAGAACAATAGTCTAATTAAGCCAGCCGCGCAGCGAAACAAGACCTTTATGAGAGAAAAAGGGCGGCGTTGGCTGGCATAATAAAAAACTAAGGGGGAATGTTTCATGGATACGAGCATGTCAACGCAGGTAATTGGAGAAATTATTGGAACGATGGTTTTAGTACTACTAGGTGATGGAGTGGTAGCTGGTGTAAGCTTGCGCAAAACTAAGGCTGAAGGTGCCGGCTGGATCGCTATTACACTAGGTTGGGGTGCCGCAGTTACAATCGGTGCTTATGCTGCGGGTTATATGTCCTTTGCACATCTAAATCCAGCAGTCACCATTGGTATGGCAATTGCCGGAAAAATTGGTTGGGATATGGTTGTTCCATATATATTGGGACAAATGATTGGCGCAATTATTGGTGCAGTGCTAGTGTATATTCATTACTATCCTCATTGGAAGGAAACCAAAGATTCGGCAGCAATTTTAGGTGTATTCTCAACGGGACCTGCGATTCGAAGTCTAGGTGCCAACTTGATTAGTGAAATTATCGGAACCTTTATGCTGGTTTTCGCTTTGTTAACTTTTGGAATGAGCAAGTTTGGTGATGGCTTGAATCCAATTGCGGTTGGGATCTTAATTTTAGTTATTGGACTATCACTTGGCGGGACCACTGGTTATGCGATTAATCCAGCTCGAGATCTGGGTCCTCGGATTGCCCATGCTTTTCTGCCAATTCCAAATAAAGGAGACTCCGACTGGGGCTATTCTTGGGTACCAGTAGTTGGACCAATCATTGGTGGTATTTTGGCTGCCCTGTTGTTCATGGTCCTGCCTATGTAACAATTTGATCAAATTTAAAAGGATACATTTATTTTCTTCTAATTAACAGAGGATTGTTTGGAAGAAGAGTGATTGATTTAGCGATTATAAAGGATAAAAATTATCTTAAAGGAATATGGAGGAAGAGCAAGTGAAAAAAATTATCAATGACCCAAAGAATGTCGTAGATGAAATGGTCAGCGGATTGGTTGGCGCGTACCCGGATTATGTGAAGCAAGTTCCAGAAACACTGGTAGTAACTCGTAGTGACGAGTATGATCAAGTGGCATTAGTCAGCGGCGGCGGCAGCGGTCACGAGCCTTCTCATGCCGGATTTGTCGGGGATGGAATGCTAAGTGCTGCGGTTTGCGGACATGTGTTCACTTCGCCGACTCCAGACCAAATTTATGAAGCAATCAAAGCGACCAATAAAGGAAAAGGAACATTAATGATCGTCAAGAACTACTCAGGCGATGTCATGAATTTTGATATGGCCAAGGATCTAGCAGCGATGGATGACATCGAGGTGGATTCTGTTTTAGTAGATGATGATATTGCGGTAGAAGACAGCACGTTTACCCAAGGTCGTCGCGGTGTAGCCGGAACAGTCCTTGTTCATAAAATTCTAGGCGGTTTGGCTCGTGAAGGCAAAACGGTCTCAGAATTAGCAAGTTATGGAAAAGATTTAGTAAATGATATTAAAACGGTGGGAATCGCCTTATCTGGAGCAACTGTTCCAGAGGTCGGCAAACCTGGCTTTGTTTTAGCTGATGATGAGATGGAGTTCGGTGTCGGAATTCATGGCGAACCCGGCTATCGTCGTGAAAAGATCAAACCTTCTTATGACATCGCTAAAGAAATCATTAGCAAACTTAAAGCAGAATTCAATTGGCAAGCGGGTGAGAAATACGGATTATTCGTTAATGGTATGGGAGCTACGCCATTGATGGAATTGTTTATCTATTTTAACGATGCGAAAAAAATTCTTTCAGAAGATGGGATTGAGATCACCTTTAGTAAGGTCGGCAACTATATGACTTCACTTGAAATGGCAGGTGCATCAATTACCATGATCAAATTAGACGAAGAACGTTTGCGCTTACTAAATGAACCAGTTCATACAATCGCTTGGTAATTAATTGAAAATTGAACTCAGTCCGGGTTTAAACATCATTTATATCTGGACTGAGATTTATGCTATCGTAAGCAAAAAGTATTCAAGGAGGCCCACTATGTTTACACCAGAAAATTTGCGAAAAACCCTAGAACTATTTAATGAAAAGATTCAAATCAAGAAAGATTATTTGAGCGAGCTAGATACACCGATTGGCGATGGCGACCATGGAAACAACATGGCCCGCGGCATGGATGCGGTTATGGCGGCGGATTTATCAGGCGATTTGCCTGCTATTTTCAAGGCGACCGCAATGGCGTTGATCAGCAAGGTTGGTGGAGCGTCAGGTCCTCTCTATGGAACAGCTATGATGGAAATGATGAAAGCCAGCAAAGACTCAAATGATCCGGAAATGTTATTGAAGGCTGCTGTTGCCGGAATTGAAAAAAGAGGCAATTCTACAGCAGGTGAAAAAACAATGTTAGATTTATGGGTGCCGGCAGTAGAAAATTTAAATAACGGCACTTTGAATCCAGCAACAATCGAAATATTGGTTGAAAAAACAAAAAATATGAAAGCGACAAAAGGCCGTGCGTCCTATCTCGGCGAACGCTCAATTGGGCATATTGATCCTGGAGCGATGTCGTCAGCGTATTTATTTGAATCGATGATTGAGGCAGGTGTCTTTAATGAGTAGAGGTGTAGTGCTAGTATCCCATACGAAAGAAATACCAGAAGGATTAAAACGATTGATTGGTGAAGTCGCTAAAAATGTTCCTGTCACAACTGCCGGAGGATTGGAAGATGGCGGTATCGGGACTTCGATGGAACGAATCTCACAAGCTATCGAGGAAAATTCAGCTGATGACTTGTTAGCTTTTTATGATCTAGGCAGTGCCAAAATGAACTTAGAGATGGCAATTGAAATGACGGAGAAAAAGGTGACTCTTTTCGATACGGCATTTGTTGAAAGTGCCTATACAGCCTGTGCGTTATTAGCGGCAGATGCAGAAGAGACCGAAATCGAAAAGCAATTAGCAGAATTGAAAATCAAATAGAATTTATGAATAGATTAGAGAAATCAGTTTTACCTGATTTCTCTTTTTTGTTTTTAAATAACGCTAATTTAAGAAACGTATTGATTTTCTTTTTTTGATCTTTAAAAGAAAATCAGGTTCAAAATTTTTTTTGTGCTATGATTTTTTTTAAAGGGGGAATCATAATGGAAAAAATCAAAGAAACACCATTGCAAACAGAGTTAGTAGAAATTCGCCGCCATTTACATCAAAATCCAGAGGTCGGAATGGACCTGCCAGCTACAAAGGATTTTGTGTGGCAAAAACTGGTGGAATATGGCTATGAGCCGCTAGCCTGTGGCAAGATGGGTATCACCTGCACAATCGGTCAAGGAGAGAAGACCTTTTTATTGCGCGGTGATATGGATGCGCTTCCACTTAATGAGGATACGGATTTGCCGTTCCGATCAGAAAATGGAGCGATGCATGCTTGCGGACACGATATGCATACAACTATGCTATTAGGCGCAGCGAAGATCTTAAAGGAACGAGAAGCCGAATTGACTGGAGTAGTAAAACTTCTTTTCCAACCAGGCGAAGAGATTTTACAAGGTGCGAAGGATTGCTTGGAAGCTGGCGTATTGGAAAATCCCAAAGTCGATGCCGGAGCGATGATCCATGTATTTCCGTTTAAAGACCTTCCGATTAAAAATGTTTTTGTCGCACCCGCTGGAACGTTCATGGCTAGTGCTGATTGGTATGAGATCAAAGTTGAAGGTGTCGGCAGTCACGGATCGATGCCAGAGGTTTCAGTCGATCCAATCAATGTAGCGACTAAAATATATGATGCACTGCAAACTCTATCTGCACGAGAAATCAGTTCAGCAGAACGATTTGTTTTAACGATCGGTGAGTTTGTCGGCGGAACACCTGGCTCATCAAATGTTATCCCGAATTCAGCATATATGAAGGGAACGCTTCGTACCCTTAAGGAAGAAGTTCGTCAGCAAATCAAAAAACGAATGGTAGAAATTTCAGAATCGATCGGTCAGGCTTTCGGTGCAAGAGTGACGGTTGATTTTACTAACGGCTGCTGCAGTAACGAAATTGATCAAAAAGTGACTGAGACGGTCAAAGCGGGATTGGAAGAAGTTTTTCCAGCGAATGTCCTTCAGCATTCGCCATTGGCAGTCCCAATGATGGGAAGTGAAGATTTTGGCGAGATTAGCCATCAAATTCCAACAACTACGATGTTCATCACTGCGGCCGATACGGAATTAATGCTGCATAATCCGAAAATTGTCTTGGAAGAGGAAGTGCTGAATTTCGGCGCAAATGTTTATGTGGAAGCTGCTTTAGCCTATTTAGAAAGCGTCTAGCCTATGGGGAAAAGCAAAATTAACCGTTCACTAATCTTAATATTTCTTGGGTATACTTGCGTTTACTTGGATAAAAATATTATTAGTTTGTCGGTGATTCCAATCGCTCAGGACCTAGGAATCAATGCTGGGCAAAAGGGATTAATATTAAGTGCCTTTTTCCTTGGCTACACGCTATTTCAAATTCCATTTGGCTTTTTGGGCAATCGTTTAGGCAGTCGGAAGATCATGACCTTTGCGATTCTGCTTATCGGTGTTTTAATGATTTGTTTGGGTTTTGGCTTTTCGCTGATATATTTATTGATGATACGTTTTGCGGCGGGATCGTTTGCTCACGCAGGGTATCCGTCAGCTGTTAGTGCGTTTGTTACAAAGGAAGTCGAGCCAGCAAAAAGGGGTTCGGTACAATCGTCTATGATTGCTTCATCAGGTTTTGCGGGAATCGTTGGACCATTGTTGGTAGCGCCCTTATTGACGTTGTTCGGTTGGGAGACAACTTATTTCGTTTATGGCGTAATCGTGTTAGTGATCGGCTTTTTAATGATCAGAGGGATTCCGAAAACGGCTGGCGAGCCCATCGTTTCTGCCAATCAATCGAACATTTCTTTCTTTGAAGTTATCAAAGATCGCAATGTTTGGATCATGGTGCTGGCGGCATTTTTTATCAATGCAGCAGTCTATGGGATGACTGGATGGATCGCATCCTATTTAGTGGATGAATTCAATTTGACGATGAATAGAATGGCAATGATGAGCGCGTTTATCGGATTTGTGATGATGATCAGTGCGATGTTTGCAGGCTCAATGATCGGACGTCATTTCAAGGATCGAGAAAAACAAGTAATTCTAGTTGCTTCGGCACTAGGTGGACTCGTTGCTTTCCTTCTATCAAAAAGTCATTCATTAGTTCTAAGTATGCTATTTTTGGCATTGGCCGTGGCTGCAGCAAGTATTGGTTTTGCGACCTTAATGAGTTTGCCAGTCAAACTTTTTGCAGAACGTGAAGTTTCAACCAAGTATTCGATTATCAATGCGGTAGGTGTTTCTGGTGGATTCTTCGCACCCATGATCATAGGCTGGTTAGTAAATACGAGTGGATCATATGGCGGTGCCTTCAGTTTCATTGCATTAGTTTTTGTTTTAGCCGGGATCGTGTCACTCGCTATCCAAACAAAAGATAGTAAGCAAGCGATCGGAGAATTAGAACGACAAAAATAGGAGTACAATTTCTGAAAGTCATCAGTTTTCTCTGATGGCTTTTTTGTTTGGGAAAATTTAGATGAAAAGTCATATATTATTCAGTACGCACTTCAAATAATCGAATTTAATAACAAATATCTGTTATATTGACTAAAAATTTGATAAAATACATTTGTATTTATAAAAGCGATTAATTTCCCGAATAGATAGTTGTTTTTTTCGTTCTGAAATCAGGAGGCGCAAAATGGAAAAGAAACGTTTTAAAATGTATAAAAAAGGAAAGAGTTGGGTAATAGCTCCAATCATTTTTCTAGGTATTTTGGTTGCGACAGATTTGGCTGTAGATAAAAATGAAGCTTATGCCGCTGTAGAAACTGCTCAAATCCAGCAGGTAGCAGAAGATGTTCCAATTGAATCGACTACTAATGAGGCTGTAGAACAACCAGTTGGAGGGGAGTCAGAAACAAGTCACGAAGATTTGGTGATTAGTGACCAAACTAAAAGTGTTGAAGAAAATGAGCCGCAGCCAGTTGTTACTGAACAACCTGAAACTACAGTAAATGCGGAAGCAAAAACAGATATTGAACCGGATAAAGAAATAGATAAAGAAATTCAAGCGCCAAAAGAGGCTGTGACAGAAGTTTCAACGGAAGAAGTCGCGGACGAAACCGTGTCAACAGAGTCCACTGTTGAAGATTCAAAGGCAGAAACGACTTCTGATTCTGAGAATACACCAGAGGCGCCCACCAATGACTCAACAAAAGCGGTTGAGAACCAAACCGTTCAGTCTTCGAATAAGGCTGCGACACAAAGTTCTGCAGCCACAGCGAGATCCGCCGCAGCAAAAGCCGCGAAAATCGCAATCTATCGAGTATACAATCCGAATTCTGGTGAGCATCTGCATACAATGAATGCGGGTGAACGGGATTACTTAGTACGTCTTGGTTGGCGAAATGAAGGAATTAGTATGTATGTGGATGGAACCGGAAATCAACTCTATCGACTGTACAATCCGAATTCTGGTGAACATTTTTACACATTGGTTGCGGGTGAACGGGATAACTTGAAGAAGCATGGATGGCGCTATGAGGGGATTGCCTGGAAAACGCCTAAAACAGGTCAACCAATGTATCGAGTCTTCAATCCAAATGCACGAGGTGCAGGATCACATCATTACACGATGCTAGTCAGTGAACGAAATGATCTGGTCAAAAGAGGATGGCGAAATGAAGGAATTGCTTGGTATACGGCAGGAGGTTCACAAAGTGTCGCTTCTTATGTTCTGCTAAATGCACCATACATCAATCAAAACAGTGCTGGTTTTCCAATGGGGTGCGAGGCCGCATCACTGTTGCAGGCTTTGCAGCAAAAAGGCTATGCAAAAAATTATAATCTAAAAAATTTCATCAAGGAAATGCCGATGTCGCCCAATAACAATCCTAATAATGGGTTCTCCGGCAGACCAGATGTGATTAAGCCTAATATTTATCATTCTATTTATGCTAAACCATTAACGCAGTGGGGGAATAAATATGGTAAGGTGGCAGATATCTCGGGAAGTTCTGTTGAGACATTAAAAGATGAGCTGCGGAAGGGCAATCCGGTAGTTGTTTACGTAACGGGAAATTATGCTTCGCCGCGCTATGGAAAATATTGGTGGGGAACTGGAATCGATAATGCGCATGTTGTAACATTGGACGGCTTTAATGAATCAAACAATACCTATCACATATCTGATCCAAACAGCGGAAAATATTGGGTTTCTGCTAGTAAGTTTGAAGCAAGTTATAATTTGAGAAAATCCGCAGTTGTGGTGAGATAACAAAAATATAACCGATGTATCTATGAATACGATGGTTTATCGGCGTTTTTCATGATTAAACTACTCCAATTTATTTTAAAAAAGGACTTTTCACTGATTTTCGGGTGAAAGGTCTTTTTTATTTTGACTGGAAGACATACAATTTAAGAGAGGGACTTACGTATGTAAATACAGCTGAAAGGATCGGAGTGAAAGAAGTTGAAAGCAAGACATTTATTAAAAACAGCGCTTTTTAAGTTTGTTATCGGTTTTATAATGTTGGGGATACTTCTGTTTTTTCCCGCAGGATCGTTCACATTTTGGAACGCTTGGCTATTTATCAGTCTATTATTTCTGCCGATGATTGCTTTGGGCATCATACTATGGCTAAAAGCCCCGGACTTGTTAGAAAAAAGGTTGAATACGAAGGAACGGGAAACTGAACAAAAAGAAGTTATTGCGGGTTCGTTGATCATGTTCATTTTAGGTTTTGTATTAGCGGGATTGGACTTCAGATTTAAATGGAGTCTGGTGCCCGATTGGTTAGTCATCATAGCGTCTATTGTATTTTTGACAGGCTATCTGCTGTACGCAGAAGTTATGCGTGAAAATGCCTATCTTTCAAGAACAGTAGAAGTACAAGAAGATCAAACCGTTATCGATACTGGATTATATGGGCTCGTCAGACATCCGATGTATTTTGCGACGTTGCTAATGTTTCTATCAATTCCATTCACTCTAGGATCATTGTTCGCAGTGCCAATTTTTTTGATCTATCCTTTTTTAATAATTAAGAGAATAATGAATGAAGAGGCGATACTGGCGGAAGAATTAGCTGGTTATAAAGAATACCAGAAAAAGGTAAATTACCGGTTACTTCCATACATTTGGTAATTCTTGTTAAAATGATTTTGAGAAAAGAATTCTATCATTTTTGACACTAAGTAGTCCTTCCTATTGAAAACCAATAGCGCGTTTCAATAGGAAGGACAGAGAGTTTATTAAATTCTTCTATCTGGGAAGCGAAAGTCTTTCAACGCTGAATTTAAGAAGTGATTGAAGTCTTTCATCAATAAGAATTTTTCAACAGCATCTGCTGTAAAGTCCTTAGATGTGAGGATTTCTTGATCGGTTAAGGGAAATTCCAAATACATATTTTTGTATTTTAAATAATCAGCGATGGAAGAATCGGTGAATGCCTCGTATCCGCGAGGCATTCTTTTTAGCTGTTTGCCCAGTACAATGAACTGCTTTTTGAACTCAGAATTCTCAATGATGTCAAAAAAAGCTGTTTCATGTTCGATCAATGCTTGACGAATCAGCTTAGTCGCCTCAGAGAACATGTCCGCAAATAGTCCGCCGCCTAAGAAGGACTGATTGTTCGGCTTCAAAAAGATAAAATAGCCACAAGGAATCGGCAGCTTTCCATTTGGTCCGATATGTGCACGCAGTACAGGATTGTATGGTGATTTATCATAACTAAATCGGGTGTCGCAATTGAACTTGAAAGTTAAGTTTTTAGCTGGGATCAACGGAATTTGAGAGTCCCTTTCATGAAGGATTTTCGAGAAGCTATCAACGATCTGATTAAATTCTTGAATAATCTCTATCCGTTCTTGTTTAGTTTCATGGAACCATTCCCGGTTATTATTCTCTTCTAAAGCGGAGAGGTAGGTAAAAATTTTATCATAGGTCATAGATAGCATCCTCCTTGATTAAATCTGAGAATTGCTTTGATACAAGAAGCTCGTTCAAAAAGAATTTGGGGTTGAAGGTAGATTGGTAACAAGACAGCGTCTCGAATAGGAGTGTTTGTTCATCTAGAAATTCCATATTCTTTTTTTGTTGGAAAATCTCTGCCAAATCGAGTCTTTTTAAAGAAGAAAAGTCAAGTTGTGTCGGATCGAGTCGCTTTTGTTTGATCGCAAAAGGAATTCTTTTTCTGCAGTCGCAAATTCCGCCGGCAACTCCGCAATAATCAGTTAAAAATGATCCCATTCTTTTTCGCGTGCGAGAAAGTTTTTTTCGGTAAGCATCTGGTGTGATGTTCAACAGCTCACTTGCTAGCTGACTGTTCATTTTGAACATCGTTCCTAAAATGAACACGCAACGATCCTGTGGACTCAAGCATTGCAGCATGATATTCGTACAGGACAGTTTCAATTCCTCCGCCAGTTCTGCTGTTTCTAAGTCATCGAAGGCCAGATCCATCGTTGGGAGCGGTTGTTCAAGGTCTTTTTCCATAAACTCAAAGGTTGACTGTTCACGAAACCCTCTCTTTTTATGATCGGTTATTAAATAGTTGACAGCGATCCGATAAACCCAAGTACTGAAGCGACTTTGCTGCTTGAACGAAGATAGATTGCTGACAATTTTCAAGAGAATTTCCTGAGTGGCATCCTCTGCATCATAGATATTTCCTAGCATTCGTAAGGACAGATTGAAGATACTGTCTTTTACCTCATTCAATAATTCTGTTAGTGAATCGACATCTCCTGCCAATGAAGATTGCACTAACAGTATTTCACGTCTGTTCTGCATCTCTATTTACCTCCTTTATTAATTAGACAAACAAAAATGGTAGGTGTGACACAAAATCCGAATTTTACACCTTTATTGTGTCAGATTCCTCTGAAACTGGCTATAGGAATTTTTGCTGACAATGAGTTGAAATGTTTTTTTGAATGTTCAAATCCGACTTTTTCTTGCACGTTATTGTCGGATATGAAATAGTTAATTATTATACACTTTAATTGAGGAGGGAACGATGATGGATAATCTTGAAAATATGAAAAGGGCGATCGACTATATCGAAGAGAATCTTGCTGGAGAGATTGAGTATCCTAAAATTGCACAGATAGCTTTGTGCTCTCAGTATCATTTTAAACGAATGTTTGTGTTTCTGATTGGTACTCCTTTATCAGAGTATATTCGGCGCCGCCGATTGACGTTGGCTGCCTTGGATTTACAAAATACTGACGACAAGGTTATTGATATTGCTGTGAAATATGGGTATTCTTCGGCGGATGCTTTTTCCCGCGCTTTTCAAGGAATGCACGCTGTGACACCTAGTCAGGCTCGAAAAAAAGATGTGCGTCTCAAGGTGCAGCCGCGGGTGTCATTTACTTTGTCCTTGAAAGGAGTTATAGAAATGAATTATCGAATCGTTGAAAAAAAAGCTTTTTCAATTGTTGGTATAAAGGAACGGTTTTCTTATGTAGAAGATCTAGGCGCAAGTGTTGGGAAAATGTGGAACAGTGTTTCCGAGAAATTGATGGGGAAGCTGCTGCCTTTAGCTAATGCTGAGCCTGGTGGTCTGGTCGGCGCATATAGTGAAATGTATGAAGACAACACCACAGACTACTATATCGGTGTGATTACTACTGAAGATTGTCCTGCGGATTTCGTCAAGTTGGATATAGCGGCGCAGACTTGGGCCGTTTTTGAAATAGAAGGAGCGTTACCAACTGCTATGAGCGAGATTTGGGGAAGAATTTTCTCTGAATTTTTTCCGACGACCGATTATCAGCACACACCGTCACCTGAGATTGAATGGTACTCACAAGGAGATATGAGCAGTTCGACGTACAAAAGTGAAATTTGGATTCCAATTGAAAAGAAATAATCTGTATTTAATTGTTTTTAGAAATAACAATAGCGATCATTTAAATTGAATTGAATAGCAATTAAAAAACGGACGCAACCATTTGCATCCGTTTTTTTATGGGTACGGTTTTTAATCAAAAAGGTTCGTTGTCTATCATGACAGATGCAACACTTTTTCCAACAGTTTAGAAATCCTTTTAAAAGTGTTGAAAATCTTTGAATATTTCCTTATCTAGTAACTAATCATAGAGATAGTCAGTGTTTGGCATATTAATTGCGAGATAGAAAAAGAAAGAATTGACCGCAATAGATAACACTGCAAGGAGCATTTTTGCAATTTTATTCATTCGAAATTAAAAAAACAGGATTGACTTTGGATGCGCTTTTTTTAAGATAGAGAAAGGAGGAGAGTCTATGAGAGAAGAATTATTGCAGTATTTGAAAAATCAAACCGCTTTTCTCAACTTGGATGACTTAAGTGAATTGTTTACGGCATCGAAGTTGGCTGAAATATTTAAAGTAAAACGAAATACGGTGAGCCAATACTTGAATCAGTTAACTGAGACCGGCGAGCTAGTCAAAATAAATTCGCGCCCAGTCTACTATTTTCATAAGGGCGCTTTTGAAAAACAATTTTTTGTTTTAAAGGAAAATCACTATGAAAGTGTTCGTGCTATTCAAACTGAGCAGCCGATGTTTGGAAAAGAGCAGGAGCTTTTCTCACTTTTGATTGGTCATGATAAAAGCTTAAAACGTGTGATTGAACAAATCAAAGCGGCTCTCAATTATCCTGATGGCGGGTTGCCTGTTCTGATCAATGGAGAAAGCGGTACGGGGAAGAGCTATTTAGTTAAACTCATTCATCATTACTGTGTCCAAAAGGAACTTTTGCCTGAAGATGCACCATTCATTACGTTGAATTGTGCTCAGTATGCGAATAATCCTGAATTATTGACCAGCAATCTTTTTGGAAGCGTGAAGGGGGCTTATACCGGAGCTGACTCGGATCGTAAAGGAGCCTTTGAAGCGGCGGATGGCGGCATCCTGTTTTTGGATGAAGTTCATCGATTGAACGCAGAGGGGCAAGAAAAATTATTCACCTATTTGGATCAAGGTCAAATCTATCGAATGGGGGATACAAATCATCCAATCACTGTTCATACAAGATTATTCTTTGCGACGACGGAAGAGCTGACGAGTAATTTTTTAACCACTTTCATTCGACGAATTCCTATTCAAACAACCATTCCTTCCTTACAACAAAGAGGGCGAAATGAGCGTTTAGAATTGATTTACTCCTTTTTACTGAATGAACAAGCTACCATCCGGCGTGATTTAATCATTAGTGGTCAAACACTGGAGCTTTTGGCCAGCGGAAATTTCAAGGGCAACATTGGTGAGTTGAAAAATATTATTAAGGTGATGGCCGCGAAAGCTTTATCCGAGAGTGAACCCAATCAGCCAATCAAATTGACCATTTATCAGCTTCCGGAAGCGTTACTGTCAATGAATCATCAAAGTATGCAAACGGCTTTGCCTGCAGAAATTTTGATTCATAGTGATTCGAGACTAGATAATTTAATGCTGACGAATACTCAAAGTCAAAAAAGAGTGGAGGATTCGTTTGCTAAAATGATTTTGGCGTATCAAGAGGCGCAGGGGCAACTAGTGGATTGCCAGCTAAAGCTGAAAGGGCTTGTGGATCAGTTGTTTGATTATCTACTTTTTGAAACGGATCGTCAGCAGAAGCATGAAATGCTGCTGTATATGACACAATATGTGCGTGAGACTTTTCGTCAAATGGAAAGTGCGTATCAGATCAAATTTAATGGAAACAGTGTTTATGCGGTAGGCTATTACTTATTTCAAAGAGGCGCTGGACGCTGGTTGCCAGAAGATCCTCATATTCGTGAATTGATTCGACAATTGGAAAGACAAATCTCCGAGGCCTATCCCGCAAGTTATCACTATGTTCAGAGAATCTTGGAAATGTGCAGGCCTAAGATCGACATTGAAATATCCGCGATGGATCGAATTGTTTTGACTTTGTATTTAAAAAAGGCCGATTGGATCAAAGAACAAGGAATAGCTAAGGCCGTAATTGTCGCCCATGGCTATGCGACCGCCAGCAGTATTGCCAATGTAGCCAATCGATTTTTGGAAAATGATATTTTTGAGTCTTTCGATATGCCATTGGATGTGACGCCGCAACAAATTGCGGAAGAAATTCTGGATTACAGCGAAAATAATGATATTTCAAACGGGCTAGTGATTTTGGTCGATATGGGCAGTCTAAAAGAAATTTACCAATACTTTCCTAAACAAATCAACGTGCCGATCGTGATCATGAACAATGTCACCACCCCGTTGGCTATTGCGATCGGAGAAAATATCAAGCAGCAGCGAACATTGAACGAAATAGCCAGCAAATCGGCGGCGGAAGCGACATTTGATTGGGAAATTATTTATCCAGAAGAAAATCGAACGAAGGCGCTGCTAACAACATGTCAAACGGGGATTGGAACTGCTGCGCAGATTTGTCATTTATTGGAAAAAAGTTTGCCGAACTCCTGCGAGCTAAAAATCGTCCCGTACGAATTCCGGGTTTTAGCAGAAAAGAAGCAGGAGGAGACAGTCTTTTCAATCTATGATGTTCTTGGAATTATCGGGACCGATGATCCACAGGTCGCAGAAATCCCGTATTTGTCTTTGGAAGAATTAATCTCAGGTGATGAGCAGCAAGTTCTGACTGAGTGGTTGGCTCCAGTGATGACTCCAGAAGAAAATCAAATATTTAATACCAATGTGATTCGTAATTTTTCTCTGGAAAAAGTGATCGATTCTGTGACGATTCTAGATACCGATAAGGTCATGAGTGAGATCGATCTATTTATGCGTGATTTAGAGCTGGCCGGAAAGATTCAGTTGTCCAATGCGAAAAAACTCGCATTGTATGTTCATGTCAGCTGTTTGATTGAACGCCTCATTCGAAATGTTCCGATTGAAACGTATGATGGTTACTCGGATTTGTATCAGTGTCAAAAAGAACTGCTGAAAAACATTAAACAGGCATTTAGTGTCATTGAGCGAGATTATAGTGTCACGATCCCAGATTCTGAGCTCGCCTATATTTTTGATATTGTTTATAAAAATACAGATTCAGCGATGAAAGATGAAGAATTTTAGCAAAGCAAGCGGTGCGCCACTAAAGTTGGCACGCCGCTTGCTTTTATTAAAGTGTAGACAGATTGCGAGGTGAAAAATGTTGGAAAGAAAGCTAGTTCTGGCATCACATGGAAAATTAGCATCAGGAATGAACTCTTCATTAAGGCTGATTTGCGGAGGAATTACTCCCATCGAAACGCTAGATTGCTATCTAACAGAAGATTTTGATTTGGAAAAAGCGGTCAGTGAAATAATGGAACGTCATCGTGATCATGAATTAGTGGTTGTGACAGATTTGTTTGGCGGCAGTGTGAATAATGAATTTTTAGCACATATCAATCGAGCGGACTTCTATTTAGTTGCTGGGATGAACTTGCCCTTTTTGGTTGAATTTGCGATGCAGTTTCAGTTAGTTGATTCACTTTCTAAACTGATTGAAACGACTTTGACAACGGCTAAACAATCGATTCAATTTTGTAACCAATTAATCAGCAGTGAGATAGAGGAAGAAGATTTTTAAAAAGCATAGGAGGAAGAAAAATGATTTTATTAACAAGAGTAGACCATCGTTTGCTGCATGGACAAGTAGCCTTTTCTTGGACTCAAGGTTTGGGAGCGGATTGTATTTTGATCGCTAACGATGATGTTCCAGTAAATGAGATTCGAAAGACGACCATCAAGCTGGCTAAACCCCAGGGCGTAAAATTGGTTATCAAAAACATCGAAGATTCGATTGCGGCATTACAAAGCGGAGTAACCGACAAGTACAAATTATTTATCGTAGTGGAGTCTATCGCTGATGCGAAAAAATTAGCTGATGCCCATCCGGAGATCCAAAAAATCAATTTAGGCGGGATCAAAGCCAAAGAGGGGACGCGCAGTATTGGAAAAGCAGTGAATGTCTTGCCGGAAGAGGAAGGCTTATTGAAGGAAATGGTTGATCACGGGATCGAGGTTGAAATTCGCCAAGTCCCGACAGATAAAAAAGTGGCTGTCACTGAAGTTCTTTAAAAAGAAAGGTTGAAGAAATATGCTCTTTCAAGCAATTTTACTTGGGTTAGTTGCCTTTATCGCTCAGTCTGAGTACGCGTTAGGGACCTCGCTTTTATCTCGCCCGATCGTTACCGGGTTATTTACCGGAATCGTACTGGGAGATATGAAGGCTGGAATTATCATGGGTGCGACATTGGAATTAGCATTTATTGGTTCGTTTTCTGTAGGCGCAGCGATTCCGCCCGATGTCGTTACTGGCGGCGTTTTAGGAACAGCTTTCGCGATTACGGCTGGTGCGGGTACGGAGACTGCTTTGTTACTTGGACTGCCGATCGCGACACTAACATTGATTTTGAAAAATATTTACTTAGGAATCATGATTCCTGTCATGAACCAAAAAGCCGATAAATATGCGGAAAATGGCGATTATAAAGGTGTCGAACGGATGCATTTGACAGCCGGCTTTGGACTATCGTTGATGCTTGGTTTAGTGGTTATGATCTCATTCATGGTTGGAAGCAAAACGGTCGGGAATTTATTAGATATGATTCCAGCGTTTATTCAACACGGTTTATCGGTAGCTACGGGATTGATCCCGGCACTCGGGTTCGCGATGCTGGCACGTTTATTGATCAACAAACAAGTCGCGCCGTATTTCTTCTTAGGCTTCGCTTTGGCGGCTTACTTAGAAATTCCGGTTACTGGAATCGCTATTTTGGGTGCGATCGTAGCGGTTGTTGTCGTGAATATTATGAATATACGTGGTGGACAGAATAATAGTGCACAAACGTCAACAGGGGAGGTAGTTGATGATGATGACTTCTAATGAAAATAAGGAATTGAAGATCACGAAGAAGGATTTGAGTAAGGTATTTTGGCGGTCATTCCAAATGGAATTCTCATGGAATTATGAACGTCAAATGAATCTCGCCTACTGCTATGCCATGATTCCAATTCTGAAAAAATTATATAGAACCAAAGAAAGTATGTCCTCTGCTTTGAAACGTCATTTGGAATTCTTTAACACGACACCGCATATCGTGACGTTGATCTTAGGAATAAATGCGGCGATGGAGGAAGAGAACGCCAATGATGCCAATTTTGATGTCTCCACAATTGATAATATCAAGACCTCGCTGATGGGACCATTGGCTGGGATCGGCGACTCATTCTTTTGGGGCACACTGCGTTTGATCGCTACTGGTGTGGGAACGTCGCTGGCAGTGCAGGGAAATATTTTAGGCCCGATTTTATTCGTCTTGATCTTTAATATCCCACATTTATTGTTCCGTTATTTCGCTACATCTTGGGGTTATAAGCTTGGAACAGGCTTTTTAAAGAAAATCCAGGAAAATGGCATGATGGGCAGTTTGACACTTGGTGCCTCAATCATCGGGTTGATGGTCGTGGGCGGGATGACCGCATCCATGATCGATATTAATATTCCATTGAAGATCGGTACAGGTGAAAACGCAGTGACGGTTCAAAGTATTTTTGATGATATCGTACCAAGAATCCTATCCCTTGGAGCTTTTGGCGCTGTCTTTTATCTATTAAAAAAAGAAGTGAAGGCACTGACTATTTTACTAGGATTAGCTATTTTCGGCATCCTAGGTTCATGGATCGGTCTCTTTTAAGAATGGAGGATTAGTATGACAACGATGACGATGCTTGATTATATCAATCAAGAGCAGGAGACATTGACGAACATTTTGCAGATGTATGATTTTTCTAGTGATCCAAGTTTAGCCAAGATGGGCACCGTAACGGTCTTGGCGACTGGCTCCTCCTTTAATGCCTGTTTATCGGCTAAAATTGCTTTCGAAAAACTCGCTGATGTCAGCATCACGATCGAGGAGCCCTATAATTTCAAACATTATGGTCGATTGATCAAAGGAACGGATACGATTATCGGTGTCTCACAAAGCGGAAAAAGTGCGTCTACGATCGATGCTATGCAGAATCTGCATAAAAGTGAGATTCAACGGATCGTTTTAACCAGTGATTTAACGAGTCCGATTGCTCAGGTGGTCGATAAGGTAATCGATTTGAATATGGGCATTGAAACAGTCGGATTTGTTACGAAAGGATTTTCAGCGACAGTTATGCAATTGATCCTGTTGGCGATCAAAGTCGGCGTTTCGAAAAATCAGATCGATGAGCAGCGATTGGCAGAGTTGAAGCAAGAGTTACTGGAAATAATCAGCAGCATTCAAAGTGTGATCGATAAGTCCAATGTTTTTTTTGACCATCACGAAAATCTGCTGAAACTTGGCGGTCGTTTTGTGGCGTTGGGCTACGGACCAAACTGGGGTGTGGCGAAGGAATTTGAAACAAAGTTCACTGAAACGGTTCGCCGCCCAAGTCAAGGCTTTGAATTAGAAGCGTATATGCACGGGCCTTATCTGGAAGCTGATTGGGAGCATACATTATTCTTCATCGAAACGCCTAGCGTAAACCAAAGTCGATCGCAAGCATTAGCAGATTACATGGACAGTTATGTTGGAAAAATCTTAAAAGTCACGACAGAAAAAAGTTCGGATGCCGCTGTTTTAGGCTTAGATATCACTATTTCGGAGATATTCTCTCCATTATTACTGATCATTCCTTTCCAATTGATCGCCTATCGTACCGCAACGGTAAAAGGAATTGATTTGAGTAAACGAATTTTTGATGATTTTGATTCTGTATTAAAAAGTAAAATATAAAAGTTGAGGAGTTTATAACATGTTGAAATTTGATGAGCAGCAACAGATTGAGGATATTCAAGGCGCGTTGGAATTACGTCCGCAGGTAGAAAAAATCATTGATGAGGTTTGGGAAAAAGGCTACGACAATATTTTTTACTTAGGGATTGGCGGAACTTATGCTTCGGCTATGCAGGCGGTAACCTATGTCAATGGACGCAGTGATTTACCTGTCTATGTGCAGCATGCGGCGGAATACTATACGACAGGAAACCGAAGACTGACCAAAGATTCGTTGGTGATCCTTTCCTCTGTGACAGGAACAACCGAAGAAGTGGTAAAAGCAGTCAATGAAATCAAAAAGGTCGGGGCTACGTTACTTGGTTTTGTTGACACAGCGGGAACAAGCTTAGCTGAAAGCTGCGATCATGTCATCACCTATCCTGCACCGGGAACAGAGCAGATTAAATTCTTTATGGCGGCGGATCGTTTGTTGAAGAACAATGGCGACTTTCCTGATTATGCAGACTATTATGGTGAGTTGGAGCAATCTCTAGCGAAAGGGCTTGTTGAAGCAGAAAAACAAGCGGATGAGTTTGGGCGTGAGTTTGCTGAAAAACATCGCCATGATGCGATGCATTACTTTATCGGTGCCGGAAATCAATGGGGAGCCGTATACTCTTATGCAATGTGCTACTGGGAAGAGCAAAGCTGGCTGCGTTCGAAATCAATCCATGCAGCAGAATTCTTGCATGGTACATTGGAAATTGTTGATGAAACAACAGCAGTAACGCTATTCTTGGGCGAAGATGAGCAGCGTCCATTGGCGGAACGAGTGAAAAATTTGTTGCCGCGTATCTGTGGAAACTATACATTGATTGACTCAAAGGATTATCCGATCGAAGGCATCAGTGAAAAAAATCGCGGCAGAGTTTTGCCGCACTTATTAATGCATTGTGTGACTCAACGAATCGATGCTCATGTTGAAAAACTGAATTGTCATCCTTTGGACATTCGTCGTTACTATCGTCAGTTTGATTATTAATCACCGAAAACCTCTTTGCTTGAGCATTGAGGTTTTTTTAATGTACAAAAAGGCAAGAAAGCACCTTCATTATTTGTTTCTCGACAACACTATATATTGTGTTGTTTATTTACATATCACTAAAAATACACAAAATCTAGACTTTACTTCAAAAAAATTTAGGAGTACTATTATCAAGGATTTAAAAGAAATAATTAGTTATTGAGAAGGGATGGATGAAACGATGCTATTAATAGCTGGCACGATTGGTGCGGGTAAAAGCAGTTTGACAGATATGTTGTCGCAGGAAATGAACTCAAGACCATTTTATGAGAACGTGGATGATAACGAAGTACTGCCATTGTTTTACTCGAATCCAGAAAAATACACATTTCTATTACAAATATTCTTTTTAAATAAACGTTTTTTGGCGATGAAGGATGCCTTAAAACAAGCAGATAATGTGCTGGACCGTTCAATTTATGAGGACAGTCTGCTGTTTCACTTGAATGCCGATCTTGGTCGGGTAAGTCAAGATGAGGTGCTGCAATACGACAATTTACTAGATACTATGTTGAAGGAATTGGAGCACACCGCACCGAAAAAAAGACCGGATCTGCTAGTTCATATCAAGGTTTCTTTTGATGTGATGCTGGATCGGATCGAAAAACGCGGACGTGATTATGAACAAATCGCCGCGAATCCTGAGCTGTACGACTATTATCGAATGGTCAACGAGCGCTATCAGCAATGGTATGACAATTTTGATATCTGTCCGAAAATTCAGATTGACGGAGACCGTTACGATTTTGTGGCTGATCCGCAAGCAGCAGAGACAGTGATCAAACAGATCAAGGAAGAGACAAACAAATTGAATCTTCAGGAGCCTAAACACTCCAGCTATTATTCAACTGGGAATATTGAAAAAGGTATTTTTTAGTATTTCCATTTTTCAAAACAAAAAAAGAACGACCGTTTTTTAGAAGGAGCCAATCATGTTAAATTATTTCAAATTTTTACTTCACCAATTAAAAGGGTGGCCGCAACAAAATTATTATCTCTTTTTCTTCAGCTTAGGGTGCCAAATCATGACTTTAGTCAATCAACCCTTCACACTGTTGACAGTGATCACATTCATCGGAACAACTGTGGGTGTATTATGTATTCTTTCAATCAATGCTGCTAAGTCAGTGAATGGTGTGCTAGGGATTATTTCTGCAATCTGCTTTATTTATGTCGGTTATTCAGCAAAAAACTATTTAAGTATCGGTGAACAGATCGCCTATATGATCACGCTGGATATTCCGGTGCTGCTAAGCAAAGAATGGAACCACAATATGGCGTCTAAAATTCGGAAATTTACTGGAAAAACTTGGTTTACTGCCATTATCAGTACCATTGTCGTCTACTTCGTTTCTGGTTATTTGATCCAACGCTTCACGGATGATCCACGTCCTTGGGTTGATGCAATTGCCTTTTCAATCAGTTTGAGTGCAGGAATTATCAGCTTCTTACGTTACAATAATCAATATTTCTGGTGGCTGGCTTCAGGACTTGCACAAATGGTTCTTTGGTACATTTCATTCAGACACGGCGCCGCAAGTTTGGCGATGTTTGTAAATAGTTCGGTGTATCTGATCAATGATGTTCTGGCATTCACAGTTTCCCCATGGTATAACAAGAAAGAACGGGAAAGAATGCAGCAGATGGAAGAAGAGTATTACCATTTGAGTCACTAATAAAAAATGACCTTGATGACATGGAGATAGTCGTCAGGGTCATTTTTTTTATTCTAAGAGCCATTCCATTTCATCAGTAATCCATGTGCCGGGCTTTTTGATTGGATCAAAAGGAATCCAGGAACTCTTCATAAAAATCTTTTCGGATTGCCAAAAACCATTATCCTGTTGCTTCTCTTTCAAATAGTCTAAGGCTGCCTGGCATTCAGCACGATCCAACAAATCCTCTGTCTTCATAACGCCTAATGCTTCAATAATATTCGTACGATAGGGGTAAGGATAGAAAAGCGTGATTAGATCATCATATAAATACTCGTCGCTGTTTTGATGAAAAATAACGCGATGCGCCAAAATATAGTCCAATCCTTGCTGCAATTTTGTTTGTAATCCAGGATAATCGCCGTATTTAGCAGTATACTCTGAAAGAGCCTTAACCGATTTGACTAAACCATCATAGCAGGGAGAATTTCCAACACATCCGCCAAAACGATGAAAGAGATCCTTGCCATGCCAGTTTGAAGCAATATTCTTACCGAATGGAAAATAAGAAATGATCCACTGAATCCCTTTTTCCGCCCATTCTTTTTTTCCGGCGCGCAGGAAAATCAATGTGCAAATCGCATTGTGGCATGCTAAAACACCGGATTGTTTTCCCGTTAATGAAAAACCTTCAGCGTAATTTATATAGCTGTGCAGCGTTTCTAACATTGTTTGGACTTGCTCCATGCGTTCGAAATAGGGGATTTCTGATAGTTCGATTAATAAAAATTCTAGTTTGCGCAGCCCTGTAAAAGTATCTGTACGATATGGCTCGGCCAAAATTTTAGTGATGACCTCTGAATTTTCTAAAAGCTTTTGGATTTCAGATACGTCTAACACGCGCTTATCCCGCACGTATTTTTTTAAAAGCAACGCGGAATCTACGTTGGATTCATCAATTGTCACACCAGCACCTCGCAGTTTTTTTTCGTTCGAAAATGATATATGCGTTTCCAATCCTTTTAAGTGTAGCATTTTGCAGGTGGATAAAAAAGCTGATTTTATCATATCGGCCAGACGGACTGTTCTTACATTAAATAAGAAAATTATTTGATTTTTCAATGAATTCCGCTTTTTTGATTTGATAATAAGTTATTGTAAGGGTAATCAATAAACTGAATAGAAGAGGATGGTTATGAAATATTTATATCAGCAGTTATTAGCTTTCTGGTTACTTATTATTTTGACGATGGTGTTAATTGGTGTTTCTTTTACCAACATTAATAAACGTACATTGGTCAATCAAAATTATAATCAAATTCGTGGGTACCTGCAGTCCGTCGGTAATATTCTAAGTAAGCCGGAAGTAAACGAATTTGAAAGCTCGTATAATTATTTGAGCCCGGAAGAACGATTAGTAAATTCCTTGTACTATGCGGAAACGATTTTAGCGAATCAAAGTATTAATTTTGTGTTGATCGATAATCAGAAAAAGGTGATCTATCCAGACAGTATTTCTACTATTTCGGATTCTATTTTAGATGATTCAGAAAAACAGCAAATAGAACAAGGCCTCCCGGTAATGAAAACAATCAAACGCGACTTCAACGGAAAGTCGAATCAAACCTCGTATGTCCTTTCTAAAGTAGTTTTTTCAAATAACATCGATGGGATCTTGATAGCATCAAAATCAGCTCACGATCTGGAATACAGTGAGAAATTAATTTCGGATAATCTGCTGAAGGGATTTATCATTTCCTCTCTGTTTGGCGGAGCAATCAGTTTTGGGCTGGCAGCCAGACAAGTCAAGAAAATCAACGACCTAAAACGAGCAGTGAACCAAATTGCTAACGGAAATTATGAGATCGAGATAGAAGAGAAGAACAGTAAAGACGAGTTTAATGAGTTGGCCCATGATTTTAATAAAATGGCGGTGGCTTTGCAGGATAACGAAAAGGAAATCGTCAGGCAGGAAGAATTACGTAAACAGTTCATGGCCAATACCTCGCATGAGATGCGAACGCCGCTGACCACGGTCAAAGGGCTGCTAGAGGGGCTAAGATACGATGCCATTCCGGAAGCACAGAAAGAAAAGGCGATTTTACTGATGCAAAATGAAACGGACCGATTGATTCGATTAGTGAAGCAGAATCTAGATTATGAAAATATTCGAAGTCAGCAGATCACGTTAACGAAAACACCATTCAATGCAACGGAAGTGATCAAAAATATTCTTGCTCAGTTAAAAGAGAAGGCTGCTTTGATGAACGATCAATTGCTTTTGCTAAACGAAAAACCGATAGAAGTGTACGCGGATCATGACCGCTTCATTCAGATCATGGTGAATGTGATTCAGAACGCGATTCAATTTACCGAGGACGGAACGGTAAAAATTAATCTGCAAGAAGCAGATCAGGATATTGTTGTGACGGTGGAGGATAATGGTATCGGAATGACGGAAGAGGAACAAAAAAATATTTGGGATCGTTATTACAAGGTGGACCCATCTAGAAAAAATACAAAGATAGGCGAGTCGGGACTCGGATTATCGATCGTGAAAGAGCTCGTGCGGCTTCATGGCGGAACAATTGACGTAACCAGCCAAAAAAAGGAAGGAACGACCTTTACGATTCGAATACCGAAGAAAGACTAATAATTACCATAGTAGTTGAACCCAAAAGGAAGGAACGACTGAAATTTTCAATCGTTCCTTCCTTTTAATGTCTAGTTCATTTTATTGTACTGTTTAATGACTTCTCGCAATTGCTTTAGCTCATCATCCAACGAGGCGCCGTCAGAAACATTCATCAACGAATGATCTGCTTGTGCTTCAAGTAAGATCTTGCTAATGCCTTGAATCGCTGATCGTGCAGAATTCAATTGAATCAGAACTTCATTGTACGGCTTTTCTGCGATAATCATTTTTTTGATTCCACCTACTTGTCCTTCGATGCGATTAATGCGAGTGACAAGGTTATCCACTTGGTGCTCAGGTAAATGGCTCATTCATTTTCTCCTTAGGAATGCAAATTGTTCATGCCCATAAAAGATATCACGAGGAGAGTGTTTTTGTAAACGGCTGGTATAGGTATTTAAACTATTTGATATACTTAAGTCAATAATAAAAAAGGGGAATGAGACAGTGTGGGGTTATTTACTTTTACTAATAATTGTTGGCTTCATTGGATTTGAATTATATCAATTTAGACGTGATATCACAGCCGCGTACGTTCGATTGAATCGGTATGAAGTGAAAGCATTGAATACCAGTTTTGGAAAAATGAATTATCTTGATGAAGGTTCAGGTGAAGCAATAATTATTGCTCACGGGATTTTTGGCGGTTACGATCAAGGAATGACGAGTCTTCGTCAAGTAGTCGGAGATAAACAACGAAAAATAGCTCCTTCGCGTTTTGGCTATATCGGTTCAGATTTGCCGGAAAAGCCAACACCGAAGAATCAAGCAAAGGCTTTTATCGAATTGATGGATCAATTACAGATCAAAAAGGGGTATGTTTTGGGGACATCAGCGGGAGGGGCGACGACTTTACGAATGGCATTGGATTATCCTGATCGTGTAAAAGGCGTTATTCTTTTGTCTTCTGGCGCCCCAGATAAGAAACGAACACCAGCAGAGGTCAAAGAGATGGGATTGCAAGGACCGCCAGCTTTTATTGTGAATGATTTTATCCTATGGTTTACGATGAAACATTTTGGATTTGTCTTTAACAAGATGATGGGATCAACCGTTTCGACCAATAGTTTATTCGAAACGATGCTGCCGGCTACTCCAAGACAAAAAGGTGTTAAGGCCGATGGTGAAGTAACCAATACGGATATGACTTTGAACTATGACGAGTATCCGCTAGAGCAAGTTCAGGTACCGTTATTAGTTTGTCATGCGAAAGATGATCCAATGGCAAAATATGAACAAATCGAAAAGTTGCTTCAACGAGTCGAGGCCGACACCGCGATTTGCGAAACGGGCGGTCATACAATAGACGGCAACGGTGATTTTGTTGATCGAGCTATTCGCGGATTTATTGAGAAGACGAAGTGATTAGATTAGACGAATTCTTTTGAATTCGTTTTTTTGTTGGTCAGAATTATTGAGTCAAATCTTCTGATAATTGTGTTTAGAAAGACAAAATACTTTTCCGTTGACAATGTGTCTAAAAGACCTATAATAAGTGAGGCAATATATCTAAAAGACTTATGAAGTTTGTCGGAGGGAGGGTATGATGTACGATTTACTGCTGCTGGGTTCATTGATTCCAGATGATAAAACGGGCTATAAATTACAAAAAATTGTCGGATCATCTTTGCAGCCTATGCGTAAAGTTTCTAGCGGCGTGTTGTATCCATCACTAGAAAAGCTGGAAAAAGAAGGTTTAGTCACTTCAACGTTGCATGAAGAAGGACGAAAAATGAAGCTCTGGCATATCACTGAAAAGGGTGTAGATCGCTTTATTGAATTGATGAAACAAAAAATACCTTCTGATGCGAAACGTAATGTCACGCAGCATTTCAAATTACGTTCGTTAGATAGTGTAACACTTCCGGAGCAATTGAGGATTTTGGAAGAATTTCGAGGGTTTATCGAAGAGGATTTATGCTTCTATCAAGCAGCGCAAGCGGATATGGAAGCCCATCAGAAACGTTTTCCGGAAAGAGCGGAACGGTTTCATGTTTTGGTGGAGGCTTACGAATTGGATATCCAAATTGCGAAAGCAAAATTAACTTGGATTAAGAAACAAATCGCTGATCGGAAATAATTTAATGAATCGGCAGATTGCTAATTATAGCTAGTAGGAGTGCGAAAAATATATGAAAGATTCTTCAAAAAAATGGTTCTCATTAATCGCGATGTCTTTAGGTGTTTTCATGGGGCTTTTGGATGTCACGGTTGTAAATGTGGCGTTACCAACAATGCAAAAGGCCTTCAATGAACCTTTTGCTCAATTACAATGGGTATTAAATGCTTATACATTGGTTTTTGCTGTTACGTTGCTGATCGTTTCAAAAATGGGAGATATGTACGGGCGCAAGAAAGTCTTTTTAGCCAGTTTGATCCTATTTGTGATCGCTTCGGTAGTTAACGGCTTCGCACCTACATTATTGATTTTAGATATTGGCCGCGGTATACAAGCGATCGGCGGCGCAGGGATGATGTCCCTATCGATGGCGCTGGTGGCCTCCAACTTTGACGGCAAACGGCGTGGCTTAGCTCTAGGTATTTTGGGCTCAGTTATCGGATTATCTTCTGCCTCAGGTCCGTTGGTTGGCGGGCTGCTGGTCGATGCATTCGGTTGGTCCTCTATCTTCTTTATCAACTTACCGATTGGTATCATTGCGGTTTGGATGACGATTCGTTTTGTCAATGAAACCCCAAGCTATGGAAAAGATCAGAAAATTGATTTTATCGGTATGATTTTATCCGCAGCCGCACTGTTTAGTGCGATTTATGGGTTGATCCAAAAGGAAACGCATATCAACTGGGCTTGGACAGACTTACGCGTTGGCGGCTGGTTAGTACTAGCTGTCGTTTTCCTAGCGTTGTTCATCTATGCGGAAGCAAAGGTTCAAAACCCAATGATGAATTTGAAGATGTTTAAAAACATCAACTTTGTCGGTTCAGCTCTGGTGGCCTTTGCTTTAGGTTCAGGCATTTATGCGTTTAATACGTATCTTACAGTATTGATGCAAAATTATATCGGCTGGTCGGCCTTTGATACCGGGATTCGTCAGTTGGCTTTATCCGTTTGGTCACTGATTTTAGGTCCGGTCGTAGGAATTCTGGGCAACAGATTCTCGAAAAAGTGGATGATCGTAGCTGGATTATTGATCAGTGGGGCAGGCTTCCTATTCTTGATTGGACAAATGTCTCCAACAATGGGTTACGCACAATTATGGCCAACATTAGTCATGATCGGTATTGCTAATGGGATCGTAAACCCTCTGTTGAATTCAGCTGGTTTAGAAGGCGTCGCACCGCATGAAATGGGAATGGCTTCAGGTTTGCTGAATGTGTTCCGTCAATTTGGGACAAGCTTCGGCGTGGTAATCTTAGGTTTGGTCGAAGCGAATCGCTACGCAGATGTTGTCAATCAGCATGCGGCCGGTCTGCATTTACCAGCGAAATTGACTCAGGGATTGATCAATGCAGGACCATTTTCGGGTCATCAGATCGCTTTCTCTGATGCCATAAGCAAAGCACCATTTGCCCACGAACTGCAAAAAGTTGTTGTTAATGCTTTCGATAAAGGATTGGTTCAAATTTGCTATGTGGCTGGCGCGATCGTTTTGATTGGAGCCATTGGAGCAGCGTTCTTTATGCGTGAAAGCAAAGAAATAATCGAGTAAAATACAAATCAATGGTACGTTTAAGCAGCAGTCGATTTTATCGATTGCTGTTTTTTGTAGGATGGGTACGGTAAAATGAGTGCATAGAGGAGGATTACGCGATGGATTTTTTGATTAAAGAGGTGGATGAAACGAATTGGCGGGCAATTGCCGCACTTTCAGTTTCAGAAAGCCAGCGTGGTTTTATCGAAAGAAACGAACAATCGCTATTGGAAGCAGCCTATGACAAATCGCTTCAGTGGCAGCCATTAGCTCTATATCATGATAAACAACTAGTCGGTTTTTCGATGATTGGTGCTAAACAAGGCAATGGTATGTGGCTGGACCGTTTGATGATCGATAGTCAATTTCAAGGGAAAGGTTATGGCAGCTTGTTCATCCCTTTGCTGATTGATTTCATGAAACAGCAGTATGAGATTGAGCGGATTTATTTAAGCGTACATGAGGAAAATGAAAAGATAATTGAGTATTATCAGCGCTTTGGATTCATTGATAGTCAAAAATACGATCCGGAAAACGGGGAGCGGATCATGTATTTGGATTTTTAAAAAATGAGTGATTGCTTTTTCATCGATTCGTTGCTAAAATTAATGAAAAATATGAAGAACTTTTAGCAAAATCGCCGGGTTTTGTTTTGAGTAGCAGTCTGCCCCGTAGGCCAATGGAGGGTAGGATGCTATTTTTTTTGGAGGGAATCACATGAATGAAATCAAAGGATATGTCACACGAAGCGTCTTAAGTACACTAGGGTTGTCATTGTATATTTTAGCCGACACATTCTTTATCGCCAATGGTGTGGGCGTGCTGGGATTAGCAGCCTTGAACATTGCGCTTCCGGTATTCAACCTGCTGACGGGCATCGGCTTGTTGTTGGGAATGGGTGGTGCAACGTTGTTTGCACTGAAGGGAAGAAGCGGCGACTATTTTTCGCAATTACTGATTGTTGGGGGAAGTGTTGGACTTCTTTTCACGGGATTAGGACTCTTTTCAAGTCGTTTTTTGGCGCTGTTATTAGGTGCCAGTGGGGCAACGGTAGGCTTGACGACGATGTATATGCGTTTCATTTTAGTGATGGCGCCTTTTTTCATCCTGAATAATCTATGCCTAGCGTTCATTCGGAATGATCAGAATCCGCAGCTGGCGATGAAGGCGATGATTTTTTCCAGTGTTTTCAATATGCTTTTTGATTATATTTTCGTTTTTCCGCTGAATATGGGCATGGCCGGTGCGGCCTTAGCTACCGTTTTGTCGCCATTACTCAGTTTGGCGATTTTAAGTACGCATCGTAATTTCTCAAAACGGCGGCTTTCGTTGAAATGGGTAAAGCCAAAGCTTAGGACAATTACTAAGAGTATTCAATTAGGCTTGTCCTCTTTTCTGGCTGAAATGAGTACCGGTGTCAGTATATTGGTTTTCAATCAAGTATTGATCGGTTTAGGAGGGGATATCGCCATCGCCGCTTATGGCGTATTGGCGAATATTCTCGTTGTGGCACTTTCCTTATTTACCGGAGTTGCCCAAGGAATTCAGCCGCTGATCAGTCGTGCCGCCAGCAAAAAAGAGACACTGACAATTCAGAAGACACTGACATTTGGCTTGAGAACGAGTTTTATTATGGCAGTTGTTTTGTATCTGATCCTGTTTTTCTTGAAGTATCCGATCATCTCGGCCTTCAATCGGGAGAATGATCCGATGCTGATTCAATTGGCCGCTTTTGGCATTCCGATTTTCTTTTTGTCGTTGTTCGGCTCATCACTGAATGTCGTATTTAGTATTTTCTTTTCAGCCATCGGTCAGGCGAAACAAGCTTTTGCTTTGTCTTTGTTCCGTGGGTATATTTTCTTAGTTCCTTTGGTGATTATACTAGCAGGTATATGGAGATTGACCGGGGCTTGGGTCAGTTTGCCGGTAACGGAAGGACTCACGCTGCTTTTCTCCTTTTATTTTTTACGACAATACCGCAAAACGATCAAAGAACAGGTGATAGTGAAATCAGCAGTGTAACTAAAAAACCACGATATCCTAAAACAGGACATCGTGGTTTTTAGTTATTATGAGAACAGCTGCATCAAGAATCCAGAAATAATCAAGACGATAGCGCCGCCTAAACGGTTCCCCATTTGGGCAAATGCGATTAGTTCCATTCTGTTTGCGGCGGATAATACGGCAACGTTCCCCGTTCCGCCCATCGAGTTGTTACATAATCCAGCAGTAATTGTTGATTCGATTGGGTACAATCCGAACAGACGTCCCACGAATCCAGAAACAAGCGAGATTACGACAACGCTGGTCAAACATAGAACAACAAATTGCCAAGTTAGAGCAGAAGCTAAAACATTTAAGTTTAATAAAGCAATACCGATACCAGCAAGAACTGCAGCAGTTAAGTTCTTAACGATTAAATTATTGAACATGATGGCTGCATCTTCATAGTATTCAGGTAGGATATTCGTAATTTTACAAATAACTACGATGATGATCATGAACGCATAAGCGTGAATTTTTGGAACGAAGAAATTGCAGATTTGACCTAAGATGAAGAAAGTCAATGCAACCATCAAACCAACACCAAGCTGTGCAATATCAGGTTTTACTTCGCGCGGTTTGCCATCGCCAAGATCACCTTTTTCCATCAATTTACCGTTACCGTTCAATTTAGGTAATGATTGACCAGCACGAGCAACTAAAGCTGCACCAATAATCGCCAAAACATTTGTCATAGCAGTTGCAGGAATCAAGCGAGAGATGATCGAAGAAGCATCTGTCCCCAAAACATGCGCATAAATGGTTGATAATGGCACCGCACCGGCACCAACACCGCCAGCCATAGCAGGTAATGAAATATATAAAACAGAGTTTGCAAAACCGTTACCAATCAGCATACCGACAAGTCCTACAGCAAAGAAAGAGACGACCATTGAAATAAGAGCAACAGGAATAAAACGAACAGAGGCCTTCATCAATAATTTGCGGTTCATACCAAGAATACTACCGGTAATCAAAGCAGCAATATAAAAATCTAAGAAACCCATATTGGTTACAAAGTTTTCAGTTGATTTGACGACTGCGTCAGGCAGAATGCCAAAAGTCGCAATTGCAGCAGAAGCGAAGATCGCAAAGACCGAACCGCCGCCTAAATAACTTTTTACGATTGGAATTTTGTTGCCGATAAAATGGAATAGGTTCCCAAAAATTACTAAGATCGCAATTGGACCGATCATATTAGTTGGTAATTTACCTAAAGCCATCGCCACGATCAATACAACGACCATGATTAGATAGATCGGCAAACTAACGCCAGTGATTTTTGTTGACCAGAAGCTGGTCTTTTTTTCTTCAACCGGCATCGCAGTTGATGTTTCTTTTTGTGCCATTTTAAAAGATCCTTTCTTTAGTAAAGCTATGTTTGAAGCATAAAAAATGGGGAGTAGAAGACGATCTACTCCCTCATTTAAGAGAGTTATATCTATTTTATCTAATGAACCAGTCAATGAGAGAGGGATGAATGGTTGGAATTAGTCTTTATATTCAGGAATCCATTTAGCCGCTTCAACAGCTGCTTTAACATCGGCGATTTCTTCGCGGTTCAATTTTTGATCAACCACAGATCTTACAACTGTTTCAGCAATAATTTGAGAAAACTCAGTAATTTTTGCTACTGGAGGCAAGATAGATGCACCAGGTTTTGTTACGTCAACGATTCCGCCTAATGCACGGCTAGCTTGAGAAATGATTTCGTCATTTACTCGAGTAGAAGTTGAAGCAATTAGTCCTAAGCCTAGACCAGGATACATTAATGCATTGTTGGCTTGGCCGATTTGGTAAGTAACACCATTGTATTGAACATCGTCAGCAGGAATCCCTGTACCGATCAATGCTTTGCCGTCTGTCCAATTGATCAAATCTTCCGCAGTTGCTTCCGCTAGCTTAGTAGGATTTGATAAAGGCATAATGATTGGACGAGGTGTGTGTGCAGCCATATCTTTAATGATTGTTTCGCTGAAAGCACCTGGTTGTGTAGATGTTCCAATCATGATTGTTGGATGAATTTCCTTTACAACTGCTTCCAAGTTTGTTAAGTCAGCACTATTAGTAAATTCAGAACGTTTTCTAGCAAATGGGATTTGTCCAGGTGTTAAGCCTTCTGTGTCTTCAAATAATAGACCTTGTTTGTCGACTTGATAGAAGTGTTTGCGTGCTTCTTCTTCAGGAGTTCCTTGGCGAACCATTTCTTTTAATAGGATATTGGCGATACCGACACCGGCTGTACCAGCACCGAATGTCAAGATTGTTTGGTCTTTCAATGCTTCGCCAGAAATATTTAATCCACCTAAAACACCAGCTAATACGACAATCCCAGTACCTTGGATGTCATCGTTGAAGGTCGTGATCTTGTCTTGATATTTTTCTAAAATGTTTGCGGCATTTCCGCGGCCGAAATCTTCCCAGTGTAATAAAAGTTCAGGGAAAAGATCTGTTGCTGCATCAACAAATTGATCGATAAAGTCATAATAAGTATCGCCTTCAACACGAGCATGGCTGTTACCTAAGTAAAGCGGGTTGTTTAATAATTCTTCGTTATTTGTACCAGCATCGATAGATACAGGCAATACTTGTGCAGGGTTGATACCCGCAGCAGCAGTGTAGACCATTAATTTACCAATGGCGATATCTACACCGTTGACACCCCAGTCGCCCATACCTAAAATTCCTTCTGCGTCAGTAACAACGATCAAACGGATGTCGCGGCCGTCAGCAGCATTTTTCAAGCTGTCTTTGATGCTTGCTGGATCATCGATTGATAGGAAAGCAGCATCTTGCGGTTCAACGAAGATTTCATTATATTGTTCGATTGAGTCAGCAACGACTGGATCATAAACGATTGGCATGAATTCAACTAAGTGTTGGCCCATCAATTTGAAAAACAATGTTCGGTTTGTATTGAAGATATTCATTAAGAAAATACGTTTTTCTAAATCTGATGGTTTGCTTAAATATTGTCCGTAGGCTTGAACGGCTTGCTGCTCTAAAGTTTGAACTGTGCTAGGCAGCATACCAGTGATTCCGTATTTTGCGCGTTCTTCTTTTGTGAACGCCGTTCCTTTATTTAAAAATGGGTTGTTTAAACGATTTAAACCTGTAAGCATAAGTAAATCCTCCTAAATTTTGATTGCATGAGCAGTATAAAAGGAGAGCAGGTTCATAGTCAAAACATTGGGTAATGATAAATATTATTTATATGAAGAGTTATGAAAAGTGGAAGATTTGTGTTGGGAAAATACGATTATATAGTAGGAAAAGATCGTTGTTTAGAAGGAATTAATTTTATATACTAGCAGTTTGTTTGGACATTGAACGCGTGGGAAAACAAGGTTTAAATAACGATGATTTCGATAGATGGATTTTTTTGTGGTTGATAGGGAATGTAGGATATTGTGTTAACAATAAATTGGTAATGGTGATAAAAGAGGAAAAATAGGCATGATAAACGATTTTAGTCTAAAGGATAAAACTAAATTTATTTTAAAACGATTTTTATTTAACGGACAATCGTTTGTGTATTAAAATAACTGTTTGATGAGTCTAAACAATTATGTCAAAGCCATATCCGCGAATGTGTTCCTTGAGCAGCTCCAAATATTTTTGAGCTACCGGAGAAAGTTCCAGTTGCTGCTGTTTGATCCAACCGAGCGTGATTACATCGTCATATTCTAGGGGAATGGCCACGATTTTGTCATCGTTCAACTCACTACTAATAATACCGGAACTGATCGTGTAGCCATTTAGTCCAACCATCAGGTTAAAAATGGTGGCGCGATCGCTGACTTTGATGTTCTTTTTTCGATCCCAAGTACTGAGAATTTCTTCGGAAAAATAAAAAGAGTTGGTTTCGCCTTGCTCATAAGACAGATAGGGATAATCTTCAAGATCCGCCAATTTTAGTGATTTTTTGGCAACGAGCGGATTGCTGCGGCTAACAAAAACATGCGGCTTTGCTTCGAAAAGCGGGGTGAATTCGAGTCCCTTTTCTTTGAACAATTTAGTTAATACTTGCTGATTGAAGGAATTCAAATACAAAATTCCCAACTCACTTTTGAAGCTAGCCAGATCATCAAAAATATTTTCCGTTTCTGTTTCACGTAAGGTGAATTTGTATTCATCGGCATTTACTGTCCGCAGCAGCTCTACAAAAGCGTGTACCACGAAAGCATAATGTTGGGCAGAGACCGAAAAATTTTGTTTACGGAGCGGTTCATTCTTAAATTTTTCCTCCAACAAATTGACCTGATCCAAAATTTGGCGGCAATAGATCAGAAATTCACGACCCTCTGAAGTGGGAATGATCCCCTGCTTATTTCGCACCAGCAGCTGCACCTTCATTTCACTTTCCAGTTCTTTTAGTGCGTTGGACAAGCTTGGCTGGGTTAGATATAAAGCTTTGGCGGCCTCGTTGATCGAACCTTTTTCAATAATTTTCTCAAAATAAATCAGTTGTTGTAATCGCATATTTCCACCTCGCTTTTTTTAAGAGTATAACGGAGGTTATAGGTATTGGCTATAACTAGTTATTACTTTTTTCAGTTATTCAAGCAAAAAAATGCGTGCTATTGTGTTCCGTAACACAACTGGAGGAGGAAAAAATATGAAAACAACGATTATCGGTTTCCCGAGAATTGGGGAAAATAGAGAATTAAAATTTGCTACGGAAAAATATTTTAGAAATGAGTTAACGATTGATGAATTAACGGATTTTGCGAGAGAACTGCGACAGAAGCATTGGGAGTTGATCAAGCAAAGCGGTATTGACGGAATTCCCAGCAACGACTTTTCTTTTTATGACACAACCTTGGATACAGCTTGCTTATTAAATATCATTCCGCAAGAAGTAACGACATTGAACCTAGCCGAAAGTGAGAAGTACTTCGCTTTGGCTCGTGGCTATCAGGGAGAAAAGGGGGATGTCAAGGCAAGGCCGATGAAAAAATGGTTCAATACGAATTATCACTATATCGTGCCAAAAATTGAGAAAGAGACACGTGTCTTTGTCAGCGGCGACAAAATTTTTAAGGAATATCATGAGGCCAAGGCCCTGGGGATTGAGACACGGCCAGTAATTATCGGACCTTATACGCTGCTACAGCTCAGTGAGTTTGAGCTGGGAACGGATCAGCAGAGAATCACTGATGAGCTGATTGCGGCTTACAAAGAAATTTTTGAAAGACTTGGCGCTTTAGGCGCTGAATGGATTCAATTAGACGAACCAAGTCTAGTGAAGGATGTAACAACCGAAGAGCTGGCAGAGTTTAAAGCCATTTATGAAAAATTACTGACGGAACCTCAAATAAAAGTTTTGCTGCAAACGTATTTTGGTGATATTCGTGATGCTTACGAAACAGTTATCGCACTGCCATTTGATGGGATCGGCTTGGATTTTGTGGAAGGACGCAAAACGCTGGAATTAGTGAAACAAGGTTTCCCAAAAGACAAACTATTATTCGCCGGCATCGTGAACGGAAAAAATATTTGGCGCAATAATTACCAGCAGACGATTGAGGCTCTTAAAAAAATCGAATCTAAGCAGCTGGTACTGACTACTTCATGCTCTCTGCTGCATGTACCTTTTACGACTGAGAATGAAACTTTTTCAGCAGAAATCAATCAGCATTTCGCTTTCGCGAAAGAGAAGCTGGCAGAACTTGTAGATATAGCAGATATACTAACTGGAGCAAAAGACGTGTTGCAGGTGAATCAGAAATTGTTTGCTGAAAGTCGATTTACAGAAAATCATGCCGTACAAGAAAAAATCAACGCTCTAACAGAGAAGGATTACACGCGGCAACCAACCTTCGAGCAGCGGGAAACTATTCAGAAATCAGCTTTTGATTATCCGGTATTACCGACTACGACGATCGGTTCATTTCCGCAAACAAGAGAAGTCAAATTAACACGAGCAAAATACAAGCGGCAGGAAATTAGCGAAGAAGCTTACGATCAGTTTATCGCTCAGCAAATCAATGACTGGCTGGAATGGCAAGAAAAAATTGGGTTAGATGTTTTGGTTCACGGGGAATTTGAACGGAATGACATGGTGGAATACTTTGGACAAAATCTGTCGGGGTACCTATTCAGCAAGAACGGCTGGGTGCAATCTTACGGTACCCGCGGCGTAAAACCACCGATCATTTGGGGCGATGTGGCTCGCGAAAAACCTATCACGGTGAAATGGTCGACCTACGCGCAAAAACAAACGGACAAAATCGTGAAGGGCATGCTGACGGGCCCCGTTACTATTTTGAATTGGTCATTCCCACGGGAGGATATCAGCTTGAAGGATTCGACGCTGCAAATCGCTTTGGCGATTCAAGAAGAAGTCCTTGATTTGGAGAAAAATGGGATTCGAGTCATCCAGATTGATGAAGCCGCATTGCGGGAAAAATTACCGCTGAGAAAAACCGATTGGTACTCTGAATATTTGGATTGGTCGATTCCAGCCTTTCGATTGGTTCACAGCAAGGTGCAGGCAGCGACCCAAATCCATACGCATATGTGCTATAGCGAATTCACCGATATTATTCCGGCGATCGATCAAATGGATGCGGACGTGATTTCTTTTGAAGCTTCCCGCTCGAATCTCGGAATACTAGACGAACTGAAGCAGCAACATTTCCGAACAGCAGTTGGTCCAGGTGTTTATGATATCCACTCTCCACGAGTGCCTGCAGTAAATGAAATCAAACAGACGATCCATAAGATTCTGGCGAAAGTTCCTCTGGAAAAAGTCTGGATCAACCCTGATTGCGGCTTGAAAACACGCGGTATCCCGGAAACGACCGCTAGTTTGACCAACATGACGGAAGCGGTAAAGCAAGTCAGAGAGGAATTATAGCCTATGTCTAGTACGATTTCCTTCGAAGTTTTTCCGCCCAATACGCAAATTGGTGCCGAGAAACTTTTCAAAACTTTAAAGGAGCTAAAGCAGCTGCAGCCTGATTTTATTAGTGTCACCTGCAGCAATAACCGTCAAACGATTGAGGAGACTACGCTGAAAGTTGCGGATTATATTCATAAAGAACTAAATGTTCCGACAATCGCCCATTTGCCGGCCGCGTATCTCAGTCAAGCACAGTTGGTCGAACTTGTAACACAGCTTGATCAGATCGGGATCAATCAGATATTGGCTTTGCGGGGAGATATTCTTCCCGATTTGCCGCCAAAAAAGGATTTTGTCTATGCTAGTGATTTAATCGATTATATGAAAAAGGTGGCGCCGCATTTTCATATCAGCGGAGCTTGTTATCCGGAAACTCATCCCGAATCCCATAATCGCGTGGAGGATATTAAAAATCTAAAACATAAGGTTTCTGTCGGTTGTGAGCAGCTGATTACTCAGTTGTTTTTTGATAACGAACTGTTTTATCAATTTCAGGAATCCTGCTATCTAGCGGATATCAAAGTCCCGATTTTAGCGGGGATCATGCCGATTGTTAATCGCAATCAGGCGTTGCGGCTGATCAAGACTACGAATACAAAATTGCCACGAAAATTTTTGGCTATTTTAGAAAAATATGAGCACGATCCGATCGCGCTAAAAGAGGCGGGCTTGGCTTATGCGATCGATCAAATCGTGGATCTGTCCACGCAGGATGTGGCGGGGATTCATCTCTATACGATGAACAATGCCGACGTCGCCAAACATATTTGCCAGAATACAAAGAACGTATTGAACGGCCAAATCAAGGCAGGTTAATTTAAAGTTTCATTTGACAAAGATGGCACAATGATTATAATTAGATTAATTTAAATAATAGAACGTTGAAGAGAAGAGTAATTGACGCTGCTTGATACAGAGACCTCGGCTGGTGAGAAAGAGGATAAGGCAAACTCAATGAAGATGAGCTCTGAGTTTTCTAACGGGTTAACGCTTGTTAGACGGCAGTGACCGTTACCCCACCGAGTTTCTTTTTGGAACTGTCGAGGTATTTTATATAATACGAATTTGGGTGGTAACACGGTCTGATCCGTCCCTTTGTCGAATGACAAAGGGGCGTTTTTTGTTTTTAAGGAAAAGGAGTGAGCACATGGAAGCCGCGAAATTTATTCAGAAGTATTATCGAAAAAGAAAGGGTACCGATTCATTGAAATGGGACGCGCTGCAGGAGCGTTATGACAATGCGGATTTAACCCCGCTTTGGGTAGCGGATATGGATTTTGCGGCGCCTGATTCGGTTCAAGCCGATTTGATCGCGAGAATGACTCATGGTGTGTTCGGTTATTCGCTAACACCAGCGGATTATTTCTCGACATATCAGGAATGGCAGAGTCGGCATGAACAGACGATCTTTCAAGCAGAGTGGCTGCATTTTACAACGGGAGTCGTTCAAGGAATTCATGATTTGATCGCATGCTTCACCAATGTAGGGGATCAGATTATTATTCAGCCGCCAGTCTATTATCCTTTTTTCGATGTTGTGAACAATCAGCAACGACAATTGATTACCTCAGAGCTGGTTGAAACAGAGGCTGGCTATCAGATGGACCTTGAACATTTTGAACGGCAATTGATTGAAAATGAGATTAAGCTGTTCATTCTTTGTTCGCCCCATAATCCAGTTGGACGGGTTTGGACAGAAGCAGAGCTGAAGGCGATTCTTTCTCTGTGTCAAAAATATGATGTACTGGTCATTTCTGATGAGATTCATTCTGATTTGATTTTACCGGGGCATACTTTTATTTCAGCACTGACGATCGCGACGGAACTAAATTTTTTGGATCATTTAATTGTCTGCAATGCGCCATCAAAAACTTTTAATTTAGCATCCTTGCTGAATGCTCATATTTGGCTGCCGGATCAAAACTTGCGCAAGAGATATGAGAAATGGGAAGAGCTTTATCGACAAACAGGAATTAGCGTGGTTGGGCAAACAGCCGCTCGGGCTGCTTATAGAACAGGCGATGAATGGCTGGCTGATCTGTTATCGGTGATAGAGGGAAATTATCAATTGCTGACGCAGCGATTGACGAAGCAAATTCCTGAAATAAAAATCAGCGAACTTCAAGGAACCTACTTGGCTTGGCTCGATTTGAGGGCTTGGTTGCCTAGTTTAGACATGAAACGCTTTATCCAGGACGAAGCAGGCTTAGCGATCGATTATGGAGAATGGTTTTCGCCTGAGACTAAGGGTTTTATTCGTATTAACTTGGCGACAAGTCCAGAAATCATAGAAACAGCAATCAGAAATCTAATCAAACTTGATCATAAAATTAGGGGAGGCAATCAATATGGGGTATCAGACAGCGACAGAATTAGCACAAATCGGCAATCATAAGGACGATCCAACGGGAGCGGTATCCGCACCGATTTATTTATCAACGACTTTTTCTCATCCGGGGTTAGGACAGAGTACCGGCTATGATTATACTCGTACGAAAAATCCCACCAGAGATATTTTGGAAGAGGCCTTGGCGAAGTTAGAAGCAGGAAGTCAGGGAATCGTGACAAGCTCCGGTATGAGTGCGATCCAATTAGTTTTCAATTTGTTTCCGGCGAAAAGCGAATTTTTAGTTTCTCGTGATCTTTACGGCGGCAGTTATCGCTATTTCAAAGAGCTGGAACGACAGAATTTTTCTGTGTTTCATTATTTCGATGATTTTGACAGCTTAGAAAGTCAACTAACTAAAAAAATCGACGCCGTATTTTTGGAAACACCGACGAATCCTTTAATGCAAGAAGTTTCGATCGCTGATACGGCCAAACTGGCTCATAAGTACCAAGCTTGTCTGATCGTAGACAATACATTTTCTACTCCGTTGAGACAACAGCCGCTAAAGGAAGGTGCCGATATCGTCGTTCATTCTGGTACGAAGTTTTTAAGCGGACACAACGATTTGCTGGCGGGGGTCGTCGTTGCGAAGGAGCCGGATGTAGGAGAAAGATTGGCTTGGTTGAGCAATACGACCGGACCAACGTTATCAAGTTTTGACAGCTGGTTATTCATTCGCAGTTTAAAAACCTTGAAAATCCGCTTTGAACAACAGGAACGCAATGCGCAGGAAATCGCCAAAGCTTTAAAAGATTTTCCGCAGATCGAAAAAGTATTGTATCCCGGCATCGGCGGAATGATCAGCTTCTATGTCAAAGACGCGAGTAAAATCAATCACTTTTTAGCAAATTTGAATTTGATCACGTTCGCCGAAAGTTTGGGCGGAGTGGAGACATTGATCACTTATCCGACTACTCAAACCCATGCTGATATTCCAAAAGACCTGCGAGAATCCTATGGGCTAACAGATAATTTATTACGTCTTTCGATTGGTATAGAAGATAGTCAAGATTTGCTGAGTGATCTGGCTCAAGGCTTTGGCGCTTTTGAAGAGTAAAAACGTGAGACAGGAGAGGTGAACATGAACTTACAGCAATATCGCTATGTCCAAACGATCGCTACGGTTGGAAGCTTCAGTCAGGCGGCGAAAGAATTATTTGTGACTCAACCCAGTCTTTCCAGTTCCATCAAGGAGCTGGAAAACGAGTTGGACGTACAATTGTTTCATAGGTCAAAATCAGGTGCGTGCCTGACGGAAGCTGGCAGTGATTTCTTGACCTACGCTAAACGAATTTTAGCCCAGGTTGAAGAAATGGAAAAGCATTTTTTGTTGGGAACTAAGCAGAGTTTTACGGTGAGTTCCCAGCATTATGATTTTCTCTATGAACCGTTTATGAAGGTCGCAGAAAAATTTCAGTCAGTTTGCCAAAATTTCTATTTGAATGAAACAACCACCAAACGAATTCTTGAAAGTATCCGCGATTTTGAAAGCGAATTGGGGATCATCTATCTTAATCAGCAAAGTAAACGAATGCTGGAACGCTATTTCAATCAAGAAAGTCTGAACTTTGAGGTTCTAGGTAATTTTTCAACGCATATATATTTGGGCGCTCATCATCCACTTGCGGCTAAAGAGGTAATAACAAAAGACGATCTGTCGGCATATCCGCAGGTTCGATTTATTCAAGAAGATCACGGATCAGCCTATCTGAACGAAGACCCCATCGGTATATCCAAGGAATGCTCGAACTACTACACAAATGATCGAGGCACCTTAATGAATTTATTGGCCGCTTCAGATGCTTATGCCTCTGGTCTTGGAATAATCAAAGGATTAACCAAAGATCAGATCGTTTTGCGTCCGTTGGAGGATGCGGACCAGCACTCTCTGGTAGTAATAAGCAACCGGATGCGCAAACCAACTGAGCTTGGCACTTATTTTCTAACGGAACTAAAGAAGACATTGCAAGAGAAGTGATGCATCATAATAAAAAGCAATGAATAGTCATAAGAAATCTCAATTAGGCAAGCAAGTTAGCAGCTGGTATAGTTGATTTACTAGAGATAGAACAATTCTGAAAGGAGCGAGCAATCATGAAGGACACAAGACGAACAAACAAAATGATGATGCCAAACATGATGTGTCTATGCCCATCATGTTCTTTGGCATACCTTTAAATGACGGCATTAGCGTATGGCGAAATTTAATGATGACCAAAGGACTTGAAAATTTTTCAGGTCCTTTTTGTTTACCTAAAAGAGATAAGGAGTGTTTTTATGACAAAAAAAGAGTTAGTGTTGCGAGCGTTAAATCAAGAAAAGGTCGAGCGTGTACCTGTAGGGTTTTGGTTTCACTTTTTGGAAAAGCCAGAGGAGGCGGCTCCGAACGAAGTAACGATTCAACAAAATATCGCTGGACATCGAAAGTTCATTGAGGAATTTCAGCCGGATTTTGTGAAGTTGATGAGTGATGGGTATTTCTATTATCCCAATAAAGCAATTCAACAGGTTGAAGAGGTATCAGACCTTAAGGAATTTCAATCAATTGGGAAAGAACATTCATGGAATCAAGGACAGGTTGATTTAATAAATCAGCAGACCAATCAATTTGTTGAAGAGATTGCGGCTTTCTATAATATTTTTGCGCCAGCTACTTATCTTAAATGGCAGCTTCCGGGAGGCGAAAAGCAATTTATTGATTTGTTGGCTGAGGCCCCCGACTTGGTGGCAAAAGCTCTTGGTATCATTGCGGATGATTTAGTGAATTTAGTAACGAGGATTTTGACAGAAACGGCAATCGACGGTATCTACTTGAGTGTGCAGAATGTTCAGGATGAACGGGTAAGCAGAGAGCTTTATCAAGATTTTATTCAACCGAGTGAACGAAAAGTTTTAGAAGCCGCAAATGCGGCCAGTGGTCAAAATATCTTGCATATCTGCGGATATGAAGGAGCAAAAAATGATTTGCATTTGTATCAAGATTATCCGGCCGCCGCAGTGAATTGGGCGGTTGGACCAGAAGGTGTCTCACTTGCTGAAGGACAAAAGTTTTTCAATAAAACAGTGATCGGCGGATTTGAAAATTCGAGTCAGGGACTCTTATATCGCGGTAAACCGACGGAAATTCAAGCTGCTGTTAACGCGTTATTAGAAGAAGCTGGAACTACCGGCATTATTCTTGGAGCAGATTGCACAGTTCCCAATGATATTCCATTAAGAAATCTTGAGTTAGTTCGACAAGCAGCGAAGCACTTTGTATAGCAGAATGGAGGATGAATAATGAAAAAAGGATTGGTAGTAGGTATTGCAGCAATTGCGATTATTGCGTTGACATTGGGAATTCGAAGCAGTAATAAAAAGGCGATTGCGGAAGAAAAGATTACAACAATCAATGTTGCCCACACTCAGAATTATGTGCCATATGATTATATCAATGATAAGGGTGAATCCGACGGTTTTGAGGTACAGGTTCTTAAAGCGATCGATAAAAAGCTGCCCCAATATAAGCTGAAGTTTACCGGAACCAGCGATGATGATCTGTTGATTGGATTAGAATCAGGAAAATACGATCTTGGCGTCAAGGGTGCCTGGTACACAAAAGAGCGTGCTGAAAAATTCATTATTCCTAAAGAAAAGATCGGAGCTAGTATCATTGGGTTTACTGTTCGTAAGACGGACGAACAAAAATATCAAAGCATTGATGATATCGCAAAGTTTGGAGGGAAATTAGTACCTATTTCACCGCAAAATGCACAATGGAATGTGATCGAAGAATACAACAAGGAACACACCGAACACCCGATCCAGTTAAAGGCAGCTGAGGCTTTCAATGTCTCTGATGCGTATGCTTGGGTCTTAGAAAAACGCTATGATGCCTATTTTGACATTAAGTTATCTTTTGAGGAGGCGGTTAGAAACGAGAAAGGCTCTTATCATCAATATGCAGATCAGTTAAGTTACGTTCCTTATAAGGGCATTCCAACCTTCCCGCTATTGCACCGCAATGATAAGAATGAAAAATTCTCTGTTGCTTATGACAAGGCTGTTAAGGAATTAGAGAGTGATGGAACCTTGATCGAGCTGTCCAAAAAATACTTTGGTGAGGATGTTTTCAAGTTTATTCAGGAATAGGAGGAAGCTAAATGGTTCGTTATGATTGGTCAAAAGTTTGGCAAACGATCCCTCAATTAACTGGCTACATTCCCAAAACTTTACTAGTCATGGGGTTGACGGTTCTTTTTGGAACACTGTTGGGATTTCTTGTTTCTTGGGGAACATTTGCGCCTCAACGAATGATTCGCCGTTGGGCTGAGGGATATATTTTTATTCTGCGCTGCACACCTCCAATCGTTTTATTGTTTCTTGTTTTTTATGGATTGCCCAAATTTTTATTTTGGTGGTTGGGTATCCGAAGTGAGGAGTGGTCGCGGACAACATTCACTGTGATCGCGATGACACTGTTGTTTGCGGCTATGATCTCGAAAGTTTTTATCTCAGCCTATTTGGCAGTCCCAAAAGGGCAGACGGAGGCAAGCTTAAGTGTTGGATTGAGTCAAAATCAAACATTTAGAAGGATTATTCTTCCTCAAGCTTTTCGAATCGCTTTACCTAATTTCTCTACCGCATTATTAAATTTGATGAAGGATGCTGCGTTAGCTTATACGATCGGCTTGGTGGATATTCTTGGGGGAGCAAATTTATTGATCAGTCAAAATTTTGGCAATCATTCATTGGAAGTCTATTCCGCCGCTGCATTTATCTATTGGGGAATGGCATTGTTATTAGCTATCACGACACAGGGACTGGAATTGATTTTAGTTCCGCAACGAAAGGAGACGGCTTAAATGAATTGGACTTATATTATTGAAACGTTCCTTTTAACACTACGCGGAGTTCCAGTGACACTATTGATCGCTGTCGTCTCCATTGCGCTCAGTATCGGCCCAGCAATTTTATTGGCACTTGGCCGGATTCACAAAGTAAAAGGCGTAACGACTTTTTCGGTTATTTATCTGGCTTTTATTCGAGCGACACCGCCGATTCTGCTGATCTTGTTTTTTTATAGTCTCTTACCCAGTTTATTAAATCGACTACTAACCGCCGTAAATAGTTCAATCAATATCTTCAACTTGTCTCCTTTGTACTATGCCTTCATCATTTTTGGCTTGTTGACAACGGGCAGTCTATCGGAGGTGTTTCGTTCCGCACTTTCGACCGTAAGCCAGCAGCAGTTAGAGGCGGGGCAGTCGGTTGGGTTGACCACCTATCAAACATATCGGCGAATTATATTTCCGCAAGCTTTGGTCGCGGCGTTGCCGAATTTATCCAATCTAACGATAAATTTAGTAAAGGGAACATCGTTGGTTTTCGTCATGACGATCAAAGATATTACGGCCATCGCCAAAGTGCAAGCCGCCCATGGTTATCAGTATTTTGAATCCTACTTAGTGATATTCGTCGTCTATTTGCTACTTTGCGGCGGGTTGCAAGGCCTATTTTATCTGTTGAGCAAGCGGTTAAATTATCAGTCGGCTAGAAAGGAGCAACAGCATGCTAAAAGTCCAAAATATTTGCAAACAATTTTATCAGCAGGAGATTCTCAACAACGTTAGCTTGGCGGTTAATCAAGGCGATGTGGTAGTTATTTTAGGTCCCAGCGGTTCAGGAAAAACAACCTTCTTGCGCTGCTTGAACGGTCTTGAGAAAGCGGACTCCGGCACGCTGGAAATAAACCAGCAGAAGTATGATCTTGCCGAAATCAAGAAAAAAGAAATAACGCAAATACGCAAAAAAACCGCATTTGTTTTTCAACACTACAATCTATTTGCGAATAAGACCGCTTTGGAAAATGTCTTGGAGGGATTGATCATCGCCCGCAAAATTCCTAAACAGGAAGCGTTGCGAATCGCTCAGGCCGCCATTGAAAAAGTTGGGCTAAGTGCTTTTGAAAAGTACTATCCACATGAACTTTCTGGCGGACAGCAGCAGCGTATAGGGATTGCGCGGGCGATCGCACTCAAACCGGAAGTTCTTTTGATTGATGAACCCACTTCGGCGTTAGATCCAGAACTAATAGGAGAGGTGCTGGAGGTGATGCGGCAATTAGCAAAAGAAGGGGTAACCATGGTAGTAGTGACCCATGAAATGAGCTTTGCTCGAGATGTCGCCAATCATGTAATTTTTATGGATCAGGGTCAAATTGTAGAGCAAGGAACGCCTAACACTTTTTTTACCCAACCAAAAGAAGAGCGGACACGAAAATTTTTAAAAAGAATTTTACCTGAAACAATTAATAGCTTTTAAAAGTGAATATTTGGTGTAAGACAAATTGAATTGTGACCAGCTGCAAGCTAAGAAAAAGTTACTTTTTCTTAGCTTATTTACTGTGGCTTACAAGGTGGAGCGCTGCGTTTTTCGTGTGATAATCATTTAAATGTGAGTAAAGATGAACCTGAAATAAATCCCAAGATTACATTAAAAGCTGGTACTAGTACCCAAAAATCCGAAAACGCTTTATTTATAGATGTTATTAAGTTAATCTTCATAATGGAAAATAAATAACTGGGGGTACAAGAAAATGGAGAGAAACATTGTTGCTGTCACAGCATGTGCGGCGGGCATCGCGCATACGTACATGGCGGCGGAATCACTTGAGCAGGCTGCTAAAAGAATGGGCTATGGAATCAAGGTCGAAACGAATGGCGCGATTGGAGCGGAAAACGTCCTGACAGCGGAAGATATTGAACAGGCTGATTTAGTGATTGTTGCGTCTGATATCAAAATCGATCCGATGCGTTTTACTGGCAAGCCGCTTTTTGTCACAAAATCAATTCCGGCGATTGAAGATTCAGAAGCCTTGATCAATCAGGCTTTTGCAGAAGCGCAGGTTTTTGGGAAAAAGGGCTCAAAGGTCGGAAAGATTCAAATCGGGAACGATAAAGAGAAGATAAACTTCTTCACGCACATTATGAGCGGGATCTCTTATATGGTTCCTATGGTTATTGCCGCGGGTTTGATTTTAACGATCGCCAATTTATACGCTTTCCAAAAAGATGATTTGGGCCGAATCGTTAACTGGGGCTTTGATAACAAAACACAAATGGGTTTCTTGATGTCTAAGCTGTTCTATGTGGGGCAAATCGGTTTCAAACTGATGATTCCGTTATTCGCCGGTTTTGTAGCGAATTCGATTGCTGACAAACCAGCCATTGCACCAGCAATGATTGGGGCTTACCTTGTAAATGATCCCGAGTTTTTAAACACAGAAGCTGGCGGCGGTTTTATCGGCGCGATCATCGTGGCATTTATTGTTGGTTATCTAGTTAAGGGTCTGAAGAAAATCAAATGGCCTAGATTATTAGTTCCGATCGTACCGATCATGATCATTCCATTCATCGCAACAGCAATCATTACATTGATCGTTCTTTATATTATTGGAAATCCCATCGCAATCGGAATGGATGCGATGTATCAAGGACTAACGAACTTAAACAATAACTATGCCGGAGCGCCGATTTTAATTGGAGCGATCTGCGGTGCGATGATTGGCTTTGATTTGGGCGGACCGATCAATAAAACAGCGCTAGTTTTTGGAACCGCGATCTTTACAGATACTTTAACGAAATATGGGATCGACGGTGCGAATTTCGTTCCAGGAACAGCTACACAAGCAGCAATTTCTGTTGCACCACTGGGCGTTTGGTTAGCAACGATCCTGTTTAAAAAGAAATTTTCTAAAAATGAGAAGATCGCGGCCAGCGCTGCTTTTGGAATGGGGATCGTAGGTGTCACAGAAGGAGCAATTCCTTTCGTAGCGGCCGATCCAATCAGAATGATTTTTTCTAACGTGGCAGGTTCGGCAGTTGCCGGCGGTCTAGCGGCTGCAACGGGCTGCAAGTTTTACGGCGGAATCGGATCTCCGTTAGGAACCTTTATTGGCTATATTGAACAACCGATTCCTTTTGTCACATGGATATTGTGTGTAAGTGCGGGCATATTGACAACGGCTCTGCTGATTGGATTTACACGGAAACAAGTTGTCGAGGATATCGCTATTGAGCAAGAAGAACAAGATCAAATGATGCAAACAGTAAACGAATAGGCAGGTAGAGTGAAAATGAATAGAGAAGTATTTAATCGGGAACATATTTTATTTGATGAAACAGCAACCACACAGGAGGAAGCCTTTAAAAGTATCGCAAAATTTGCCTATGAATCAGGCTTCGTAACGGATGAACAAACTTATTTTGAAGGCTTAAAAGCCCGAGAACAGGAAGCAACGACAGGCTTTAAGGATCATATCGCGATTCCTCATTGCAAAAGCAGTGCCAATAAGAAGCCGGGGTTATTTCTAGTCAAATTTGCACATGCGATTCCTTGGAACGCGCTTGATAACCAGCCGGTAAAGGTTGCCTTCGGTTTGACGATTCCGGAAGAGGGCGCCACCGAACACCTAAAACTATTAAGCCTGATCGCAAGAAAGCTGATCGACAAGGACTTTAGGGACGGTGTCTTGCAACAGGACGATCCGGATGCGTTGGCTGAGATCATTGATCAAATCGATTTTAAATAAATAGGAAACAATAATTTACGAGTAGGATGGCACTTATGCAAAAAAAAGTTCATGTAATACATCACACGCATTGGGATTTTGAATGGTATTTCACCACCAATGAATCCTTTGTTCAGCTGGCTTATCATTTAGATGAGGTGATGCAGGCATTAGAAGAAGAGCAGATCGACTATTATTTGTTAGACGGACAGATGAGTATTTTGGATGATTATTTAACGAGTTTTCCAGAGCAAAAAGGGCGCTTGTCGCAGCTAGTAAAAAGCGGAAAGCTGGCCATTGGTCCGTGGTATACACAAACCGACGAGCTGATCGTGCGAGGCGAGTCGATCGTTCGAAACTTGAATCTGGGAATGAAGCTGGCGGAGTCATTGGGCGGCTATATGAACATCGGTTATTTGCCTGATTCCTTTGGTCAAAGCAAGGACATGCCAAAAATCTATAACGAATTCGGTATTCAGCAAGCTGTTTTCTGGCGCGGCGTTCCGAATGAGGTTACGACCAAGCGTGAATTTCATTGGGGAGCAGAGGATGGTTCCAGTGTGTTAACGTCGAATATAAAAAATGGCTACTTTGTAGGAGTCGGCCTAATTTACTCGGATGACGCAGAATCCTTGATCGATACGATTTCCGAAGGAGCGACTGGCACCGAGTTAGTTTTACCCGTGGGCGGTGATCAGCGATATATTGATTTTAATTTACGTGAACGGATGGAACAATACAATCAAGAATTAAAAGATGTCGAACTCGTTGAAAGCAATTATGAGATGTTTTTTGAAGCAATCAAGGAGCAGGAGCTTCCAACGGTGGACGGCGAGTTTATTTCCAGCTCGGTGTCAAAAATTCATCGGTCGATTTACTCTTCCCGCTACGATCATAAGTATTTGAACGATAAAGTCGAACGGAGAATGATCTATCAAGCGGAGCCTTTGATGGTGATGGCAGAAAAATGCGGGATTCCTTATAAAAAAGGGCTGCTTGATCGCATTTGGAAGCTGTTGAATAAAAATCAGGCGCATGATTCCGCTGGCGGCTGCAATAGTGATAAAACCAATCAGATTATTATGGAGCGTTTTGTTGAGGCGGATCAGCTTTCCTACTCGTTGGTGGATTATCTGACGAGAAAAATCGCCGAGTCGCGAATGGATCTGACAGAAGGTGAACTGGTTGTTTTCAATACCTTGCCATGGAAAAACAAAAAAGTAATGAAGTGTGAAGTGTCTACTCCGTTTGCGGGCATATCGCTTGAGATGGATGGACGCGCGGTTCCTTTTGAATTGGTGAAGACGAGAAAAGAGTTCTGCGGCTCGATTCGGCGTGAGAAACAGGATGAAGATCCTGCGAGCTTTTATTACGTGCACGAATTGCTGCTGGAAGCAGAGATTCCTGCCTTGAGCTTTCGCACTTATCAAGTAGTGGAATATCTTGCCGGAATGAAAGAAGCCGCACCAAAAGCAGCAATTGATTCAATCGAAAACGACTATTATCGGCTGATTTTTGAGGCGGGCGAGTTGTCCTTAGTGGACCAAAAAGCCGGAAAAACCTTTAAGAACTTTTTAGCCTTCGAAGATAGCGGCGATGAAGGCGATACCTATGACTATTCGCCTCCTTACGCGGATCAGCTTTATCGTTTGGATTTAAAAGAAGCCAGCTGTGAAGCGAGTCAAAGCCCATTACTGTCGAAATTAACTTTTGTCGGTGAATGGCAGGTCGCTAAAGATTTACAGGAACGGGAAGAACAAAAAAGAACGCAGACAATTCCTTACCAGTTGACGATTGAGTTAATGAAGGATAGCCGACAGCTTCAATGCCATTTGGTACTTGAAAATCAGGCAGACGACCACCGAATGAGAGTGTTGATCAATACGCCGCATACGAATAATTTTTCCTATACCGATACGCCTTTTGGCACGATCAAGCGAGCCGTGGAGGATCGCCATATCAATGACTGGAAAGAATTAGGCTGGCGGGAAGAACCCACGGCGATTTTCCCTATGCTGACATATGTGAATAGTCATGCTGAGAACTCTAGCTGGACTGTTTTCAGTAAAGGAATGAAGGAATATCAATTTGTTGGAGATAATTTTCAGACGATGGCGTTGACATTGTTCCGTTCCGTGGGCTATCTAGGTCGGCCCGATCTGATTAGACGTCCGGGTGTAGCTTCAGGAAATGAGTTCAAATATATTCCGACACCAGATAGTCAATTGCATAAAAAAATGACCTTTAAATTTGCGCTTCAGTTAGACAACGCTTATCAACCAGCACAGCTTGCGAAGGATTACTTGGACTATGCAATCAGCAGTCCGTTTTATCAGATTCAGGAGCTGAATCGTTTTACGACGACGCTTAAATATTTTGTCTCGAATCCGCTGAAAACTAAAGTGACCGCACTAACAGGAATCGAATTTGACAGCAGTACCCTTGTTTTTAGTTCCTTAGTAAAAACGGCGAATGGGCCTGGCTTTGACGTTCGTGTCTACAATCCTGATTTCAGCCGAGAAGTTGAAGGCGGAACACTGCAAGAGTCACACGAAATGAACTATACGTTTGTCGATCTGAAAGGAAACGCTATTTCTTCAATGGAAAAAAATGCTATTATTCCTCTAGGAACCTTTAAACCGGGAGAAATAAAGACGATTCAGATCGTCGATTGAGGAGAAATCATATGCAAGAAGACCTTTTTATTCTAATTGAGTCCTGTCGTTTGAACTTTACATCTGTTGAGCAGGTGATAGCAGATTACTTATTGAGTAAGCAAGCGCCGATGACGATCGATAAATTATCCGAACATTTAGCTGTTTCGAAATCATCGATTACCAGATTTTGTAAAAAGATTGGGTTGAATAATTACAAAGAATTGATTTTTCTCTATAAGCTTTCTTTAGATAACGAGGAATCAACCTTATCCGTGTCATCAAAAATAACCGCGGCGTACCATTCGCTGGCGACAAGAAGCGACAGCAACTATTCGCAAGAGGTTGTGGATGCCTTTTGCGAGCTGCTGCACCAGCATAAAATCATTCATTTTTTAGGAAAAGGCTTCAATTCCTATGCCGGCGCGGATTTCCAGTTCAAGTTTTCGCGAGTCGGCAAATATGTTCGCGTGATTACAGATGAAAACTCTATTCTCATGTCGGCCCATTTTGCCAATGAAGACGAGTTGATCGTTGTTTCTAGTTTACGCGGAGATGATGAAGAATTGCTGGCGGCGATGAAAACCGCAAAGGAACGAAACGTTTCAGTTTTGTTGATTACGTCGAATCGTTACTCACAGCTGATCCCTCATGCGGATGTGGTCTTGATTGCCGCGAGCTTTACCAGAGAAGAAGCGCTGGGAAATATTTCTCCGCAAATTCCAATCCTGATCCAGTTGGATATGGTGTATGAGCGGTATATTCATCTATATTCGGATGCCTTGTCCCAGTGGTTGGAATCTGAACAAATATTGCACAAATAAAAAGGAGTCACTATGAAGGATTTCCCTAAAAATTTTCTATGGGGAGCGGCAATGTCTGCACCTCAAACGGAAGGCCAAAGTTTAGCTTTTGGAAAGTCAGCAACAACATGGGATCAGTGGTTCCATGAAGCCCCCGAGAAGTTCAATCAAAACCAAGGACCCGCGATCACGTCTGGCGTGTACGATCACTATTTAGCTGATTGTCAACGGATGAAAGAGATTGGCTTGAATTCACTTAGAACCTCTATTTCTTGGGCGCGCTTGCTGCCGGATGGAAAGACGATCAATCCAGCAGCGGTTGAGTTTTATCTCGATTATTTCTCTGCTATGAGTGCCCATGGAGTGGAGCCGATCATTAATCTTTTTCATTTTGATATGCCCATGTGGCTGATGGATCAGGGTGGCTGGGAAAGCCGGCACTCTATCGAGGCGTTTGCCTTCTACGCTAAAACGTGTTTTGAATTATTTGGCGATTTAGTCAAAAAATGGACGACCTTCAACGAGCCGATGGTGCATGTCGAATGCGGTTATCTCTATCAGTATCATTATCCCGCGGTCATTGATTTTCAACGCGCGGTTCAGGTGGGTTATCATACCTTGCTTGCTCATAAAGCGGCGGTAAAAGCCTTTAGAGCAGTATCGGAAACAGGAGAAATCGGAATTATCTTAAATATTTCGCCTACGTATCCTAAAAGTGAGGCCAAAGCTGATTTGTTGGCTGCGTATCGGTCAGATTTATTGAATACTCGAAGCTTTTTAGACCCGGCGGTTTTAGGTTCGATTCCCGAAGACCTGAAAACACTTTTAGCGGAAAATAATTTGCTGCCAGAAGTAAACGCTGGCGACAAAGAGCTGATCGCAGAAAATTTAGTGGATTTTATTGGACTGAATTACTATCAGCCTAGACGGGTTCAGGCGCCGCAAGCAGCGAATCACCCAGCACAAATGCCTGCTGATTTTTATGCGCCCTATGATTGGCCGGACAAGAAAATCAATCCTTACCGTGGATGGGAAATCTATCCCGAAGCACTTTACGATGTCGCGCTCATGATGAAGGACGACTATCACAATATTCCTTGGTTTGTGAGTGAAAACGGCATGGGCGTTGCTGATGAGGAGCGCTTTATGAATGCTTCAGGAGAAATAGAAGACGATTATCGAATTGCTTTTATGGAAGAACATTTAAGCTATTTGCATCAAGGAATTCTTGAAGGAAGCAATTGCTTTGGCTATCATGCCTGGACATTTATCGATTGCTGGTCTTGGCTGAACGGCTACCGCAATCGCTATGGCTTCTACAGATTGGACCTAGAAACAATGGTGCGATCAGTGAAAAAGAGCGGCAAATGGTTTAAAACAGTCAGTCAAAATAATGGATTTTAGGTGATGATAGATGAGTTTAGCGGTATTTGATATTGGAGGAACTTCAGTAAAACATGGCATTTGGGAAAAGCAAGCACTGAGTGAGGTTTCCGCTTTTCCAACGCCTGATACATTTGAGAAATTACTCGAAAAGTTTAAGCAGGTGATCGATGCCTACGATCGGTCTATCGAAGGTATCGCAATCAGCTCACCGGGTGCGGTAGACCAAGTTAAAAGACAAATTTTGGGTATCAGCGCGGTCGAGTACATTCATCAACGCCCGATTTTCGATGAGCTTGAACACTACTTCGGTCTGCCAGTAACGATTGAGAATGATGCCAATTGTGCAGGCATCGCGGAAGTAGGCCTGGGTGTTGGAAAAGATGCGCAAAACATCGCTTTTGTTGTCTTAGGTACAGGGGTAGGCGGAGCCCTTTTTGTTCAGCGAGAATTGTATAAAGGAAGCCATCTTTTCGGCGGTGAAGTTGGTCTGCTGAAGAGTCAGAACACCGAAACATTTAGCTTGAACGGCACCTTAGTCAAAGCCGCGAACTTCTATTCGGAGCAAACCGGAACGCAGGTTGAAGGAAAAGAACTGTTCGCTTTAAAAGAAAATGGTGATCCGATCGCTGCAAAATTGCTGGACGAAATGTATCAAATCATGGCCAATAATCTCTATAATATCCAAGTGATGTTTGATCCAGAATTGATCGTCTTGGGTGGCGGAATCTCTAGGCGTCCCGATTTAGCGGCGGAGCTTTCCACACGACTGTTTGATTCTCTTAAAAAGGAAGGCGTAGAAGCAATAATGCCCGCAATCAAATGCTGCAAATTTCAAAATGACGCGAATCTTATTGGAGCGGCGCTGAATTTCCAACAAAAATAAGTTGAAAAAAGATCAATTATTAGCCAAAATGATTGGTCTTTTTTTGCTTAACTAGTTGAAGGATTATCTTCCAAACAGGTGGTCACAATAATTGCTGCGGCTCCTGCGATAATGGTATCATGACAACGAAAGAAAGGAACGATTGTCGTGAAAAAATGGAAAAAAGTTCTTCTGACGATTTTTATCGGATTGGTTGTTGTACTGGTTGGTGGGGTTGCCTATCTACATACACAAACTTACTCGCCCACGAACAATGCTCAACAGATAACGGAGCAGGTGAAGGATACGAGCGATTGGCTGTATTTTCCCGCCAAAGATAAAACGAAACCGATGATTATTTTTTATCCTGGTGCGTTGGTTGATCCCGGCAGTTATAGTCCGTGGGCTGAAACGGTGGCAGAAGCAGGTTATCCTGTCTATATACTGAAAATGCCTTTAGATTTGGCTGTTTTGGCGCCAAATCGAGGAGAGAAGGTACTTTCTGAACACCCAAATCGGACTTATGTTGTTGGGGGCCATTCGTTGGGCGGGGTGATGGCTAGCCGATTCTCAAAGGAACATTCTGATAAGCTGGCGGGGCAATTTTTCTTGGCCAGCTATCCAGATGAAAAGGGCAGCCTAGCTGATAAAAATATTCCAGTCTTATCACTGACTGCGGAAAATGATCGGGTACTAAATCAAGAGGCATATAGAAAGGCCAAACAAGACTTGCCCAAGAATACGGATTATCAGGAAATCGCTGGAGGAAATCATGCCGGCTTTGGTTCGTATGGTGCGCAAAAAGGTGATGGAAAAGCCACCATCAAGAATCAAAATCAACAAGTAGCGCAGCGGTTGATTGCTTGGTTGAAAGAGAACGTCGAATAAAAAATGAACCAGCTCAGAAACCCGTGATGAGTATCTGAGCTGGTTTTATGTTTTATTACTTTAAAAAAATCATTATTAAATAAGTTTTCGCAAGATGAAATAACTGTTCTTTTAAGAGTGACTATACTTTGCACGATATATTGAGGTTAACCCCAATATATTGGAGTTATAACTTGATGAAATTGATATGAAGGTTGGAACAGGTGCGCAATAAACTTTTCTAATCAGACAAAAAAAGGCTCCTTATTACTTCGTTTTTTAGTTATTATAACAATAATAAAGAAACGAATTTGGAGTGATCAAATGAAAAAAATATTTATCAGTTTAAGTGTCTGTATTGGCTTATTAAGTTTAGCAGGATGCAGCAAAAACGAAACAAAGACGACTGAGAAGAGCAGTAATGAAAAGATTAAAGTTTCTGAAACGTATTCCACAGAAAAACAATCCGTTAGTGATACTTCAAGTACGGAGGAAACAATTAGTTCAAGCAATGATTCAAGCGGTTCCGAAACAATCGTTTCATCGGCATCAGAGGAGATAAACGAAAGTTCGGAGAATCCGGTAAGTGTATCAAACACAATTTGGGATGCCCGTAAAACAGGTGAGCTGCAAGCATTTATGAAGAATTGGGAAAGTGTCATGGGGCAAAGCTATAACGAGTATCGTCCTAGTAATAATGTTAATTATTATGGCATGCAACTGCCTGATGATGTGCTAGGTGCTTCTAAACGGAATCCAATCGCAGTTAATGACACTATTGTATCTGCTGAATGGTCTGATTCGGGGGAGTCGGCATCAGAATATAGTATCGTCTCGGTTTATTCCGATGCGCAAACGGCTCAGAACCCATCGGCTGGCAGACATATCTATTTCTTTGGATTCAGAGGCAATCAGCCAGTAGTGTTAGTTTCAATGCAGAATCAAGGAATGCCTGATAAGGCTTTGCATTTTAATCTAACAGAAAATGAGGCCTTAAATTCTGGTTTTCAAACCATCGCGGCCGGAAATCAAGCAGAATAAAAATCGGGAAAGTAAATTCCTGTATGCGTTTACTTTTTTCGATTGATATCCGCTGCTAAACCCTGTATGCTGACTAGGAGTGGTGTACTCAAATAATTGATTTTAGGCAGGTGCATGTATGAAACAACATCCATTAGAAGGTAAAACAGCGATCATTAAATTCGATTCAGGGCTGCAATTTCGCATTGATTTTTTAGAGGAAAAACAGTTGCGTTGGACCTCGATTCGCAAAGAAGACGAAGGGGCGACTGATGTCGAAAAGATCCATATTGAGGAGTATCCTGGCGGGATTTATTCCGTTGATTGGGTCGAGGAATCCGGACTTTGTGTCTCTTATACCATTGATACTAAGAATGAGTTTGTAAAGAGCTTCATGACCTTCACAGATGACAATTATCGTGGTGGACGCAGACCATTTACCCATGAAGGGACCTTTCAATTTGTTCTAGACGATGGTCAGTCGGACACAGCATCGGAATAATCACCGATATAAAAACACTTATGAAGTGCGCTCTTTAAGTTGATTCTAACTTAAAGGGCTTTTTTTGAACTACAGAATCAACATTTTTTGAAAAGGTTTTCATTATTTTATGATGGATTAAAGCCTGATAGCATCACAATCAGCCTCTGAAAATCATTATGATTAATTTATTATTAATTAAATGGTGTGTAAAAGCCGTGACAAAAGGGGTATTTTGTTGGTGTAGATATCTTAGATAATAATGATTAAAAATTAGCCCGAAAGGAGGAAGTCTTTTGAAGGAACATGGACTAAGCAGACAGCAATTATTCAAATTATCCCGTCGAACATTGGAGAAACGTATCCGTACATTTTACTATGAGACAACAGATGGAAAGGCCACCATCGAAATGTTGATCGCACTTCAAGTAAGAGAAGAATTGTGTGATGCGGATTTTTCAAATGTCCTGCGGGCCTTGGTTCAGCATATTTTTCTAAAAACGCGCTCGACAGCTGCGATGCGCCGTTATTATCTTTATTTTGGCGAATACTTTGGGAAAAAGGACTGGCAATTATTATCAATCAAATTATTTCCAACACAAACATTTATCGCTGAAAAGCTTGAGCAATTATATACACAAGTAATTAAAAGACCCTTGGCAGGATTAGCTGAATCATGACCACGTAGCGAGAAAGGAGGTTAAAAACAAAAAAAGAAAAGAAATGAATGAAATGATAAAAACAATTACGCTAGATGCGGAATTTGCGAACAGTAATGGCAAATCCCAGCATCTTCAACTAAAAAACTTCGATCCGACGAAAACGGCGGAAGAAATCAAAGCATCTTTGACAAAATTAACCAAGCTCGATCTGTTTGAAAAGGATGGTGTCGGCTTATTTAAAGAGGTGCTGCATGCAACTGTGCGGGAGAAAATCGTTGAACCGATTTTTGACGACCGAAAGAAGGTAAAGAAACAAGCAAAAGACCCGCTGACTAGAATGATGGAGGCGGCGATGGGCCAGACTCAGACAAAACCGTTGCCGAAAAAAACAGAAGCTCTGCCACCGCAAACAGAGCCCGTGGAACCAATGGAGAGCCTTGAGAATATCCGGATTCCGCAAGATTTGACTATCTTGGAAGAGAGACCAGAACCAGATGTACTGATTCAAACCATCGAACTGCCGAAAGGGATCAATCCGTGGAAGCTGGATGAGAACCAAGCATTTAGCCTGATCCTAGCATGTATGCCGCCGCATACTTCACTGATAAATGTGGTGGTCGATGACCAATCCGTTCCGGCAAGATTGATCGTCACAGAGAAGATTGAGCAAGAGCAGGTGCCGCTTGAAACCTCAGAGATCACTCAATCACCGCCAGAGAAACCGAAGCGTCTTCGAAAGCGGCTGCTGGATCGCATTCGAAGGCGAGAATAACTGATTCACTCTTTCCTCTCATCATGAAATCCGACGTTGGTATGAGGTGGAAGGAGTGAGATCGATTATTTGAGCTGCTATCTTGCAGTAATATTTCAGCCCGCTATTTCGGCGGGCTATTTGTCATGGTGTTCGACCATTTCTTGACTGACAGGAGTAAAATTGAGAATGCAAGATTAATGAAGTTAAAGAAAAAGAGTCACTAGCTGATAAACCAAAAGCAGCCAAAGATAAAATTATCTTTGGCTGCTTTTGGTTTATTCTAAAACTCATGAAAAGTAAAAAATATTGTGCATTATTCTAGATCGTTCAGAACACTCTCAAAAAAATGTCTAAACTAAGAGTAGCAAAAATATTTCTGGATAACCAATAAGTAGGGTTCAAGCTACTGTTTTTCACCAATATTCTCGAGCCATGTTGTGGCAAATCGGTTGAAAATATCAGATGCTGCAGAAGAATAGACATCTGAGTTTTTAGCAATGACTAATGAACGATAATAGTGTTCACTAATTGGCCGAATAGCGACATTGACATGGTTAGGTATGCTATCGAGAAAAAATTTCGAAAAAATACTGATGCCAAATCCGGCTTCGATAAGTTTTAAAGCTACAAGTTCATCGAAAATTTCGAAGGTGTATTGTGGTTCTAAACCAAGGGAATGAATGAAACTACCAATTTCAAAATCAAATCTTTCTCCAGATAGGATATATGTTTCATCGACTATCCGATTGATGGAAACAGTAGGTTCGGTAACAAATGGATGATCGCAGGGCAACACGACGACAAACTCATCTTGTAAAAAAACTTCATAAGAAAACTCATCCATGCCATACATCGATGTGAAAGCAACATCAATTTCATTTCGGCTTAATTTTTCATAGATTTCTTGTTGATTTCCTGTAAAAATCTCAAATTTGATTTTTGGATATTTTGTCGTAAATTCTTTTAATATTTTGGGCAGGTAGGTCATTGCAAAGCTAATAAAGCTTCCGATGCGGACAGTCCCAATTTCTGATTGCGTCATAGCATCTGATAGCTGTTGTAATCGCAGGTTCTCTTGATGAATAATCTCAAGTGATTTTATAACAGAACTTGCATTTGGTAAAAGCATCACACCAGAGTTCGTTCGTTTAAAAATTGGGAACCCCATCTCATTTTCAAAAGATTTAATGGTTTGACTAATCGCTGATTGGCTATAGTTTAAATTCTTTGCGGCCTGAGAAATATTACTTGTTTTTACAACCTCTAATATTACATCGTATTTATCCATACTGACCTCCTAAGAGTATATGTACTGCGAACCTAGAAATTATCAGCTTTTTCTAATGCAATGTCAAGCGCTGGTATTAGGAACCTGAATACCCGATAACAAAAGGTCTTATAACGCCATCGCTAATTGTGAACAAAAGCACAGGTTGACTGGGTATTAAGAAAACTGATAGCGGGCAACACTTTTTGTTGGTTTATTTACGACAAGCCCATCGTTACAATAATCTCGTAAATAACTCAAATGTTGAAGGGATGATATCGTGAAGACAATCAATGAAAAGCAGGTCAAAACATTTTTAAGTATGGGAAATGTGATTGAGGTTGTGAAGAAATTATATTTTGAATGTGCAGAAGGCCAAATACGTGCTGGAAATAGAATATATATGCCTATACGCGGTGAAGAAAATGTAGGGCAATGGTTAGTCGCTAATTCACTTAGTCAACCATTTTTTGGTTCAAAATTTTCTTCTGTATTTCCCAAAAATGTGACTATTGGACTTCCAAGTACCATTTCAAAAATTAGCCTCTACTCAGCAGAAACAGGAGTATTGCAGGCTTTGATCGATGCGAATTATTTAACGGCGATTAAAACAGGCGCAAGTGCTGCTGTTGCGACAGATTTAATGGCTAGAAAAAACGCGTCTGTTTTATCTATCATCGGTACAGGGTTGCAGGCATATTCTCAAGTACTTGCTATTCAAGAGGTTAGAAAATTAGAAAAAGTCTATGTTTATGACGTTGTGCCCGAACGTATCGATGAATTCATCTCAATGATTGAAAAAGAAAAAAATCAGGACTATTCGATTGTCGCTGCTGCATCAGGGGATGAATGTGCAGAACAAGCAGATATTATTTGTACGTGTACGACAGCAAAATCTCCAGTTTTTTCAGGTGAGAAGCTTAATCCCGGGACACATGTAAATGCGATTGGTTCTTTTACTCCTTTCATGCAGGAAATCGATGAAAACACCGTTCTTAAAGCATCGAAGATTTTAACTGAGCATGTAGAGGGTTTGTGGGAAGCCGCTGGCGATATTTTGATTCCTTTCAATGAAGGGAAGATTACTAAAGAGGATGTAACTGGAGAACTCGGTGACGCATTGACTGAAAAAGTATCTGCCAGAGACAACGATCAAGAAATCACCTTGTATGAAAGTGTGGGTTCAGGTGTTTTGGATATTGGTTTGTCGATCTATGTGTACCAAAGTCTTTATAAAGAGGAAAAGGGTAAATGATGATGGAAATGAAAACGAGTTATAAGGATTCATCGTTAAAGACGATTCATAAAAAAGTATTTCTTTGTATGCTTTTAGGACAAATGGCTTGTTCCTATGCATTAGGAATTGCAGGGACAGCATTAACACAAGCTTCCGAACCGTTAGGACTGAACAGTTTTTGGATGGGATTAATCGGTGCCGGGACATTGATTGGTTTAATGGGGAGCATTGTGGTTGGTAATCTAGCCGATCGCATGGGTAGACGAATCCTTTTCAATATAGACATGATCCTGTTTACAGTTATTTCCTTAGCTCAATTTTTCGTAGTCGGTCCAATCAGCTTATTTATTTTAAGAATTGCTTTGGGGTTAATGATCGCGATCGATTATACAGTAGGTAGTGCCTTGTTGACCGAATGGCTGCCAGATAAATGGGCGGATAAATTTCAAAGTTATCTGATCATATTCTGGAGTATCGGCTTTGTTGCATCCTATTTTGTTGGAAGCGCCATGGTTAATTTAGGGAATGGCGCGTGGAAATGGATTTTTATGTCGTCTGCGCTGCTTAGTGTCGTGGCGGCGATTGTTAGAATTGTTCTCAATATTCCAGAGTCTCCAGAATGGTTAACGACTGTTGGCAAAAAGGATGAGGCTTTACGTTTAGTACACGCTCAGCTGGGTTCGGACTATAGTTTACCGATAGTTGAGCAAGGAGAGTCTGAGAAAGTTAGTTGGTCAGAGTTGTTTAATGAACACAATCGAATAAATACTCTAGTTGGCGGTATTTTCTACGGCTGCCAAGTATTTCCTTATTTTGGTGTAAGTATCTTTATTCCCATATTAGTCAAAAACATGAACATGGGAAATAGCGGTACGTCTGGTACAATCTACAATATTTTTGTTGTAGTTGGTGCAATCGTCGGTGTTATTCTTTTTGATCGAATCTCAAGGAGAGCCTTTTTAATGACAACTTTTTACGTACCGGCTATTGCGGTTATTGGGATGATTCTTTTGCAAAAGGCACCGCTCGTGATTACGATTGTTTTATTTTCTATCTTTGCGCTCGGCATGGCTGCCTCCGTTGTTGCTGAGAATCCTTATCCGCCTGAATTGTTTTCAGCAAGATTGAGAGCTTCAGGTGTGGGTGCCGTGATTGCGATAAGTCGTATTGGTGCTGCCCTCGGAACATTTCTTTTACCGATGATTGTTGATCGTTTTAGTGCATATACTGCTCTAGGTGTTTGTGCGGCTGTTCTAATAGTCGGCGGTGTCTTTTGTCAATTGTATGCCCCTGAAACGTCTAATAAATTTAAGCGGAAGGAGGAGAAACTCGATGCCCCATATTGCGATCCAAATGTATCCAGGACGGGATCAAAAAACGAAAGATAAAATTGCTAAAAGAATGCAGGCTGTTCTTGCTGAAGAAATGCAAGCAGACAAAAAATATTTTTCCGTTTCCATTCAAGACGTTGAAGCAGATGACTGGAAGGATAGGGTTGAAGACAAAATTGCACCTGAAAACCTATTTATTTCAGCCGAATTTTAGTAATAAAAAATACAATTAAAGAGGAGCAAGTAATTATGGCATTTAAACGAATGATCAATTGTGTAGAGACACATGACGGCGAGCCTATGCGCGTTGTAACTGGAGGCGTAGGACATATCCCAGGTGACAGTGTGTACGAAATGATGGAAAACCTAAGAAAAACAGATGATAGCTTACGCAAATTTCTTCTTAGAGAACCTCGAGGATATCCGCCTCTTTGTTGCAATATTGTTGTGCCGCCAAAGCACCCTGATGCGGCAGCTGGTTTCATTATCATGGAACAGGTAGAGTATCCCATGATGTCTGGAGGCAACACAATCTCTGTGGCTACTGCTTTATTAGAAACGGGGATTATCCCGATGCAAGAACCATACACTGAATTTAATTTAGAAGCTCCTGCTGGCTTGATCGGGATCAAGGCAAAATGTGAAAATGGCAAAGTTACAGAAGTGACCTTTAAAAATGTTCCTGCTTTTGCTGCTTACACAGATACTGTCATTGATGTGCCTCACATTGGACATGGCGTTGAAAAGGTCACCGTCGATGTTGCTTGGGGAGGAATGTTCTATGCTATGGCAGATGTTCGTCAATTCCCTTGGGTAGAATTAGAGCCTGATCAAGGTCGTGAGATCACACGTATTTCGTCATTGATTTTAAAAGCGGCACAAGAGCAATTACCTGTCGTTCATCCAGATTATCCTGGAGTAGGGATTACTATTTCTCAATTGTTCGGCCCAACGGATGATCCAAATGCAGATGTCAAAAATGCGGTAACCGTAGCCAGTGGTGAGGTCGATTTTGATAACCCGTCTACCTGGATCGGAGCGCTCGATCGCTGCCCTTGTGGAACAGGTACCTGTGCTCGTATGGCTGCGATGTATGCTAAAGGTGAACTAAAACTAAATGAACCTTTCCTACATCAAGGACTTTTAGGTGTTGTCTATAAAGGAGAATTAGTTGAAGAGACAACGTTCGGGGACTATAAAGCAATTGTCCCAACAATCACTGGCTGTTCATGGATCTATGGCTTCAATAATCTGGTTTTAGATCCGACTGATCCATTTACAGAAGGATTTACAATTGGAGATATTTGGGCTTAATAAATAGTAACAAGAAACAGCTTTAGATTATTTAGTTAAAACGTAGAAGAAGACCTCAGAAGCTTTTTGAGTGTGAAGTAAAGCCCAATAGTTAGACTGTATTTTCACTTTGTCATTCGTTCTCGATACTTAGGAAGCCCCCTTCAATGGGAAATTTAAAAAGGAGCCAAGAAATCATTGCGATTTCTTGGCTCCTTTTATCACGTCCACAAATCATTCATCGCATCGCGTTTCTTCTTACCAGCGATATGTGTATAAACGGTCGTTGCTGAGGTTCCGGACTGGCCGAGCTGTTCGGCGACTTGCACGAGTGAATTGGTTTTGCTATATAATTGGGTCGCGACTGAGTGGCGCAGTTTGTGCGGCGAGATCTTGATTTTGAAGGCCTCTGAATATTTTCCAACCATGGCTTCGACGGCGCCGTTGGCGATGCGCTTGGCCTTGCCGCGATAGCGGGTGAGGAAGAGGGCCGATTCATTTTCGTCTGGCTGGTAAAGCTGATTTCGCTGTTCCAGATAGACGTTTAGATATTCGATCGCGATCGAAGAAATCACCACCATATCCCATTTTCCGCCTTTACGATATACCCGTGCTTCGCCAGTGTTCAAGTCGAGGTCCTGCACGTTCATATTGACCAGCTCAGACAGCCGCATTCCCGTTCCGAGAAAAAGCCCGATAATCGCGAGATCTCGTACTTGATTGTTCTTAAATGCGGTAATTGCCTGGCGCGTTTCCAAGGTATCGATGTAGCGCTTCTCAATAAAATCAAGAAAATCCAAGGCTTCCTCGTCTAAGAATAATTTCTTCTCAATAGCCGCCCCGCGTTCAGCCATCGTTTTATTATCCTTGACATTTGCGACTTTTCCCATCATATTGTGTTCAAGATAAGGCTTGCCTGTCTTGCGGTCGATCGCTTCACTCAAATAACTGAAAAGCGAGCGCAAAGCAGTGACACCGCGTTGAACGGTCGCATTTTGCCGTAAGGGAAGAGCTTGATCGCTTTCTTCTAGGCGTTTTTTGGTTGATTCTTTTAAAATTTTCGGTGCTTTGACAAGATGCGCTTTGTAAAATTCCAGATCTTCTGGCCACAAAGCAGCGAATTCAGCCAAAGTAATTTCAGCTAATTGGTCAGCCGAAGAAAAACCTTCTTGAATCAACCAATTCAAAAAGCGCCGATATTCCTTGGCATATTCATATAAGGTGATGGAAGAGTATTGATCACCGCTTTTTTTACGAAAATAATTTTGGACGAACCAGGGAAAAAACTGGATTTCTTCCTCCATTCGCCGATTGGCTTCTTGCTGATTCATTCTGGCCAGCTCCTTTATAACTAAAAGTATATGACAGAGGCTAAACCTTGTCAAACGACAGTTATTTTATAAGGTATAATAACCTTTGAAATGATTGTTGCTATCATATTTTAGTTATTTAATAATCGACGGTATAAAAAATAGTTGTTCATTTTCCGCAAGAAAGCCGATTCGCAAAAAGATATACTAGGGGTAATAAAGGGGGAGTAACTCATGATTACTTCAAAGAAAAAACAAGTAGAATACTATCATGCCTTAAAGGAAAAGGATCGTCATTACGATGGGCTCTTTTTTGCCGGAATCAAGACGACAGGAATTTTCTGTCATCCGACTTGCCGTGCTAGAAAACCAAAATTTGAAAACTGTGAATTTTACTCAACGGCGGAAGAAGCGTTGTTGGCGGGATATCGCCCATGCAAGATCTGTCAGCCGTTGTCTTTTCCGCAAGCAATTCCTGAAGAGGTGCAGCAACTAGTCAACGCGGTGGAAGAACAGCCGGAAAAACGTTGGAAAGAAGCAGATTTCTCAGCTATCGGTTTGAATTCCGCTACAGCCCGCAGAAGGTTCAAAGAGGTCTACAATATGACTTTTGTTCAGTATGCACGAGCACGCCGAATGGGGTTGGCTTTTAAAGAAATCAGTCACGGCAGTAAAGTAATTGATCAGCAGCTTGAAACGGGCTATGAATCCTCCAGCGGATTTAATGACGCCTTTACCAAAATCATGGGCAATCCGGCGAAAAAGTTGGATGCTCGAACATTAAATGCCTCATTTATCTCAACACCGATCGGTCGGATGCTCTGTTTGAGTGACGATGAGTACTTGTACTTATTGGAGTTTGAAGATCGGCGCGGCTTGGAACGAGAAGTCGAGCAATTACGGTCAAAGTATAACTTCCGCATCATCTATGGACGAACGGTTATTAATCAGCAGGTGGAAGAACAACTAAGTGAGTATTTCAGAGGCGAGCGGACCGAATTTTCATTGCCGTTGTTTTATGACGGTTCGCCGTTCCAAAAAGAAGTCTGGAAAATTCTAGAAACGATTCCCAGTGGTGAAACGTTGAGTTATCGAGACGTCGCTCTTCAATTAGGGGATAAAAATAAAGTTCGCGCGGTGGGACGGGCCAATGGGTTAAACAAACTAGCGATCGTAGTACCATGTCATCGAGTAATCGGGAGCGATGGGAATTTGACCGGCTATGCCGGCGGATTGGAACGAAAGCAGTATCTGCTGGAGCTGGAGAAGAAGGCGGGAAAAATAAAAGAAACAGCTAAAAAGCGAGCCGAGTAACATTGGTTCGCTTTTTAGCTGAAACGAAATATGACCATCACAAACAACAAGAATAGAAAAAACATCACGGCTAATAAGCAATAAATCTTCTTTTTGAGAGTAAGAAATTCAGCCGTTTCCGCAGTGTTCATCCGACTAACAGTCTTTCGCCGTGTAAAGAGATAGAGGAGCAGGCCGCCGCCGTTTTGTCCGCCGGAAGATACAATAGACCAAAACTTAGGATTTTTGATTCCACGACTTTTGGCGTCTATCATAACAAGAGAGTAAATAAAGTACCACATACATCCCGCCGCTAGTACCAGTAAGACCATCAAAAGAATCACTATCATTGTTTGACTCATAAAAATCAGCTCCTAAATTTTTTTAATAATCAGATAAAAAAGCGAGAGAGTATTGGCCCCAATCAAGGAGAAGATAATGATGATAAAAGGCTCACTCATCGTTTGATTAAACAAAAGCACAACCATTAAGAACACATTGATAAAAAGCATCGTAATAAAAATCTTCAAAAAATGATTGACGACTGTGTTTTCCTGCAAATGCTTGACCATCTCTCGATCTCCTTTCAACAACTCATCCAGCGATAAGTCGTAAATTTCTGATAAGCGAATGATTCGTTCGATATCGGGGTAGCTTCTGCCATTTTCCCAGTTCGACATCGTCTGGCGGGTGATACCCAATTTCTCCGCCACATAATCTTGCTTCAGCTGCAATTCATTTCTTCGTTGTTTCAGTCGTTGTCCAACATCCATTTTTAATCCCTCGTTTATTTATCTTTCTTATAGCATAAAACAATCTGCGCAGAACTACGAGAAAAAACAGGTAAAAAACCTTTTACATACCGCTATTAAAGGTTTAATTCAGCAAATTAGGAGAGCTCAATTTTTAATAAAGAGTCTTCTGACTTTTTACCAGGTGGAGCAATACACTTTTTATATAAAAAGTAAATTTTGTGTTTATAAGTCTTTCGTTTGTTTCTAATGAGGAGAGTGATCGATTTTCAACTTAAGTAATAAGTTACACTTTTATTTATTATTATGAATAGTATTTCAAAAAATCTGTTGACTTCCCTTTCAGAAACCGTTATCATTCAAAGTGTAATATGTTTCATTTATTATTATTAATGAGTAATAAATTACTTAGCGTTGGAAATAGAACCTTAGATTCTCTGGGTGATAGGGGAATCGGGAGTACATCTAAATCCCCGCAGTAAAGATTGTTGAAGACAGCATGCACTTATTTTTCGTTACTATCTTGGTGGAAAAAGAAAGGAAAATGAAGGATGAAATATGAAGAATTAGCACGCACGATCGTGCAAAATGTTGGAGGAAAAGAAAACATTAATGATCTTGGTCATTGTATGACACGTTTACGTTTCAAATTGAAGGATGAGAATAAAGCCAACACAGATATCCTTAAGAGTACTGAGGGTGTTGTCTCCGTAGTTCAGAGCGGCGGCCAATATCAAGTTGTTATCGGCAATGCAGTGGGCGATGTATACAACGATATCAACGGTATTTATGAAATCAATGAAGGTGAGCATATAGTGGAAGAACCGGGCGAAGAGAAAAAACTTTCAATTTTTGATCGTTTCATTGATTTAGTATCAGGTGTTTTCACACCGACGCTTGGGATTTTAGCAGCAACGGGGATGATTAAAGGGTTGAGCACCGTATTTATTGCTTTAGGCTTATTGGATATGACTTCCGGCACATACCAAATTTTAAATATCATCGGCGACTGTTTCTTCTACTTCTTCCCAGTATTCTTAGGCTATACTGCTGCGCAGAAGTTTAAGGGAAATGTCTTTATCGGAATGGCACTTGGAACAGCGATGGTATATCCGACTCTGGCGGGTATTATGGCGGAAAAACCGTTATACACCTTATTTACAGGAACGATTATCGAGTCTCCTGTACATTTGACATTTTTAGGGATTCCAGTCATTTTGATGAGTTATGCTTCTAGTGTAATTCCGATCATCATTGCAACATGGATTGCATCTAAAGTCGAAACACAGTTGAAGAAGGTCGTTCCAGATGTGGTGAAATCTTTCTTTGTTCCGGCAGGTACGTTATTAGTCGTGATCCCATTGACCTTCATCGTCATTGGTCCTATTGCAACATGGGCATCGCAATTATTCGGAGCAGGTACACAAGCGTTGTATAATTTAAGTCCAGTTATTACATCGGCAGTTCTAGCTGGCGTGATGCAAATTTGTACGATCTTCGGGATTCACTGGGGCATCGTGCCAATCACGTTGAACAATTTGGCGGTCTTAGGCTATGACATGACGATCCCGGCCACTACGATTGGGATCTTCGGACAGGTCGGCGCTGTATTGGCGGTAATGCTAAAAACAAAAGACAAGAAATTAAAGGCTTTGACCTATCCTGCATTTATTTCAGGAATCTTTGGTGTCACAGAACCAGCAATCTATGGGATTAACCTGCCTAGAAGAAAACCATTTATCTTAGGTTGTATCAGTGCTGTTATCGGTGGTTTGATTGTTGGATTGATGGGCACGAAGGGCTATGCGCTGATTGCAGGGATCTTTTTACTTCCAAGCGTTATCGGACCAAATGGAATCGACCAAGGATTTTATGGTCTCGTTATTGGAATCATTGTAACGTTAATCCTTTCATTTCTTCTTGTTACTTTCTTTTGGAAAGATGAAGAGAAACCGGCATAAAGTCTGTTTGGAGGAAAGTTAGATATTAGGATGTGAGGAGATTGATTATGGATTCATTTAAAGAGAATTTTATGTGGGGCGGCTCTGTCTCAAGTATGCAAGCGGAGGGCGCTTGGAATTTAGAAGGTAAGGGTTTGACTGTCTACGATACGAAGAAAAAGAAAACCTATGCCGAGACTTCTTCGGATTGGGAGAATGGTATCGATTTTTACCATCATTATAAAGAAGATATCGCGCTTTTCGCTGAAATGGGCTTTAACACGTACCGTTTTTCATTAAGCTGGGCACGTATCTTACCGGATGGTGAAGGAAACGTGAACCATGAAGGATTAGCGTTTTACGATCGGGTGATTGATGAATTGATTGCACAGAAGATCGAGCCAATCGTCTGTCTTTATCATTTTGATCTGCCAGATGCTCTCGCGGAAAAATACGGCGGCTGGCAATCGAGGAACGTTTTGGAAGCCTATCAGAAATATGCGGCAATCGTGATCAAGCATTTCGGTAAAAAAGTGAACTACTATATTCCGATTAATGAACAAAATGTGGCATTCACTTTGACTAGTGATTTACTACCAAAAGATATTGATCGAAAAAAATTGGCGGGATATGAAGCTCAAGCACAGCACCACTCATTCTTAGCCTCTGCATCAGTTAAACATTTGGTGAAGGCTTTTGCTCCGCATGCGCAAGTTGGCGGAATGGTCGCTTTTTCACCGTTTTATCCAGAATCAAGCCATCCAGATGCGATTCTAAGTGCTCAAATTGCAAATAGAAGGTTGACATACCAAACAACAGATGTTTTTGTGTACGGAGAATACCCTCAGGATTTTCTGCATGACTGGGAAATGAATGGAATCATGCCGGAGATTACTGCAGAAGATAAGCAGTATCTAAAAGAGGGAATAGTCGACTTCATTCCGTTTAGTTACTATCAAAGCGCGATGGCGAAAACGGGAGCAAATATTACTGTGAATTCGTTCTTAGATTCGTTCTTGGGTGGGACTCAGCAGAAAAATGACTTCCTAGCAGTGAGCGAATGGGGCTGGATCATTGATCCGAAAGGGCTGCGCTTAGCCGCAAAAGAATTATTTGACCATTACAAATTACCTGTTTTTACCGTTGAGTGCGGTATTGGGGTGAAAGAAACATTGAACGATGATTTGACGGTAGAGGATGATTACCGAATCGACTATTTGCGTGATCATGTAGAACAATTGCGCTTGGCTGTTACGGAAGATGGTATCGATCTGATGGGCTTTCTTACATGGGGACCGATTGACATTTTAAGCTCGCAGGGAGAGATGAAGAAACGCTATGGTTTTATTTATGTGAATCGCAATGAGACCGATCTTAAGGATTTAAAACGCTACAGGAAGAAAAGCTTTAACTGGTTTAAACAGGTAATCGCAAGTAATGGAGAAGAACTTTGAAAAAACTCGTTTAATGTCTTGGTCTTTTAATAGTTATTTAGTAGCTGTGAGGATTGCAAAACGATCAAAGATGGAGGGAGAAGCAAATGAATCATTTGAAAAAAATAGCTGTCGGGCTATTGTCAGTTGGGGTGTTGGCAGGTTGCTCAGGGAGAGACGCTGCAACTAATTCTACCGATGCAGCCACAGATAAAAAAGCGGAAGCCATTACAGTTTATTTTACTCGACATGGGAAAACGATGCTGAACACGACGGGAAAATCACAAGGCTGGAGCGATGCACCGTTAACGCCTACAGGAATTGAAGTGGCAGAGGATGTTGGTGAAGGGATCGGTGACAGCATAAAATTTGATAAAGTCTATAGCAGTGATAGCGGACGGGCTATTGAAACAGCAGAGATTATCTTAGATAAATCAGGTCAAAAGGTAAAAATCAATAAAGACAAACGGCTGCGAGAATTCAATTTTGGGACCTTTGAGGCTACACCAGGAGCGGAATCGGTAGAGGCAATTGCTAAAAGAAAAGACCTAAGCGCCAACGAATATACCGAAAAAGCTGCTAAAGAGGGCGGTGGCTATAACGGGTTTATCAAAGAGCTTTCAGATGATCTGGCAGAGATTGACAAAGAAAATGTTAAAGAAAACGAAAATTGGCCGGCGGAAAATTATGACACCGTAGCAAGTCGTTCAAAAGAAGCGTTGGATGATATCGTCAAAGCTGCAAGTAAAAATGGCGACGATTCAATCTTAGTGGTATCTCATGGCATGACCTTAGCGACTCTGCTGAATGAATTGGATTCTAGTGTATCTGGTGACATTCCGATGTCTGGCTTAGAAAATGCGAGTATCTCGAAAGCAACTTATCAAGCTGGCAAATGGAAAGTCGAAACTATCAATGATATGAGCTATGCTGAAAAGGGATCCGAGAAATAAAGAAATAGTCAAAAGAGGATGTTGAAAGCTCAACAATCCTCTTTTTTGTCGCAAAAAAAAGCGCTAAATCCGATAGCAGGATTTAACGACTTTAGCTGATTACGAATGGCTGTTTTGTTCCCGTTGATCACCTATCCAATTAAAGTAATAGGAGATGACTTCCGAAAAGAGAAACAGTTCGAATCGGACATCTAATTGTCTTAAAGATCCATCATCACGAAGAAAGGTCGAAGCGGCGGGCAAAACAAAGGTTTTAGATACCTTTTTTGCGATTTCAGCGTCTTTATTCATGGTGATCAACACAGTCTTAGCGCCCGCTTCAGTGACTGCATCGAGCAATTCGTTGTATATCGACATACCAGTAACTGAATAAATGATGTAGACCCAGTCTTTTCTTGCGGTCTGACTAAGATAGTGCATCTGGGTCTCCGTTGTAATTGCTTCATAGAAAACTCCCTGAGAATAGAGGGAATAAACTAGCTGTTGCGCGGCGAGCCCCGTATTATCAAAACCAATGCACTTCACATCTTGTGAATTGTGCATCCATTCGACGATCTCGATGATGTCTTTTTCAAAATCTAGTTCTCTTAGTTTCGTGAAAGAGCGTTCGTAAGTATTAATGACTTCATGGAACAATGAATTTTTTATAGCGGGTTCTTCTTGGTTTTTATCAATGACAAAAGATTCTAATGCCAGCTTAAACTCTGGATATCCGCTGTATCCGATTTTTTTGATCGCTCGTAAAATCGTCGGTGAACTCACATCGAACCGTTCCGCCATATCGTGAATCGACAGCCCGACATATTCTGCTGGAGCAGCCATGATTTGTTCAAAAATCTTTTTGTCTGTTTTAAACATCTTTGTGTAATGGATCGTGATGGCTTCTTCGATATTTTGCATCAAGTTAACACCCTTTCTGTAGCTTCCTGTTTCCATTTTAACAAAATAAGTAATAAATTTCAATTTTATCTATCAATTAGAAATATATTTCAAAAAAACTTGACAGTATAGCAAGAAAACGGTATCATTTGTGTAACATATTACATTGCCAAATAATTAAAGAGTAATTAATTACTAAAACGCAGATGGCCGGCTATTTCCTATCACCAAATAGTCAAGGTCGTCACAGCATGAAAAAAGGAATTGATAATCATGTTAAATCTAAATCCATTGCTAACAGATAATGTGGTTTTGCAGGCAGAACACGTTCATTTGATTAATGGAATGACAGTACCGTATCATCCCGTTCTCCTTTCAATGGGGGAATTAACGCTAAATGAAATGAGTAATTCAGAGGGCGAATTTGTGTTTACGATCCCTGCGCAATCCTATGGTGTTACCGAAAAAATGAGAATTGAAGCAGGAAAAGAAAAAAAAGAGATTATCGTTCAATATGGAGATGTTTTTCTCTTTGCTGGTCAATCCAATATGGAATACCCGATGTCGCAGGAGGCTCATTTTAACGAGGAGCATTTGCAAATCACTGAGGAGGAACCGATTTTCTTCTATGTAGTTCCAATGCCTGATTTTGAATTAAAGCTTGATGAAGTGACTGAAACAAATTGGGCGCAGTTAAAGTCAGACAATTTAGGTAAGTTATCCGCCGTCGCTTATTATGCCATGAAGGAGTATCAAAAAAAACATCCTGGACGGATCATTGGAGCCGTGGTCTGCAGCAAGGGGGGAACCAGTGCCGGGTGCTGGATAAGTTCAGAAGATTTAGAGAATGACGCTGTGCTGAATGAAGTAATTTTGGCGCCCTTTATAAAAAAAACAAGTGGAAAAGAAAAGGCGTTTTTCGATACCGAGTTCACTAACTATCTTGAGAGTTATCAGGACTATGTCGAAAAAAAAGCTGCTTGGGTGAAGAAGCATCCTGAGTTGACAATGGGTCAGATCAAAGAGCAAATCGGTCATTCACCTTGGCCACCACCAGCAAATCCCTATTTGTTCAATCGTCCAAGCGGACTTTATCAAAAGATGTTTATGCGGATCACACCGTTCACTTTTTCCTCGGTAATCTGGTATCAAGGGGAAGAGGACACAATGTTCGGTCCTCTATATGAAAACCTACTGGATCGGCTGATCAATCGGTGGAGAATGGATTTGAAGACGCAAGTCCCATTTTATATCGTTCAACTGCCAATTTGCGCGGACAAGCTCGAGCATGATTGGGCAAGCGTTCGAGCGGTGCAGACTCAAGCTAGTCAAAAATTCAAAAACGTTTTCTTAGTAACTAGTCTTGATTGTGGAGAAGTTGAGGACATCCATCCAACTGAAAAAGCAGTTCTAGGGAAGCGAATTGGGGAAATTTTGGACGATGTATATTATCCGAGCGCGCCTGTAGCAAAAGTTATCAGCTGGACCGAGACAAAAGTTGTGATTGAAGTAGATGAGGCGGCTTCTTTAAATTTATCGGACAAATCGCTCATTAAAACAGATGCACGTATCAAAAATATCTCCGTTAAGGAAAACAGACTGATTGTCGATACGATACAAAACAGTCAAGAGGTTCAATATGCGTGGGAAAATGCGCCATTCGTTGGATTATTTAATGAAGTCGGTTATCCGGTCGCGCCATTCAAATTTGTGAATAAAGTATAGTCGAAGAGGGGAAGATCAATGTTTGGTTTTGGAAAGAAAGAAAAAGAAATCTACGCGCCTGTCACCGGGGATCTAATTAATATCACTCAAGTCAATGATCCAGTTTTTTCGACAATGGCGATGGGGGACGGTTTTGCGATCCAACCGGCTAATGGCAAGGTTTTTTCACCAATTAAAGGGAAAGTAACTTCAATATTCCCTACAAAACACGCAATTGGTCTAGTGGATAATGAGGGTACAGAGGTATTAATCCATATCGGGATTGACACGGTAGACTTGGCGGGAGAAGGCTTCAACCTCTTAGCAAAAGAAGGGCAGTCAGTAAAACCTAGCTCGCCATTAGTAGAAATCGATTTGGAATATTTGAAAGTTAGAGGCAAAGAAACGATTACGATGGTCGTCTTTCCTAACTTGAAAGATAAAGATGTAAAGGTCATGGTCGGTTATGTCGAAGCGCAATCAGTGGTGGGAAAAATAGTTTAATACAGCGACTTCCAATATCGATACTTCAGAATCCCCCGTAACATCCAACAATGGTGTTACGGGGGATTCTTGTGGATTCATATTTTTCCTACAGCATAAAACAATCTGCGCAGAACTACGAGAAAAAACAGGTAAAAAACCTTTTACATACCGCTATTAAAGGTTTAATGAAACAGGGAAGGGGAGGATGAAGGGGGAGATTACGGACTAAAAATATCGCAAAGAAAATATTTACAAATATCTTTTCCTAAAAACCGTTTGACAATTAGCTAAAAGCGGGGTATATTCTAAATAGATACCAGTGGTATGTAAGGAGCTGACGCTATGGCTAGAGGGAAAAATCCTGAGGAAACAAGGCAAAAAATCCTCTCTGTATCGAAAAAGTTATTTCTTGAGAAGGGCTACGACAACACTTCAATTCAAGATATCGTGAACGGCTTAGATGGAATGACCAAAGGTGCGATCTATCAGCATTTCAAATCGAAATTTGAGATTTTTGAAACGATTATTGAACCAGCAGAATCGGCGGAGGAAAGTTTGCGCAAGCACCAGGGGAATACTGGACTAGAAAAGCTGCAAAGCGCGATTTTAGATGCTTTTACCGACTATTCACGGATGAGATTGAACTATTCAGCGGCGGTTACGCTGCGAAGCCCGCGTTTTATCGGAGAGCAGTTCATTGATATGTTTAGTGAAGTGATTCCTGAGATCAAAAAGATCGTGGAAGAGGGCGTCAATGACGGATCGATCGAGACGGAATATCCGGAAGAGGTAGCGGATGTCTTGATGATGAACCTGAACACTTGGATTGGACTGCATCTGACCGTTTTTACAGAAGAACAGTTAAAACGCAAGATTGACTTTACTAAGAAGATTTTTGACAGCATGGGAATTCCGATCTTCAATGAGGAGATCATGACAGAAGCGTATAAGATGTTTGAGTATATTAAAAAAGATAGCAGTGAATGAGCTATTTTTTTTAAACACATAGATACCAACGGTAGGTATGTTAATGAGTATTATTGATCGTCACTGAAGGAGTAGGAAAGCAGGGTTTAACTATGAGAAAAAATGAAAATTTTAATTTATTAATCGGAAGTCAATTATTTTCAGTTTTAGGAACCACGATCGTTCAATTCGTGATCTCCTTGTATGTCTTGGATATCACCAAATCAGCCTTCACATTTAGTGTGATTGCTTCATTATCAGTTGTGGGACGTTTGATTTGTCTGCCGTTCTGCGGTGTGCTGGCCGATCGTCTGCCAAAAAGAAACTTGATGCTGTTCATGGATTGCCTTTATCTAATCTTGTCAGTGGGGCTCTTCTTAGTCACTCGTTTAGCGAATCCTGTTACGGCCATCGGAATTCTGACCATAATCATCGGAATGGTCTCAGCCTTTGAAACGCCAGTCGTTCAATCAGCAATCCCAGTGATTTGTACTGACGAGGAAATTCCGAGAGCGAACGGCATCATCAGTTCTATTGGAACATTAGGTACCGTTTTAGGTCCAATTATTGCAGGCATCATCTATCGTTTCGATGCAGTTTATCAGATCTTTGTGATTACCGGCGTCTTGTTCTTAATTGCTATTTTTTGTGAAGTGCTGTTAACTATTCCGACGCAATCACAAGCGGTGACAGAAGGCTCGCTTTTCCAAGTCGTAGCGGGTGATTTGAAAGAAGTCACGCAATATTTGAAGGCGCAAAAGGTGATTGTCAAAGTCGCTATGGTGGCGTTCTTATTGAACTTTTTCTTAGCATCCTTCATTCAAGTGATCATCCCTTACGTTTCACGCATTCAACTAGGGGTGAGCGACGCCCAATTTGGCTTAATGAATACCATTCTAGCGATCGGCAGCTTGTTTGGAACCGTGGTGTATGGTGTGATCGCCAATCGTTTGAATGAAACAAGTATTACCAAAAATCTGATCTTGGTTGCTATCCTGTTTAGTTTATTGGTGATCCCGTTTGGTCTGATTCAAAACGCGGCTTTGGCCTTTTGGATTATGACAATCATCGTTGCTTGTGCAATGGGCGTTGTTACAGTAGTTTCAGTCCAACTAATCGTCTACATTCAATTGGTTTCAGACAAAGCACTGCTTGGCCGGATCATGTCTTTGGTTATGATCGTAACAACTTTAGCGGTACCGTTAGGACAAGTAATGTACGGCGGTTTCGCGGCTGTAGCCTCAGAAGCAATGCTGTTGCTATTGATTGCCGGAACTTCACTTGTGACAGTTCTGATCGCATTCTTTTCAATCAAAATATTTAAACAAATGAGGGTCGAAAACGAAATATAATATTAAAAATCATATTTATAATATTTTGTCAAACCCAAATATTTTATTTTTTGTAAAATTATCGTTAAGACAAATAATTATTCCCACTTACTTTTCTTGATATAATAAAAATGGATGTATTAAGTTCTAAGGAGGGATTATAGTGAGCTTTTTCAGCTATAAGGGAAAGAACGTCTTTTACGAAACAATTGGAGAAGGAAAACCACTCGTTTTTTTGCACGGAAATACCTCGTCATCAAAATTGTTTATGCCCATTTTACCCCTTTATAATGACTTTCAAGTGATTTTGATTGATTTTTTAGGCTATGGTCAATCTGATCGCTTGGATAAATTCCCTACAGAACTATGGAAAGATGAAGCACGTCAAACAGTTGCACTATTAGAGCACTTAAACATCAGAGAAGCAAACCTAGTTGGTACCAGCGGCGGCGCCTGGGTCGCGATCAACGCAGCATTTCTTAGACCGGATCTGATTGCAACCGTTACCGCGGACAGTTTTGACGGTCGGACGTTTCACGAGGGCTTTGATGAAACCTTATTGGCAAAATCTTGTTCAAACCAAACCGATTTCGAGACTTCGCAATATTATCATTGGTGTATCGGTGACGATTGGGAAGAAGTTGTTGAACAGGATACAGACTCCATGTGGCGGCTGATCATTTCTAGAAGAGAACTATTTTTCGACTCACTGCAAATTTTACAGGCACCATTACTTTTAACTGCGACTAAAAAAGATGAAACCATTCGCCCCAATATCGAAAGAGAATACCGCGCGATCGCAGGAGAAGTCGTTAATGGTCAATTTAAGATATTTGATAATCCCGGACATCCCGCAATAGGAACCAGCGCGGAAGAGGTTGCCGAAACAATCAATCAATTCATTACCGAATTCAATTGAGGAACACTTAGAAAATGACTACAAGAGCGATCACTACTTTATGACGTGGATCATAACATGAGTGATTGCTTTTGTTTTATACTGAAAATAAACTAGGAGGATTTGACGATGAGCTTCTTCAATTATCAAGGTAAACAGCTTTATTACGACATCATCGGGGAAGGCGAGCCGCTCTTCTTTTTGCATGGGAATACCTCGTCATCAAAATTATTTACACCAATGTTGCCGTTATATGCGGATTTTCAAGTGATTCTGCTCGATTTTTTAGGTTATGGCCAGTCTGATCGCCTAGATACATTTCCTACCGAACTTTGGAAAGCCGAGGTGCTTCAAGTGATTGCTTTACTTGAACACCTCCAATTGGGAAAAGTTCACTTAATCGGAACCAGTGGCGGCGCTTGGGTCGCGCTCAATGCGACTTTACTGAGGCCTGATTTGTTTGCGACAGTTACCGCTGATAGTTTTGACGGCCGCACTCTGCATGAGGGTTTTGCTGAAGAATTAGCAGCTGAACGATCGGCCGTAGCAGCAGATCCCGAAACTTCGCAATTTTATCATTGGTGTATCGGTGATGATTGGAGCGACGTTGTCAAGAAAGATACCGATTCGATGCTGCGATTAATCACTTCAGAAAAGTCCTTATTTGTCGATTCACTGGAGTCTTTATGCTGCCCATTACTCCTGACCGGCTCTAAAAATGATGGCGCGCTTCGGTCGAACCTAGAAGAGGAATATCAAGCGATCATTCAGGAGGTCCCACGAGCGCAATTCAAATTATTTGAGACTCCCGGACATCCAGCCATCGGAACCAGTGCGGAAAAGGTCGCCGAGACGATCAAGCAATTTATTGCCGAAAATCATTGACGAACAGCAAAATCCAAGTTATTGTTTAGTAAACAATTGAGGTGAACATAGATGGTAGGAATTCGAGACGTTGCCAGAAAAGCAGGGGTCAGCCCCGGAACCGTTTCAAGAGTATTGAACAGCGATCCGACATTATCCGTCGCAGAATCAACCAAAGAACGAATCTATCAAGCAATCAAAGACTTGAACTATGATATCGATAAACGAAAGTACGTAAAACGCCGATTGCCTTCGATTGGTGTGATCACCACGACCAGTCGTCAAAAGGAGTTGGATGATCCTTATTTTAATGCTCTCAGAATTGGTTTGGAGCAAGAAGCACGGCGGCTGCATCTCGGTATGAACCGCGTTTACAATCTGGAGGACAATCCAAAAACCTGGCAGGACTTCGATAAACTCGGAGCGATTATTATTGTCGGGACCGTCTCAGAGACGGCTGTGCAACGGTTAAGCAAACAAAATAAGAACATCGTTGTGATCGATAATCCGGATATCAATCAAGAGGTCGACATGGTCTACGCCGATTTTGAGCGAATGACCAAACGTGTCCTACAGCTTTTCTATGAGAAGGGACATCGGCGCATTGGCTATATTGGCGGGTTTAATATTGACATCAATGAGGCCGGCGAGAAAATTTACAGCGAAGACGAGAAACGTTTTCGCGCCTATCAGGAATTTATGGAAAAGAACGAATTGCAGAAGCAGGCAAAACTGGGACTTTGGGAACCGCTTGAAGGAAAGCGGCTGATGGATGAATGGCTGAACTCAGAGGAAGAGCTGCCTACCGCACTTTTAGTCGGCAGTGATCCGTTATCCGTCGGTGTATACCGCTCCCTGCAATCTGCTCAGATTACGGTCGGACAAGACATTGAGATCGCCAGCTTTGATGACATCGAAATCGCGGAGCTTTTGACTCCCAGCTTAACAACGGTGCATATCAGCGCACAGGAAATTGCCAAAGCAGCCGTACGTTTAGCCAAAGAACGGATTGAGGAAGAACGAAAAGAAACAGTCATCATGACTTTTCCTTCAAAGCTGGTCGTGCGGGAAAGTTTTATTCCAAACAAATAGTGATGTAGGGGGCTTTTGAAAAAAAGTTCTCTTTTTTTTGCAGATTTCTCTTGACATAATTGTTTAGTAAACATTATAAGGTAAACAACAAGTTAAGAGGAGGAATAAAAAAATGTCACAAACCTACGCAACATTTAATCAAGAAACACAGGTTTTCCATCTACACAACAATGAAATCTCTTACATCGCACAAATAGAAGAGGATGGGGTTCTTCATCATCTATACTTTGGGAAAACTGTCCAACACTATACCGGTAATAAAAACTATCTGCGCAGAGATCGCGGATTTTCGGGAAATGTACCGGGCAACGCTGAAAGGGCTTACTCAAAGGATACATTGCCGCAGGAGTATTCCAGTCACGGATCAATGGATTATCGTTTACCAGCATCCATCATTCGGCGGGAAAATGGTTCAAACTTGCACGACCTGCGCTACTTTGATTATCGCATCGAAGCAGGCAAACCAGAACTAAAAGGAATGCCGCAAGCTTATGTGCTGAATGAGGCGGAAGCGACAACCTTAGTCATCGTTCTGAAAGATCGCGATCAAGAAATCTACGTAGAGTTAGCGTATACGATCTACCATGAACGGCCAGTAATCACGCGGTCAGCAAAAGTTCTTAATAAGACCAGCGAAAAGATCGTTTTAGAAAAAATCGCTTCGATGCAAATGGACCTAAGTAACAGCGGAGTCTATGATGAAGTCATCTCATTACCCGGGGCCCACTTGCGGGAACGCCAAATCAATCGCGACAGCATTCATTCCGGTATCCAAAGCTTTGAGAGTCGGCGCGGTGCTTCAAGCCATCATATGAATAGTTTTATCGCGTTAGTCAATCACGATACGAATGAAATGAGCGGTCCGGCCATCGGAATGCATCTGGTCTATTCCGGCAATCACGCCTTCGAATTGGAAAAAGATCAAATTGATCAAGTTCGAGTGCTGGCAGGGATCAATGACTACAATTTTTCTTGGGAACTTTCTTCCAATGAAGAATTTCAAACACCGGAAGTCATTCTGACATACTCCGATCAAGGGTTGAATGGAATGAGTGGCAGCCTTCACCATTTATTGCGGGAACGAGTAGCTCGTGGGGAACACCGACTGAAGGAGCGTCCTATTTTAGTAAACAATTGGGAAGCAACCTATTTCGACTTTGACAGTAAAAAGATCGAGCAGATCGTTGATGAGGCTGCTGATTTAGGTATCGAAATGTTTGTGCTGGATGATGGCTGGTTTGGTCATCGCGATTCAGATAATTCTTCATTAGGAGATTGGTTTGAATACGAGGGCAAGTTAAAAGACGGGTTGAAGGGCATCGCGGATTACGTTCATGAAAAAGGCCTGCAATTCGGCGTGTGGTTTGAGCCGGAAATGATCTCCGTCGATTCAAAACTTTACGAAGAACATCCTGATTACTTAATGCAAGAACCAAATCGGACGCCGTCATCTTCACGTGATCAGCATTTATTGGATATGGGACGCAAAGAGGTCCGTCAAAATATCGAAAATCAAATGTGCTGCATTTTAGATGAAGTGCCGATTGATTATATCAAATGGGACATGAACCGCAGCTTATCAGATGTTTATTCGATTGAACTTTCAGCTGAAAATCAAGGAGAAACGGCTCATCGCCATATTCTAGGTGTTTACGAATTAATGGAAAATCTAATCGCACGCTATCCGAAGATTTTATGGGAAGGCTGTTCTGGCGGCGGCGGACGATTTGATGCCGGCTTCCTTTATTACATGCCACAATCTTGGCCAACTGACAATACCGATGCAGTGGAACGTTTGAAGATTCAATATGGGACAAGTTTGGCTTATCCGATTTCTTCTATGACTGCACATGTTTCGGCCGTGCCAAATCATCAAACAGGTCGAATCACTTCATTGAAAACAAGAGGTGACGTTGCTATGAGCGGAGTCTTCGGTTACGAATTGGATTTGACGGAAATGTCCGAAGAAGAGAAAATAATTGTGAAAGAACAGGTGCAGCAATATCAAACGATTCGTCCTTTAGTCCAATTCGGTGACTTTTATCGCTTGAATAGTCCTTTTGAAGGGAATCTGACCGCGTGGATGTTTGTCTCAGTCGACAAAACAGAAGCATTAGTCATGATGGCCCGTACCTTGGCATCGGCACAGCCGGTTTTCCATGAAGTCTTTTTGACCGGCTTAGATGAAACCGCTCGCTATCAAGATCAGGCGACAGAGCAACAGTATTATGGAGATGAACTGATGAATCTCGGCGTCAACGCACCTGATTTTTATGGCGATTTCCAAACTGCTTTGCTTCATATAAAGAAAGTTGAGGCGTAGAAAAATGATTAATAAAAACAGTATCATGACCCGTTTATCTATTTTGTCTATCTCACTCTTATTAACCAGTGCCTTATCAATCAATGGAGCACTGCCGCAAATGCGGGCAGCGCTTGGTATGACCACGACACAAGTAGAATTAGTCGCAACTTTACCCGCTTTAGCGGTCGTAATATTCGTTGTCCTTTCTAGTTTTATCGCTGGAAAAATCGGCACGAAACGCACCGTCCAGCTAGGATTACTCCTAGTTGGCTTTGGCGGCGGGGTAGCACCCTTATTTTTAAACAGCTATGTTCCGATCCTGATCAGCCGCTTCATTTTAGGCGCAGGCTTTGGTCTATTTAATTCATTAGCGGTCTCAATCATCAACTTGCTCTTTCAAGATGAACCCGAAGAACGAGCAACCTTGTTGGGGTATCGCGGAGCAGCGGAAAATATCGGAAATGCCGGCCTGACCTTATTGGCTGGGGCATTACTGGCATTCGGCTGGAGATTCTCCTTTAGTGTCTATCTGATTGCCTTTCCAATCCTGATTTTGTTCACCTTCTTTGTTCCCGAAATCAAAGAAGGCAGCAAGGCGAAGACAAGTGAGAAGGGTGAACTTAAAATTTCCGTCTATTTGTTAGCGCTTTTCGCCCTGTTTTTAGTCATGACCTTTGTGGCCATCGGTGTTCGTTTCCCTACTATGGTGACGGATATCAAAGGCGCCAACTATAACGCGTCCAATTTCTTGGCGGTGATGCCGATTATCAGGATCATCACAGGTTCCCTATTCGGCTTTTTCAACCGCTTATTAGGGGAGAAATGCTTGTACCTTGGTTTGGCTTTGCTAGCATTGGCGACCTTTATGATCGCTATCTCTGAAAATAATTTTGGTCTGCTACTGATCGGCTATTTTATCAGCGGGATTCCCGGCAGTCTGATTTTTCCTTTCATTTATAATTCGCTAAATCTTTACGCATCACCAGCGAAAATGACAGCGGCCACTTCGATCATTCTGATCGGCTGCAACCTTGGGAACTTTATCGCGCCATTCGGCCTAAGCACGCTGCAATTCATTTCAGGAACATCCGACCTTTTTGCACCATTCAAACTATTAAGCCTGCTGCTGATTGTCATTTTAGTCGGAATCTTCTTGCATAAGAAACGTCCCTTTCAACGCAACGTCTTAAATGGAGGAAAGCACATTGACTGATACCTTGATGAAAGCACAAATGGACTCCGGTGAAAATTATTTTGAGTCCAGCGAGCTGAAAGATGAACAAGCCGTTTATCGCGATCTGCTCTTTCAATTCAATCAGACGCTGCCTAGTAAACAACAAGAAAAGGCGGTGCTGTTGAATAAGCTGTTAGGCAGTTTTGGCGAAGATTCTTATATCGAGCAGCCCTTTCATGCGAATTGGGGAAAAAATACCTATTTTGGTAAAAATGTTTACGCGAACTTTGGATTATCCCTCGTAGATGATACGACCATCGAGATCCAAGATGACGTGATGATCGGCCCCAATGTGACCTTATGTGCCGGAACCCATCCATTATCGCCTGAAATGCGCTTGAAAAAGGCCCAATACAATCTGCCGATCGTGATCGAAAAGAATGTCTGGATCGGAGCAGGAACCATTGTTTTGCCCGGTGTAACCATCGGTGAAAATTCCGTAATCGGCGCAGGCAGCATCGTCACAAAAGATATCCCTAAAAATGTCCTGGCCTACGGTTCGCCATGTAAAGTAATCAAGACAATCGAATAGTGGAGAAATTGTCTTCAAGACAAAGCTTAACTAAGAAAGGATATCTCTTCAGAGGTATCTTTTTTATATAAACGATAAGATTGGCGGAGATGAATGGACAAATTTCACGCATCGGTATTCAATAGGCTAGATGGAATTTTATAGTAGAAATGAAGAAGTGCGAAAGGAATTTTTTGAATGAGGATTTTACTAGGTGAAGATGAAGATAAAATGCGGGAATTATTGCGGAAATTCTTTGAAAAGGAAGGCTACGAGGTTGTTGAGGCCAGTGATGGCGAAGCGGCTTTGGAAAAATTTTATGACGAAAAATTTGATCTGGTCATTTTGGATTGGATGATGCCAAAAATGAATGGGTTAGAAGTCGCTCAAATCATGAAGCGGGAACGCAATATCAAGATTCTGATGCTGACGGCCAAGAACATGCCTGAAGATGAGGTTGATGCGCTGATGGCTGGCGTTGATGATTATTTAGCCAAACCGTTTCACGCGAACGTACTGCTGATTCGCGTCGCTAAATTATTGGGTGTGATTCAACAGGATATCAAGCAACCTCTAGTATTTATTCCCAATGAAAAACGAGTTTTGCTGCATGACGCGGAGCTGACCTTGACGAAAAAAGAATACGAGATGCTGTATTATCTCTACCAAAATCAAGGCTTGCCTTTGACCCGCGAACAGATCCTGTTATCTGTTTGGGGATTGGATAATGAAAATGACGAAAGGACCGTTGACAGTTTTATTCGTATCTTGCGCGACAAGATCGGCAAGGAATTCATCCAAACTGTTTATGGAATAGGCTATCGCTTTGAATTACCGAAAGAATAGTTTGACTCGCTCCTTTATCCAGCGGGTGGGAATCATTTTTGTGCTGATTCTTTTATTCGTCACACTGGTTTATCGTTGGGGATTTCCTACCTATTATTATTGGAAAATGGAGCAACCGGTGAAAGAGGCCCAGAAAGCGCTGCAAAATGGACAAAACTATCAGTCCTCTGACGATCTTGTCGTGGTTCCCATTACTAAAGGAAATACTAATCCAGAAGATTTAACGGATGACCTAGCATTCCGTTTGGAGCGGGAAGGAATTTCCCTCAATCGATTCTGGGTGGATCAAACAACGATCGAAGCCGTAAATGACGGGCGTTCTGTCCAACGTCTATACAACCAAACCAAACAAAAGAGTGATTTTTACACTGTTTTCTTCAGCAAGGGCAATACCTTATATCTGGCGGGAACCAGTATTCCCGATTTTAAGTCCGCGATCCATACGCTGCTGCCGCTCTTAGTTGCAGCCACCATTCTATTTTTAGCGCTGCTCTTCGGTTTAGTGATCGTTCTGGTTCGAAACCAGATCATTAAACCGATCAGCCGTTTGGAGCAGGCGACCCGCAGTATTTCTGAGTTGAATTTCGCGGACTCAGATATCCAGGAAGAAAATGAATTGAGCAGTCTAAGCCATTCGATCAACTTAATGAAACGTTCCCTTCAGCAGCATGAATTGGACCTGCTGGAACGAAACGAACGGTTAAAGAATTTTTCATCTAATTTAGCACATGAATTAAAAACGCCGTTGTCAGTCATGCAGCTCTTAGTTGATGGCGAAGATATGGGGCTCGAAAATCCAACCTTCTTGCCTGATCTCAATCAGCGGCTAGAAGACATGAATCATTTGGTTGCCAATATTTTGGCTTATAGTCAGCAAATGCAAGAAGAACTCCCACTTGAAACGATTGATATCCAAGCATTCGTTGAAAAAGAACTAACACAGCAGCGCTTAATCGCTCCAAAGTTTCAGATTGAGCTTCATTTGGAGCCTTGCCAACTTCAAACAAATGAGCAGCTGTTGCGGATGGTTTTCATTAACCTGCTGACAAATGGAATGAAGTACAGCTTAGACAATCAAATAACGATCACTGGCGAAAAACTCGGCAGTGATTACCAATTAATCTTTAAAAATAAAGCAATCCAAATGACTGATCAGCAAATCGCTCAATTGAAAGAACCTTTTGTTGTAGGAGAAGAGTCCCGCAACAATCATCTATCTGGAACAGGCTTAGGCCTCTCAATCGTCGAACAAACCATGAAAGGCTTAGACGGAAAAATGACCCTTCAGCAAAAAAATAATCAATTCATCGCAACGATTACTTTACCAATCAAAAAAGAGAACGTACTTAAATAAGTACGTTCTCTTTTTTTGCACAAGTTTTGCATAATTGTATTCTATCCTGTTACTCATAGGAGGCGAGGATATGAAAAATGAAACCAAGAGAAAGATCATCATAAGCATTTTAACGATTGCCTTATTGCTATCGGGAGGACTATTAGCTTCCTTCGCCACGCAGCCAAAAGCGCAGGAACCCGCAAATTCTCTGAAGGATAACTCCTTCATTGATTCCAAAATAGATGACTATGCTGACTCTGATCAGACGTCACAAGGAATACCAAAGATTCGTTGGGAGAATAGCGAATCCGATCAAGCAACAATGAAACCCTTTTGGTGGCTTTATAACGCTTTAAAAGAATCTGTCACTAATTAAAAGAGAGCAGGAAAGAACAGCATGATTAAAAAAATATTATTAGGACTATTTCTGATTTTATTGGCTATACCCATTTATGCCTTTAAGATCGAACCGAATTTAGCGGTAGTTCATCACCTTAAGCTAGGCGATCAAGCGAAACCAGCAGAGTTGAAAGTCGTTCAGCTTTCAGACATACAAGTATCTGAGAGCTATGCCACCAATCGATTAGATAAGGTGATCCGCAAAGTGAACAAGGAGAAACCGGACATAATCGTTTTTACCGGTGACCTTTTTGATAACTACGCCAAATATCAGCACGAACAGGAAATTATCGAAAAATTAAGCAAAATGCAGGCCTCCATTGGCAAATACGCAGTCTGGGGCAACCATGATTATGGCGGCGGAGCAGCAAATATTTACGAGCGGGTGATGAACGCCGCGAATTTTGATGTCTTAAAAAATACTGGTGAAACACTGACCCTCAAAAATGGCAAAACACTTTTTATCGGCGGGCTAGATGATTCCTTACTGGGAAACCCATCAGTAAACGATACCTTGGCATATCGCGAAAAATATGACTATTCAGTTTTACTGACGCATGAACCCGATGTGGCCGATGACTTTGTCGGAACCAATACTCAACTAGTTTTAGCAGGACATAGTCACGGCGGACAAATCCGGATTCCATTTCATCCGGTGAAAAACGTTTTAGCAGAAAAGTACATCCGAGGGTTATATGAACTCAGCGATCACACCAAACTCTACGTCAATACAGGATTAGGAACAACTTCGATCCACGCACGATTCGGTGTACCGCCTGAGATTTCCGTCTTCGAATTGCATTTTTAATTTGATAAACGTTTTTTGAAGCTTTCTTTACTCCGAGAAAACGAGTGAACTATTTATCGTGTGAACGGTACACTTCACTTTCTGAATCATCGCTCATCTGTAAAATGATTTTTCCAGTGGCTCTTCCTGATTGGGAATAAGAGAACGCTTCTTCAATAGCAGCAAAGGGAACCACGCGATCAATCACAGGTTTGATCGTATCTGATTCAATTAACTGGCTTAAAACATCAAGCTGCGCACCACTTGGCTTCATGAAAAGAAAGGTATAAGAAACGCCCGTTTGTTTTTCCAACTTAGTTAATTTACGAGTGACGAATCCGAAAGCAAATTGTTTCCATAATGGCACACCGAACTCCTTACCAAATTGTTTGTTAGGAAGACCAGCGATGCTGACAACTTTTCCACCCGGTTTAATAATCTTAAATGCATCTTCCAAGGTTTTTCCGCCACGCGTGTCAAACACGTAATCATAATCAGAAAGCACTGCTGCAAAATTGGTTGTATGGTAATCAATTGGATAATCGGCGCCCAGTGATCTAACTAAGTCAAAGTGGCCACTTGAAGTTGTCGTTGCCACATAGGCACCAAGGTATTTAGCAATCTGTATAGCAATTGTCCCGATTCCGCCTGATCCGCCTTGGATCAACACCTTTTGCCCAGGCCTGATTTTCATAATATCGTACAAAGCTTGATAACTAGTCAATCCAACTAAAGGGATTGAAGCTGCTTCTTCAAAAGTAATATTCTGCGGTTTCAAAGCGATATCTCCTTTATCGACGGCGATATACTCCGCAAAAGTTCCAATACGGTCCTTTTGTACACGCCCATAGACCGCATCACCAACACTGTATTCAGAAACACTTTCGCCAGTTTCAACAATGATGCCGGCAAAATCACTTCCTAGAATCAACGGCATGTCATACTCAAGCAGCATTTTGATCTCGCCATCTTTCGTTTTTGTATCAATAGGATTAATGCTTGCAGCAACGATTTTCACCAAAACATCATTGGAACGAATTTTTGGAATAGCAGTTTCTTTTATGTAGGGTATTGGTTGTTTGTAGTTGTCAATAATTGCAGCTTTCATAGTAGTCATCATTAATATATCCACCTTTATCATTCAATAGTTTAAACGTTTAATCTTTTGAACGTTTGCTTTTTATGAGTTTAGTTCGTTGGTTTAAAAATGTCAACCAATAGTTGTTGACAGCAAAAAAAAAGTATTGTTTAATAGTTTAAAATCATAAACGCAATATAAAGGTATTGAGAAAGAGGCCTCCGAATGGCAGAACAAACATTAGAAATTTTTAAAAAGGGCATTCCAATTTTTACTATGTTGCAGGATGAGAACCGGCAACAGATTCTAGTAATGCTTTGTAAATCTGGGAAATTAACGGTTAATCAGATTACTAATCATTTATCGTTATCTAGACCTGCTGTTTCACATCATTTAAAACTAATGCTGAATGCTGGGATTCTATCTGTTAGTAAGGCTGGAACTGAAAGATATTACAGTGCCAATATGAACAGTACTCTGGATCTTTTAAAGGAGTTAACAGATTCTTTAGAGGAAGATATTAGAAATGGTGCGAAGGAGTAATACTATTTAGTATACTACGACAATAAACATCAGTAATAAAAGGGCAAGGAACCTAAAGCAATGCAGCTGATATTTATGCTGCCAAACGATTATTTATGTCTATCGATGAAAAGATATCTCTTCTGAGGTATCTTTTTTCATTTTCTCTCAAAGCATTTCCTTAGAAGAAAAATGGCAGGTTACGTTAGAATGGAGTCAAAATTGGAGAGGATGAATTCGATGAACAGTCAAAATTTAATCAAAGAGAATCTCTTAGATAAAAAAAGCCGAGTAAAATTATCGATTCTTCAGTTTCTGTCCGATAATCGCTTTTATATAACCAGCGACTATTTAGCCGAATATTTTAACATGTCGCAATTGAATTTTTCTATCTATATCAAGGAGCTTGAAAAGGATATTCTCTCATTAGAATTATGCGAACAACCGCTTTTGAAAAAGGCAAATTTCATCAAAATCAATTTGCCTTACACTGATCTTGCGGAATATTATTATCGTCTGTTAATTGACTATTGTGAGCAGTCCACGAATTACAATATTCTGCTCGCTTTGCTGAGAAGGGACACGAACTCCATTTTAAGCATCAGCGAAAAAACTAATTTTAGTGTTTCCTATATTTACTCTCGGATGAAAGCGATCAATGCCTTTCTTTTTCATTACGGGATCAGGGTGGACTTTTCTAAACCCGGAAAGAAAACGATCACGGGAAGTGAAGTGCAGCTTCACTATTGCATACTCGATATCTATTGGAATATTCATAGCAATATCGACCTGCACGCCGATAAGGAACAATCGCAACTCGTGTATTCGACCTTGAATATCTATGTCAAAAAAGAAACGATCCAAAATCTAGAAGGTGGAATGCTCGATAAGTTATTCTTGCTGATTCATTTATGCTTGAGGAATTTTCCGATTAGCTCAATCGAAATGATCCGCAAACAATTAAAAGCGACGCCCAACTCAGAATTATTTGTCCATCCCTATTTTGATATTCTTAATCCAGTGCCGCACTTAAGCAGTGAGCTGCGAACAACAATCAATATTCTTGCCAGATTATTACTTTCAAAGACTGAACCGAGGGGGATAAATTTCAAACAATACGAGGTGCTGAAGGAGAATGATTCACCTCATTTCGAGTATTCTGAAGAGCTGATAGATGCCTTTTCGACTGAATTTTGCTTGGTGATCCCTGAGGACGAAAGAAAAATCTATGTACTCAATTTTTTGAGAAATCAAATTTATTATGATGTCTTGACCGCAAATCATCCCAACACGACAATGGCTAGTTATAGCATTTACGCTGAAAAGAATCAAAATGATGTAAAGAAAAAAATCCAGCAATTCTACAAACGTTTTGTCTCACAAAAGAGGAATAGGTATCCATTTATTGAACAGCAAAACCAACAGTGGCTGCTTGAAGATTTGATTCATATTTATGATCGCTACAAAGAAAATATACAAATTGTTATTGGGGTAAATTTTACTAGGGATTACTACATTAATGATGATTTATGCTCGCAAATCGAGCAGCATTTTGGTCCAGCAAATGTATTACTAAAAAAGAAAGCGATGAAAACCTGCGACATCATTATCAGCGATTGTCCAGTAAACGATTTAGCAGAAAATACGAAGGTTATCTATTTAATCGATGGGGAAATTACCGCATCAAAAATAAAAGATTTATTCAATCAACTGTCCGATCATATTTTTGATTTGCGCCAAGTATAGTTTGCCCATTCTACAATTTACTCATTTTCCCAATAAAAATAGCAGAATCCATCTCTCTTTTTTTAATTAAGATAGAAAAAAAGAGGAGGGGAAAAGATGATTACTATTTTACTTGGCAACTCTTGTACTTCGTGCCGAAAAACGAAAGCCTGGTTTCAGGAGCATGACATTCCATTTGCTGCAAGAAATATTGATCATGAGCCATTAAGCAAAGAGGAGTTAAAACAAATTATTACGCTTTGTCCAAGCGGGTTTGATAAGATCATTTCAAAAAAATCGAAAATTTATAGAGCCTTGAACATTGATTTCGACGAACTATCCTTTAATCAATTATTGGTCTTGCTTAGTCAATACCCAAAACTGGTGAAAAGGCCTATTATCTACGATGAGAAAAAGATTCAAGTTGGTTTTAATGAAGAGGAGATCCGAACTTTGCTTCCAAAGGAAATCAAACACACAACCAGAAATTACTTATATAAAGTAAATACAACGATGCTCTATGAGGATATATTAGCTATGCAAAAGACCGAATTTTTCTAAGACGCACTCAAGAAAGAGGCATTCCAATGAGTGGATGCTTCTTTTTAAGTCATAGACATTTTTATCCTGTTCGTTAATATCTCTAAAAGCTGCTAGTAATCATGAAAATCTATTCATCTGAATAGATTTTCATGTTATTTTTTTGTTGACAAAAGAAAAAGAACTTGGTACAGTATTCGTGACAAATCGTAATAATTACGATTTGAATGTTGCAAAACGAAAAGGAGTCATTGCTTATGGCCAAAAAATCAAAGATAGCACAAGCAAAAAAACAACAGGCGTTAATTGAAAAGTATGCTGAAAAACGGCTAGAGCTAAAAGCAGCACATGATTATGACGGATTGGCTAAGCTGCCGAAGAATTCGAATCCCAACCGGTTAAAATTACGCGATCAAATCGATGGGCGTCCTCGTGGATATATGCGCAAGTTTGGCATGTCGCGAATTAACTTTCGCGACTTAGCGCATCAAGGCCTGATCCCAGGCGTAAAGAAAGCAAGTTGGTAATTTAATCAAGCAAGGAGGAAGCCGTGTGGCAGTACCAGCAAGAAAAACATCAAAAGCAAAAAAAAGATTGCGCAGAGCCCAGGATAATCTAAAAAAACCTGAAATTTCTTTCGATGAAAGTTTAGGCGATTATCGGCGTAGTCATCATGTATCTCTAAAGGGGTACTACAAAGGACGTAAAGTTATCGATAAAGAATAGGAGGCGTATTCTTGAAAATTATTTATCCCCCCTTAGTCGAGCAAAGCTTTCAATTTTATCAAACGAACGATGAACAGGAATATAGCAAGAGCGAGCTATATCGTTCCATGGTTGAAAATCATATTATTTATGAGAACGGCGCTCCTACGCCTGAAGCGATCGAACAGGGATTGGTCCGAGATTTTTATGAAGAGCCGAATCTTTCCTTTCAGGATTTCTTAACGATTTATCCTATTTTTCAATCGTATGATTCGACTCTTTTTCAACGAATAGATGGATTTTGGGAAATTCCGCTCGATATCAAAAATGAGTTATTAGGGAAACTAGTACTGGACGAAATTAGCTATGATGAAAAAATTCAGATTGAAGAATTCCTTGAAGATCGATAAACCAATAGGGGCAGGTGAAATGAATGAGACAAAACATTATTTTAGAATGCGTAGAAACAGGCGAACGCTTATACCTTACGAGCAAGAGTAAACGTAATACGCCAGATCGTTTGGAGTTGAAAAAATATTCTCCCAAGCTGCGCCGACGTGCAATTTTTAAAGAAGTGAAATAAATTCGCTAAAAAAGGACATTCTCTATTGAGAGTGTCCTTTTTTTCATGTCCATAGATCGTCAATCACTGAACGTTTTTCTTTTTTGACGATATGGGTATAGATCTCCGTGGCTGAGGTACCGCGCTGTCCCAAAATCTCACTGACCGTTTTCAGATTTTTGGTCTTTCTAAAAGCCATCGTTCCAACACTGTGCCGCAGCTTATGAGGGGTGGTTCGTTTGCCAAAGGCAGTGGAGTATTTGTCGATCATCTTTTCAATCGATCCGCCTTCCATTCGTTTGGCAACATTCTTATGTTTGGTCAAAAACAATGCGGCCACAGAATCGTCCGCATTATAGAGAACCTTTCTTTGATCGATATATTCCTGGATATAATCAATAAAGATGGGCGAGATCATCGCGTGATCCATGGTGTCGCCTTTACGCTGAACTTGAATATATAGCCCATCATAATTGAGATCACTAACATTGGTATTGACTAGTTCTGATAATCGAATCCCAGATCCAAGAAACAAGGCCAAGATAGCCGTATCCCTGATTCGATTTTTTTCATAGGCTGTCTTGGCCTGGCGCGAGGTAAGGTTGTTTCCATACCCTTCATAAACAAATTCAACAAAGTCAATCGCATCAGAATCTAAATACAGCATCTTTTCAATCTTGTCTTTTCTGACTGCATCGGAAGCATCAACGCCGCCATTTTCGATATTAACCATGATATTTCTCCGCAGCATTGGCCTAATGATATATTCGCCTGTCTGTTCGTCAAATTCCTCGACCTCCTCATTCGCTAAGTATTTAAAGAGGGAACGCAGGGCAGTGATGCTTCTCTGTACCGTTACTTTTAACCGATGCGTATTTCTTTCACTCAAAGGGGATTGGGCGACATCATTTTCCGTTTTTCCTTCAAAAGTCCGTTTAGGTGACTGATTCAAAAAGGACTTATATAAAACGATTTTATCTTTATTCAGCCGTTCAAAATCTTCTAAGCAGATTTCTGAAATATCATTAACAGAGATAATTTTCTCAGAGGTGAGCCAGGCAAGAAATCGGCGATATTCTTTTGAGTACTCATACAGAGTGTTGGTCGAACGGGGGATAGCTTCTAAATACAATAGATATTTTTGGATGAAGTCCGGCAATTTTTCAAATTCTTTTTCATAACGTTCTTTTAGTAATTCTCGACTCATTTGATTCAGTCCTTTCATTATAGTGGGAGAGGGATAGGAATCCCTAACTACAGTATAATTGGTATATACCTTTAAGTCAATTATAAAATAACGAATTAATAAATTGATTTGAAAGAGGGGGTATCGATAAAAACATTTACTATTACTGAAAAATGGTTCTTTCTATAAAGCTAAAGACTGCTATAAAACCAATATAAAATAACTGATAGAGAAATATAGAAAAGGGGGAGTCGCAAGAAAAAATGAACCGAAAGTATTTTTCAACTTAAGAAATCCATGATCAATTGCTGCCGCAAATTTACGTTAGTTGCTAACAATCAATTGAAATATCTCAACAAAACCTTGATACATCGGTCTGTTCGCACATTGCTAGTTCAACTAAGTTTATAAGACGTTTTTGCTTGAACTCGTGCACCAATCACTAGTATTTTAGTAAAATTCGTACAAGAAATAATCTGAAGCAATTCTTCGTAAAAGCAGCTTTTTAGCGCGGATCACTGTTTAAAAATCATGCTTTCGGGAAAATAGATATTGTTACGAAAACATGATTTCTTTTCTTTTGTCGTTCACGGGCTGCTGATCCACCTATAATCTACTAAAAGGCTTGTGCTCACGTATATCAGCACTAACAGCAATTTTCAGCTCTTATTGACCATATTCAGCTTCAAATTGCGGCCAATCACGGTTCTGTGATCATCTGGTGCATACAATCATACAACGAATCATTTGAACTCGTTTCAGATCGTTCATATAGATACTTCATCATAAACCTTGCTCTGAATGCTGATAAATTGATTTATGCTTTATGATTTATCAGCTTTGTTTCAAAAATAAAAATGCTAAACACTTTTAGTAAAACTTTTTTTATTGTTGAAAAAAATACGATGAAAATCAAAAAATTGCTGATCTTATCGGATTCTTGATTTAATCAGCTCTTCCTTTTATGCTATGTTATGGTTTGAGAAAAACTAACATTATTCACAAACCATAAAACAGCTATTTCCTACTCTTAAACTAAATCAGTCAACGGATATATAGGTGCGGATGTATTAAGTAAAAAAATTGATAGTAATTGGAACATTACATTAGAATAAAAAATAGCTGGTCATCTTGGTTTTGTGTCAATTGAAACTTATCTAATGAACTACTTTTATATAGCGACAAACAATAACCTCATATCAATTAATTGATATGAGGTTATTGTAATATTCTTTCTTTGATTTAATTTTTTTAATATCTTCCAGATTTCATGTCATCGTATTTTCCTGCTACCAAGCACGCCATTAAAATGGTACTCAAAATTCCGCCTAACAATAATCCACTAAAAAATAGGAACATACTATCTCCCTTGCTTTACAATAATATTTTAATTTTACTTATATACTAACTAACACTTAGATGGTAACATCCCTTATTTATTTTCCCTTGCCATAATTCAGCAACTGTCAATAGCCTCATGAAAGTACTATTAATACTTGCCTCTCAACATTATCTAATTTTTTAAAATTTGGTGACCTCAAAAATATCCTTTTGATTTTTCTTTTGAGCATCGTATTTACTATGTAAGATAGTAACCACATGATCGCCAAATATCTCCCAATCTTTTGCTCGTGGTGGTGATAACCAAATTATCGTTCTATCAAGTAATTCTTGATTCACTATATGATCTGAAAGAATCAGATCTGTATCTGGCCTTAAATGGGAATGAAAATGAAAGTTAAAATTAGAAAATGTTGCGATATTTTGCTTAATAAAGTCGTTGTAAGCATCCCCATGAATAAAATTTACGAAAATATTTATCTCTGATCCAATGGTCTTGTAAGGCATTATATTTACGATAGATAGCAGCAAATCAAAGAAAAACGAAATTTTATTATGTGAAATAACCTGCTCATCATTTATATTATGCTTTATAAAGTTAAGACAGCCATAAAAATATTCCGGGAAATTTTCTTTGAAATAAGTCAAATCAATATCCCGTAAAAAAATATCTTTGAATTTATCAACATATAAATAATCGAAAATTGTGTTGTATAGTTTTTCATTTTCAACTAAATCTCCGCTTAAAGGCATGTTGATGGCCAATTGAAGCTCACGATATAAAGCATCCCCATACTTTTTACATCGTTTAAAGTCTCTAACTATACCTTGAGCATTGAAGTCAATATCTCGTATGTTTCCAATCAAACCAGCTGTCTCGATCTCAGTTTCAATACCATCTACTTTCAATCCGGCTTTGCTCAACCAATCGGCACACGTTTTTATCAATTGTTCATTTTTGATATCAATCGGGTAATAGCTTTTATTTGGTAAATACTTCCTGTTTCCTTGAACTCGAACAAGCATTACAAAAACATAATGTTTAAATCGACTAGAACTTGAATAATCGCTGATACATTTTTTCAAGTCAGTCTCTAAAAGGACCACATCGGCTTGAGAAGCAAACAAATAGATAGAAAAACTGTCTTTGTAAACTTTATAAAATAATGCCGAAAAAAACTGACGAATCAGCATCTCGTCTCCTTGAATATTCCCCTTACCATCAAGTGAAAGTTCATATTCTTTTAATTGCTTATTTACACGATCAAACAATCGATGAACACTGGTTCGGCTAAGATAGTTTTTTTCAGAATAAGATTTTTTTGAACCAAATTTATTGAAGAAAATATTTTTCAACAATAAAAATTCTTGAGACTGACTTAAGTATTCTTCCTCTAATATATTAGAGCTGACATAATACTGTTGCTGAAACTCGATTTGATCCTTATCAATCGCAATATGAAAACCATTGTCCATTGGAAGAGTGAGAGCATCTTCATTGAGTTCCTCAATCAGACTTTTTATCAAATAGTTCGTATACCCTAAGTCCTTTTCAAGTTTGACAAGTTTTACAGTAGTACCCAGGTAATTTTCTAAATATCGAAACAGAATTAGTTTAGTCTGACTCCTTTCACTAATAAGCTTATCTAACATTTCTCTATTCTCCTTTGTCCAAATAATAGAGTGCCAGACAAGTAGTATCCTAGAGTTATTTCGTTTAGAGGTTTAACTCCACCTCTACCCAATTTTTCCGGTTCAAATTCTGCTTTGGACTTCTTGAATAAATCTTCATTTAAAATAATCGGACCTGAACGATACCTAGCATTTTCTGATAGTAATTGAGATTCAAGTTTTTTCATTGGAGAATCTTCTACCTCAACATTCGCAAGTGAAACTGTATTTTTATATTGAAAACGTACTTGATAGGTTCCAGCTTTGTTTACGTCTACATCAGAAGAAACGAAGATATCTTCAAAATTGAGTGGATAACCATCCCTGTCAAACGCATCAATGAAACAATCTTTTGCCTCCCATTTCGAATGGGTTTCAATTTTCATATCTCGTATATTTATTTGAGATAGGTCTTTTTTTACGATAATTCTAGCTTTCCCTGAGAAGAGTTCTCATCAAAAGCGAAAACTTTATTTTCAGTGCTTTCTATAATCTGGATTAAGAAAGACAGTGTAAATAATACTTTTAAAAATTTTTTCCCCTTCATTCGAGATGCTCCTATCATTTTGTAGAAAAACTGTGCCAAGGGTTTTCTTGACACAGTCCACTCTTAATTCAAATTATCCTCGTTTACGTTTTCTTCTAAACCAAGCGATTATGGATGCCACACTAATCATAGAAACGCCTGAAATAATTGGTATATGTGAATTTTTCTCACCTGTTTGAGGATATTTTTTTTGATTTGAAGTTACTGTACGATTTGCTGCATCTGGTAACGTGTTAGTTCGAATATTGGTTCCAGTGTTTCCTAAGTGCACGTTTTGATTGTCCTTGGAGGTTGCAGTTTCTGAATTATCAGTTGGTGTTTCCTTTTTATTATCTAACACCTGAATTTCTGCTATGGCAGCTAATGAATTTGGTAATTCAGTTCCTCCAGCTCGACTTTCTCTTTTTGCTGTGTCTAACGAATAGGTCACTTCATAAGTTCCTATTTTATTTATGTTTACCTTACCAGAAACAGTTAAATCACTTAAATCCAAGCCATTGCCATAACGATCCGTTGCTGAAACGAAATTATCTTTCGCTTCCCAAGTATCGCCGATATAAATAACTGTATCCTTTACAGTAATGCTCGATTTGTCTTTCAATACGATGACATTAGCTGTTTGACGAACATCTCCTTGGTCAAAAATCAACGCGTAGGTACCTGCCTTTTTCGGATCAACGTTTTCTATACCTTCTACTTTGACATCTTTGAAAGAAACTTCTTCGCCATCCTTTGTGGTCGCGCTGATGAAGTTATCTTCGGCTTTCCAAGCGTCTCCTTCGTAGATTGTCACATCTTTGACAGTTAACGTTTCTTGATTCTCAATTACATGAACGGTTGCTTTCGCTTCTTTACCGTTGTAACTATACGTTATCTCATAGTCACCAATTTTGTCTGTATCAACGGCATCTGCTGAAGGTGAGTTCACTTGATCAAAGGTTACTGCCGTACCAGTTTTGTCCGCTGCACCGACAAAGTTATCTGCTGGACTCCACTTACCACCAGCATAAATTGTTGAATCCTTTGCTGAAATAGCTGTTTGATTTTTCAAAACGATTACTTTAGCTGTAACTTGTTGAGCGCCATACTCATAAATCACTTCGTAGACTCCTTCTTTTGTAGAATCCACCGTGTCGGCGCCTGTTTTCTTAACATCTGAAAAATCAATCTTACCGCCATCTTTCGAAGTTGCGTTGACGAAATTATCCTCATCTTTCCAATCATCGCCTTCGTAAATCGTTACATCCTTGACTGTCAAAGTTTCTTGGTTCTTCACTACATGGACAGTGACCCTCGTTTCTTTGCCGTTGTAACTGTAGACAATTTCGTAATTACCAACCTTCCCTACATTCACTGCATCACTAGAAGGTGGTGTTACTTGACTGAAATCGATAGAAGTCCCCGTTTTATCCGTTGCACTCACAAAGTTGTCCGCTGGCTCCCAGCTGCTTCCTTCATAAATCGTTGAATCTTTTGCAACGATAGTCGTTTGGTCTTTCAAAACAATCACTTTACCAACGGCTGTTTGATCGCCATAAGTGTAGGTCACTTCATAGGTCCCGGCTATTGAAGTATTAACTTTATTTGCGTTTGATACATTGATATCTTTGAAGGCTACTGGATCGCCATCTTTCGTTGTCGCGCCGACAAAGTTATCTTCTGCTTTCCAAGTTTCTCCTTCATAGATCGTGACATCTTTCGCCGTTAGCGTTTCTTGGTTAGCAACTACATGGATCGTTGCTTTCGTTTCTTGGCCATTGTATTTATAAGTGACTTCATAATCACCGACCGTCGCTACATTCACTTCATTGCTAGCGGGTGCTGTTATTTGACTAAATTCAACCGATGCCCCTGTTTTATCCGTTGCGCTGACGAAATTGTCGGCCGGATTCCATGAGCTATTTACGTAGATCATTGAATCTTTCGCAACAATGCTCGTTTGATTCTTCAAAACGATCACTTTACCAACAGCTGTTTGATCACCATAAGCGTAAGTCACCTTGTAACTGCCTTCTTGATTTGGATTTACCGAATCATCGTCAGTCACTACAATATCCTTAAACTCTACTTTTGTGCCATCTTTCGTCGTAGCACTGACAAAATTATCAGTTGCTGTCCAAACATCGCCTTCATAGATCGTAACGTCTTTAACTGTGAGTGTTTCTTGATTTGCTACAACATGAATCATTGCTTTTGTATTCTTACCGTTCAAAGTATAGGTAACTTCGTAATCACCTACTTTTGAAACGTTTACTGCATTGTTAGCTGGCCCAGAAATCTTACTAAAATCTACTGCTGACCCATCTTTATCTGTAGCCGAAACAAAATTATCTTCAGGGGTCCAACTGCCTCCCACATAAATTGTAGAATCTTTCGTGGTGATACTTGTTTGATCTTTTAGAACAATGACATTTCCGACAGCAGTTTGCTTTCCATAAGTGTAAGTTATTTTGTATGTGCCTTCTTTAGCTGTATTCACTGCTTCAGAACCAGCCACACTTACAGCAGAAAAAGCAACTGTCTTTCCATCTTTATCCGTAGCCGAAACAAAATTATCCTCGGCTTCCCATGAATCCCCTTCATAGATCGTGACATCTTTTGCGACCAAACTCTCTTGATTTGCTACCACGTGAATCGTGGCTTTTGCTTCTTTCCCGTTATAGCTGTAGGTAACTTCATAATCTCCTGCCATCGCAGTATTTACCTTATCTGCAGCCGGTGCCGTTACTTTGTCAAAAGCGACTGACTTTCCGTCTTCATCTTTTGCACTCACAAAATTTTCTTCGGGATTCCATGTATTTCCGACATAGACCGTTGAATCTTTAACAACAATTTCTGTTTGATCAAGCTTCCAAACGGCATAAAGTGTTATAGAGCCTTTTGCTTTGTCTGTAAGATTTTTGACAGCTGCTTTATTCTTAAATTCTTCTGTACCAGAATTCTTAGTTGACCATCCTTGGAAAATATAGTTCTTTCGACTAAATGTATTCTCAGGAAGACTCTTCTCCACATCATAAATCATTGACAGATCGTCCATCGTGCCAGTACCATTATTGGCATCAAATGAGATCGTATAGGTATTTGCCTTCCAAATCGCATAGACTGTTTTGTCTGAAGTAAAGCTGATTTTCGAACCGTCTTTGAAATCCTCTTCAGTCGCGACGTTTGAACTACTCCATCCAACAAATTCATAACCATTCCGTTTTGGTGTAGTTACTTCCGCAAAATCCACTGTATCACCAAAGCCGTACTCTTTTTTCACTTCATTTGGTTTGCTGCCGAAATTTTCATTGTAAATAACGTTGACCGCTTTTGCTTTCCAAACCGCCTTTAAATCCACTGTAGTTTTTGTACTACTGCTAGTAAAATTAATCGAATCTCCAGGTTGGTATTCTTCTTTTGCATCCTCCTTATCGACCCACTTTACAAACTCATAACCGGTCAACGTAGGAACTGTATCCGGAATAGTTACTGAACCGTCTCCCTTTACATCAAGTAGTTCACTTTGGCTTTCAGGAATATCCGTCGCGTTCTCCACGCCTGCGGGTAAATAGTCAGGTAGGTTTTGATCAAAATTGATTTGAGCGACTTCTGTACTGAAAACAATCGAGCTGCTTTTCGCATTTAACGTCGTACCTGAGCCTTCTTCCTTAGCTGAATATTGGAATTGATTGATCGCTTTTTAATTGTCCGCGTTTGGAATCAAGAAATTCATGACGGTATCCAAGCTATTGTTTGGCGCCACTACTTTTGAACCGAAATCAATAAAGATCGCAGTTACATCAGATACATTGCTTGGTTTCGTTGTAGTAAATCCATAAGAAGAAATTTTCGCAGCATCCCACTCCTGTAGATTGGATTCATAATTTGGTAGTTCAGAAACGGCTTTCGTTGTGTAATAGACAGTAGCTCCATCCACGCTTTCCAAGCCAGAGAAGGAAACATTTCCGGTAGAACCACGGCCGTCATTCGAAGAAGGTAAAATGTCATACAGACGAACACTGCTGAAATTCGTATTTCCAGTATTTTGAATCGCAGCTTTCATCTGAGGTGAACCGCCCTTTTCGACTGCAAAGTTCGTGATATTCGACCAATCCTCCGAAGAAGCTTTTCTTCCAGATGTTCCACCATTTAATTTCGTCGCGTAGACAACGGTAAGTGGAGTGTGACCACCAGCAGCAGTATAAGAATTTCGAACTGAATTATCAAAACCAAACGATTTAGCAACACTATCACTTAAATTATTAGTACTTCTCATCTGTGCAAAGGAAGGGATATTATTACTTGCAGTTGCATAAGAAACATCATATTTTCCAACTTTTGTCCCTGATACTACTTTAAACTCTAATGGGATAGAAAAGGTTGGTTTATTCCCATTCTTTTTCGCAGATCCTATTGCTTCGAATTTGTAATAATTAAATTTTTCGTCCGAAGAGACTAAAGTTACTTTCACAGAATCAGGGTAATTATCACCAGTAACCAGGTCTTTATAATCCTTATAAGCCTCGGGATTTTTTAATTCCAATTGTTTTGGAATACTCACTCTGATTTCCGGATTTGTCCAATCCCCAACCGCTTTACTCGTGTTGTATCCTAAAATATCATAGTGAACTGTTTCTCCTGGTTTTCTATCTGTAGCGTCACTGCTTGCAAAGGTTACATAAGCATCTGTAGTATATGCAGGTGCGTAATAAATAGTACCTGTATTAGATTGTTTAGTCGTAGCTGTAGGTGTTTTTCCGTCTTTCTCATCATCATAATCAAATGTCCAGTAAGTAGTAGCCCTTGTGACCTCGTCCTTAGCTATTTTGGTTCCATCCGGCCATGTATCCGAATCCCAATTTTTCGCTGAATAATTTATTCTAAATCCATTTTTTGAAGGCAGCTCACCTTCTGTATTTCCATCTGTTCCCATTGGTACCACGATAATCTCACTAATAAACTCGTTCTCGTTCAGACTTGGCAAGGCAACATCTATTTTGGTGGTACCTGATCCGCCATCAGTAGTCCGAGTTGTTTTAGTTTTCGCATTTTTTACAACTACTTCTGTTCGATAATGCCCTTGAATTGCTTCGCTATCATTAGTATCAATCAGACCTACCACTACAACAGATCCATAGTTAATCTTTGAACTAACCGTTTCATCCTGAAAAAGTGTTTTCTTCGTGTTTCTAATGGGCTTTTTCCCTATATTTTTGGTTGTTTGATTATGAATGTAGGAATAACCTGTATTCATCGCTAGACTGACCGATGAAGGATCACCAATCATCACCATTGCTTCATTGAAACCTCCAGTAGAATTGGTGCCTGGATTGTATAGGTTCCATTCTTGTAAATCTGATTTAATATATTCCCTTGAATCCGTTATAGTAGTAATTTTTCCATTCACTTTTCGGTAAGTCATCCCGAGTGTTATGTTAAATTTATCTCCCTCTGAAAGACCAGCAGGCGGGGTGAAAGCCGCGTCTATCATTCTTCTATTATCATTCACATCACCAGCATAAGCCCAAACAGGAAAACTAGATGAGTCGTCTTTCATTTTGGTGGAATAGCGGATGTAACCTTCTGGAATATCTGAATTGTCTGCAGATGTTTTTCCATCAGTTCCAAAAATATTTGTATAAACTGAATTCATAGAAGAGCCGATAGGCACTTGTACCCACATTTGGTTGATATCTTCAGTTGTTGTATCCAACAGACTATATTGATTAAATTTATTAAACAAATATCCTCTTGTATTGATTGGACCACTAGTGTATTTCTCATCAGTCGGATCAAATCTTTCCATACTCACAGAAAAACCATCTCTAGCACTAGACACAATGTTCATTCCAGCGGTACTGTCAATTTCTGTTTTATCCGAATCGAAAGTAACAGCTTTTAAGCTTTCCCAAATAATCTGATCTGCTGGAATTTTAGCATCATATGTTTCATTGTACTTAAATCGTAAATTCAATGTTTCAACAGTTGTTGTTGTTTCCTTCAAATGAATGATCAGTTTCTGTTCATCCAGTTTTTCTTCATAGGATTCCACAATAGAATCTTCGCTTGGTGTTCCTGGATCTACAAAACTAAAAATTGCGTCCGTCATAGTGAAATTTTCAAAAGTAGGATTTGATTGATCTGGTGTAAAGCCATATGGAACCTCAATAGTCGCACCTTCAACCCCAGCTTGACTAATTGATACTGCCAATGCGACTGTCAGTTCCGTTGGTTTTACACCCGAAACAGGATCTGTATACGTTTGAAATTTTGTTGGAGCACTGATTCCTACTTTTATGCCATCCGTTTGAAGAGCACTCTTTTCAACCTTTGATGCTTTTTCTTTATCCTCTTTTTCTGATTCTTCTTCAGTTAAGTTTTCTTCAGCCGCGTCATAATCTTTATCCTTCTCATCAGAAGTACTGGAGACCGTTTCTTTTTCGTCTGTTATTGCTTCTGTTTCTTGTGAACCTACAGTTTGGTCCGAAGATTGCTCAGAGTTCAGATTGTCAGTTTTTAGGTTAGATTCTAAAGTATCCCCCGTGTTGTTCGTCTCTTTTTGATCTGAAACCAAAGTTTGTTCAGCTAACACAACTGCAGGTTGAACAACTGGATTAGAAACAATTATTGCAGTACCAATAATAGCAATCGATTTTTTCTTCATTTAAAATTCTCCTTATTTATAAAATTAGATTATATTGTATTTGCTATTGCTTCACGCAACTCCACCATAGAGGCATTTTCTTTTACATAGCAGTAAGAGTCATTTACTGATTGTGCAGCAACTTCAGGTATTTCTTCCACCTCGCGAAAGAAGACATATGGCTGATTGTTAAACTTGTAAAAAATCTCTCTCGCCTCATAATCAGAAATTGTCTTACTTATGATGCAGACATGAAATTGACTGATTGTTCTACTACTAAGCCGGTCTTCTAAATAACTCTGCAAATATTTTTTAGTAACAAAAACTTCATGACCCAAAGTTTGAAGCTTTTGTTGAGTATTTTTTTCTGCTAAAACATTTTTAGTAAATATCAGAATTCTCATTGCGTTTCTTTTTCTCCTCCTTAACTATGCTCGTATCAAAATGCTTTCGTTCATTGTGTTTCAGGATTCACCTTACTAAATGCATAACCTTTTCCCCATAATGTCTTGATTTCATGAGATGATAACGAACTGACCTTCAATTTTTCATTGATTCGTTTAATCAATGAAGAGAGTTGGGATTTCCGAGAATCCGTATAATTTTGATCCCATACATGTTCACATATCTCCTCGCGAGATAAGACATGGTTTTCATTTGTTGTTAGAAGTGAAAACACTCTCTGCTCATTCATGCTTAGATGAAGATCCGCTATTGGTATAACTTCCTGTTCAATTTTTTTTATCTCTCTTTGATTCAAATCAATTTTCGCCTTATCATTTGAGACCTCAAGTTTCTCTTTTAAGTCTTCTAATGGTTCGTCTTGCGTAATCCAAATTTCTTCTAAAATGGATGTATTCTCTCTTCCAAAGAAGGATTCGCATACAAAAACTAACCCTGCAGTTCCTTTCATAGCATTTGCTACTATTTTTCTCACTTTACTTTTTGGGATAGTATTGCTGAAAATGCAGACATCATAATTAAAATAAAAAATATTACTGATATTATAAAGAAAGCTCTTATTTACAAAAACCTCATGACCTAATTGTTGAATATTATTTTGTAACTTTTCTTCAGCAAGAACATTTTCTGTTAGTAATAAAACCTCCATTTTTAACTCTCCTTCAATATAAATTAATTAAAATCAAAGACAAAAGCAATATTTTATAATTATTTTCTAACTACATTATAAAATATTATCATACTGTATATTAATTGTATATTTTTTTAACAATATAATGTGACCATTTTTTTGGATATACAACTAAAAAATTGGTCACATTATACCTTTATAAAACATTACATTTGTTTTTTCAGTTAATTTCGCTTAGATAAGTAACACTCTTTCGTTTTTACATTTATACCTTAAGAAGGCATAACATTGATTTATATCAGAATAAATTGTGGATTCGTGAAAAAGTTTAGAGTGTCGTTTATGATCATAAATTAGGAAAGGTCAGCCTTCTTGCACTGCAAAACAATTCAATCGAATATTTTTTATACTTGTAAAGTTGTATTATTTTTAGTTATCAAAAATATCTTGTTAAACACTTTATAGAAATAATAAAAAAATGTTTTTTTAGAAGAGGAAAAGTCTAAATTTCAATTTGCTATAGTAAATCGTGCACTAAAATAAGCAATGTAAAATTTTTATACACTGCTAATTTACATATTCGAATTTAATTCCAATGAACCCTTATTTTTACAGTCCAAACACAAAATAAATCCATAAAAACATAACCAGTCGTATGTTCTTATGGATCGTTTAAAGGATATGCAGTTGTTTCGCTTTTTCAATCGCGGTGACTCTGGAATTGACTTCCAATTTGCGGTAAATATTTAGTATATGGGTTTTGACTGTTGCTACGGAAATAAATAATTTGTCGCCAATCGCTTTATTGGTTAAGCCTTTCGCCATTTCAGCCAAAATCTCGCTCTCTCGCTCGGTCAGCAAAGAATCTGAGCTGGTACAGCACAGCTTGAGTATTTCATGATGAAAGTCTTTTTCCCGTGGTTCTAAATTTGCTTCGATTTCGTCTTTCAGCAGTTTCGTCAGCTCTTCGATTTCATTTCGAAAAAGAAAGAAGTCATTCAATATTCGATTTTCACTTCCATAGTATAAGCACTCGTGATAGATATTAAGCATTTGTCTGGCGGTGTCGCCTTTCATTTTCAGCAATGCTGAAAGTTTTAGCAGGTTGGCTTCAATAATTTTAGAATAAATACGCTGCTTGCGGCTTTTTTCCAAAATTTGATCTGTTATCGCTAGACACTCTTGATAATCCCCTCTTTTCAACAGGATCATGCCATAAAACAACCGATAGGCCATATTATGAAGTTCTGGGTGTGCCTCAAAAGCTTCGATGAACTGCTCTTCGTAATACCCAGGTAATTGACCAAGTTTTAAAGCATATTTCATGATGCCTGATTGTGTAAATGGATTGCTATAGCTTCCAGTTGCCCCGGTTTCTAACTCTTTAAAGGCTAACCAGCCTTTCTCTTCATCGCCAGAAAGATAATGCAGCTCGGCCAAATTGTACAAATAAGACGCGTGGATATGCGGATGTTTATTTGTATTGGCTTTTTTTAATGTATCTGCCGCTGCCTCCAGATTCAATTGTTTCAGATGGATACCGGTGATCGTGATAAAGAAACTGACTTGATAGGTCTCCTTCATCTTTGAATTGAACCCCATACCGTCCAGCTTCTGATAGATGGCTGTCAAAATAGCCAATCCTTTGTTTAATTCTCCGGTCTCTTCGCAAACTTGTGCCAGCAATGTTTGGTTAAAGTACAGCAAAAAGTTATTCTTGCTCTTTTGATTGAGCTTCAAGCTTGCTTCAATGAAATGCTTGGCCTGCTGATAGCTTTCCTTAAAGAAAAGAATCAATGCGCTTTTTAGAAAAATGAAGGCCTTTGAAACGTCATCCAATTTCAATTGATTGATTTCTTGAATAGTATTCGGTGTTTGTTCCGTTGTTAAATAATCTGATCCCAATAATAATTTGATTCCGCTTAAGGCGCGAATCTCTTTTTTATCAGGATATTTTTCTTCCAATGCTTCGATCAAATCGTGGCAATTTTCATATTCAAGATTGGAGTAATAGTAGACAAATTTTTGAAACGCGAAATCGATATTCGTCAAGGCAACTTCTCTCGGTATCTGCTCAATGTAATAAATCCGCCGAAAAGACTGTTCGTTTTCTACAATCAAATTCATGAGCTGCTGGTACTTGCCTAATTCAAATAATAATGCCACACCTTCATCCAAATAACCGTCTTCAATAAAGATCGCCGCGGTTTGATTTTTTAAGGTTGTCTGCTTCTCAACGGACTGCGCCTGAAATTCTTTCACTAAATAGTCTTTTAGAATCGGATGAAAAGTAAATTTTTGCTCCAGACGATCAATGCAGTTGATCATCAGATTTTTCTCCTGCAAGTCCTCGATCATCGCTGAAAAGTCGATCTCAGGAAACAGCTGTTGACTCAGATTAGGATAAACAAAAGGGAAATAACCAGTGATCACTAAAAATTCCTGTTCTTCTTTCGATAAGTTGCCAAGTATTTCTTTGGCTAGATATTCAGAGAGAATCTTATTTTCGAAGCGGATCTTTTGATTTTGCGATTGATTGATCTTTTTAACGGCCATCAATAATTTCAGTCCGCCGATCCACCCTTTAGCTGTCTTAAGTAAATACGTCATTGTTTCCTGAGAAAGTGTCTCTCGCGAATTTTGCTGGATAAAGCTCTCCCCTTCAACGTCGGACAACAGAAAATCCTCTTCCTGAAGGTACTGAAGCTGCTCCGCCAGTAAAAATTTGGTTAAGTATAACTCTGGCTGATATCTCGTTGTTATTACTACATGCAAATTCTCCGGTAGTTCTTCTAAAAAACGCTCGAAGGAATGAAGCACTTCTTTATCATTTATCGTATGAAAATCATCCAGTACAAGGTAATCACTTATTTCCAAAACCAGACTATCCGTTAAAAAGGAAATAAATTCCTCAATGTTCTCGGCATTCATTCCAGATTGAAAATAGACAAGCATTTCCTCTTTCATCGGACCTAATTGATCCTTTAACGTTTCAATCAGATAGCTCCAAAAAACGATTAAATGATTGCAGTCTTCATTCAACGTCAGCCATTGCCACCGATCAGAAGGCAGTTGATTGAGCTTTTCACGAATAGAAGTTGTTTTACCGTGTCCCGCACCAGCCTCCAAAACCATCAGCTTTTTTTGAAGTCCTGTTTGGATCTTCTCTGCCAACTCTCTTCTAGTAATAGAATTTTCAAGCGCTTCTGGTGCTTTAACACGATTGGTTGATAAGTGTTTTCGCATAAAAGTAGTCCTTCCACTAAAAAGTACCCTTAGTATATCAGTTTACTCAGTTGCGGACATACTCCTTTCTTGTTTTAGCTATCGCGATGATCATCAAAACGGCACTGATACCAATTAAATAGAATAGCAGCTGAAAGTTGTCTCCATAACTTTGGCCAGCTTCGATATTTTTCACCAGCTCTAAGAATTGTTTTTGCGGCAGCCAATGGATCAGATCATTAAAGAATTTATTGCCATTATCCAATGAAAAGAAACTGCCGGATAACAATGTAGTAATCATCATGATCATTGATCCCAGCATACTTGCGGTATCAGCTACTTGGAAAAACGACGCATTACAGACTGCGAAAGCCGTCGCAAACAGTGTGATCACACCAATTAAAATAGTATAGTTTATTAAAGAAAGACCAATATCAGTCAATCCTAAAAATGAAATACCCGCAATAATCAACAAGTTGGGAATAAACAGCACCAGCCATGCGAACAATGCGTAGTTCGCAAATAATTTGATAAAGCTGATTGGCGTCGTGATGATCCGTTCCATGATGTGCTTTTCCTTATCCTCACTAAACAGCAGCATATTCGTCACACTAAACATCAACAAGAACATCAGCATATAGCCGATAATCTTACTGCCGATCCCGCCCTCATTTTTTTGAATCGCCTTGATCGATTGCGGATCTTTAAAATAGTTCATCAATTCTTTTTTGTATTCTGCACCTTTAAACGTCGAAATTACAGGCGTTTCTTGGCGCATATCAACAATGGCATCGTAGGTCCCTAATGCCAGTGCTGATTTTTTCGGCTCTTTGGACAGTGGGACGATTTTTACTGTATCAGAAGCAACTTCCTGTTTAGGACCGCCAATTACTCCAATCTTGGTTGAAAAGTTTCCTTTGCTGCTGACAAAAACGGCTAGAAAAATGGAGACGAGGATCAAGCCCAACATAACAAATAGCCGCGCTTTATTCTGCCACGTTCTAGCCCAATCATTTCTGAACATCGCAATCATACATATTCCTCCCCGTTAAATAGAATCATTGATCCAGCCATAATCAGACCAGACAAAATTAGCAGCAGCATGAAAACAGGCAGAAAATTCGCCGCGTTCTGATCGTAAATCATTTCAAAGACTGTCTGTGCTACTTTGGTCGTGGGCAGCCACTTGCTTATTTTGACAAATGTTTCTCCCAAATTAGCGACTGGAAATAAGAAGCCTGAAAGCATCGCCAAAGCGGCCGTCAAAATACTCAAAATTTGATTAGCTACGCCTTCACTTCTGAAAATGCAACACATCAAAACGCCAATACAGCTAAACAGCAAATTCATCCCGATAAATAAAAGCCAGATTTGCAAGAGTTTCTCATCGCCGAAGCGTATCTGAAACAGAAAATGGCAGATCACAGCGGCGATGGTATAAAAGAACGTGGAAAAGATAAATGTCGCAATGACTTTTGAAAATGGGATAAACCAATTGCGAATAGGTGAATAAACAATTCGCAGATTGGCCCTTTTGATTTTTTCTTCCATAAAACTATTTGCCGAAAAAGTGCCTGCATACATCGCTGAAAACAACATTAGAGTGACGCCGTAATAATCATAACTAGTGAAATAGTCGCCATATAGCCCCTCCGTAAGAAAACCTAATATCGCCACTAATAAAAATGGGAACATCAAACTAAAGAAAATCCACATCGGGTTCGTTAATAGATTGATCGTGTCTCGCTGAATAATTTTAACTAATCGATACATCGTTTTTCTCCTTTCTTAATCTCTTAACGAGCGACCTGTCAAGTCTAAGAAGATCGTCTCTAGATTTGCTTCTTGGACAAAGACGTTTTGGATTTTCTGCTGCAGACTGATCAGTTTGCCGATGATATGATCGAGATTTTCAATTCCTTTGATCGAAGTAATCCGCAATTCATCTTTATTTAAAGTAACTTCCTTTACACCTTCGATTTGATAAAAGGTGTCCAAGGAAATATCATTGGAGTCGCTGATCTCAATAGTGATCTTCCGCTCATCATTTTTCTCTTTTAAAGCCTCTTTGGTTCCTTCAGCAATGATCCGACCATGATCCATAATAATGATGCGCGAAGAGATTTCTTCTACTTCTTCCATATAATGAGTCGTATAGAGAACCGTCATTCCTTTTAACTGCATATTTTTGATCGAAGTCAGGATATGATTTCTCGATTGCGGATCAATCCCCACCGTCGGCTCATCCATTATTAGCAGTGCGGGTCGGTGGGCGATGGCACAAGCGATGTTCAACCGCCGCTTCATCCCGCCAGAAAAAGTCGCGACCTTTTCTTTTCGATGACTAGTTAAGCCAACCGAGTTTAAGGCAAAAGTGACTCCCGCTTCTAATTCTTTTCCCTTCAAACCATACAAGGAGGCAAAAAATTGTACATTTTTTTCAGCCGTTAGATCCTCATACAATGCCAAGTCCTGCGGAACAACACCCAGCTGTTGTTTGAATGCCTGTAAATTCTGATCGATTGGATCGCCTTTGCAGGTAACTTCTCCGCGATCAAATCCAAGCGCGCCGCACAAAATATTGATTGTAGTGCTTTTTGATGCGCCGTTCGGTCCCAAGAGACATAAAATTTCTCCTTGATAGATGGAAAAGGATATTCCATGAATCACCTGTTTGTTTTTATAGCTTTTTTCTAAGTTTTTTACTTCGATTAATGATTTCATCAACGCTCTCCTCCTGACTACACTCATTGTAGAAAAAGTTCTAGTCGATTCCTATCCACCAAGTGGTTGATATTTGAGTATTAAAAAAAGAAGCATCGGAGTCACCTACTGATAACTCTGACACTTCTTTTCTATTTTTGCTGCTCTTTTGAAATTTACTAACGCGACAACCCTTCGCAAACTATTCCTCGTCTTGGATGAAAATCCCTTCGTCTTCTACTTTAGAATTTTCTGCACTCTCTGAGTTCTTTCCGTCATTTCGCTCTCTGCATCTACAGTGTAATATGCCCCAAACTCTAAATTACACTCCTCGAAAGAGCCAACTTGAATTGCAGGAATTTCGCTTTCTCTCAGAACAATCGACAAGTGGCACAGAATGGAGCCGCGCTCAAAAATGAAAGCTATATTTTTCGAATCATACGAATGGATGAGGTTCAAAAGCTCAATACTTGTTTTATCACAGGCAAAAATGATGTTCTCCTCAGTGTTTTGACTGTTTTTCGTAAATTTATTATGAAAATGGAGATCAAACGATTCATCATCAGTTAAATCCACATGGACTAATTTTCCTGTCAGTTTTCCATGAGACAAAATTCCTTGAGAAATATCTTTGGAGGTTAACTCTGAGAGCTTCTCAGAGTTTTTAACGAGATCGATTAAATAAGGTTTTGCTGCATGATCTATTTCTAATAAACCAAATTCGATTAAAGCATCTTCTTCAGCCAAAAATCCTTCAAATTCATTTAGAATGGCTTGAATTTCCTGTTTTGTTAAGCTATTTTCTTTGTTAGACGTGGCTTTATGCTGTATCACTGCCCCTTCAGATATCTCATACCATTCGTTTTGCAAAACTTCTTGTTTAGAAATGACTTCCCCCGCTCGTGAAATGAGATAATTAGAAGAAGGAATGGTCCCTTTTGTAAAGAAGTGGCCTTTTATAATTTCAATAATATAATTATCGCCTTCTTTTTTGATGACACCAGTAAATTTTGGAGAATAAATTTCCTGAATGATGATTGACGAAACCCAAAAATCTTTCTTTGCCATGCTGATAAAGTCCGCGTTGCCTTCGTTTATGTCCTGATATTTTGGGTAAGTTTTAATTAAACTGTCTTGTTTGTTTAGCGACCCTAGACTTAGCCTTCCAGTATCTCCAACAAAGGATCGGATAACTTTTTCTGAAATGAGTTTTGGATATATTACTACGGCGCTATATCCCTGACAGAATGGACCTCTTGTAATGATTTTAAGATCGTTTGAGGAATTCTGCTTGAACGAGTCGTTGCTAATTATTACATAGGCATCTGAAACATGCGTATTTTTTTTCTGCGCTTCCATTCTTATAGTGACTTTATCACTTTTTAAAAGCTGTTTAGGTAGCGCAGCTAGCTCTTCAGCCTTAACAGGAACCGTCATCGGTTCGATTCTAGTTATGGATGCTAACGGTCTGCACTGAATATATGAAATGATGCCATTCCGAATGGTCCACTCAACATCAAGCGGATATCCTAAGCGAGCCTCCAACTCTTTTACCCTTCGACATAATTCGAACAATTCTTGTTCTCCAAAAGGAATTGCTTGTTGATTAGGCAAAGAAAGTTCTTTGTCGCAGATGGTAATCAGCACATCCGTGCCCTCTTCTTCTCCTGAAACTAATTTCTCCCCACAGCCATCTGTAAAACCGATAATGCTTTCATTTTTTGAAAAAGTTAAGGGATTGGAGGAAAAAATGACCCCAGAATAATCGGCACGAATAAATTCTTGAATGACTACACCCATTTTATTGTTCGATTGCGTCTCGTCAGCCACCTTATCTTGGCTCAGAATAACCCTTTTGATTCCTGATAATATCTCTTCAAAACTCATCAAACCAAGAATTGATTCATAATGTCCAGCTAAACTATCATTGACACCATCCTCATTTAAAGCGGAAGAGCGAATCGCGAGATCATATAATCCTTCCCGATTTTTAAATTCTTCTAGGTACGTAAAAAGTTCTTTCTGAAACGATAAGCAATCTACCTTAGCAGCATCATCTGTTGCCTCAATAAAAAAGCTTTCAGGAACATTAAAATTTTTCGAAAATAGTTCTTTTAGGCCATTCGCTTTTCCTCCAAACTGGTGAGCGGAAGAAAAGTTCTGCAGGGAACAGATTTTTAACATGGCTACTTCTCCTTAGAGATATGGATAATTCTTTTATCTATCTCATTTTCTTTGATGAAACGATAAACACTTTTAGGAACGAGATTTCCCCAAGGTTCGCCATGGATGATTTTAGAACGAACCTCCGTTCCGCTAGTTACTTTTTGGTCATTCGTTCGTTCCCACATGACGTCAATATCGCAGCCAAGAGCTGAGAGAATCTCATTTTTTTCATAGCTCCATTCATCATAAAGAGTCATCAAATATTTGCCCTCTTTGGGAACATAATTAAATAATTTCTCAGGTACATTTATTGGGAAAGGAACGATATCAAATTTTTCTCTGGGAATCGAACATTCTAGCATAGCTGACCGGATCATTTCAAAGCGTTCATAATAAGTCATCGGATTGGCACTATCCAATGATCTATGCGGGTTTGAGGCTGTGTATTTAGTATAGTCGCTATCCGGACTTGAAATACCGATCAACAGATACTCGCATTTTTTCATTCCTTCTAAAAGATATTCCAAATGACCATTATGCAGGATTTGGAATCTTCCATGAATGATTCCTAGTTTATTCTTCATTTTTTTCTCCAATATCGTTTTCTAACATCATATAAAGCTATGTACAAAAATTAGTGTCTAGTATAATCATACCATTTCGTGATCCAAAAATATGCAAATTTCCAGGGTTGATTGAGTCTCTATAAACAAAAAGACATCATAGTTTAAAGTCGGAATTATTGCGGTTTCTTCACCTATCAATAAAAAGACTTTTCACTATGATGTATTCACATGAAACTATTTGATATTCTTTTTTAAATTCACTAATTCAACAGCTGCATGCAAACTGGATTCATCTTGAATGGGAACTAAAACAGCGTTTAGTTTGCCGGATTTTTGAATCGACGCTTCGTTTGCCTCAAGCTTGTTGAATAGCTCATTGGCTACTAATTGCGGCCAAACTCGTTCCCCAAAGTAAACTGTTACCTTAACGCCGGTCTCCCAAATTGAGATCCAGCCAAGGTTTTTCTTTTTGAACAATATTTTGCTCAACCATGTTTTTCCATCGTTATAGTAGTTCCAGTCTTCCTTGAAAGAACACGCATGGATTTCCGCCAGCAGCTGCTGGTAAAGGTCTAAATTTTTTGGGGATAGATGACTAGCCAAGTTTTCAATCGTCGGAAATTCTTCCTTGTCTTTTGAAATCGGTTTCATTTAGAACGCCTCCTTTATTCCCAGTTTAGCAAGTGTAACTTGCAATCTGATGTCAAGTTCTGTATTTATTTCGCAGTACATCAATACGATCAGCCATTTTTTTACGGTAATACTCTGGCGTTAAAATCTCTAAATGATCCCCAAAGGAAAACAAATAATTCATGGTTGATTCATCATCGAGGTAAGTGATCTCAACCAGCAAGCTGCCATCCTGGTTTTGAGTGATCGTATCAAACTCTTCATAGACGCGATAGGCCGCACCGGAATCAAATAATAATCTCATTTCAACTAGATTTTCGGTGGGACGTTGTCGTTCTGCGAGAACCTTTTTGGGAGTTTCTCGAATAAAGTTTTCAGTTAAGGTTTGAAACGCGCGTATTCGCGATAACTTGAACAATCGATTTTCATTTCTTAGACGACAAAAAGCGTATAAATACCAGGCTTTATCTTTAAAAACCATTTTTAAAGGCTCTAAGTCACGCGTAGTCATTTGTCCTTTTGTACTAAGATAGTCTATCTGAATGACCTGTCTCGAAAGAATCGCCTGCTGAAGGTCCGTAAATAATTCATTCCGTAATCCGGTCCAATCGGAAAAATCGATCTCTAACCAATCGTGGCTTTCCTTTTTAAACAAAGAATGAAGCTTCGAAACTAAAGAGCTTGTCAGTGCCCCATTGGTGAGATTCAAATTTTGAAGAGCGATCAATATTTCCTTTTGTTCTTCATCGGTGAATACAGCCTTATCCAGCACATAATCCTCTTGGATAAAAATCCCGCCGCCTTTGCCTCGAACCGCATAAACTGGGATGCCGGCAGCACTGAGCGCATCAATATCGCGATAAATTGTCCGCGCAGACACCTCAAACCGTTCTGCTAATTCCGGTGCCGTCACCGAACCCTTCTCTAATAAAATAAAAAGAAGCTGTAACAATCTGCTTTCAATCATTTGCGGCCCTCCCCTCATAATTAAGCGTATCATAAGGAATTAAGCAGGGAAAGGTTGGATATCGTTAATCGCTAAATCATCATTAAAAAGACCGTATCCAATAATATGGATACAGTCTTCTTCGCAACTAGATCTCACTTCGCTTCCCAATAAAAATTATCGATCAAGCGTGTATTGCCGATATAAACCGCAATCGGGACTAAGATGGCCGCATTGATCGTTTCGACCTTTTGTAAGGTTTTTTGATCAACAATTTCAACATAATCGATTTTCGCTAAGGATTCTTTACTTATTTCTTCTATTATAAGTTGAATTAATTCTTTCGGTTCTCGTGTGCCTGCATTTAATCGCTGCTGCGCCAGATTCAATGCTCGACTCAAAACTAAGGCGGCTTTGCGTTCGGCGGGATTCAAATAGACGTTTCGTGAACTTTTGGCTAATCCGTCAGCTTCTCGAATAATCGGACAAACAATGATTTCTACTGGAACATTCAGATCACGAACCATTTGCTGGATGACCGCGACTTGCTGCGCATCCTTTTGTCCGAAGTACGCACGATCAGGCTGAGCGATTTGCAATAGTTTTAAAACGATCGTCGTGACGCCGCGAAAATGCGTTGGACGGCTGGCTCCCTCAAGAACCTCGGTCGTTCCGTGAACCTCAACAAACGTGTCAAAACCTGAAGGATACATTTCTTGGGGTTCAGGATGAAAAATCACTTCTACTCCGGCCTTTTCGCATAATGCTTGATCCTCCTCAAGTTTTCTAGGATAGCTAGTCAAATCTTCGTTTGGCGCAAATTGTGTCGGATTGACAAAAATACTGACAATCACGTGATCATTTTCTTTTGCGGCACGTTCAATCAAACTTTGATGTCCTGCATGAAGCGCACCCATTGTTGGTACAAGACCGATGGTTTCACCGACTTGCCGCCAGAGGTTGACTTGTTTTCTGACTGCTTCGATCGTTTCAAGTGTTTGCATGACTATATCTCCTTCTCCAAGCCTTCGATTATTTCCGGAGCGATGCTAAATGTATGTTCCGAAGCCGGAAATTGTTCTTGTTGGATTTCTTCTTTGTACTGTTGAATGGCGGTATTTATATTTTTTCCTAATTCAGCGTAGCGTTTGACGAATTTTGGTTGAAGATCGCCATACATGCCCAACATATCCTGATAAACCAAAACTTGGCCATCGGTTTGGTTTCCGGCGCCGATCCCAATCGTAGGAATTGTTAGTTTTTTCGTGATCAACGCAGCCAAATCTGCGGGGATTGCTTCTAAAACAATTGCGAAAGCACCCGCTTTTTCCAGAGCTAAGGCATCCTTCAGTATTTTCTTCGCCGCTTCCATGGTTTTCCCCTGAACCTTAAAACCGCCGAAAGCGTTGATCGATTGTGGTGTTAGACCAATATGTCCCATCACAGGAATGGACGCACGGGTAATGGCTTCAATCGTTTTGGAAAATTCCGCACCGCCTTCAAGCTTGACCGCCGCAGCATTTCCTTCCTTAATAAGTCTGCCAGCATTATAAACCGCATCAGAAATCGAGACATGATAAGACATAAACGGCATGTCAGTCACTACGAATGCCTCTTTTGCTCCTCTAGCTACCGCGCGGGAGTGATGAATCATATCTTCCATAGTTACAGATAAAGTATCCTCGTATCCAAGCATTACCATGCCTAGCGAATCGCCTACCAATAGCGCGTTGATTCCTGCTTCGTCCATTAATTTGGCGGCGGAATAATCATAGGCGGTCAACATACTGATTTTTTCGTGGTTTACTTTTTGCTCTTGCATTGTCAAAACGGTATTTTTCATTGATCTAACTTCCTTTCCATCGGTCGGTAATCTCGTTCGGGGTGTTTTTCTGCTGCGATTTGAAGCAATTTCTTTGTAAGTTCGCGATAAATCTCTACGGATTCGGGTGGAAGCGCCGCTAAGTGGTCGCTTACTGTTGAAAGATCGTTGCGTTCCACCGGGCCAGTCAATGCATCACTAGGACTCATGACCAGTAAATTCTGGATATTTTGTGAAAATAATTGGCGCCAAGCTTTTTTGGCAAACTCATTAGGCAGTCCGCTCGCTACGAACAATTCCTCAGCGGTCGCACTTAGACCGACAACTAGATTACTGGCAAACACACAGGCCGCGTGATAAAGCACTTTTTCCTCCGATGCGATGACCGCGATCGGGTTTCCCAGCCGCACAAGCGCCTGTTCGACTTGCTCCACATTCTTTGTTCCCTCTAAAGTAAAGGCAGTATCGGCTAGTTGAGTCAGCGGCAGCTCTTTGTTCGCGAAGGCTGCTAACGGATGGAACGAAAAACAAGAAACATCTTTGTCCGTAGCAAAAACCAGCGAACTTTTCGCTCCGCTGCAGTGAAAAATGAATTGTTCAGCAGATACAAAGGCTTCCGCTTCTGACCAAACGGCGGCTATTTGATCATCAGGCGCAGTGATAAACAACCAATCACAGGCTTCAATACATTCTTTTAAATCTGTAAACGCTCGGCTGTTCGTTTGTCGTGAAGCAGCGACGGCATTTTCATAATTTCGACTATAATAGCCGACGATAGGAAAATCTTTGCTGCGAAAGTAGCGTCCCAAGTTCGTGCCAACTTTCCCAGCGCCAATAAAACCGATTCGCATCCAGTTCCCTCCCCTTTTCTCATATAAATTTAATAAAAAAAGTATAGCATAACGATTTCACTTTTTTTCTTGTCTTAAAAGAATATTATTGGACGGCACAATAAAAAGGCTGGGCAATTATGCACCAACCTTTGTTCTGTAGGATGTTCAGATTTCGATTTCTCGCATTTTTTCCGAAACACAAGCCATTCGTTCTTCCAAGTTTTTCGGCTCATCTTTTGAAAATTGAAGTTCACTAACGATCTGACCATCACTCATGAATAGTACGCGCTGCGTTTGCGCGGCAACTTTCGCATCGTGAGTGACTAAGCAAACCGCGGTTCCCTGTTGATTGATTTCCGCTAGGAGCGTCATGATTTCTTGGGCCGATTTAGAATTCAGTGCACCGGTTGGTTCGTCACCAAAAATTATTTGCGGATCACCCATCAATGCTCGGCAGATTCCTGCACGCTGCAGCTGACCGCCTGACACTTGTGTGATGTCTCGCTGCTCTAGTCCGGCGATACCCATTCGATTCATTAATTGCTGGCCTTTTTCCATTAATGATTTGGCCTGATTTTCATTGCCTTTTTGGGCGGGCAGCACGATATTGTCTAACACATTCAGATTTTTCAATAATGTCGGCTGTTGAAAAACAAAGCCCATTTGTTTGCGGCGCAGATCGGCCAGAGCATTTTCTGAAAGACTCGCCAATTCCTTATCATCAAACTGCACACTTCCTGCATCAATTTCATCCATGCCGCTCAACGCGAACATTAAAGTAGTTTTTCCTGATCCTGAGGGTCCCATAATCGAGACAAATTCTCCTTGATCAATTTCAACTGACACATCGCGTAAAACTTTTTCTTGCCCGAAAGCTTTCTCTATATTGGTCCCAACAATCATTTTTTTCATCGTCATCATTCCTTTATATTGTCGCTGATTTTTATTTTTTGTAACGAGCCGGTCGCTAATGTTGTGACTGCTAAAGTCACCAGCAGCATACCCACTGGGCAAAGCACAAAACTGATTAGCGGATTGATCGAAAAGCGGAAGGTGCTGACACCCATCATGGACATGGCGATACCCGCGACCTGTCCACCTAATGTACTCGCTAACAGCGTTCCGATAATTGTCCCTAACACAACAATGACGAGTGAACGCATAAAGTATTGCTGGCGTACATCTGAACTGGTGAATCCTAAAGCCTTCAACGCCGCGATTTCGTGGCGATCTTTCGCCAGCAACATCTTGATAAACAATAAAACGATCAAAGCAGTGATGGCTAAGGCTACGATTGCTGCTACTTTGGCTGCGGTCGCCACCGTTTGAATCGTCGAACCAAATGTTTGCTGCATATAGTTCTTAATATCAGAGACCTTGGCATAGGTGAATTGTTTGCCGTAGTCTTTGGCTTTTTCACTTGCCGAGATGCCGGATTTCAAGTTCGCACTGATCGTACACCACATGGTTCTCGCCTTTTGATCAGTGAAAACAGCTTTGGCGGTCTTTCCGCCATTAGTTACATCGGAATAGATGCCACAAACTTTAAGTGTGCGATTGCCGGTTGAGGTTTTCACTGTCAGCGAACTATTGAGTGGTTTCTCAATATCATCAGACAATGAGCTGGATAAAGCAATTTCATCGGCTTTTTTTGGAGCCTTTCCTTCAGCGTATTCCACTGGAAAGACCGTATGATCGCCTAATTCGATTTTTAATTGGTCCTCCGCTTTGCCTTGCTTGATCAAAGAAAAAGCTTTTGTTGTCAAAGCGACTGATTTGGTGACTTGTTTGTCTTGCTGCAATGCTTCCATAACTTCCGCTGTTTTAGCAGGAATATTTTTGGTTTGCTGAATATCTAAACGCAGATCCGATTTTCCGATCCCCATATAACGAGAAAAACTCTGGGACGAAACCGTGCTGTAAAGATTTTGCGGCATGATCAAAATAAACGAAGACAGCAGCAAAACAGTAAACAGGGTCAGATAAATCTTTTTACGTGCCAAGACGTCTTTGATCCCTAATAAGTTGTTGATTTTCGGGAAAGAGCGCCCAGCTATTTTTATTCCTTTGCGCCCACGAGCTTTATCTTGTGATCCGCCAAATCGAATGGCCGAGGCCGCGGAAATCTTCCGAAAACGGCGCAAGACGAGATTAACGTACAAGACGACACCAAAGAAGATCAACACCGTTCCTACCAAACCAACGAGCAACGACAAACCTTGATTGCCGCTTTCCCCCATATAAAGCTGAATATTTTTCAATAAAATGCCGCGGAAGCCAAAGGACAGCAGATAACCAAGAATACAGCCAACCAATCCAAGCGCCGCGTATTTCGCCAGATACAAACGTTTCACATCTGAATTTCTTAGTCCAATGGCCTTCAGTACTCCGATTTCCGGATAATCATCTTCGATTTTTGACAAGAGCGTGAAGCGAATACATAAAAAGGCCACCGCCAGCATCAAAAGACTCACCAGTAAAATGATTGCGATCATGATTCCATCTGACATGGCATTCATCATGCGAAACAGCGTGTGAGTCAACGCGGGACCATTCGCTGGCAGATCAGCTTTCAAATAAGCCTTTTCTAAATCACCGATTTTCTCCGTATCTTTGACCCGGTATTCAATCAAGTATTCGACGTTACCGAACTTTTCTAATACATGATAATCCTTTTTATTAACAATGAATCGTTTCGACGAAGACAGCGACGCATTCATCTGAGAATCCCGCAGAAAACCAGCGACTTTTAACTTATGACCGCGTACCTCCAATGAATCCCCTTTTTTGGCGATGCCTTCTCTTTCGTAGATAATCGGCAGATAGACTTCGCCGACCTTTGGCTGAATGATACGATCCTTCGTATCTACCAGAAAATCAAATTGTTCGCTTTGAACCGAAAAGCCATTGTCCTGAACACTTTCTGTCATAGGCTTTCCAGCGATAAATAATTCACTGTTGTCGACATTCAGGAAGTCCAAGACTTGCCAATCGGCCAAATTCGATTGTGCTTCTGCGAACTCCTCCAATTTACTTTGATCGAGTGCTCCAGAGTGCATCTGCATAAAATGCGGTGTTTTCGCTCGCTCCATCATCCCATCGATCGAACCAGCCAAATTGATTATCAAAATCGCGGCCAAAGAGACCAGCATTGCGGTAATCGCGATGAAAATTGTTGTCGCGGCGGTCACCAGCTTACTTTTTTTGATATCATTTGTGATTAACCTACCATACATAAAACCCATTCCTCCTTCATTTTTACCCATGTACTAATCAAACATACCCTCCATTTCTCTTGCTAATTTTCCTTCTTCAACACCCAACAATCGTTCTAAAAGATAAAAGAAACTTTTCACTCGATGTTCTTTCTTAGCTCTGCTGTCTGGAACCATTTCCTGTTCATCAAATGCCGCGCTCGCGTAAACTACCACCAGCTCCACAGATTCATACGGGTAATCCGTTTGAAAAATTCCTTGTTGGATACCATCTTCAACAATGCTTGCCAGTACTGGTGTAATTTCCCGTACTAACGCCGTTTGGATTTTTTGATGCATCAGTGCATTTTGCGGCTTGTGAACATAGTCCATCATCGTATCGTCTTTTGAAGTATCTAACCGCAGAGCCAGGACTGTTTGAACAAAACGCTGATAAACCGGAATCGAATGATCGTCTGCCACTTTTTTGGCTGCATCGAACAGCAAACTCGTTGTTCGTTCCACTAAGGCATCCATAATTTCCTCTTTTGATTTAAAGTGATAGTACAAAGTCCCGCGAGCAATCCCTGCTTGAGTAATAATCTCCCCAGTACTCGTTTGATCAAAGCCCTTTTCCGCAAAAAGTCTACCAGCAACATCCAAAATTTCATTTTTTCGTACGGTTGGATCTTTTGATACACGCATAGTACTCATTCCTTTTCTTTTATGACCGACTGCCTGTCTATATTAAAGTATAACGGTTTCACAATGAGGATTCTAGAATGTTTATTAGAAATCAGCTTAAAAAACTACCCAAAATATTTATTTTTTCAAATTTAATTGATAAGAAAGCACTCAAACCATGATTTATTGGTGTGTTTTAGTAAGCTAAAAGGTTACAGAATTATTTCTTGTGGTTCTATTTATAAACGATTCACAAGCACAGATGTTCCCTTTCAAGAATAAAATTGTGAGGTCTACATTAACGGATTGCGCATTTAATCGAATTCTGCCGGAAATCGATTTCGGCTATGGCTATGTGGAAATTTCTTCTGGCAGGACTTGCTTAGGCCCGCTATTCCTTTGTGCAGAGCGTTTTTGCAGGATTTATCCGATTGATTAGCTAAATGACTCGCTTTTTTTGAAAAAAATCGGTAAAATTATAATGATAAAAACTATTTCTTGAAAGGAGTGCAACATGAAACAACTATTAAACTCCTCTACCTATCGACGAATTCAATTCGTTGAGTTTTTGGATCAGCTTCCCTCTTGGTGCGATATCAAAGAAGCCGCACATACAGTGGATTGCTCCGTAAAAACGCTATTATCAGACATTGATTTTATCAATGAGTTTTGGGGCGACTATATTTATATCGAGTACTCAAAATTTCAAGGAGTACGCTTGAACAACCTCACGTCAAATAAATTAGGCAATGTTTATGGCCAGATTTATCATGAATCTCTCGAATTTCAATTTTTAGAAAAAATGCTCTATGAATCCAATCAGGACGCCGATTATTGGATCAATGAGCTGTTTATGAGCGAGGCGTCGTTTTATCGAATGGTCAATGCTTTAGAAGATTTCTTGCAGCGGCGCGGTCTTAAGCTTGAACGCTCCCCTTTTCGAGTCACCGGACCTGATGAACGCTGGGTGCGCTTTTTCTACCAGCAATATTTTACTGAAGCTTATGGGGTCAATCAGTGGCCTTTCACTTTGGACCATGAGGGTACGACCTGTTTCATTATGCGGACATCGACAGATTTTGATGTTTCATTAGATGATCGGGAGATCCAAGAAGCCGCCTATCTTTTCATGGTGACGCTGAACCGCATGCATCAAGGGTTTTATCTGCCGGAAAATGTCTATGCTGAAGAAGATGATACCCTCGACAAAGTCTTGGATTTCAGCCGTCCTTTTGCGGAGCATTTATTAGCTGGGACTGATTTCAAGCTTCCGAAAAAGTGGTACAAGGAAATCAGTCGAACCGTATTTCATGAATTTTATAATTGGGACAATCCGGAACAGATCGTCCGAATCAATGGGAAAATCGAAACCTTTTTAGAAAACGTTTCGCAGGCAATTGAATACCCGCTGGATCGTGATGACAAGCGAAAGATTATTCAAGAGATGATGTCTTGGTACGTAGAGTATAATTTTTATCCTTACCGCCAGATCATGCTGTTTGATAAACATCAAAAATTTGCCCGAGAGATCCAACTTGTCTATCCGATTTTCTCAACCTTAGTAAAAATCTATTTGGGGGATATTGAGAAGAAGTCGCCGGAGTTGTGGACGGACATTCGTTTGAATAATGTCTTCTTCCTGCTGATGAAAGAATGGTCGCATCTGCCTATCCATTTAGAAAATCTGCGAAAGAAAGTTACGATTCTCGTAATCAGCGATTTAGGCCGCAGACATGCAGAAATGCTGCAGGATTTTCTGGTCGTCAATTACAATAAGCGGATCGTCGTCTCTACCTTCAATGAGCCGGTCATTTCAACCGGACCAGAGGATTTTGAAAAGTTTGCTCAATATGACATTGTGCTGAGTAATAATCCGATCAAAGGCTATGACAATGAAAATGTATTGATCGTCAACAATTTCTTCTCTGCCTCCGATCGGGAGAATCTGTTGAACTTCATCGTGGCGATTCAAAAAAATGCGGCTCGCAAGCATTTGAAAGAATTGGGCAACGTAAAATTAAAAACCGCCAAGGAGATTTATTTTTCGCAAAAAGTATTAAACAACTAAAAAAGAGCCGTGGGTTCAAAGTGAAATTACACTTTAAATCCACGGCTCTTTTGTGTCTATTTGCTGGCAAAAACGATTAGGTTGTAATCATCGTTGATACAGGTCTGCAAAGTAATACGTTCGCCTCCGCCTGTTCCAGTGATTTGATCCCAATAGTCCGTTCCATCTGCGGCTATACCTGAATCATCCACGGTCACGGTATGTGTCACGCTATAAGCAGTCACATTATTTGATCCATCCGATACTTCGATCGTAGCACCATTTCCTACTGAGAATAGTACATTAAAGATTCCAGGGTTATGACCGATAAAGTGAGTATTCGATCCATCGTTCCCAGATTGAACAGTCGCTCCACCCCAAGTTGCGACTTGATTGGGATTAGCATCAATGATCGATTGCCCATATCCCTGCCCTGCATTTGAATATGAAATCAATTGACCGTTGACCTTCAATTGGTCGGCCTGCATGGTTTCAGGAACAGGTGTTGCCGCATTTTGATTTTCTGGTGCTGCGGCTGGCTCACTAGCGGGAGCTGCTTCATTAATAGTAGGAGCAGGACGACTATTGGCTTCAGCAGTTTCTACTGCAGGAGCGGTTGCCGAATCTTGTTCAGCTGAACTACTAGCAGCTGTCGCAACTTCATTGCTGTCTTGTGCGACCGATTCCTTCTCGCTATTTTTTGTTGATTGAACAGATGATGCTTCCTGACTAGCTGATGAAGCCGAAGCATCCGTCGAATGGTTTGATTCCTCCGCTTTTTTACTACTAGACTGTTCTACTGTTTGTTGATCGGTAGTACTAGGCGAGCTCGTTTCAGAATCACCTAATACATATGCTGCACCAGACGATAGGAACATGGCAGCGATAACGACAATTTTAAGATAGGTACTCATTTTCTATTTCCTCCTAAGCAAAGAGATTAGCTCTTGCTTACAAATTAACGGAAAATCGGTCCTATCAGTTGTATACTGCTCATAAAATAACCATTGATATTATATTTATTCGCCTAAAGCGATAATTAATCGGTTTTTGCTCAATATTTTCATAACTTTCTATTTTGTTGACAAAACTGGCGAGCACATAATTAGGAAAATCATTAATAGCGGGACTATTTTACAGTTTTATGAATAGTCATTGGGAACTAGTTGGTACTCATCAATGATGGCAAATAGTTCGAATCGCTCTTTTTTAGGCAAAGATTTTAAATAGTCTTTTAAAAGATGCAAAACGTCGTAATTTGCTTTAGAATCAATGTTTTAGACATCTATTTTGTAGTCATATTCTTTTCTAAAATACAAAACCAAAGTCATTATAAAGTTTTTATCAAGCTCTTTAAAAAGTCTTTTGTAAAACTCAGGGCTTTCTGAACTCAAATTGAGGTATTCTTCGAAATCTGCTGGTGCTGAAATATTTGTCTTAATTAGTCGAATTTCCCCCTCATAATTCGCGGCCGAATAAGCTTCTAGCAATCGATTAAATGCTGCTGCCGGCATCGTAGGAGGCAATTCTAATTGCTTCTTCCTAGGAGTAGTGGTGATAAAGAAGTGAACGGCGCTCTCAGCCTCTTTTAGCTGACGGACAGTCACTTGGAATTGCTGATAGATACGGCGATAGTAATCACTACGTTCAAATAATTGATTTAGCTCTGGAGGAGTACTTTCATTCTTGATCCGACCAAAGGCATATTGTGCCTCAATCCGATTAAATAAGAGTGTCGTGTTTTGGTTTTTTCCAATTAATAGTTTTCCAATCATTTGTCTGTAGACGATCTCAAATAAATTATTCACATCCTGACGATAATCGAATCCTAATTTTTGCTGATACTGGTCCAAAAGTTCGTAGACTTGAGCTGAGGGAATACTTTTTAAAAAGAAAACTTCGGCGGCTAAATTGTGCAAATAGCACTCATAAAAATCAATACCGACATAATTTGCCGGAACAGCCTCCGCGAGTTGATAGTCAAGAAAAGCCTGATCAACCTCTGCTGCACCATAATCCAAATCATAGGTCGTGAAAAAATGCCCGATTTCCTCTAAGCTCTCTTCCAAGGATTCGATTCCAAAGCTTTGATAATTTTCTTTTATCGTCAAATAGAGAGTTTTCAATCTGGCTAATCGCTGCTTTAATTGTTCTTTCCCTTGTTCAAATCGTTCGGGCAGACTTCCTTCATTTCCATTTTCCAAAACAAACGCGATTGATTGTTGGATTCTCTCCGCTTGATCGACCGGCATGACGCTCGAACCACTTAAACGCTCTTGTAATTTCTCCATAAAAAAAGGATAAAATGCCGGATCTAATATTTCGTTTTTCATTCATCCGCCTCCATGTCTGGAAAATCTTCAAATGATCCCTGCAACATTTCGAGATCACCTTGGTACGTTTGATAGCGCCGTTGAATTTCGTCAATGATTTCCTGATCGGTTATCTGACCAGGATGATACGCCCGCAAGTAATAGAAGATCGCTTGGCATACCGACAAATGCTCTAAATAATCGCTTTTGTAAAATAGTGGTTCCGTGACTAAAAATCCTGCCAAAGCCTGTGAATTCCCCCAGCTAAAATCAAGCAAGTGATGCTCCTTGAAAAGCTGATTCCGCTCCTCAGCCAATTCAGAAAAATCGGCCGCCGATAATTGATAGCTCTTGCTGCTTACCTGAAGCTCTTGGTTTATCTTTGTCCGCGGTTCTTCCTTTCGTTCCGATAAATACTGATTAAATAACGACAGATCAAATTGGGTCATTTCTGCACACGCTCCTCTCAAAGACTTAATAGCACACCCGCAGCCAAAAGACAATCTTGAATTCCAGTCCAAAATGTGGTATTATAAAGAGAGTTAAGGAAGTTGATTTAAGCATTCCTTAACTTTTTTTGTGAGAAATATTTGGCGACCACTTCGTCACCCTGAACATAAAATAACTAAAGGAGCGATCTGATGATTCTTGCTACCTTACTCTATCTTTTAGCTGCGGCTTTTGTCATTTGGGTCTGGTCTCCACCTGCCCTGCCTCGGTTGATTATCATGATCGTGCTGATCATGCTTTACTGGGCAACCTCTAAACGAATGAGTCACAACGGAAAGAAATAGAAAAAGCCAATCAGATCAAGTCTGATTGGCTTTTTTAAACGTGATTTTTTGAATCATGATTGGACTTAGCGGTGCATCCTGTTCATCTGTGGCTTGAGCAGCAATCGCACGCACAACCGGCATCCCTTCGACGACTTGACCGAAAACAGTGTAGCGGCCATCTAGCTCTGGGATTCCGCCGACAGCTTCATAATGGGAACGGACTTTTAACGGAAAGTTCATCCGATACAGCTGTTCTTTGTCTACATAACTGCGCTGAACGATGTAAAACTGATTGCCATTGGTATTTGGCCCGTGATTGCCCAAGCACACCGCGCCATCAAAATGATACAAACCTTCGTCTACCTCGTCTTCAAAGAATCCGTCATAAATTGACTGTCCTTCTTCGCCGGAACCGTCCAAGGCGCCCCCTTGAATCACAAAATCTTTGATTACGCGTGCAAAAGGCGTCCCGTCATAAAATCCTTGCTTCGCCAGTCCGCGCCAATTTTTGACTGCTTTCGGCGCATCCTGCTGAAAGACTCTCATGGTGATCGTCCCTGCGTCCGTTTCAATCAGACAAAGCTCCTCGTTTGAGCGAATCGGCGTCAATTGCAGTAGATACTGATTTGGATATTTGATCCCGTGATCCTGTTCAACGATTTTTTGGATATACCAGTCTAATCTCTGCTCGTTTCCTAAACGCGCTACTTTGATCAAGTAGGTGTACTCCTTTTTAGGGGTTGCTACTCGATAGGAGACCAAGCCGCGTAGATCATTATAGGAATCGCCTTTAACCTTATAAAGGGACACGAAATGCGCTTCTAAAAATGTTAAGGACTGACCTTTCAGCGAATTGAATTGTTTGGCTGTTTTTCCTAAAAGAAAAGACCCGATTGCTTCCTCTTCACCTAACGCTAACGCCTCTGTAAATGCAATCAATCGATCGTTGAGTTCCTTATCATCCCAATGACGCGGGATTAATTGTTTGGTGACGGTTTCATCTATAAGTTTCTTTTTCGCGACCAACGCCGTGACTCCCAGTACTCCTGCGGCTAAAACAACTTTGCTCTTTTTCATACCTTACCTCCAACCTGCCTTTTCTTCCATTTTACCAGAAAAGAATCCGATCAGTCATTCCGCTAATGGCTAGTAAGAGTGATTTTTGAAAATAATTCGTTTGCGATATTTTTAGTTCGCATTATCTTTTAAAAGAAAAAGAGCAGATTCACTGCTCCATTCAATAGTTTGATTTACAACGATTTCTTAAACTTCTTGATTTTTTTCGCCGCCCACTCATAATGACTCGACGTCGCGGAAACAAAGTAGCTGGCTAATGTACTGCCGCCGACCCATGGGAACACATTTTTCGAAAATAGCTCCTCATTGGAAAAGCCCTCTTCTAGATCCATCACCTGTTGATGACTTTCTGCCAGCAGGTCACGCGCATTCTCATAACTAGTCGTCTGATGCTTCTCCCAAAACTCAATATTCATTGCCCCGTAGCTTTTCCAATTATAGCCCTCTTTTAAGAATTGCTTAGCCTCACCGGCCTGATTCGCCTTCACCCAATTCAGCAGCAGTTGATGCCATTCATACAAATGGATCAATACATCCCGCAAATTTTTGTCTCGTGTCCAATGCGCCTGCTTTTCATTTTCAACATCAAAAGTAAAATTGCTGTCCACTTCTTCGTTCGGGATAGAATCCAATAAGTCGATCATTTTCTTATACCCATCATTCCCTGCTTGAATCAAATCATTTTTTGTCGTTGGTCTTGCCATCATTTTTTCCTCCTCATAGTTAGTGAATCGAACTGATTCGTATCTCTTTCATTACAATCAGTATGGACCAACACGTAACGTGGGAGTCAAGCATAATTAACAATCTTTTTTTATAGTCAGAAAAAAACTTCTCCAGTGATCCACCAGAGAAGTTTTTCGTCTAAATGATCCCTTTATCAATTTGTTTCAATTTGCGATAATGGGCATTCGTTTGTTCTAACTCATTCGGACGTCCTTGCATCGCCAAGTGGCCATCCTCAATAAAGATAACCTGATCCATCGCGTCGATCCCTTGCAGATGATGCGTGATCCAAATAACCGTTTTATCTTCCAGTTCATGGAAGAAGGTGTTGATCAACGCCTGCTCGGTTACTGGATCGAGTCCCACCGTTGGTTCATCCAGCAGAATGATCGGTGCCTCTTGCAATAAGATCCGGGCTAATGACAAACGTTGACGTTCGCCACCAGAAAAGCGTAAGCCGGCTTCGTCCACCATCGTTTCCAATCCGTCCGACAGACTTTCTACCAGCTCTTTCAGCTCGACACGGGTCAAGACTTGCCACAGGTCTGCTTCTGTCGCTGACTCGCGGCCGATTCGCAAATTATTCGCGATCGTAGTATGGAATAAGTACGGTGTTTGATGAATAACGCCTAAGTAGTTGCTGATGTCATCACCAAACTTGTAAGTCTCTTCTCCATTTAACGTGATTGTCCCTTCAGTTGCTCGCAGATCGCCGCGAATCAAATTGGCTAACGTACTCTTGCCAGAACCGCTGCGGCCTAAGATCGCGATTTTTTCGCCTGGATGCAGCGTCAGATCAATGCCTGACAATACTTTTTTGGTACTTTCGGGATAATGATAATGAACCTGATCGATTTTCAAAGTGACTGGTCCCGAAATACTTGGTGCCGCGGATTGATTCTTCTGAATCGTTGGCAGATCATTCAAATTTTTGATCGAGTCCTGATAGCTATTGGTTTCTTGAGCCGCAGCTGGCAACGGCGCAAAGGCATCGATCAAAGGAAAGACTGATAAAACAAAGGCTGCGATCCAGTTAGCCGCCCCGCCATGATTGCCAGGAAATTGCCGGCTCGTCCATAGTAGTAAAGCAAGCGTGATCACACCAAACATCAGCTGCAAAATGAAGTTGCGTTTTCGTTGGAAACTTTGTAATTTCCGATTCACTTCCCGCAAGGCTTCTTCCGATTCTTCATGGTGGTTCACATAATCCTGCCCTCGTTGACTAAAGATCCAATCAGACACGCCTAAGACATTATCCGTCAAATCACTGTAAAGCTGATTCTTCATTTGCTTCTGCTGCTCTTGCCGCGCGCCATTAATAATCATTGACCACAGCGGCAATAAAAAGACTACGATGCCTAAAAGCAGCAGCATCGCCAAAGCGAAGAACGGTGAAAAATAGCCGATCCCGATAATGATGAAAACATACAGCAGCCAAGCGATAATCGTTGGAAAAATCGTCCGAAGATACAAATTTTGAATATGATTGATATCTTCGGAGAGCAATCCAAGAATATCCCCTGTCCGATGATTCTGTTTGAAGAAGATCGCGTCTTGCTCCAATGAATCGTAAAGCTTCACGCGTAAGTTTGAGGTCATTTTCAAAACCCAGTTATGACTGACTAACCGTTCAACATAACGAAAGACTGGACGACCAATCCCAAATGCCCGCGTCAAAACGATTGGAACATAGATCAGCAAGATATTTTCCGGCAATGACGCCGCCCGACTGATCAAAAAGCCGGAATTGAACATTAACGCACCGGCACAGAAAAAGGTAATGAATCCCAGTACCAAAGCAAGAATCAACGATCTTTTATATTGTTTGAAGAAGGGTTTGACCCATTCATCCGTTTTTAAGACTTGAAATAAACCGATTCGATTCATGCTTTCTCACCTCGCAATGCTTGACTCAATTTCGTAAAGGCGCCATTTTTCTGCTGCAATTCGGCTAAAGTTCCTTGCTCGACTAATTTGCCATGATCCATCACCAGCAGATAATCCATTTCCGCTAACCAATGCAGCCGGTGAGTCGCAAAGAAGACCAAATGATTTTCCATCAGCGGCAGCATCCGCTCCTTCAATTCCACTTCTGTCTCGATATCTAAATGAGCAGTTGGTTCATCGAACAATAAAATTTTCCGCTCTTGATCCAAGAACGCCCGCGCCAAAGCGATTCGTTGTGCTTGTCCGCCGCTGAGTGTTCGGGCACCCTCGCCTAGATTCGTGTCCAAACCTTCTGGCAATTCATTTAACAAATCCGTCAAACCGGTCACTTCGATCGCTTTTAGAATTTCTTCATCACTAGCTTGCGGATGATAAAAAGCGATATTCTCCCGAACTGAGCGTTGGAAAATATAAGGATTTTGCGGAATATAAACCAGTTGTTCTTGCCATTGAGGCTGATCAAAGGCCGGCAGCTCATGCTCATTAAAACGAAGCTGACTTTCATCCGGTCGTAAAAAACCGCTCAGTAGATTGATCAGTGTTGATTTGCCGGAACCGCTCATCCCGATGATCCCGATTTTTTTATAGCCTTGCACCGTAAAATCAACTTCCGCGCCTAGTTTTTCTTCATAGCTAAAACGCATATTCACGTCCAATAAACTATCTTCCGACCACGTAGGCAAGCCGATCGTCGCATCTTGGCTTTCTGGCAACTCTAAAATCTGATTGACCTCATCCATCGCGTTCTTGCCGTCCAAAGTCGCATGATAATCACTTGAAAAATCACGGATCGGTAAGAAATACTCCGGCGCTAAAATCAAGACCGTCAATGCTGGAAACAAAAGAATCGCTTCATTGATCAGACGTAATCCTAAGAGAACCGCAACTACCGCCACAGATAATGTTGTAAAGAAGTCCAGCGCAAACGTTGATAAAATCGCGACCTTCAACGTGCTCATCGTCGCCTTTCGGAAACGTTCGCTGGTTGTAAAAATACTCTTGCTGTACTGCTTGCTGATTCCGAAGAATTTCAACGTGTCGATTCCTCGCAGCGAATCAATAAAGTGGTTCGACAATACTTGGAAAACCTTATATTGCTTGTCCGCTTTACTTTGTGCTGCATAGCCCAAAATGATCATAAAAATAATGATCAACGGGAACACGATCAATAAGACCACGCCCGATTCCCAGTCCATAAAAAAGATCGCGACTAGTAAAATCCACGGAATGATCATCATATTCAGCATTTTCGGCAAAATCAAATGCAAGTACTCTTCTACTTGATTGATCCCGTCCAGTGCGGTCGTGACCACACTCCCTGTACCCTGCTTTTGTACAACTTGAGGACCTAAGTGAAAAATCTTCCGCAGCAATTGACTGCGTAGATCCTTGGCCTGCTGATAAGCATATTCTTCTAACACGTGCTCCCGCAAATAAGTCATTAAATGCCGCAACGCGAAAGAGACAAAGAACAGCAGCAGCCAAGTTAGTTGTTTGTTCAGCCCTTCCCCGTTCCATAAATGCGTAATGGTCATGGATAGACCATACGCTTGCCCAATTATAAAGATTGCTTGCAGGACAGCAGATCCTGCAAGCAACATTAGAACTTTTTTGATACCGGGAAGTTGTAATAACTTCTTGTCGATCATGATTGAACTCCTAATTCCTAATAAAGTATTCATTTTTCAAAATACGAAAAATGAGTTTTACTGTCATCACGTATGCCATCCAACTAGTTCATTAATGTTAATAGAATAATAAACGTCGTTGGTTTTTTACTTCAAGTAAACTGTTAAGAGTTGGACTGGTACTCCACCGCATGCGGATGCTTGATCCGTTTACGGAAAATATAGTATGTCCAGGCTGTATAGCCTAATACGAACGGTAAGATCGTCAATGAAATATAAGACATAACCTTCAATGTATAAGGACTTGATGACGCATTTTGGATCAATAGATCATTGCCTGGGATCGAGCTGATCAATACCCGTGGGAACAATCCGCCGAACAATAATACAACTAAAGCAACCAAGGTCAACCCGCTGGTGATAAACGCCAGCATCTCCTTGTTTCTGAAGACAGAGACATTGGCAATCACAGTAAGTAAAACGATCACTGCCAATAAAATCAACGTCACCGCAAAATTATTTTGGAAGAAATCCGTTTTGAAATACATCAATACTGCGAACGCAACCAACCCGAAATACAACACTCCGTATAATACTTGCGCGTAGTTTTTCGCCCGATATCGAACCGGACCTTCTGTGCGCAATGCGATATAGTTCAAGCCGTGCAAGTAGCACAACAGCGTCAAAGCTACTCCGCCGACGATTGAATACAAGTTAATGTAATCGGTAAAGGTAGCCATCATATTGTGATTCGCATCAAGCGGCATCCCTTGGATCATACTGATGAACAAAACACCAAAGAAGAATGGCACGATGAAACTACCTACACTCAATGTCCAGTTCCATAATTGTTTTCGTTCCTTCGGCATACTGCTGCGGAATTCAAAAGACACTCCGCGAATGATCAAGCCGAATAAAATGATAAACAGGATCAAATAGTAGCCGCTGAACAGTGACGCATACCAATATGGGAAAGAAGCGAACATCGCTCCGCCAGCCGTCAATAGCCAAACTTCATTACCGTCCCAAACCGGTCCAATCGTTTGGACGATCTGATCTTTTTCATGCTCATCATGAGCCAGCGTTTGAACAGACATGCCGACACCAAAATCAAAACCTTCTAAGAAGAAGAAACCGGAAAACAGGACGCCGATCAATAAGAACCATAATAATTGTAAACTACTCATGAGAGAACGCCCCCTTGTCGAAAGGATCAATTGAATCTTGATCAGATTTATTGCCTTCATCTAATTCTGGACCCTTGTTTAATTCACGTCTAACTAAATAAATCATCGTTACCGCTAATCCTGAGAATAATAAGAAATAAACGATATTTGAAATCAATAGTGAAGTAACCGAAACATTAGGTGAGACACTGTCTTCGATCGTGAATAAACCATAAACAGTCCAAGGATAACGACCTAATTCAGTCACTAGCCAGCCGGCAGTATTTGCTAAGAATGGGGCAAACGTACACAGTCCCATCACCCACAACATCCAGCGTTTTTCATAAAGAATCGGTTTCTTCTTACGAGTAAAGAACAAGCCAAGTATTGAAACTAACAACATCAGCATACCAAAGCCGGCCATGATCCGGAAGTTCCAGAACAAAACATTTACCGGCGGATAATAATTCCGATCCCCGTATTTTTTGATCAATTCTTTATTGATTGTGTCCATTCCTTTAATAGAGCCAGACGGTTTATTATAGGAAAGAATACTTAGCATATACGGAATTTGAACGCCGAACACTTGCTTGTGCTCCCGTTCATTGTCCCAAGCAATCAGCGTCCAAGCTGCCGGGTCGCCCGTATCCTCATACGTTCCTTCCATCGCCGCGAACTTCATCGGCTGACCTTCAATCAACGCCTTCATTTGCGCATCACCTGCACCTAAAACCATGATCGAGCCAAATAAAGTAACTACTAGCCCGATACGCATCGATTTCATAAAGAACTCACGCGTTTTTTTGTCTTTGCGTTTTAACAATTGGAATGCCGCAAGACCTGCCGCAATCATTCCGCCCATTGTGATCGCCGCCGCGATTACATGGCCAAATTCATACCAGACCTTTGGATTGGCAATGACCGCACCAAAATCGGTCATTTCTGCTCGACCATTACGAAGAACATAACCGACCGGATGCTGCATAAAACTATTTGCCGCTAAAATCCAGAAAGCCGATAACATTGAAGCGATAGTTACTAACCAAATAAAGATGACATGTGTCCGCGGTTTCACACGATCCCATGTAAACATCCAGAGTCCTAAGAACGTCGACTCCATAAAGAAAGCTAACAAAGCTTCTATTGCTAATGGCGCGCCAAAAATATCTCCGACGAACCGTGAATAATCCGACCAGTTCATCCCAAATTGAAATTCTTGGATGATCCCAGTCACGACGCCCACCGCAAAGCTTAATAGGAAAATATTTCCCCAAAATTTCGCCAATTGACGGTATTTTTCATTTTTCGTTTTTACAAATAACGTTTCCATAATGGCAACTACCAAGACCATCCCGATTGAGAATGGCACGAAGAAAAAGTGAAAAACCGTTGTCATAGCAAACTGAAAGCGGGCCAACGTCACTATATCCATTTTAATTCCTCCCCTACTGTTGTGAATAACAAAACTAAAATAAAACCCTTTCTGTAATTACTATAATCCTTAACAAATAAATTGCCAAATGTTCAGCTTAAGCGCTTTTTATTAATCATGAGAGCAACAAAGGAAAATAACTATTTGCCGTTAAAAATTTCCTGATTGATGGAGAAAATAGTTTTCCAATTCCCGCTAGTTTGGCACTAATCTCACTTTAAAAATCATTTTCTCTACATCTTTTAATGAGAAATTTGACCATTAGAATAATTTTTCTTTTTAAAGAAAAAAAGCCGCTCGATCTCAAAAGGAGGATTGGCTTGCTTTTTTTCAAATTATTCTGCTTTCTTAAATGTGCTAGAGGCCTTTTCAAGTGTCTCTCTAGACTTATCAAACCGGGTTTTGTTTGTTGTTGTGTAGATCTGAACGAAATTCTGGTCAGCTTCCAATAAATAAAGCAGGCCTTTTTGCTTATTGCCTTCATTTTCGGACTCCACTACCATTTCAACGCCGTGCAATCCTTGGATCTCCACGTCTTTTGCCTCTTCAGTGATCTGATCTCCCATTGATTGGACACTGCTAATGATTCCATTTTGATAGCTGGCAAAATCTACATAATCTGCCTTATTCTCGAACAGCACGCTTACCCCTGCTTTGCTTGAAGTAACAGAAATGTCCGAGTCATCCCCCGTTCTTTTTTGCCAGCCGTTTAGTAATGTGTAGTGAAAGACTTCCCCGTTTTCTGCCTTTGCTTCTACCAGGTTTCTATTTTCTGTGGTCTTCTCGTCTTTCTTTTCAACTCTTCGAACAGTCGCTGCTGTTTTCTGAGTATCTTCTGTCGCCCCATCCTTTTCTGCGCCACACCCAGCACTGATGACCAACAACAACCCAAATACCATTAACTTCTTTATCATCTTTTCTCCCTTCAAGCTCTTAAAATAAAGACACTTTTATTTTTTAGTAACTGAGAATCATTTTAAAGACACTCTAAAAATACCATATTTTACGCTAAATATAAAATTATTTTTGGTTATTCTGATCAATATAATCCTCTTTTCCTGATATACAAAAAGACGACTACATTTCTCGCAGTCGCCTCACCTTATTAATTTTCTTCTTCTCCGCAATAAACCTCAAGATGCTGCGGCAATACTTTGAAACTCAAAGGCAGCTCGGGGCCTTCATCGCCATCGACACTAGGATGCAGATCAGCATCCTCTTTCACTGTCAATCGTCCTTCTTTAAAAGGTGTATACCCGATATTTTCAGTGGACTGATCGACACCTTTGATAATGTCCGGCACGCTCTTCAACCGATCCGTAATGCTCTGATCTTTTAGATAAAGCAGATAAAGATTTCCGTCATTATTTTTAGCCTCGGGTACGATGTGAGTAAATCCGCCAATCGTGCGCGTCAATACGATCACAACGGCGCTGCTTTCGATCTCCGTTTTTTCGCCGTCAATTTCCAAAGTAAAATGATAGTTCTCATCATTGAATACCTCTTTGACTCCGTTTACGAAATACGCCAGCTTGCCGAATTTGGTCTTTTCTTCTACGTCTACATCACTAATGGCCTCGGGTATACTGCCCACGGACACGATATTCATGAAATAGTCCTCATTGATTTTGCCGATATCCAAGGAAGTTTTTCGCTCGCTATCAAACGATGCGATCGCCTCTTGCGGGTCCATTGGAATATTCAGCGAACGCCCCAAGTCATTGACTGTTCCTAGTGGAAAAAAGCCGAACTTCGGTCGATATTTCTGTTCTGCTAATCCGCTGATTGCTTCATTGACCGTTCCGTCGCCGCCCATTGCAAAGACACTATCCACTCTTGCTTCTGCGGCCTCACGAGCAAACTTAGTCGCATCGCCGCCTTTTTCTGTTTCCCGAACTTCTACTTCGTCAAAAAACTGCTCTAGTTTTTCCCGAGCTTGACCCGAGTATTTTTTTGCCTCTTCATTCCCAGAGCTGGGATTGACGATCAAGACTGCTTTTTTCATAGTTTCATTTCTCCCCTTTTCGGTTATCTGGAAAATTAGTATCAAGTATCCGTTTTCTAGTTCAGTATAACAGGTAGAGGGCGATTTACCTTTGGTGATGCCTCCCACGAAAAAGAGCCCAAAGCCAAAGGAATCTTTTTTATCAAAGATTCTTTCAGTTTAGGCGATAATTATATTTAATCAGCACAAACTATGGGCAATGGCTGCGCGCTATTCATCCCCCTTTTGTTGGTACTGTTTTGATTTTTTCCACGTCGAATTATACCTTTCAGCTTAACCTCTAAGCCATTCTAATAGCCGCTTTCGCCTCTTTTTCGGCGGCGATTCGCCAGCTGTAGATTTGGGTTCTTCTTTCATTCGAACGGTTAGGATCATTCGCACAGGCTCTGTACTTTGATCCATACTAAGGTCTTCGAGTGTACCGTTTGGCGGCATGATTGCCAGCACTAGGGACAATGCCTCCTGTTGGCTTAGTTCTTCTGCGTTCACACCTTCTGGTAATTCAACTACTTGACGCAGGATGTCTGGTTGAATCACTTTTTGTTCCACAATTAATTCTCGCAGATCGCGGATCGGTTCTGCAGAATTTTCTGCTGGTTCAATTATTGGTTCGACTGCTGGAACTGTCTGCATTTGAACAGATTCATCCCTTGTCATAGCAGTTGCTTCATCATTCGTTGGATCATTTTTATCAAAAATCGGAGTCACGATCGTTTCGACAAATTTTGCAGTCACGACTTTTTGGAACAAGCCGACACCGTCTTTTTCGAATAGATTGAGCGCCGTTAACTTTTCTAAGGATGTTTTGATTTCTGTCGCGGATTTACTGGTATCTGGGTCTTTCATACTCCAGCGATGGTTTCTGCCATTGCTGTTCTCAAATGTTGCGGCTAAATTTATCATTTGTTTTTATCCTTTCTTTTCGTTTTTTTTACCGCTGCTCCTTCGTCAAGACCCGACCAATCCTTCTAAGGGTTCTTTGATAAATTGCGTATATAATTGCTCAAGCTTTTCAGCGATATAGGTTTTGATTGGAAATAGGCGGAGCGTTAATAACCGCCACTCCTTCGCTTCAAAATATTCTTTGAAGTAGACATAATAACGACGCAATGCTCGGGTCGATTTGGTTTTCATAAATAGACGGCGGACGAGGTCATACATGAAGAAGGAGAAATCGTCTTCTCCCAGTTCATCTCTTACTTGAAGCGCTATCAAAATTTTGACTGTCTGCGCTTCATCGCGCGTTTCTTCGTAATAAGTGCTCGTGCGTTTCTCTATAGTTTTTCGTTTTAACGTAAATAATTGTCTCGGTGTAAATAGGGGTTCTGACATGCTGTCGCCTCCTTTTTTCATTTTCTGCTTGTAATCACGCCTAAACGATACGTCAAAAAAAGCAGTAAAGTCAACGAGGTTTTTCACTTTGTCGGGAAATGTCTCAAAAACGCGACATTTTTTGCCGAATTTCACGAATTTGAAAAAAACTATTGACAAAAATTCGGCCTTTTTGGTACTTTCATCATGAAAAAAGGACTCTTGCCCTCTTCGATTCATGCTATAGTTAGTTACGACATCATCAGAAAGGAAGCGCTATGAAGATACAAGAACAGGTTTTAACCTATATTGCTGAACGAGCGAAAAAACTAGCGGATGAAATTGATTTGATCATCTGTTACGGGTCTTATGTCACCGGAAATGCTACAGAATTTTCTGATGTTGACGTATTTTATATTCCACGTTCAGCCAATAGAGAGTTGTCAGAAACATTTATCTTAAAGGACGTCGGTTATGATATCTTCCCGTTATCGTGGGATACCTTGAAAGACATCGCTGATTTTAAAAACGGATTGTCACCCTTACTTGGCGATTCACAGATTCTTTTTTCCTATTCTAAGGAAGAAATAAAACATTTTAATGAGCTAAAACAGCAGATGAAACGAAATTTGACCGATAAATTACTGATGCAGCAACATGCCGTTGGTCGTTTACAAAGGGCTCTGCTGCTTAATCAGCAAATTCAGCAAACTGCTGACTGGAGTTTTGCTAGAGAATTAGCGGGTAAACTGTTGAGTACTTTATCGACTTGTATCGCTTATCAAAATCAAACATACTTCCACAAAGGAATCAAAGAACACTATCAAGCCTTACAAAAAATGTCCGAATTGCCTAAAAACTTTTTTTCTCTCTATCAGAAAATCTTGCAGACACAAAATCTGACGGACTTGCAAATCGTTTGCCAAGAAATAGTTGCGGACGTCGGCACATTTTGTAACTATCCTGTGAATCACTCAATTGTACCTTCAGCAGATACTTCTTCTGAAGCTATTCCAGATTATCAGCAAGCCGCAACTTGGTATGAAGAAGTCTGTTCAAGCTTCAATAAGCTACATACTTGCCAGCAGACCAATAACAATGAGTTAGCTTTTCTGACTGCTAGTAGTTTGCAGCAATCTTTAAAGGAAGATTTATCGATTGAACTGGCATCTACCGACCTGATGAACGCCTTTTGCTTCAATGATCTCAGCCATTTAGTGGAACGCGCTCGCGCCATTCAAAAAGATTGTACCGAGCGAATTTTATCTGGCGGCGGGATTTTGCACCGCTATGAAACGGTCGTCGAACTATACCAGCGCCACGGACTGAAATAAGCACAAAAAACTGGAACCCTTCGCTAAGGCGAGAGGTTCCAGTTTTTTTATATCTATTAGTCGTTCAAGTTGTAACGCAATTTCATTTTTTCTGAACCTGAGATGACCATATCGCCAAATAGTTTGGTTTGACGAGTGAAAGATTCTTCTGCTAATTTTTCATTGGCAGCTTCCAAGAATTTTTGGACATCAGATTGATCTGCAACAGCCTTGTCGGTTTCATTTTGAATACCGTGGTAGGCAGACATTGCTTGCAATTCAAAGGTATTGCGGAAATCAACGTAGAAATTGTAATCCGTATCCCCAAGTAAAGCAGTTGCACAGCTTAACCAGTACATATTATTCATGTCAAAAGTACCAGTCGCATCTTTATAGCATGCTGGTGTGTCATTAACATTTGAATAGAATGGCACGACAGTATTAAAGGTATTCGCACCATAAGCTAACCAATGAACACCGGCGATTTCAGCTGGTACACCGTTACGAATTTGTAAAATGTGTACATTGTGGTTACGGTTGATCCCAATTGGACGAATCAAGGTTTTTTCTGCTTCTGTCCCGTCGCCGTAAGGATCGTATTTCGTGTTTTCAAAGTGAGAGCTTAACACAAATTTCACGTCTTCAATGGAGATTTTGCGGTTCGCATGACAAATGAATGGCAAATCTTGATCCATTGGGTCTTGTTCCACTTCAGGAGTGAAATATTTTTGACCGTACCAAGCACGCGGATTATTATACACTGTATCTTTAATAGAAGAACTACCAAAAATGTGGCGCAAGTTGTAGCCTTCAAAATCTGGATTCAAGTGATTGTCTTCAATCAATGCTTGCAAATCATCAGAGCAAAGCGTATCAGCAGAATCAAAATCAAAGTCGTCGATATTCATGCGGTTTGGTGCAACTACGTAGGCATCATCTGGGATACGTACTGCTGCCCAATGATGGCCGCCGATTGTTTCCAACCACCAAACGTCATCTTGATCAGAAAAAGCGATCCCATTTGGTTCGTAAGTTCCGTATTGTTTTAGCAATGCGCCTAAACGTTCAACGCCTTCTTTGGCACTGTGAATATAAGGTAAAACTAAAGTAACAAGATCTTCTTCACCAATCCCGCCTTCCACATAAGGATCGATTCCTTGAATCCGTGGATTAGTTGTGATTGTTTCAGTTGCAGACATCGCGATATTTTCGCTGTTGATCCCCGCAGCTGGCCAGATACCATTGGTTAAAATAGAATTTGGCATTGATGTGTAACGCATTGGATTGTCAGGCAATTCAACTTTCACACCGCTGATTACTGCTTGATAGTTTCTTGGCTGGTCTTCTGGTTGAACGACCACAAAACGTTGTGGGTCTAGAGCTTCATGCCCATCATCGTTCCTTGAAATAATAGTTGAGCCATCGATTGATGCTTTCTTTCCGACTAGTACAGTGGTACATGAACCTTTTACTCTTTTTGTCATACTTGAAACACTCTCCCTTTTCATGGTATCTCAAGTATAACGCTAAAAAAATTAAACACCAAATGAAACCCTATTGGAAGATTTCGGCTACTAATTTTCCAGTTTCTGCTGTTCCCTGTTCTTCTAGTGAACGGACAATTTTCGAACCGATCACCACACCATCGCAGACCTGTTGGAAGTTTTTGACCTGCTCGCTCGTTGAGATGCCAAAGCCCGCCAATACCGGAATTTTGCTGGCTGACTTAACCTTCGCTAAATGCTCCATCAGATCCTGACGGAAATTTTGATCCGTTCCGGTTATTCCATTGACTGTTACTGCGTAAATGAAACCTTCCGCCTCTGCAGTCAACTCCTCGATCCGTTCCGTGGGACTCGTTAAGGAGACTAAGGTCAACAAGGCCATCTCACCTAAATCTGGTGTTACCAAATTGCGATGCTCATAAGGCAAATCTGGAATAATCAAACCTTGAACGGCCGTCCCCTGCAAATCATGCACCAGCTCCTTGACCCCATAATGGAAGAAAGAATTACTGTAGCCCATCAAGATCAACGGCACCTCTGAATGGATTTCATGCAATGTTGCGATCAATTTTTTCAAGGTAACTTGTTGGGCAAACGCTCGCAATCCCGCTGCTTGTATCGTTGGCCCATCTGCGACTGGATCGGAAAAAGGGACACCTAGCTCAATCGCAGCAGCCCCCTGTTCGGCCAGCATCGCGATTTCTTCTGCTAATTTATCTAAGCCTTGTGCGCCCGCCATAATATAAGGCACGAATAATTTTTCTGTTTCCGCTTTGTTTTTTAAGGTTTGCGTCAATGGTTTCATTTTGCTGCCTCCATTCGTTCTTTGATTTGCTGAACATCTTTGTCCCCGCGACCGGAAAGATTCATGACGATGATTTGATCCTTTTCCATCGTCGGCGCCACCTTCATAACTTGTGCTAAGGCGTGAGAGCTTTCCAACGCTGGAATAATCCCTTCTAATTGAGAAAGATAATGAAATGCTTCAACCGCTTCATCGTCATTGATCGCCGCATATTCCGCCCGGCCATTATCATGTAGAAATGAATGTTCTGGACCGATTCCAGGATAGTCCAAGCCAGCAGAAATCGAGAAGGCTTCTAACACTTGACCATCATCATCTTGCAGCAAGTGCATTTTTGCACCATGCAGAACACCTACACTCCCCTTATTGATCGAGGCCGCATGCTCATCGGTATCTAATCCATGTCCTGATGCTTCAACCCCCATTAATCGAACGTCTTCGTCTTCGATAAACGGATAAAACATCCCCATCGCATTGCTTCCGCCGCCGACACAGGCCATTACCAAATCAGGCAATCGTCTTTCTGCTTCCAGAATTTGTTTACGTGTCTCGATACCGATCACGCTTTGATAGTCTCGAACGATCTCAGGAAATGGATGCGGCCCTAAAACCGAACCCATCACATAATGGGTGTCCTCAACCGTTGCGACCCAGTAGCGTAAAGCCTCATTCACGGCATCCTTCAAGGTCTTGCTGCCGGAAGTCACACTTTCCACTTTTGCCCCTAAAAGCTCCATTCGAAAGACATTCAGGGCCTGACGCTTCACATCGACTTCACCCATAAAGATTGTACATTCCATTCCGAATAACGCAGCCGCGGTGGCCGTTGCCACGCCATGTTGACCCGCGCCAGTTTCAGCGACAACTTTGCGTTTGCCCATCTTTTTAGCTAACAATACTTGTCCTAAAGCATTATTAATTTTATGTGCGCCAGTGTGATTCAAGTCCTCGCGCTTCAAATAAATTTTGGCTCCGCCTAAATCATTGGTCAAACGTTCCGCAAAATAAAGTGGATTTTCCCGACCTACATATTGCTTCAGATAGTACGTCAACTCTTTTTGAAATTCTGGATCTTGCTTTGATTCCTCGTAAGTCGCTTCCAATTCTTGGATCGCATACATTAATGTTTCGGGAACAAACTTCCCGCCATATTCTCCGTAGAAACCTTCCTGATTCGGTTCTTGATACATGAAATCACTCCTTAAATTTTCTTTTCTTACATTCATTTATTTATAAATTTAAAAATCACTGATAAAAAAGGAATGATCTTCACTCCGTATATCTGCTATTTCTTGGCATCTGCTGCTTTTACCGCTTGGCAAAAGGCGACGATTTTTGCTAAGTCTTTTTCGCCGTCAGTTTCGACCCCGCTGGAAACATCTACTACCCGCGGTTGAAAGAATTGGATCGCTTCTCCGACATTTTCAGCCGTTAATCCACCTGCTAACCAGAGCCTCTTTTTGGGCAGATGTCGCTGATCAACCAGTTGCCAGTCAAAGGTCTGTCCGTTTCCGCCCATCAGTTTTGCTGGCGGTGCATCTAATAAAAAATGCGGATACTGAAAGAAATAAATCGACTCCTGATCTTTGATGCTGAAGGCTCGAATGATTGGTCGAGAAAGCTCTGTTAAATCTGATTTCCCGTGAATTTGAATCATATCCAAGTCAGCGATAGCGGCGATTTCTTCAACCTCTTCTTTCTGCGGTGAAACAAAAACACCGACTTTTTTAATTTCCTGCGGCAAATCTTTTGTCAAATCGCGAACCTTTTCTGGTCGCACCTGTCGAGGACTTTCAGCAAAAACAAAACCAAGATAATCCGCGCCAGCCATTACCGCTGCTTCGATCGCTTGTCGGTTTTTCAGACCACATATTTTGATTTGCGTCATTCTCGACTCACCCGCAATTCGGTGATTTTTTCTGCAGGGTCCTCCGCTCTCATCAACGTCTCCCCGACAAGAATCCCCTGATAAGCCTGTTTGATTTTTTCAACATCCCCGCCTGTCCTAAAGCCGGATTCACTGATATAGAGCGTGTCCCCTTCCAGCTGGGCCAAATCCAAACTAGTTTGGATCGAAACATCAAATGTTTTCAAATTCCGATTATTGATACCGATGATTTTTGCACCAAGCGCTTGAGCCTTGCTCAACTCCTCTGCATCATGCACCTCAACAAGTACTTCCAGTCCACGATCTTGCGCTCCTTGATAAAGTTTTGCCAAGCGCGAAGAAGATAAGGCGGCGACAATCAGCAACACGATACTCGCTCCGGCTTTTTTCGCTCGGTCCAACTGCCGTTCATCGATGATAAAATCTTTGCATAAAAGCGGAACTTCAACGACCTGTGCAATCGCAGCCAGATCATTGATTCTACCCTTAAAAAACACTGGATCGGTCAATATCGAAATCGCACTGACTCCGGCTTGCTCATAACTTTCGGCCTGCTGCAAGATATCTACGTCTTCATTAATCGTTCCTTTTGAGGGAGAGGCACGTTTGATTTCACCGATCACATGCATCCTTTCAGGGTGTTCTTTCAGCATTTGATAAAAGGAAGGACGCCGCTTCGTACGAACTTCCTGTACAGCTGTTAGGTTTTCAACCTCTTTTTTCTTTTCTCGCAAGATTTTTGTCAAAAAGTCCATTTAGGCCACCTCCTGTTGTTTAGTTATCAACTGTTGCAGCCGATCGTAGGCAGCCCCGGAAAGAATTGATTGTTCTGCCTCAGTAATCCCGTCAGCCAAGGTTTTCACTCGACCGTTGGCTAGAAAACCTAATCCAGCATTTAGCAAAACAGTTTCATAGTAAGCAGATGGCACGCCTTTTAAGACAGAAAGTAGTATCTCTTTATTTTTCTCAGCCGATCCACCAACGATTCCGGCTAATGGAACCTTTTTGAAGCCAACTTCTTCTGGATCAAAAGAAAATTCTTCAACTACATCATTTTGATAAATCGCGCAATGAGTTGTGCCAGCTAGGTTCGCTTCGTCCATACCACCGTGTCCATGAACCACGATCGCTCGTTTCCGTCCTAACTGCCCCAATGTTTTCGCCGATTCGACTAGGGAATCACCCGCATAAGTCCCCATCAATTGATGTTCTAAAGGATAAGGGTAATGATTGGACCCAATAAGTTGAAAATCGTCGGTGTCGCTAGCTCCTTGCGAATATGCATCACCGCACCCATGGCAGGATGCAATGTTGGTGCAAAAAGAAACGCGATTCCAGCTTCCTTCAATAAATAATCAATTTTCCCAGGACTGACCGTCAATGAAATCCCTAATGCTTCTAACACGTCAGCACTGCCGGATTTGCTGGAAATGCTGCGATTTCCATGCTTCGCCATGGGAATCCCGCCGCCTGCTAAAACAAACGCTGAAGTCGTACTGACATTAAAGCTATGCGAGTGATCACCGCCTGTACCGCAATTGTCCATCACGCCAGCCGGCGCTGATAACATCGGCGTCCCTTTCCCCTGCATGACTTGAGCCAAGCCTGTCAACTCCGCTGCCGCAACGCCTTTAACTTTTAATCCAACTAATAAGCCGCTGATTTGGCTATCCGTCAATTCTTGTTCAAAGATCGCTTTGCCCAGCTGCTGCATTTCATTGATGGTCAAATCTTTTCCACGATAAACTTTTTCAAATAATTCCTGCATGTTAAATCCCTGCTTTCTGTAAAAATTGAGTGAGGTAGCTGGCGCCATCTTCTGTTCCGATTGATTCTGGATGGAATTGCAGGCCAAATACTGGATAGCGTTTGTGACGAATTGCCATGATACAGCCTTCTGCCTGATCAGTTACTTCCAAATCCTGCGGCAATTCTTTTGGATCAATTACCAGCGAGTGGTAACGCATCACTTGGCGATCCGTCTGACCTTGCAGGCGTGATTGTTTGCCGTGCATGATGGTAGGGGCACTGACAATTTTTCCACCGAAAACTTCACCAATCGCCTGATGACCAAGGCAAATTCCTAAGATCGGTTTCCTGCGATAAAAACGACGAATCAGCATTTCCATCTTTCCTGCTTCTTCTGGTCGTCCCGGTCCCGGCGAAAGTACGATTGCCGAGGCCTTTTCCGCCGTTGAGAACAATTCTGGATCGTCGTTTCGTAAAATTTGCAGATCCTCTGGTAAAAGCTGAACCAGATTATAGGTAAATGAATCATAATTATCGACTAATAAAATCATTGTCCTACCTCCATCAGCGCTTTGGCTTTTTGTAATGTTTCAAAATATTCACTCGTTGGCTCCGAGTCGTAGACGATTCCCGCCCCCGCTTGCACATGTGCTCGCTGATCCTTAATGACCATCGTGCGGATCGCAATCGCAAAATCAGCCTGATCTTTTTGGTCGAGAAATCCGACAGCTCCCGCATAGATCGAACGTTTGACTATTTCCCATTGATAGATGCGGGTCATCGCCCGAATCTTGGGCGCACCGCTGACCGTTCCAGCTGGCAGTGTCGCCTTCAACGCATCCATCGCCGTCAAATTAGGCTTTAACTTCCCTGTCACTACAGAAACTAGATGCATCACAAAACGATAACGTTCAATGGTCAAGTATGTCGGCACAGTCACAGACCCGCGAACAGCAACCTTGCCTAGATCATTTCTCCCAAGATCAACCAGCATTCGATGTTCCGCGATTTCCTTCGGATCATTTTGCAGCTCATCTGCCAACGCTTCATCTTCCTGTGAATTCTCTCCACGCTTTCTAGTCCCCGCAATCGGATTAGTCGTCACTCGCTCCCCTTCAACGGTGACTAGACTTTCCGGCGAACTGCCGATCACTTGAACCTCTGGAAAATCCAAATAGTAAAGATACGCTGAAGGATTGCTTTTTCTCAACTGTCTAAAATAAGCAAAAGGATCGATTGAAAACTCTGCCGACAAACGCTGGGAAGGGACTACTTGGAACAGATCCCCCGTAACAATTCTTTCTTTCGCCTGCCTCACGATCGTTTCAAATTCCTTTTGAGAGAAATTACTCGTAAAGTGCAACGGCTCCATTTCTAAATCAGGCAGGTTTATTTCCTGTTGAAGTCTTCGCTCTAATTCCTCTAAACGTCTATTTAACTGTTCTTCCGTGTCATTGCTGTAACTATTTCCAACCACCAATTTGCACATTTGATTTCGTTTGTCATAGAGCACATAGGATTCATATAGATAAAATTGCAGGTCAGGAAGATTCAGCTCATCTTGAGGAATCTCGCCGATGTTTTCGTAACAAGCCGCCACATCATAGCCCACATAACCAATAGCTCCGCCCTGAAACGGCAAGTCTGCTAGTTCCGCTTCAGCTGTCAGCACATGTTTTTCTAATTCCTTTAGTGGGTCTTCACATGGATAACTCTCCACGCCATCGCAAAAGTTCCCATTTTGAAAACTCAGTAGCTTGACCGGATCAAAAGCGATGATCGAATAATCCTGTGTCTCAGACCTTCGCTCAAATAGACACGTTCCGCGAGCTTCCAAGCTGTAATAGATAGTTAGGGGATTTAAATTTTTATTGGTGATCGCTTTTATTTTTTTCATGGTAAGACTCCTTAGAAATAGATTTGATGATTCAGAAAATTCTTTAGCGTTAAGAAAACTGATTAGCTGGTTCATTTTGTTTTCATTATTCGTACGATTCCTCTAAGGTATTAAAAATACCAAGTGGAACTCGTAGTTAACTCACAAGTTAGGTTTAGATTTTCCTAACGTAAAACTCTTTATTTTCGTACACATATCATTTTTCTAATCATGCTGAAGCATGAAGAAAAACTGACAAAAAAGCCCCCAAACCAAAGAAACTCTGGTTTGAGGGCGCAAATAGCACGGTACCACCTCTTTTTACTGTTCGAAAACAGCAACTCTAATCGTCCAACAACGATCGCACTCTATAACGGGAGCTCCCGTCGTTCCCTACTGTGATTCAAGAACGCTCCAACAAGTCCATTCACTAAGGAAAAAATGTTTCTTCTCATCAACCGAAACTTTCTGTGATTTTTTCTATCCTAGCTACTTCTCTTGTTTATGATTTGGTTTTAAATATTGTTTTAATAAATTAAATGAGCATCTGAACTCGCAGTTACCTCACAAGTTAGGTTTGGATTTTTCTAATCATGCTGAAGCGTGAAGAAAAACTGAACAGCTAGTTCATTTTGTAGTAATTATTTTGAGAAAAATAATCTTGTTTTAACAACGCATACGATTCCTCTAAGGCATTAAAAACTCGCAGTTACTTCACAAGTTGGGTTTGGATTTTCCTAACGTAAAATCCTCTATTTTCGTACACATATCATTTTTCTAATCACGCTAAAGCGTGAAGAAAAACTGAACAGCTAGTTCATTTTGTAGTAATTATTTTTCTCAGAAGAAAAAATAACTTTGTTTTCACTACGCATACGATTCCACTAAGGTATTAAAAATACCAAGTGGAACTCGCAAAAAAAGCCCTCAAACCAAAAAAAGCTTTGGTTTGAGGGCGGATAATCCACGGTGCCACCTCAATGGTATGCCAAACAAGGCATTTCTCATTCAGTCGTCCAACAACGACCTTACTCTATAACGGGAGTTCCCGGAAGTTCCTACTACTCTTTCAAAACTTCGTCCAAAAGTCCATTCGCATAATTCCCCCTACTGATTCGCAGCACCATCAGCTCTCTGAAAAGGTTCTTTTATGTTACTTCTCTTTTGTCAGACACTTATTTTTTTGAATACTACTCGCATTTTTTCGACTTGTCAATATTTTTTAGCCAAAAAAATCATTTTCTCCCAACCCTTTGACTGTTCGTAATTCACGGAACTTGTTAAAATAAGGGTATTGGAGGCGAAATCGGTGAAAAATCTTTTTTTTAAATTAATCAATTGGTTGCGCCATTTTTTAACGGGTTCTTTTTTCAATCGCAAAAATGTCTTACAGGCGTTTCCCGAATTCTTTGATACCGCCGTGGAATTGGCTTATCCCGTTCCAGGCCTAAAGAAAGCAACATCCCTCAATTTGAAAAATCAAAAAGAAAATTGTTCGGACATGACACCTCAAGGACTGACGTTAACGGAAAACTATCTGCTCATCTCTGCCTATTGTCATGACCATCAACATCATTCTGTCATTTACGTGTTGGATCGAATCACCGGTGTCAAAATAAAAACGGTCATCTTGCCTGATCTGCCCCACGCAGGCGGGTTAGCCTATGATCCGATCCATCGGAAAATCTGGATCAGCAACACTGCAGGAAAATACGCTGCTGTGGCGGCGATTCAGCTTACTGAGCTCGAAAACTATATGGATGATTCTGTCCCTATAACCTATCAGCAAAAAGTCACCCTAAAAGAATTGCCGCGGGCATCCGCTTTAACTTACGATCAAGGTTATCTGTACGTTGCTTTATTTACTTTGAATGAGCTTGGAAAATTCTGCTGCTATCCGATCGATGATCAAGGAAATTTGGAGGTCGCTGTTGAGAATACACTAGTCAAATCTCCTTATGATACTTTGGCGATTCCGCAAAAAATTCAAGGCGTGACCATCTACAATAATTTACTGCTGCTGTCGCAGTCTTGGGGCAAACAACCCGGAAAAATCTTTGTTTTCGATATTCAAAATACCGCTGATTTTTCTGATCTGGCTGAAACGATGAAAATTATCGACACGCCGCCTTATTTAGAACAGATTTATGTGGAAGGCAATCAGCTTTTTGCCTTATTTGAAAGTGGAGCGGCCGCCTATTGCAAGAAGACTCCTTATGTCATGAAAGAAACTGTGACCTTGGACCTGACAAAACTGCTCACAAAATAACCCACCAAAAAAAAATTTGGTAGGCTTTTTCTATTTCACTGTACCTAAGTAGACAAAACCATCCGGTGCCGCTGGAGCTCCTTTACTCAGTAAAAATTCAAATTCTTTGCCGCTTTCCTCAGTTGCCACAGCCAAATGACAGAGCGCGCTTCCTACATCCAAATCGGTCAGCTTGTACATCATCCCCGGCAGTCCATTGATCTTTTTCTGACGATAAACAAAGATCGCGCCATTTTTCGCGATAAAATACCATGGCTGTCCATTCAAACCAGAGGGAGCCAAACGTGCCGCCTCAATACGCGAATCTTTTCCTTCGGATATCTCCTTCATAGGTTTGCGATCAAAATCAGCTAGCGATCGGATGGCGGGTTCTTTGGGTTCACCAAAAGCCATCCCAATAATAAAATCAGCATCCGATTCTTTCGGCTTGATCATTCCGACCCAACGAGTCGCATAGCCTTGAGAATAAAGAAACAACTCTGCATGCTGAAATAAGAAACCCGCACAGGTATTTCTCAATTGCTGCTCTTCACCATAGATCAGAAAATAATGCGGCGCCTTTGGAACGCCCATTCCCTTGACCCCTTCTAGCCCCACTAATTTATAAGTGATTTTCGCAGCGGGTATCAACGGCTTAACCGTCTCGATAAAGGCCTCAATTTCTTTGAGTTTACTGTCCGGCAATGGTGTTGAAGTAAAATTACGAGTCGACTTGCGCGTAAAAATACTTGAATACAGCTCCATACAACTACCTCCTCATTCACATTCACTATTTTAACTATAGGCGCCATTGCAAAGAATCGCAATAAAAAGTAGGCGAAGGATCTCTTTTAAATGGTCTTTAATTGTCTCATCTAATATTTTTTTGTCAGATTGCTCAGCAAAGCCCACATTTCCGCCAATGAGGTCTCATCTTCTTCCGTTAACCATACTTTCCAGACGGTAAATGTTCCGGCAATAATAAACTTCATCTGATAATACTCTGATCTGTTTTGCGGCTGGATAAACAACTCTGTCTGCTGACTGAGGATATCAAAAAAGATACTGTCATAATCATGGTTGATTGCTTTTATCAAATCACTTTTCATGACTGAAAAAAATTCTGTAAGAATCACCAGCTCTTCTTCCCCGTGGGTCTTCTTTATTTTATCAAAAAAGGCCTCAAATTTTGGACAATAATACTGTTTTAATACATCTTCGATCGACTCAAAATTTCTGTAAAAGGCCATCCGAGAAACACCTGCCCGCTTAACAACCTCCATAACTGTCAATTTGTTAAACGATTTAGAATCAAGTAATTGCAATGTGGCTTCGGTGATGAAATTTTTGCTGTCTTCTTGCAATGAAATCGAATAATTTGTTTTTGCCATGAGCAGCCTCCTTGATCGTTACAAATTGATCGATGTGTAACCTATGATATCAGATCACTTGTCCTATGCTCTTTTAGATTATATAATCTCTCCAAGATAGTTACAAATGTAACCCTCTGGAGGGAGAAATATAGTATGAAAAAAGTAGCTTTAATCACTGGTGCATCTAACGGAATGGGCTTTGAAGCAGCCAAACTATTTGCTGAGAAGGGCTATTCTGTCGTTGCTGGGGCACGAAGAGTAGAAAAAATTCCTGTTGATAATAATATCTTGGCATTCAAGCTGGATGTTTCTGAGGTTGCCTCCAATGAAGCTTTTGTTCAATTTGCACTGCAAAAATTTGGTCGAATCGATGTCCTCATTAACAACGCAGGCTATGGAGAATTTGGACCCACGGAGGAAATAAGTTATGCCAACGCCTTATACCAATTTAAAGTGAACTACTTTGCCGCAGTCAATCTGGCACAATTAGTCTTGCCAACGATGAGAAAATAAAAATCTGGTCGAATCGTTAATATTAGTTCAACCGGCGGAAATGGCTATGTACCGCTTGGAGCGCATTATCATGCTTCAAAAGCAGCCCTGCAGCAATGGTCAGACGTGCTGGATACAGAAGTGAAACAATTCGGCATCCGATCTGTCATTGTACAACCCGGCGGAACGCAATCGGCCTGGAGTGAGATCGCCATGAAAAATGTCAAAGACAACTTAAAACCCGACTCCCCTTATGGAAAATTAGTAGACGGGATCGGAAACCTGTTAGGTAATATCAACTTGTCAGCTACTTCTAAAGACCTCGCCGAAGTATTCTATCAGGCCGCAACCGATACTCGACCAAAATTTCGTTATTACTATTCCCTTAGCGATCGGATGATGGTTTGGATAACAAGAAATCATCCACGAATCACACGTTTTGGCATGAATCAGTTTGTAAAAAGTGTTTTAAAAAAATAAGTGCTTTTCAAATAAAAAAATCCGCGAAAATCAATTTAGATTTTCGCGGATTTTTGTTTATAGATGTGACTTTTTTTAGTCAACATATTTAGAATCGGTATTATTCAACCACGAGTACCCAAGACCCATGACCAAGCCACCACCGATAAAGTTTCCGATTAAAGTAAAGAATAAATTATGAGCCACATTTCCTGCAGTCATTTCAGCGATCGTTCCATGAGAAGCAAAGTACGCTAGAGAAAAAGCTGGGAAGTTGGCAATCACGTGCTCATAGCCTAAGAAGGCGAAGATGAAAATGATAAAGATGATCGCCATAACCTTCGCTGCATCATCCTTCATTCGCAGACTTACCAACACAGCCGTATTCACGACGATATTTGCGAACATGCCTTCCACTAGAATCTGACTCGTAGATTTGGTCAGTTTAGACGCGATTCCGGTGAACATATAATTATCAGCCTCTAAGTGGCCAAACGGTGCTGTTAATGATAACAAGTAGCCGCAAAGCACTCCGCCGATCAAGTTAAACAAGATACAGGTAAACAATAATTTCAAAGCAAACGATACAGACATTTTTTTCTTATACACACCGATCGTGGTGTATAACATATTCGATGTCCCTAATTCTGCATTCATGAAGAGGATCATTACTAATGACCAGCTAAACATAAAGGCATAAGCCATTTTTTCCAAACCAGGAATCGCTTCTTGCATGCGAATGGCGATATAAAAAGCAATAGCCGTTCCTAAAGCTAAAAATAAACAAGCAAACATTGAACGTACTGCATAACGAGGCAAACTCGAGTTAAACAAATCAATTTTTTTACTAATTGAATATTCCAACTGTGACATTAATGTTGAGTTAGTTTTCACATGCTTTTCGCTTTCAGTCGCAGGTGTTTCTTCAATTTCCATAAATAAATCCGATTTCATAAGGTTCCTTCCTTCTTGGCCGAAGCCATAATGTAAGGGTATCATACAAGATTTCCATATTATTTTCAATGAAAATATGGAAAAAAATGAAATATTGAGAAAAATTGCACAAGTTATTTAATTTTTTGAGCAAAAACCGTATGATTAGAGAAAAGAAGCTGGAGGGATTTTAATGGTCAAACAAGTTTTAAAAGCAGAGGTTGAATCTTTAGGCGGATTGCAGCTGAAATGCTCCGCTCGCGGATTTGAGTTTATGATCGACGAACCAGAAAATGTTGGCGGAACCAATGAAGCGATGAATCCGTTAGAAGCACTGCTTTGCTCACTAGGTGCCTGTAAAATGATGGTGGTTCGGTTCTTTTATCAAGCAAAGCAGATCAAATTAAAGTCGATGCGGGTAGAAATCTTTGGTGAAATCGATTCTGATCGGCTGAAAGGCAAAACAGATATCAAAGTCGGTTTCTCAAAAATCATCACCAATTATTATATCGATGCCGACAATACGGATGAGGAAATTCAAGACCTCGTGGCCTTTATCGAAAAAACCTGCCCGGTCAAAGATACGATTGTCAATGCACCAGAGATGGAGCTTCATATCAATCCATAGCTTAAAAAGAACCCGCTAAAAGAAATTCTCTTCTTTTAACGGGTTCGTCAGTTTTACCAATCCATTTTCATTTCGTACTGATCACAAAAATGATCAAAGCCCAATTCTTCTAAATGTGCGATCAACTCCTGATCGGTAAAATTAATATTATGCAGTCGAACATCCTGATAACGTCCGCTTAGATTGACCATCAGCTGGCCTAATTCTGGCAATTTTCCTTCACGTCTTCCCCATTGCTTCACGTGCCCATTATCTTTTTGGTAAATAACGAACGCCTCGCATCGGTCTGGGGTTCCGGTAAACATAATCAGATAATCATCAGGGAAAAATTGAAGAATCTCTGTGCGATTTTCAAATGAGGGCGCATCATGCATCAATGGTACTAATTTTTCTAACGGAAATTCTTTGATCGGCAATTCTTGGAATTCTTCAGTTCCTTTTGCCGATTCTTTCGCATTTCCTCTAAAGCACGCATATTCTTTAATGACGTCTAAGCCCATTTTTCGATACGTCGCGACTGCCGGTTCATTGGTCTGGATCACTTCCAACCCATAATAAGCAAAATTGTGCTGCTTTAATAAGTCCATACAAAAATCCATCATTTTCGAATAAAGTCCTTTGCGGCGATGTGCCGGAACGACACCTGTTGCCGCATCAAAAGCGACCTTTTCTCCATTATAATCGCCCACCGCATTCAATAAAACGGCTATCAATTCATCCTCAACAAAGGCGCCGCAAGATAAATCATAGCGGACATTTTCACTGTGGAAGCGATGGTAAAGAGCCTCATCCCCCAATTCCATTTTTACATAGTAATCAGAAAAGGCATCTCTCATACAGGCGGCGACCTTAGAGAATTCTACACCAGATAAATCCTTGATTTCGTACATGTCACTACTCCTTTCTTTGCAAAAAAAAAGCTGAGCCGTATACCCAACAATTCTTACTGCTTTTACTCTAATCGTCTATTATCAGCATATCATGTAACCGTTTTATCTCACCGTTTAATGAGAAGCTTCTCACCATTAAAAAGGTTGTCCTAAGTGATTAGAACAACCTTTCAACCTATTTTATTAAACCGCTTCTTCCTCTGTTATTTTCGCCGGGGTACTGCCCTTTTTCGAAGCAAAGGAAAGAATGATTCCCAAAGCGATCGAACTGAAGGCCGCTACTACCACTCGTACATTTTCCGGCAGCAGAAAGACGATCGTGTGAACCGGAATCCAAAAACAAATTCCAACTTTCAGCCAATTGAAGGTTACAAAGGCTACCCAATCAATTTTTCCGATCAATCCTTTTAAACTCACCGGTTCTTTGGCTGCCGAAGTTTCGATCCACAGCTCCATGATCCGATGGAAGGTATTCATCGCTGGAGCAAAAGTCAAATTCATAATACTGCTGCCGCAGAAAGCTTGGACAACGGAAACACCCGCAAATGGCAATAGTTTTCCTGCTTGCGCCAGACCTGCACCGCCCATAAAGACTGGGAATACCAATGTCACCATACAGCCGATGATTCCCCAAACGACTGCCCGCAGCAAGACTTGTGACGAAAACTGATACTCGCCCGAAGCGATTCGCTTGCCAAACAGATCCCCCATAGTTGCTAAGATCGCAAATTGAATGAAGCCGCCGATGTAAGGATGGGCGCCGCTTGCCGCCAAGATGGAATCTCTGGTAGCGGGAATTACAAACAGCATGAGTAATCCAGCTAGTAAGAGCGCCCAAACAATGTCCCCTTTTTTCATTTTATCTCCTCCTATCACTTAGGCGGCTGGTAATCTTTGTCCATCACTACAACTGCCTTGATAACCTCGCCGCTGATAGAATCTGCTTCTGCCTGGTTGATGTTTTCAAAATCATAGTATTTTACAAATTGATCGAATGGAAACTCGCCGCGTTTGTAGAATTCGATCAAGTTTGGCAAATGGTATTTAGCGATTGTATCTCCGATCAATACACCGCGAACCTTTTTATTGCCGAAAACTAAATCGAAGAAGGTATTCACTTCAAAGCTCTTCTGAGTTACCGCCAAAGGCACGAAGGTTCCCGAATTACTAACGGAATGCAAAGCTTTGGTCATGACCGGTCCGACGCCTGTTGAGTCGATCACATAATCCAAGCCCCTTCCGTCGGTCAAATCCTTGATAAATTTTTCTGGATCATTTTCTTTGCTGTTAAAGATGTGACTCGCACCTAGTTCTTTCGCTTTTGCCAAGCGTTGATCATTGATATCGATCGCAACGATCGGATAACAACCAGCGATTTTAGCCGCCATGACAGCTGAGAATCCGACCGCGCCTGTTCCAAAAACTGCGATCCCTTCGCCCACTTTCGGCTGCAATACGCTCAACACCGCGCCGCTTCCTGTACCAAGTCCGCAACCTAATGGCCCCAACAAGCGCAGATCAACATCCTTATCCACTTTTACAACATTTGATTCTTCCGTCAAACTATACGTTGAGAAAGAAGATTGATTAAAGAAGTTGTTGACCTCGGTTCCGTCTTCAGTATGCAAAATGAATTCTCCTCGTGGATTTTTTCCAAGGTTATTCACGGTGAACCATTTTTCACAAGAAGATGGATGTCCTTCGACACAATGTTTGCACTCCCCGCAATAAGCGTAAGACAAGATTACATGATCTCCTGCTTCGACCGAGGTTACAGCGTTACCAACTTGTTCAACTATTCCAGCCCCCTCGTGTCCTAAAACATTGGGAAAGTTGATACTGTTGCCGTTTCTTTCTCCGTAATCTGACCGGCACAAGCCTGATGCCACGATTTTTACTAATACATCCTTAGATCCGACTTCCGCTAACTCTAATTCGGAGATTTCATATGGTGCCCCTTTTTCCTTTACTAATGCCGCTTTGATTTTCATTCGTGTTGCCCCTTCCTCTGTTTAATTACTATCCTTTTTATATCTAGTTTTATTTCAGTTATTTCTTTTCAGCGTACGAACCTGTTCTACGCAAAGTCGGACTGGCAAAATTGCTTCAACTCTTCTTCCCCTAATACCACACGCTCTGCCCCTTTTGATAGAGCGATCATCTCGTGTTCCCCCGGCACGGCGATGATCGGCGCGATAAATCCGACTCGTTTTTGTAATTCTTCAACAACCATTTGCGAATAAGCCACGCCACCAGTCAAGGCAATTCGATCGACAACGCCGTTGGTTACCGTTGCAAGGCTCCCGATGCCTTTAGCAATCTGATAAATATAACCGTCGTAAACTGTTTTTAACTCTTCATCGCCAGCCAAGACCCGCTCTTCGATTTTTCTGGCATCGCTCGTTCCCGCGTAAGATTTCAAACCGCCTTCCCGTTTGTAAAGTCGCAGCATTTCTTTTAAAGAACGTTCGTAACACAGCGGCATCAAGTATTTCAACGGCAAACCGCCTGTCCGCTCCGTTGAAAATGGGCCTTCATCATCCGAGATCAGGTCGATCATTTTACCATTCTGATGAATACTGATCGTATTTCCGCCGCCTAAATGGGCAACGATCAATACTGAATTGTGATAATCTAGACCTTCTTCTCGTGCAACCTTCATTGCCACCGCCCGCATGTTTAAGGCATGACCAATACTCTTTCGCTCAATTCCTTTTAAGCCTGAAATCCGCGCCACGTCTTCAAGTTCATCCACCGAGACGGGATCATAAATCAAAGCAATCGTTTTTTCGTTGCCTTGTTCTTTAATTTCATTAGCCAAAATAGCGCCCAAATTCGAAGGATGTTCGATCTGAGTCACATTTTTTAAATAATCGATCATCTCAGCGTTCACTTCATAAGCTCCCGATGAAACCGGCGGCAAGCTTCCGCCCCGTCCCGCAACGGCGTCTAGTTCCTTAGGGTCGATTCCTTCCTCTTTCATAAACGCCAATAGGATATCTCGGCGAAACTCCATTTGATCAACAACATTCTGAAATTTCCGAATCTCTTCTGTTGAGTGAGAAATCCCCTGTTCTTTGACGATTTCTCCATCCACATAATAGGAAACCTTGGTCGAAGTCGATCCGGGATTAATTGCTAAAATTTTCATCTGCGATCACCTCTTGCTGCAATACATAGCGACTAGAATCGAGTATGCTTTTTCTTCTTCAGTTGACCCGCGAGACACCATAACGATCGGTACGCTGGCCCCCATGATCAATCCGGCCATCTTCGCACCGGCCAAAATTGTTAAACTTTTTCCTAAAACATTCATTGTCGTGATGTCTGGCCCTACGACGATATCGGTGTCTCCGGCAACTGGACTATCATAATGCTTGATTGCCGCGACTTCTTTGCTTAATGAAAGATCCAATGAGATCGGACCATCGATCCAGCAGCTATCTGGTGCTTCAGCTTGGATTTCCTGCATAATTTCTTCTGCCTCTACACTAGAAGAAATTTTTGGATTGACTTTTTCCGCCGCCGCTAACAACCCGACCTTTGGCTTTGCGATTCCGATTTTATTCATTACTTCGATACCGTGCTGAATCAGAATTTTCTTATCCGCCTTACTTGGGGCGGTCACCATACCGCCATCGGTTGTCAGTAATAATTTGTGGTAAGCAGGTATCTCATTTAACGCCACATGGCTCAACAGCCCACTTTTGGCGATTCCATTTTCACGGTCAACCACTGCTTTTAAGAAGGTCCGAGTTTGAATATGCCCCTTCATCAAAAAGTCGATCTCCTTTTTCTGAACCATCTCTACACCGATTGAAGCGCACGCTTCTTCTGTATCTGCGGCAACAATTCGAGCAGAAAAATTGAATTTTGCTAGAATTCCCGTTATTTTTTCCTTGTCGCCAATCAAAATCGGCTCCAAAAAGTCTCTGACCTTTTCATTAAAGACCGCTTGAATGGTAACTTCATCATTGGCGCAAACGACTCCGATTCGGATTTTTTCATCACTGGAAAAATTTGTCAGCAATTCATCAAATTTTTGCATCATTTTCACCTAATCCCATGGATTGCCGTCATGTTTTGGCGGAATCGGCATCGCAATTCGCGAGATATTGATCAAGTGTGTATAGGTCAAATTCTCGGAAATGATATTGTTTCCCCAAGAACCGCAGCCAAGAGAAACAGTCGGATTCAATCCGTTTGCCGGTGAACCTCCCGCATCGATTGTTGGCTGATTGATCACTAAACGACTGACCGGTAATACTTTTCCGGCGTATACTTGATGCTCTTTAGTATGACTAAACAGACCAGCTGAATGTCCTGAACCTTCTAATAGTAAGTTTTCTCTTGCAAAAGCGACTGCCTCTTCAAAAGAGTCATAGCTTTTCAGTGCTAAAACAGGTGCCATTTTTTCTTTGCAGAATAATTCAGCCTTGCCGACTGCATCTACTTTTACCGCAATGATTTGGCTATCCGCAGGGATCTCTACGCCTGCTTCATCCGCAATCACTTTAGGATCTTGTCCGATCATCGCTGGATTTGCTTTTCCATCAATAAAGAGTGTGTCGCGCAACTTAGCCAATTCAGCTTGATCAGTAATGACTGCTGCTTGTTTTCCTCGTAAAGCTTCAAGTACTTCGGTTTCTTTCTCAATTGGATAGATCAAACTTTGTTGGCAAGCACAAACGATTCCATTATCAAATGAACGTCCGATAACGGATAATTCAGCCGCAGCTTCGACATCAAAATCACGATCCAAAATCGCCTGAACATTTCCTGGTCCTACGCCATAAGCTGGATGACCGCTAGAATAAGCCGATTTCACCAAGCCTGGACCACCGGTAGCAACGATCAAGTCGACAGATTTCATTAGCTCTTGTGACAATTCGATACTCGGCTCTTCAATCACCTGCAGCAAATCTCTTGGTGCTCCAACACTGACAAGTGCTTCACGCATCAGTTCAATCGTTTCCTTCGTGGTCTTTTTTGAACGCGGATGAGGGGATACGATCATGGCATTCTTCCCTTTTAGTGCCATCAAGCCGTTGCCTAATGGGGTAATGGTCGGATTAGTCGTCGGAGTTACTGAACCGATCACTCCGCGCGGATGCGCAATTTCAATCAAGCCTTCCTCAGGAATCTCTTTGATTACACCTACAGATGGTTTATTTTTCAAACTAGCAAAAATATTGGTCGCCATTCCTTGGTTTTTACCGATCTTATGATCCAACCGTCCCAATCTTGTCTCTTCAATCGCCAATACAGCCAATGGTTCTGCTTGATCAAAAACTGCCTTTGAAATTACATAAAGCATCTCATCTACTTGCGCCTGATCATACCCGCTGATTTTCTCCATTGCGACACGTGCCTGCTGTACCATTTCCTCAATTGTCATTTTCTCAAGCTCCTTTCATTTTTACATACACTAGTGTATGTTTCTAACAACCTCAATATACTCAAGTTATGTAAGCGCTGTCAATTTAGTGAAAAAAAGAACTTGTTCGCAAAATGTTGCTGCAAACAAGTTCTTCTTTTTTTTAAGCGTTCTTAAAAATAATCGTAATACTGCGTTTGATGGCCTCCGGTGTGTAATTTTTTGTCACCTCATCTGGTGTACCAGATCCATACATTCCTTCAAAATAATTGTATAGCATACTTGAAATAGCCGCCGCATCATTCTCAGTTAATCCTTCATTTCTCAGTCCCGTTAGAAAGAAATTATACAGTCGAGCCCGGGTTTCGCGAAAATTCTCCAACAGCTCGGAAAATTCTGGATAAACCTCTAACGTTTTCAACGACTGCTGCATGAACTTGAATCCTATTTGATTATGTGACGGTACAATCAGTATTTGTACGACTTTTTCTTTAAATTCCAAACTTTCGGAAAGCATGATTTCTCTTTTTTCGTCTTTGATTTTTTCGATCGTCATACGAACAACTTCCCCAAAAATTTCCGATTTATTTTTGAAGTGCCAGTAAGCAGCTCCGCGGCTGACATTTGCATCTTTTGATATTTTGTCTAAAGAAGTATTTTCAAACCCTACTTCATAGAAATTTTGAAAGGCGGTTTCCAATAATCGCTGCTTCGTTAATAAGCTGTCTTGCTTCCGTTTCATTGTCATCTCTCCCAGTATAAAAAAACAAGATCAGATAGATTCTGACTTATTTTTGAAATTTTTTAGTTTCCTCATAAATTTCACGAAATCTATTAACTTGTGAAATTAGTTCTTACTTCACTCTTACATAAAGCAACTAGATAAAAAAGAATACGATTACATTTTCACACAATTTCTCCCTTTTTAAAAGAAAAAAATGCTGCCGAGTAAATCACTCGACAGCATTTGATTGTTAGATAGTCTTATTTCATTGGTGGAATGACTGCCAATAATCCGTTGCTCAAGGTAACGTAAATTGAGGCAGCAGTCGGCAAGGCTTCCGTTGAAGCTTTCTTCGGATTCAAAGCTGTTGCCGCTAATGCAATCAAGCTTTCTCCGCGGAAAAGATTGACGAATTGCTTCGTTGACATAACTTGCGGGATACGCGGGCTGTTGATAAGACTTGCAATCAACTTCGATTGGATTCGATCGTTCGCATCAAACGCTGTTTTTGTTGCTTTGATTTCTGGTCCAGTCGTTTTTTCTTTCGCGTGGTCAAATTCCGTTAAGTCATAGGCTTTGATAATTGCATTCAATTTCTCAGCATATTGCTTATCAGTGGCGTAACGTCCCTGTAAATGATCGGTTGCATCTTTATAAGATTCCGTTTGATCTTTCCAAGTATCTTTGTAGAAATCAGCGTTGCCCGAAATTCCTTTTTTAAGCAGCTTCGCATAATCTTCCAACGATTCTTTATATGAAGGATATTTTCTAAATTCAGAAGTTATTTGATAACTAGAGCCTTCTTTATCTTGTTCTAACGTTTGGAAAGACACACCTTGATCTTTGAACTTACCTTTGATTCCAAATAGATTGTAATTTGGTTCGCTGGCTAACGAGCTATTTCCTGAACCACTTTCTAAAATAGCTTGGGCAATCATTACTGAAGAATAAATGCCGTTCTTTTGTCCAATCTCACGAGAAGTTTCCCCGATTTTTTTGATAAATTGATCAGTCGTTTGATTTTTGTTGAAAATAAATGGCTGATCCGTACTATATTCACCAAAGGCATTCGATAAAGAACCGGTTGCTTTTGGTAAACCGGCAATATTCACGCGAACAGCAAAGGTTGGCGCGAAATCACTGATGCTGCCGATTTTCACGACATCACCTGGTTGCGGCGCATGAATATATTGTCCGTTGCCGATATAAATTGCAACGTGAGTAGTTACACTCGTTGGTGCTCCCCAGAATAATAAGTCGCCAGGCTGTGCTTCGCTGACTGGAATTTGAGTACCTGCATATTGCTGGTCTCCGGTCCAACCACCGATATTATGGCCTGTCGCATTCGCATAAACCACGTATGCTAATCCAGAACAGTCAAAAGCGTTTGGTCCCTTAGCACCCCATACATATGGTTTACCAAGATGACGGTAAGCTTCCTGAACGATCGCGGTTTGAACTTCATTACTGAAGGTAGGCGCATTTTGATTTGAAGGCACACGAACATCGGCTGGTGCTGCTGAAGCATCCGCTTCTGGTTGACGAGCCGCCGAATTATTGTCGGCCGGCTGTTGCGCCGCTGCATTGTTTGAATTATTCGCGGGTTGGTTCGTATTCGTATTTCCCGTGTTTTGATTTCCAGAATTGTTCGTTCCAGTATTTCCATTAGGTTTTTCTTCAGGTTTAGGTGTCGATGGTGTTGGTTTCTCTTCCGTTTTCACTGGAGCCACTTCAACTTGAACCGAAACGTCGGCATCCGGCATTGAAAACTGTCCATTAATGTTAGCATTTGCTGAAATTGGGACTTGTGTTGCATTATTGACAAGTTTAACTTCCTTTAACTCGAAGCCCTTAGCTAATGAAACAGAGTAAAGAACTACTGAATTAGCAATTAAGCCTTGTTCTGCTGAGTATCGGAATCTGATCGAGTTGCCATTACCCAAATTAACAGGGATATTATTTGCAATAGGTGTTCTATCCTTTAATAGATTATATTGTTTCACTGGTTCAGGAGTCTCTGGTTTTGAACTTTCCGTACCTCCCGTACTTGAACTTTCAGTCGTTTGTTGGCTTGATGAAGTCGTAGCAGAGTTGCTAGCAACAGTACTGCTTTCTTCAGCAAAAACTTGTTGTGAAGATAAAAGAGTTGGACCAAATAACGTTCCCAACGCTAATAAACTTACAATTTTATTGTACTTCACATCTATACCTCATTTCCGATTTAAATATATTTCTATATATAATTATTTTCCTTAATTACTTACTATAATATCATTAATTCGAAAGCATATCAAAAGAGTCGACCATAGTTCATAAAATCTTCAAGATTATCAGAAATCGATAAAATTAATTGCTTTTTCGCTCAGCATTTTCGTTTTAAACTGCTGTCAAATCAACGATATCGGGACATAAAAATTAGTAATAGACTCAGCAAATTTCATTTTATAGTTTCCTCCTTCTAGTATGAAATCAATTATTTAATAGCATATTTAAAATGTGAATGGTTTTTATTAACCTAATTGAATACTTTTATTTATAAAACATACGCATAAAAGCAAAAAAATCTGGAAATATCAGCGACAAACTGATATTTCCAGATTTTTTTTATCATAAGCGAATGCAAACAGCGTCGTCTCATCCGCTTCTCTACTATAAAACTTTCGAAAAAATTCTTAGTAAAGCGGTTATCTTATCAAATTGAACCTCATCCAAACGGTGATCATTTAGATCTGCTCAATATTACGCCTGTTCTTTGACAATTTTTTGCATCAATTTTGAAATTGATCGTTCATGGAAATGGGTCATTCGCACACTTTCGCCATTTTCCGTCTGCCAGATTTTATTTTCATAGAAGCCCACGGTATCCCGTTTTCCATCCATTAATTCCTTGGCATAACCTAACACTAGACGAATCGCTTCACGTGTTGGTTCATCACTCTTGAAATATCCTGGATAGCTGCGCAAATATTCTTCGAGATCACTATTTCTTGAGACTTTCCAATCTTCAATAAAATCTTCTAAGGCTGTAACTACATTGCTCGTTTGAATCTCCCATAATGATATATCCACTTGATTCTCCATAATGATACCTCCATTTTTGAATCCCTCTACATATAGTTATTATAAAGTGTTTTCATTTTAAATGGCTGAGATATCCGCAAATTTTTTATTAAAAAATATGTTTGGGTTTCTAAAGTTAAAAGTAAACCCTAATTAATTAAAGTTTACCGTTTTATTCTTTGTCAGTGGATTTAACTTCTTATTGTATAAAATTTCAGTTATACTAGTACTAATTGATTGATAAGGATGATTTTTATGCTAACTATTTTAATAAATAAGATTACCGAACGCTGGAAAGGAAACAAGCGGACCAGCGTTGGAATTTTGGCAGGAATTCTGGGGTTGATTTCAAACCTCATTCTATTCCTTGCCAAATTTTTTATCGGCTCACTTTCCGGCAGTGTCTCGATTATGGCAGATGCCATGAATAACTTGTCAGATACTGCTTCGTCGGTAATAACCCTTGCAGGGTTCAAAATCGCGGGTAAACCCGCCGATGAAGATCACCCCTATGGACACGAACGTTTCGAATACATTAGCGGCTTCGTCATTTCTATTTTAGTCACTTATGTTGGTGTCCGTTTTTTAGACAGTTCCTTTGTCAAAATTATGCATCCAAGCAGCGTCTTGCTTTCTCCGATCGTCTATATTGTGTTGATCCTTTCTATATTAATGAAATTTTGGCAATCTCATATGTATCAGAAACTGAGTCGCGAGATTAATTCTGATACCTTGAAGGCAACAGCGCAGGACAGTATTAATGATGTTTATACAACGATCGCCGTTTTGGTTTCGGCAATCGTTGAATGGTTCAGCGGCTGGCGAATTGATGGATACATCGGTTTCTTGATTGCTCTTTACATTATTTATTCGGGGATCAAAATGATTCTGGGCTTTATCAACGATTTGATGGGTGTCCGTCCCCCTGAAGCAGAAGTCTTGGCGATTCGAAAACATCTCGATCATTATCCAGATATTATCGGCTACCATGATCTGCTGATTCATAGCTATGGACCAAACAGTATCTTTGCCTCTGTTCATATTGAGGTGGATCAAGATTGGAGTCTGCCACATGCCCACGAGGTGATCGACTCAATTGAGTATGAGGTCAAAGAAAGTCTAGGCGTCGATCTGGTCTGTCATTTAGACCCCTATCCGCTTGATGATCCAGATTTTAAACGGATCGCTCCGGAGTTGAAGAAGACGTTAAAAGACATTCATCCGCAGCTGCGGTTCCATGATCTGCGCGTGGATAAAACGACGACACCAGAAACGATTTATTTTGATTTAGTTGTGCCCGAACAGCTGAAAAAGGTTAAAAATACACAGTTGCACGATCAGATCAGTCAACACTTTATCAGTCAAAGCGAACTGGCTAAACTAGTGATTACTTTTGATCGAACCTATTTGCTATAAGAAAAAGCCTTGGTCTCGCGACCAAGGCTTTTTCAGGCTTTCCGTTCAACTAATTGGTAGTAGCTGCGAGCAGTTAAACGATAGACGATGAAATAGAGAATCGCAAAGACGATCGTCACAATGCCGCAAATAAGCAAGAACAGCTGCCAGTTCACTAATCCGAATAAAATGAGCAGTTTTCGAATCAGCGGGAAGGCAAAGGCTAAATGGATCACAGCGATAACTAATGGGAATGAGAAAACCATCAGAACCTGACTGCTGATCACCTTCTTGATCTCGCGATGACTCATCCCTACCTTTTGCAAAATCTCAAACCGTTCCCGGTCATCCATTCCTTCAGAGATTTGTTTGTAATAAATGATCAAGGCGGTTGCCAAAATAAACGTAGCTCCGAAAATGATTCCTAAGAAAAAGAATCCGCCGGTAAATACTTTATTTTCGGAAACAAAAGAGTATTTATCATCAAACGTAAATTGTCCCTCACCCGCTTGTTGGAAGATTCGTTCTCTTAACGTTTGAACAAAATCTAAATTCTTTTCTTTATTCTTCAAATCCGCGTTAAACATAAAGTTATATTCTGGAAGTTTCTTTGAAGCGTCTGCTTTTTTAGGAAACCATTTCGCGAGAGACTGATCAAGAACTTCTTGATTCGGCATAACAATTAAAAAGGAATCGGTCAAACCTACCTGCTGATTGATTCCAGGAAACTTAGTGATTCGTTTTTTTATCTTAAATGCCTGATCTGCGAATTTCAACTGGTTCGCTTTTAGATCACCACTGACAGGATAAAAATAAATTTCATCGTCTTTCAAACTTACTGTTTCATTCGTATGTTTTTGATACTCCTGTGCCGTTATAAAATTCATCAGGGTGATCGTTGTGGATCTCGAGTTATAGTAAGTATCTGCATCAGCAATCTGATAAATGTCATTTTCAGGATCAAAAAGAATACTTTGAGTTGAGGTTAAATAAACTTGCTCAGAGAGCGGTGCTTGTTTTTCAGCGCTTACTGCATCAATGACTTCTTTCACTTGGTCGGGATGTTGTTTCGTTGAGATCATTACGTCACGTGGATAGCGCGTGCGCTCAACATCCTTTTGTCCAAAATAAAGACTTGCTGTGGTCGCTACCGTCACCAATACCATGGTTGAGAGAATACAAATGCTGGCCAACCCCGCCGCATTTTGTTTCATGCGATACATCATACTAGATACTGAGATGAAATGGTTCGTTTGATAATAGAAGCGTTTATTCCGTTTTAAGAGTTTTAACAAAGCGATACTTCCCGCGATGAACAAACAATAGGTGCCAAGAATTACCAGAACAATCGCAATGAAGAATAGCGACAACGCGTTCAGCGGAGAGTCGATCGTCACGGCAATTACATAGCCGCTTCCCAAAAAAATGAGGCCTAAAATAGCGATGATCCATCGAGCTTTTGGTTCCTGCTCCCCTTTTTTACTTCCATGCAAGAGTGTGATAGGATTCGTTCGTTTGATTTGCCAGCAATTGATTAATAATAGTAGGAAAAAAATTCCTACGAATAGCAGTGTCACAAATCCCAGACTGGAAAGCGACAGCTGAAAGACAAAATCGTTTCCAACACTGATCAAGCGTTGCAATACTAAAAAGGCCAATTTTGATAAAACGAGGCCGGTAATCAAGCCGGAACTAATCACGATCAAAAAGCTAAGCAAAGTTTCCCAAATCATTAATTGATAGAGTTCGCGCTTGCCTAAACCAAGAATATTGTATAAGCCCAATTCTTTTTTGCGCTGCTTTAACAAAAAGCTGTTCGTATAAAACGAAAAGATCACGGTGAAAATCATGATAATAATATGCCCTAGACCGAACATCGCCCGTGCGGAGGCACTATTGGGTAGATTTTGCATCCCTTCATTATTGACTATAACCTGTGTCATCGTATTGATTGCTACGAGAAACAGCATCGATATTAGAAAAGGCAGATAGCCGCGATGATTTTTTCTTAAATTGGTAAAAGCTAATTTTCCGTAAAACATCTGCTACGCCTCCTTTGATAGCAAGGCTGTCAATGTTTCGTTAATCGTTTCGAGAAACTCATGGTTATCCTTATTTCCGCGATATAACTGATGATAAACCTGTCCATCCTTGATGAACATGACCCGTTTGGCATGGCTGGCGGCGATTGAACTATGCGTAACCATTAAAATCGTTTGTCCATTATCATTCAATCGTTGAAAAATTTGCAGGAGCTGTTCCGATGTTTTTGAATCTAAAGCACCTGTAGGCTCATCTGCCAATAATAATTCCGGATTGGTGATGATTGCTCTTGCTACGGCTACCCGCTGTTTTTGCCCTCCCGATAGTTCATACGGATATTTCTCCAATAATTTCTCGATCCCTAAAGCCTTCACCACTGGTTTAAGTTCGCTCATCAATTCTTTGACGGGTGTTCGAGACAATACCAATGGCAGCAGAATATTGTCCTTAACCGAAAAAGTATCCAATAAGTTGAAATCTTGGAAGACAAAGCCTAAATGGTCTCGGCGGAAAGCAGCCGCGTTCTTTTCCTTGATCGTATTCAGATCCATCCCGTCTAATAAAATTGTACCGGAAGATGGTTTATCTAATGTAGCGATCAGATTCAACAGAGTACTCTTTCCAGAACCCGATTCTCCCATAATCGCGACGTAATCACCCTTTTCAACGGATAAATCAATGTTTCGCAAAGCTTCTACAGGCATACCCTTGAACTGGGTCTGATAGACCTTTTTTATTCCCTCAACTTTTAATAGTTCATTCATTGTGATTCCTCCTAGTTCGTTTTGAAATAAGTATTCGGCCAACCTATTGATACTGATCAACCCTTCTACTTCATCATAGAATCCTGCCTGTAAAAAGACTACTTACGAAAATAAATCCAAACTTACAATTATGAAAGTTTGGATTTATTCAAAAGCTGAGATTTCTTCAGGAAAAACGATTGTAACCGTAGTTCCTTCATTGACTCGAGATTCAATATATAACTGACACCCTAATTTACTCGCGGCTTGTTGACTAAGATAGAGGCCCAGGCCGCTGGCTCTTTGCTGTTCACGTCCATTCATTCCAGTATAGCCCTTTTCAAAAACGCGCGGCAGATCCTCCGCTCGTATCCCCATCCCCGTATCTTGAATCGTCAAACAATTTTCAACAAAAGAAATGCTGATTGTGCCATCTTCCGTATATTTGATTGCATTAAAAATGATTTGCTCCAAAATGAAAATCAGCCATTTCTGATCCGAATAGACCGTTCCATCAAGATTTTCCAGCTGTAAACTTAGATTTTTTTGCGAGAAAAAAGTCGCGTATTTTTTTACAACCATTTTGATGATTTTTTCAATCGATAATTGTTGAAAAACTAAATCTGCCTGATTAAGATTTTGACGCATATAATTTAGAATCATTTGCAGGTATTCATTGATTTTGAATAGTTCATTCTTCATCGTTCGCGGATCAAGCTGTCCTGATTGAATCAATAAGTCTAAAGCAGCTACCGGTGTTTTGATTTGATGGAGCCATAGTCCAAAATCGTCCAGCATATCTCGCTGCTTTTGCTGCAAATCTTCTTGCTGCCGATTTTTTGTTTCTAAAACTAAACGCAATACTTCTTGATACGTCTTTTCACTCAAGGTTTCAGCTTTAGGTAAAAAAATCAGACTGCTTAATTGCAGATCTTCTGTCGCCAACAATTCCAATTGCTTCTGTTTCTGGCAATAGCGGTAAAAAGAAACCAGCGAATACACGAGCAGCATGAACATCGTGAATAGCCAGCCATCCCAAAAAGGCGCAAAAGGAAATTCATAGAGATAGAACGTCAAGAAAATCAAGAACCAGAATACCAGATACATACCGTAAATAATCCGACGTTCATAAAGGAAATATTTAAGCCGTCTCATCGCTTCTCCTCAATTAAATAGCCTTTGTTTTTGACCGTTTGGATCAAACTGTCGATACCGAAGTCCTTCAGTTTTTTGCGTAAACGCGTCAAATTAACCGCCAAGGTATTGTTATCAATGAAATCATCGCTTTGCCATAAGGTCTCAATAATTTGCTCCCGCGGAACGATTTGGCCTTGCGTCGCAAATAGTACGCTTAAGATTCGGGATTCATTCGGTGTCAGCGGCAAATGATCATTCGCCGATTGGATTTGATTGATCGCCGGCACAAACTGATATTCACCGAAGTCGTAGCTTAATTGCTGTCCGTATTGATAACTGCGCCGCAGCATCGCTTGAATTTTTGCTAATAAAACCGTCAGTCCAAATGGTTTCTCAATAAATTCATCGGCACCCATGTTTAAGGCCATTACTTGATTCATTTGATCCTTTGCCGAGGAGAGAAAAATAATCGGAACTTCAGAGACCTTGCGAATCTCTTGGCACCAATAGAAGCCGTTGAAAAATGGCAGGGAAATATCCAAAATTACCAGATCCGGCTGCACCGCTTGATACTCAGCAAACACCTGCTGAAAATCTTTCGCTACATAGCAGTTCATTCCCCACTGATTCAAATGTTGTTGAATTACGGAAACAATCGTCGTGTCATCTTCTACTAGAAAAATTTTATTCGTCATTATAGTTCCTTCTACTTTTTCTTCTTATTATACTAGAAATTTTTAGAATTTCGGCGGCTATCTAAGAATTGCGCGGACATTTTCTTAAAAAATAAACTGAAATACCTTATTTATCGACACGTAGACTGGTGTAAATGTGAAAAAAAAGCCCTCTGCTTAGCAGAAGGCTTCTCGTATTAGAAAGCGCGATAGACATATTGATTTTTCGGTGCACTGACAGGCTGCGCCTTAGCCACCGCTACGGAAGGAATCTGACGATGGAACGGTTCAAAGAAGTCCAGCGTGATCGTCCCTTCGACATGCAGCCATTGATTATTTTTCACCGCTAGATTTTCCGGCAGCTTAGTCATTAAGCCAAATACACCCGAATCAGCAACACAATGAATGATCCCAAAGCGGAATAGAAAATCATATTTTTGATTGTTCTTATTCGCTTCATAAACGAAACCGTTGAAAGAAATATTCTTGCCGACAAAAGAGTTCGGATAATTATAGATCAATTCCATTACTTCCAAATAATTATCGTTCGTAATCTCTAGCTTTTGATCCGTCTCATATTTTTTCATAAGCTTCGACATTTGATCGTTATAATCGTTTTTATTGTAGTAAATACTAGTATCGGGCTTTAAATACTGGGTATTCATCTCTGGGTCGCCCACCGATTCTTTACTAATGGGGAAACTAAAGCCCTTCGCCTCAACAATGGTCGTATCTAAACTGATCGTTGGAAATAGCATCCCGACAACCAAAGGTAAGATCAGCAGCAGATAGACGATCCCGCGTTGATACGGCTTCGACATACCATGATCATGTCCGTCGTGGTGAACATGTCCCTCGTGCTTCTCCCCCGCTGCCCAAATCCGCAATTGAACCAAGGCCAACAACAGCGACAAGCCCATTGTCAGAAAAACCAGATAACGATAATGTACATTGATATATTGATCCAATCTGCCAGAAACTTGCAGATACATCATTAATTCGAAATAACCAGATAAAATCAGAAAACGTATCATGAGGTTCTCTCCTTTGTGGTTCTTCTTACTCTTCTTTTGTTACAACTGCGAAAGATTGAATTGGCTCCCTTAGTCCATTTTTGGTAATTATTTTTCTGAAAAAAAAAAATAAATTCGATTTGGATTTCAATTTATATCACTAATGCGTAGACTGTGACGATCACACTGATCAAAGCGATCAGCTGTAAAATAAATTTCCCATGAAAACTGCGTTTCATCATCATCAGGTTTTTGATGTCGACCATAGGGCCAAACACTAAAAATGCCACAATCGCATTGGTACCAAACAGACTCAATAACGACGAGCCGACAAAAGCATCTGCTTCTGAACAAAGTGACATCGTGAAAGCCAAGACTAACATGACTAAAATACCGATGATTTTCGAAGAGGTCAGCTGCAGCATAAATTGTGTCGGTAAAAAGACTTGCATCCCGCTCGCAATCAACGCTCCAATAATCAAATAACGACCTGTGTCAAAGAATTCATCAATGCTATGAACCAAGACGGACCAAACCTTCTGACCAAAGGATTCCTTTTCAGCTGTTTCGTGATGATGGTGCTGATGCTCCCCATGATCATGCTCGTGCAGCTCTGCCTTTAAAATCGGTGTTCGATTGAAATAGGCGATCCATGAACCGATCAGCAAAGCTACGATAAAGCTTCCTACTGCTCTCAATAAAGCGAACTTCATACTGTTGCCAAAAGCGATATATGTAGAGAATAATACGATCGGATTAATAATCGGTGCCGTTACCATAAAAGCAAACGCTGTATGCTCCGGTACCCCTTTCCGCATGAATTGAGTGACAATCGGAATAATACCGCATTCACAGGAAGGAAAAAAGAATCCTATAAAAGAACCTACTAAAATAGCTAAAAATTTATTTTTAGGCAATATTTTTTGCACACGCTCTGGTGTCAAAAAAACTTGCAATGCACCAGAAATGATACAGCCTAATAGAACGAACGGAATCGCTTCAATGACAATCGATAAAAAAATTGTACTCATTTGCAATACCGAATGTGGTAGAAAATTAAACATAGGATTCCCTCCAATTTTGCACTGTTTTAAGATATACTCTTTTTTATCAAAAGACACAAGAAAATTTCGATTCACAAACTTTTTTTAAGACTTTTTTTATAGTTTTTTCCCCTAAACGCAAAAAAGCCCGCTCATCAAGAGCGGGCTTTTATTTGTTATTTTACAGCGTCTTTTATTATGGCTGTTTTACCGCTTGTTCAAACTGGTCAAAAAACGCTTGAAATCAACGTTTAACAACGATTAAATTACGATAAAAAAACGAGCTAGAACGAACTAGTTAGGATTTTTTGCCCCTTTTCTGCCCCTTTCATTCTTAATCTTTTGTTCGCTCGAAAATACGAACGTACATTCGTATAATAAGTTTATCAATTTAGAATGGAGTGATCGCATGCAGTCAATAACAGGAACAGTTATCAAAATTAAAATTTTAAAGATGTCGGAATGTCCCCTTGTCTTCTTTAAGTTAGATGATGTTAGTTGCTTGATTGCTGGTCACTCTTTGAATTTTCTAGCTGACGTAGAAGATGGCATGAATGTTGTAGTGGCTGGCGATTATAATAAGAGAAAACAATTCATTGTAAAAAAGTACGCTGTGATCGGAAAAACAAAAATTATGATGGAATTTGATATGGTAAAAGCCTGATTTTTCGGGCTTTTTAATTTACCAACATAAAACAATAAAAAAAAGGAGCTCCCGATTAGTCCAGGGCTCCAAGGATTATGAAAAAGTGTTTTAGGGTTGTTGGTGACTAAAGTATACAGCGAGCGGTTACATTTGACAAGATAGATTTACTCAAAAAAATAGAACGCCCGGTCGTTCGAGCGTTCTGAAGTAATGAAAAAAATGTTTTTAGGATATGAATAGTATACAATGAAACGGTTTCATGTGCAATGGAAAAATAACTTATCGTGGGCTAGAAATCTTTTCTCTTTTATTGATGTTGATCAACTATTTGTTGAGACTTGTTAGCTGTATCTTTTACATCTTGTTTAGCCTTGTTTAATTTATCAATATAAGCTTTTAAATTAGAATTTTCTTTGTTTGCACTTGCTAATTGTTGTTTAGTAGAATCCAGTTCTGCTTGCAAAGAATTTTTTTCACTGTTTAAAGTGTTAATCTGGTTATTTAGTGAATTAATGGTATTTTGTAAATCATTAGCTTTATTTTGTGCATCCTGCAATTTAGTATTAAATTCTTGGTTTTTCTGATTGATCTCTTGGTTTTTCTGCTCAATTTCCTTTAATTTATCTGCGATTTCTTGCTGTTTAGATTGAAGTTCTCCATTTTTACTATTTAATTGAGATTCTAAACTAGTTTTTTCTCCAGCTAATTGATTTTTTTCATTTTTCAAAGCTTCTAACTGTTGCTTGTAACTATCAATATCTTTTTGAAATTGAGTTAATTGGCCCTCTGTACTTGCTGATTTATTGGATAATTGTATGATTTTCTGTTCTTTATCTGATAATGAATCATTCAACTTATCTAAGTTATCATTGATGGTAGAAATATTCTGTTCCCCACCCCAGTTTTAAATACTGTCTGCATAATTTTTACCGGCTAAACCAATAAAAGCTATTACAATGATGAGTGTTACGACTACATATTTTTTCCTTTTCATTATTCAATTTTCTCCTTTCATATATAAAAGCGACATTGCAACTTTTATATATTAACGTTTTATCTATTGTTTCTCAATAACATTGTTTATTTATAATTAAATTTCAATATAAGCCTGCATACTATAATTAAATCGTGTTTAAAAATCAGGAACTGATATTGTAAGAAGATATTCAGTTGTCGGCAAGACAAGTATCATTCTAGAATTTGAATCAAGTAGATTCCAACGGAAGAAGGTATGAAATGAAAGCAGACGAATTACTGCAACGATTAACTGCGAATCCTTTTCATGAGGAATACAAAGGAAATATATACACAAATGGGCAGTACCCTTATTCCACTGACTACTGCTAAGCCTGATGACGAAGGAAACCTAATATTTTTTCGCCAGAACAGAAAGGCTCCAATGAGCATTAAAACCTTATTCTCTATTTTGCTTCTTCATAAGAATAAGCAGAAATTCTGCTGGAATAATCGAAAGATCGCAATATATAGCTACCGTGTTAATCGCGGGAAAATCATAGTGTAAAAAAGAAGCTCCCAGAGGAGCTCCGTTGTTTAAGGGTGTAAAAATATTGAGGAAATGATTCATCAGCTTTTACAATTAATTAGTTAATAGTACATTTTATTGAACCTCTCAAGACTGAAGTCACAAGTATTCTCGGCTTTTTAATAAAAATACCCAAATAATTAATTAGCATATTTTATTTGTTGTTTTTTCATTATCGGATATTTAATTAATTCCTCACCATTTAAATCTTCTTTATTCATATCTATGGCTGTGATTTGACTATCTTCATACGTACGATAATAATAAATTCCTTTATCTACATTACAACAAGAAGAATAAATAGTATATTCGTATTTTCCGTCACCAACATCACATAAACCTTTTTGTTGTTCTACTGAACCTAAGATATGGAAAAACTGGCTAATACTTTCTGATTCTGAATCTCCTGATAATGAGTTTAGTTTAGTAAATGTCGCTTTAACAAAACGAGAAACAGAAGATAAATCTCCAGGCAAACCTATTCCTCCCATCCCACGACTATAAGCGTTCAAACTAATTTGATCTGAAAAATTATTATTAGGTGTTTCACTCGACAATACACGATAATTGTTTAAATTAAATAATTGATAATCAAATGAAGGGTTATTTGTAAGGACTCCTACAGGATTATCATATATATGAAGCCCATCTTTCATACTTTCTATCACAATAGACTTTTCTTTATCAGCTAATAGCCAGTGTAAAGGAGATAGTGGAAGTTCTTCACTATAATTGATGTTTGCTAAATTGATATTCATTAATAAATCTTTAGCTTCATCTACTGTTGCACATTGTCCTAAAATCCAAGGAATAAATTCAAAAGGAGATACATTATCTTTTCCTTCTTGTATTTCTTTATAATCAGCATACCCAGAAAAATTTAATCCAGCCATACTCAAACCCTTTTCATTGGTACCATCATAATAAAGAGGATAGTCACTTATACCTGCGGCAATACCAATCATTGCATAATGCTTATCCAAATTATTTACCTTTCGAAAAACTAATTTATAATTTCTTGGAGTAACAGTGACTACTTCATTGTAAGATATTTCATAATCAAAATTCCTTCCAAAATAATGATCATTTGTAACATAAGTGATGGACGTACACATAAGTTATTCCCCCTAAATAATAGTTCATTTAACCCCATATTACTCCTAATAATTTCGTATATCAAAAGAAAAGCACATCGCATACAAAAAAACGTTTTCGTTTTTTATAAATTGACAATATTATGTACCCCATAGGACTCGAACCTACGACCGGACGGTTATGACCCGTCTGCTCTGACCAACTGAGCTAAAGGTACAAGGAATTATTTGTGCAAACGCATACAAAGCGTTAGAATATAAACTAGGGATTCCTGAACTTCCCCACAGTCTCTTAAATTACTATCAATGATACTGTATCAGGAATCCCTATTTAGATAGTATTCGTATACTAGTTTTAGAGCAACTATTTAGCTTCAAAAATGAAAAGACTGACCGAGAAGCTAGTATCGGTCAGTCATTACGGTATATCGAGGTGCTACCTTCGATACTATAAAACTATCATACACACTCCATCGGGGTCAATATTTTTTAATACTTGAATCCTTTAATATGGCTCGGGTCAATCTTCACGTCATTTGCTTTACCCATTTCTTGAATCTCCTTCAACACAATTGGCGCGTCATGATCGTTAAAGCCTTCACCTCTTACGCGCACATCCCAAGTACCATAACTATTAGCTTCTGCATACGTTTGTTTATCCAACAATACATCTTTCAGGAAGTTGCGCATATGATCTTCCATCTTTTTGCTTTGCGCATCCGTCAAATTGCGAGCTTCAATATGAATGATTGGCTTGTCACCATCAGGAACAGCGATATTATCTTGAATGTAACCAGGTAAATATGTCTTTAGCTCTTGTTTCAAGCGGTTGATGGCATGTTCATATTTCCATTTGCTATCACATGCAATAATTAGTGTATATACTTTATTCGGCTGCAACACTCGTTTTACTTGATCGCGCAATAAAGTCCATGCATATCGTGTTTGAATGCGTTGCACCATTTTAACCGCTTGATCTTTCGACACGTTGTCAATCGCGATACCGTTTTTATTTCCAGTTGCAGGTGTTGTTGTCGCTGTATTCGACGATGTTGAGCTAGATGCTCCAGTTTTTAAACGGTACGCATAAAAATAAGGACATCCGGCCATCACCCATCGTTGATCGTGATTAGCAATGATCGTAGTCATTTTCCAACCAGTGCATTCAATCCAGTTTTGATTATCTAGTGCTACGCCTGTATGATAGTTTTTACATATTCATCATAAGCATGAGTGAAATCTTCGTCTTTTAACCAATTGTAAAGTGTCTGTTCGCTTATCTTTAGTTCTTCAGCGATTTCAATCCGCTTTAAAGAGCCTTCGAACAGCAATTCTATAGCCTTATTATGCCTATTAGTAAGTTTCATAAAATCACCTCCAAACTAAAACAAACTAAACGTATTTCTTGATATTTTTTTGGATATGCTCATCTTTCCAATATCCGTTCTCACAATAGACTAGCTTGCAATAATCAATCTCTACTGGCGTTGCCTCTCTGATCATTTCTACAATCGAATACTTTGCCTTCATTTGAACAGACATCACTACACGTTTATGCTGTCCTTTCATTGGCAGCGGGTATTTATTGTTTAATGACACGTACCAGTAAATTTTCATTGCTCTATCCCTTTCTGCGTTGCAATGTAAGCGTTATTATTGTATGCTTTATGTATAAATTGTTTACGTTTCACAGATAGATCGCTGCGGAAACAGCGGTCTATTTTTGTGTGTTGAAATACATGGCCAAGGATGATATATTTATAGTTACTTGTTACACTAAAGGGCTGCTGCGGAAACAGTGGCTCTTTTTTGTATTGCTATGTAAACGCTATGATGTTATACTTGTCTAACAACCCTTTAACATCTTTTTCATTTAATTCCTGACCACTATTACCCGGTAGTGGTCTATTTTTGTGAGCAAAATAAAACAGCCTCACGAGGAGACTGCTAGATTCTGTACGTTCCTTCTGGGTCGGCAATCATTTCAACTGCACGATCTAATTTCATTCCCCTAACTTTATTGTTCAATGATTCTTTAGCCTCAACGATTTCTTCAACTGAGACATCTTTTCTTCGAGTCAAGTTTTTCAAATATGCTGTTTCACCCTTGATAATAGCTTCTTGTAGCATTCTCATTCCTCCTCAAAATAAAAAGACCGCCGAAGCGATCTCAATTGATTTTCTATTTTCCCATGCTATAATAGACATAGAAAAAGGACGTGCTGGTAACACGCCCCATGTAGAACCGTTAAAAAGACGGTGGCTTAAATGAATAGTTTTTTTTGTTAAACCATCTATCCTCGCCAAAGTGTTAGATGGTTATTTTTTGTTCTTGTGATCTGTAATCAGCAACACTAACGTCGCAAATGCGATCATCAGTGACAATGCTTGATAAACAGACATGCCTACTCCCTTCTAGGGATAAAGCTATGAACCATAGGCATCACCCCTTTATTCAAGAGATTAGCCACCATCTTTTCACTTTTCTACGCAAATATTATACAAAAAGACTAATAATCATGCTAGTATGTTTTAATTTAACAGCAAAAAATAACGTGCTGTATGCACGCCCTGTAGAGTTGTTAAGATGAGTAAGATCTTTTTTTAAATTGTTTAAAAAATCATTCTCAAGGTATATCATTTTTTTTTAACTTGCGCAGAGTCATAAAAATGGAGCTACTCATCTTAACTTCTCTACGTTAAATATTATACAAAAGAACATATTCGAAATCTATAAATTTTAATAAAAATTATTTGATAACAATAGACAGCACAGCGAACTTTCAACGGAAATGAAACTTTTCAACTCCATTCATTATTTATTTTTTGTGCCGTCTGGTATTTATCGTCTTGCAAACGATCGAAAAAATTGAAACGAAGAGGAGCTTCCTCCTTTCAAAATTTTCTATGCTAATAAAATATCATGCCTATTTCAATACTTCCATACACAAAATGAGTGCACATTTAGTGAATGTTGAAATTTTCAAAAAAGGGAAAGTTGCTGAGTTTTTCTCCTTTTTTCATCGTAGTATTCAAGCTCTTCTTTTTTTGCTTTTCTATCTAAATGGCGAGCCTCGTAATCATCAATAAATTGAAGCTTACTTCTGATTTCCGCATGCTTTTTTCTTATGTAAGAATTGCTATATCCGGTTTCTTCCACTATTTCTTCCAAAGTTAATCCCTCAATGTACTTCATACGAACAATTTCATTTTCGACTCCTTTGAAAGATTGAATAATGACCAACATTTCCTTTTGTTGTTCTTCTAACAATTCAATCTCATTTTCAATTTGAGTAATATTCTCTTCGAGCAATGACGATCGAGAGTTTTTTTCTATACGTACTTTCGATAAATCACCAGTTGTCCACCGAATCAATTCAAGTTTACTTTTATTCAGATTCCACTTTAAGTAGAGTAACTGTTCTTCCAAATCTTGATAATCCTTTAACCATTGAAATCTCACAATCGCCACTCCTTATGGTATAATTATCTTGTCAGTTTTTATTCATAAAGAGGCGTTGGGAACTTTCCCAGCGTTTTTTTGTACGATCTTGAAACGGAAAAATGAATTTGATAAACTTTTAGTGTGAGCTGGTTTCTAATTTTTCCATATTACCCGAATTTTTCTAGTTCACAAGCCGCTGTTTTTTTACTCAGCGGCCTTTTTTTCTTACTTATCTCTGTGTAAAATAAGAATTGGGCTAGTAATTTTCTTGAAGTTTGAGACCGACAATTTTGATACTGCACTAGCCCAACGAGTTAGGTTAAATAAAAAAACAACCCACTTATTATAAGCACAACTACCTAACTCAGGGACCACTGATATAACTATTCAGTGGTCTTTTTCTATGGTATCATCTAAATGAGCTAGTTCTTTCCTTTCTAATTTTCGTTAACGTCAAAACCTATTTCATCTAGCTCGTAGACCGCTTTTTTAGTGGTCTATTTTGTCTAACGAAAACCAGGCATTATACCTTTCAAATTCATAAAACCTAGGCTTCTTAATTTATTTTTTTGTTATTTCACTTTGATTCACATAGGTGTACAATATATTTGAGCTAGAAAAATCCATAAATAATCCAAGAATACTACACTAGCTTAGGGACTGCCATATGAAAAAGCGGTCCTTTTTATGATACAATTATGAAGAGCTGATATTTTCTTTTGTTGACTACAAACAACTTTCGCAATCGGCTCATTGACCGCTAACTGACTGCCTAGCGGTCTTTTTTTCTTACGCTACTAGGTGTACAATAGTGATGAGCTGGCCCCTCCTTTTTAATCGGGTTAAAAGCATATTTCAATCAGCTCATGGCCGCTGACCAATCCCCAGCGGTCTGTTTTTGTGGTAAAATTATTTTGTCTAGCGGAAACTAGACGGGAGTTCTTTTCCAAGGCAGCCAGTGGTCGGCTGTCTTTTTTTATTTTTGTTTTAGGTGTAAAATACCTTTGAACTATTCTAATCAGCTACCCATAGTTCATTGACTGCCGTTTCATACCGCGGCAGTCTTTTTTACTATGGCTTCAGTTACCGAATCTTAGCAAACAGAAGTTTTCTCAAAGTCCGGCATTGGACCAGACTTCTTTTCAAACGAACCTTTGGCTTTTCTTGATTCTTCACGTACTAAGTCTATTCCGCTATACTCAATCTTTTTCGCTGCTAAACCTGCATTCTCCTTCATCAATACGAGCATTTTTTCTTTTGTATCACACATGATCATATCAAGTATCGAAATTGGTAATGATAATATCCTTGATCCCGAGTTGAGATCACTAAAAACTATCTCGATAGGATCAATCGGCACCATGACGACGGAACAATCTATACCAGCTATTTTTGCTTTGAAGCCAACTGCTCGATTCCATCCGTTTTCACATGCAAGCCACACGTAATACTCCTGTGGATCAATCACTACTTCACTCATTCTCACACCTACACTTTCTCAACTGTGCCACATTCAATCAATGTAAAAATCGCATTCGCTTTATCTTCGCTATCAAATCTCATTACTTCGCCGCTTAAACCGTAGACGAGATGAGGCTGTAATTCATCGAAAAAGTCAACAAAGTACGCTGACCCATTGTCTTCTATCTTAACCACCCACTTCGGCTCTTCCTCGACCTCGTCTGGAATATGAAGTTCAGTAAAATGTCTCTTATACTTTGGAAAATCGTCATCTAGTGGTGTGCCACAATATGGTGGTTCTTCGACTGGGAAATCCCACCAGAGAACAGGACCAATGTCTTCGTGCCATTTTTCGGCCAAATGAGCAATCACTTTTGTCGGTTCGTCTAGTTGATTAATTATTTTGATATTTGCTTTAGAGGCTGCGTTGTATCCATCTTTGAAATCAGGCTTTGGAGCATCAGCATCTTCTGGTTTCCAAGTCGGATGAGCAAACATTTCGAGATTAATTTTCTTTATCACTTCTTGCTTATTCATTTCATACCTCCTAAATTTCTATGTGATCAAAAAGTTGATTAATGATCACATAGATTCTTACTTGATAGGCTGAATTAGCGTATTATTTACGTTTTATTTTCATTATTTTATTCATAAGGTTATACTATTATTTATCATAAGGAGGTGATAAGCATGGTAAGAAAAATTGGATTTAGTTGGGAATATTTTTTAATTGGATTACTTTTTGTTATAGCTTCTTTAGTATCATTTAATAATCCAGATAGTAGTTTAAAAGCAGTTGTCTACGTTTTTGCCATTGCTGCAGTTTTAAAGGGAATTTTTGAACTGTTTTTTAGACGTAAACTTCATGAATTCACTAATCAAAAATCAACCCTACTAATGATTCTCGGTATATTTGACCTGCTAATTGGTGTATTTTTACTCTTCAATACTAATGCAGGTTTACTAGCCCTACCTTATATTTTTGCTATTTGGTTTATTGTAGATTCAATTATGGGGCTTGTAGGAGCAGATATTTACAAGGTCAATGGATCAAGTTACTATTGGTTTATTCTGATAGTAAATATTATTGGGATAATTGTAGGAATTATGCTCTTATTTAATCCAATTGTTTCAGCATTTACATTAGCATTCTTAGTTGGTTTTTATTTAATGATGATTGGAATTTCTCTTATCGCATATGCGTTTTAAAATAGAGGCTTCTGCCTCTATTTTTATATGATAGGTGTGGTTAGCTTACCTTTTAAAAAAATAAAAATTGTCTTCCAAGTGTTCGACTTTTGAGAAATGTCTTGAGATCAAAGGGACCAAATTCTGCTGCATATAAATCAACGAATACTCAAATTGATTAACCAAGGATTCAAATTGTTCATCCAAAGTTTTTGCACCTTCATACAAATAGCAATTCCAACCTAAACATAAAACGGAAATGCCTAACTCGCCTTTTCTCGATTTAACGTCACAAGGAAAACGTCCTACTTGATACTCATATAGTTCGCTATTCCAAAGGTATTTAGATATGGTGTCGTCCAATCCTCGATATTGAATACCCGATTCATAAAAAACCTCTGATTGATAACCGAAACAGCAACCAATATCAAACACGCTTTTGAAATTATTCTTTAAACAAAAGTCCTTAATAAACTCGTAGTTAGAAATACATTCCAACGTGCACATCAAAGAATACGAACGCTGATCATAGAATCGTTCTGGTTCTTCATCTTCCATTTTGATTAATTCATCGTAGTATTTGTCTAATCTAGGATATTTTTTCAAAATCCTACCTCCTTGATATCCTCCGTTAAAGTAGTATTTCAAAAATACTTTCAAAAATATTTACCGGTATGCTATTACCAGCTTGTTTGTACATTGGCATTCTAAAACGCCCATTTCTTTCGACTGTTGATGCTGCCGCAAAATAGTCAGCGTCTGAATAACCTTGAAGCCTCCAGCACTCTAATTCAGTTAGATAACGGAAGCGCCCAGCCCCGCAATCAATTATTTGTGCTGGTGTTCGATCTTGTCGCGTAGTAATAGTGTATGCAAAATCTTTGATCACCGTTGCTCGTTTTATTCCAGTCTTCCCTATCACTGATAAGACACTAGGTTGTGTGACATCGTAAACACAACTCACTTCATCATTCTCTACAAGGAACTCTCGTATATCTCGCATGTTCTCCTAACTCTTTTCGTACGTATTTTCGGATTCAAATTGTATTTTCTCCGACAAAATGCGATCACTTTAAAATCCATTTTTAATTCGTCTCGAATTTCTTTGCTTAACTTCTTTTCAAGCAACATCTTTACGACAGCAGCCTCTAAACCTGGGCGTTTGTCTAAATAGCGTTGATACTTTTCATGAAAGTTGTTGAATGTCCTGGCCTGAGAATTCCTTCTTTGAATTCGTCGATGGCTTCCATCTCTTTGCAGTACTCAACGAGAGTTGTCTTCGACATCCCGTGAAACATTTTTAGGATTAAGCCCTGACGATACCAGTCGTCTGGTTTCATATTCTTTTCTGCGGATTCGATTAACTCTGCTAACGTCGGCTTCTTCATGATTTCAACCTCCTATCTGATTTTGTATCGTGATATGATATCCGTGATCTGCTTCCAATGGTCTTCTGGATTGTTCAATATTTTTCGTAGGTACTGCTCAGTAATATTCAAAGCGCTAGCAACATCTGGTATGCTCCAACCATTCGCTTTGAAATGATCCAATATTTTTTGTCTTGTCTCCTGTGCATTAGCCATCTACGCTGCTCCTTTCTATGTTGAAATGTAAACAAGTTCGAAAACTATTTTTTAAACTATATTGACTTGCGCTGAGTATTACTCTATACTAGAGGCATAGTTAAATAAGACATAAAATATTGATTTATAGCTTTCTTGCCGGTCAGCTTACTTTAATCAGTTTTATTTTTTGTTGTCTTTTTTATTAACGAACTTGTTTACAAAAATAAGTATAGACTATCATTCAGAATTTTTCAAGTTTATTCTGCGTATTTTTCTAAACTTTTTTTGTGAGCATTCAGAAAGGTTGCAAAATCAATGAATACTTATGAAATCATAAAAGAGCTTGCCAAGAAAAAGAAGATTTCTATAAGGCAGTTAGAAATGAGATTCGGCTATTCAAATGGATATTTAGCCAAATGGAAAACAAACACTCCTAACGCTGATGAATTGCCCCGTCTAGCTGACTATTTTGGAGTCTCCGTCGACTATTTGTTAGGACGCGAAGAAAAGACTTCTTTAGCAGAAAAGCATGGTGTATTTGCATTCGATGGCGAACCTGTTTCGGATGAAGAAGTAGAGTTTTTAAAATCTGTATTAGCTGCAAAGCGGGCTGCGGAAAACAAATAAAGTGAAGTGATTAATAATTTATGCATGAAATTAATAATCACTTATTGAACCTCGTAGAGAATTTGGGTTTAGAACTGTGCTTTGTAGATATGAAAAGAAGTGGTTTTTATTTTGCTGAGGAGAAAACGATTTTTTTAAACAATGAGCTCCTTAATGAAAATTCTGACTTTGAAGTATCTCACGAACTAGCTCACTGTATCAAAAAACATGAAGAATTATCTGCATATTATAATGCTACTGGATATAGTCGGCGAAAGTTAGAATTTGAAGCCAATCGAATTGCTATAGAGATACTATTATTTATTTGGTCTAACGAATACGATTTTGATAAAGAACAACTAAATGCTGTTAAATTCATGGAGTATTATAAAATTCCTTGGAGTTTAGAAAGATATGTACGTGAATCAATGAGAAATTTAGGATAAAAAAGCCCGTGCTGGCACACGGACTTCAACTCAACCCTATTACTAAGATTGATGAAATATTGATATTATATCAGAATAGGGTGATCTATTTGAGATTTACAAAAAAGAATATCTATGATTTTACTATCATTGTGTTAGCTGTTTTTTCGATTGTCTTAGTAGTACTGGATTTTTCTAACATCATCAGCATTTCGAAAAATCCATTTAAAACAATAGACTCCGCTATATTAATAGTATTTGCTTATGATTATTTTTCGAGACTAATTAAGGCTGAAAATAAAAAACAGTTTTTCTTGAAAAACATGTTTGATCTTATTGCAATTATTCCCTTCAACTCTATTTTTTCATTCTTCAGGCTTGCACGAGTTTTTCGGATAGCAAGGGTAACAAGACTATTTAAACTTAGTAGACTAGTTGGGATTACCGGAAAATTGACTAATAGGATAGATGGTTTTCTTAAAACTAATAATTTTAGAAATGCTTTGTATGTCAGTGTGGTTCTGATACTGATTTCAGCCACTATGTATTCTATAGCAGAAAGTGTCGCTTTTGTCGACTCAATTTGGTGGGCCGTAGTTACAACTACAACTGTTGGGTATGGCGATATATCTCCAAATACACCATTAGGACGTATAGCTGCTATTCTATTAATGTTTCTAGGGATTGGTTTTATAGGTATGCTCACTTCCACAATCACTGAATATTTCAATGCAGGCAAGGATACTAAAGACGATGAAATCGAAAGTTTACACAAAAAAATGGATTTATTGATGAAAAAAATAGAGTCGTTAGAAGATGAAATAAAGAAGGATTAAAAAAACACGATCCCGCCCCGGCAAGAGTATGATCGTGCAAAAATAAAGCGCCTATAGGCATAGGCTTCTTTTGTTGTGCCTATTATACCAAATGATAGGAGGAAATGACAATGTGGGTAGAACCATTGAAAGATGGGCGTTTCAAGTTTATTGAACGCTACAAAGACCCGTATACTGAAAAGACTCGGAAAAAATCAGTGGTACTAAATAGCCAATCAAAACAAGCATGGAATAAAGCGCTAAGTATCCTGAATGATAAAATAGAAAATGAACTGGCTAAAAAGAAAATCGAGAAAGTCCCCTTCCAGCAAGTTTATACTGAATGGGAAAATAATTATTTTAAATCTTTGAGACCTAACTCAAAGAACACGTATGTAGCCATTCGAAAAATTATTTTCAAGAATATAAACGAAGACATTCTGATTTCAAATATTGATACAAGATTGTTGCAAAACTTCTTTGCCTCTCTCGACTATTCTCAGACTTATATCGCCCATATCAAGTCGAATCTTAACTTAGTATTTAAATATGCGATTAAACTCGGCTACGCTTATAAAAACCCTGTTGAAAACGTAGAGATTATCCCTAAAGCGAAAACCCTAGAAGATATAGAACGTATTGAGGATAAGTACCTTGAAAAAAATGAAGTAAAATTGATCCTAGATCAACTTTATAAAAGTCGGTCAACCTTTCGTGTCGGTCGATTAGCTGAATTTATGTATTTAACAGGAGTTCGCTTTGGCGAAGCAGTCGCATTAAGAGAAGGAAATTTTGACTTGGATAATAATATCGTTCACATTAGAGGTACAATCGACTACAGCAAAGGTTACAAACAAAAAGCGATAGGACCAACTAAGACCCAGAAATCAAATAGAGATGTTCAATTGACCCAACGGACGGTTGAGCTAGTAAAACGTACTTTTGAGGAAAATAAACTAGACCTGTTATCCGAATCTGATTTTAATAATGATGGATTCGTTTTTGTGACCCGAACAGGTACGCCTATGCAAAATAGTTCATTCAATCGTTCTTTTGCTGCTGCAGGTAAAAAAAGTGGAATTAACAAGCGTTTAACCTCTCACATACTAAGACATACCCACGTGTCATTACTAGCCGAACAAAATACTCCTTTGAAGGCTATTATGGATCGAGTAGGCCATGAGGATGCCGACGTTACAAATAAAATCTATACTCACATTACTGATAAAATGAAAACTGATTTAATCAGTCAATTAGAAGAGAATGGTTTATAGCCATTCTTTTTATTTTTGCCCCTTTTCTGCCCCTTTTAACCTTGCATCAAAACAAAAACCTGCTAGAGCCTTACAGCCCCAACAGGTTTAATGTCGATACTATTTTACAGCGTCTTTTAATTGTTTACCGGCTTTAAATGCTGGTGATTTGCTTGCTGCGATGGTGATTTCTTCACCTGTTTGAGGGTTACGGCCTTTACGAGCAGCACGTTCACGTACTTCAAAGTTACCAAAACCGATGACTTGGACTTTTTCGCCATCTTTTAATGATGATTGAATGCCGTCAAATAAAGCATCTACAGCTGATGTTGCGTCTTTCTTTGTTAATCCAGTTTTTTCTGCTACTTGTTCAACTAAACTTTGTTTATTGATCATAATGTATAGCCTCCACTATCTTTTTAATGTATTCCAAAGATAATTCTATTCGTTCTTGCGGAGAAAGGCAACAGTTAACGCTCTTTTTCTCTCTTTTTCGGTTTTTTCTTTTTTTTTAATTATATATTAAAAAATAAAAAATTTATTCAAAGTTTTTTAAAATATTTTGTATTTGCCCTTATTAAATTGGTATCCTAAATTATAATAATTCTTATTGATAGTTAGTTAAATAACAAATATAACGGATAATTAGGCCTTTTAGGCTTGTTTAACCACTCTTTTGACATTATATTAAATAAAAAAATATTCAGGGAGTTTTATTTATGAGTTTAAGAGGGTTAATGAGACAAGAATCATTGAGACGGATAATCATCGTTGAAAAACTTTACTATGAAAAAGATTTTGTGACTTCTGAAGAATTAATGGAGATATTGGATTGCTCACGACCTATATTGCTTAATGACATCCGTTTTCTAAATGAAGAGAATCTACCTATCAGAATTATTAAAAATAAAGGTCTTTACTCCATTGAGTTTGATTTTCACGCGACGATCGATACGATCTACGCCTACGTTTTACGCAGCAGTCTGGAATATGATATTATTGAAAGTCTCTTTTTTGAAAAGAATGAAAAGATTCAGTTTGCTGCGAAAGATTTGAATTGCAGCTTTTCCAACATGCAGCGCTATCTGATTGCGATTAAAAGCGAATTGCTTAAATGGGACATTGGCGTTAACCATCGCCCGCTGCAAATGGTCGGGGATGAAGCTTCAATTCGTCAATTTTACTATCTCTTCTTTAAAGAGTCACGAATACAATTTTCAAATTACGGCTTTTCAAAAAACCTGATTGACGCTGTCGACCAGTTGATTCGTCGAATTTTAGCCGACAATCATATTACGAATAACATGAATGTGCATTTTCAACTGATGCATAGTTTTTTGATTGGCCTGCAGCGTCGAAAACATGGACATAAGATGAAAGGTATTTCTTCAAAATGCGGATTGATCATTCCTGAACTAGATCAGCTCACTCACTTGGGCTACCTAATCCGCCGAGAAAGCGAACTGCCCTTCAATACGGCCTACTTACGTGAATGCTTGTGGCCGCTCTATTCTCACCAATTGATTTTGACTCGCCAGCAGCAGACCCTCGTTCATAAAAAAAATAGACAGTTGGCACATTTTTATGAAGCCCATCATTTTTTAATAGACAAGGTCAATAGTCTGTTAGTTACGCCGCTTTCTCAGACTGAGAGGCTGGATACCTTGCGGCAGCTGGGCAATCGCCTATTCTGCTACAATCATAAAGAATGTTCGATTGAAATTATTCAAGAGACAGACAAAGCAATGTTGAAATTAATTGGGAAAAAGTACGGCCGAGAAATAAGAAAATTGAGTAAAATTGTGAGTGAATTTCTAATTCCGCGAAAGCAGGAGTTACTTATTTCGATGTATATCAGCAGCCTGATCACTATAATTCCGGACTTATTACAGCGCTTGGTCGATGCAGACCGTCCGATCAGAGTTCTTTTACTATCGGATACCTCTACATCTCATGAACGCTTTTGGCACTCTGTTTTTCCGGCTTATATTAAGGGTTCGGTTCAATATGAGTATTTTGAGAGTCCTTATCTTTTTCAAGAACAACTTGTCAACTTAACACGCAATTACGATTTGGTCGTCACAAATGTTACTATGAACAATTTGGTACCGGCTTGCCCATTGATCGCGATCAATACTTATCCGACATCAAAGGATTTCGATCGCATCCAACAATTTATAAATGACTATGAACCTCTTCCGTCACGAAAGGAACTATATAATGAACTTACGCCATCTGCTAAAGCGAGATAGCCAGCGTCAACTGCTCTTAATTGAAACACTTTATTATTCTCAACATCCTCGCTCGAGTGATGAATTATCTAAGATAACAGAATGTACAACACCAGCTTTCTTAAATGACATTCGCGCAATCAATGCCCAAAGTGATTACTATAAAATCGTGCGGGAAAATGGTTTATACCGTTTGGAACTTAAAGACAATGCCACGATCGATGTGCTTTTTTCAACCTTAATCAGAAACTCCGTGGCTTTCAAAATTTTGGAGGCGATTTTCTTTGAAGATTGCCTTTCTTTATTGGACCTTTCGAAAGCTCTATTTTGCAGCCTGACAACTATCCAAGCGGCGATGAAGGATTTACAGGAGGCCTTAGCAAAATGGAAGTTAACGATTCACCGCCGCCCCTTTCGATTAACCGGGAATGAAACGGCGATTCGTCATTTGTACTTCCTGTATTTTTCGGAAAAGAAAATTGAACGGGAAAATACGCGCTTTAGTTCCGAATTTTTCCATTTCGGCGACGCGATTACTCGTTCAATGATTAAGAACAATAACCTTACAGTCTCTTTGGCCCAATATAATCGCCTGACGCTTTCCTTCTTTATCAGTCTTGTTCGTGTTTCCAGAGGGCATCGAGTATCTTCCCGTACCTTGGTTTCTACTAGTATAATTCCGCCTGATCAAAACACCATCAACAATTTCGGCCCTTATTTGCGCAATGAATTGCTGATACTCTATTCCGAAGACGTGATGAAGGACAGTTTCTGGCTGCTCTACTCAGATTTGTTTTTACTAGGAGAAGAACAGCGAGATCGGGTTTTAGAAGCAAATCATTCCTTGGCTTATCATTATGAAACACATTATGAACTGACGGAAAAATTGAGTAAAATGCTGAACGAACCTTTAAGCGACCTGCAAAAGGACCAGTTAGCGACTATATTAATCAATCAGCACCTGTTTCATGCAACAACAAAGGAATTCATCAGTGTGGTACAGGATCGGAAAAAGGATTGTTTGCGTTTATTGGAGGTTTTTCACGCTCATTGTGTTCATCAGCTGCGTAAACTAGTGATTGATTTCACAGACGACTATCATCTATTCAACTCTACGGAATTTATCGATAATTATATCTATCAAATCATCGCCACTGTCCAAGTTGTTTGAACGGCATGAAGCAATCGGAAAAGCCTGTCAATTTGTTGATTGTTTCAACCGACTCAAAAATGCAGGAGAGTTTATTAATCGAACTTTTACGCTTTTCAATTCGAGGGAATTACGTGATTCATCAAGTAAATGTCACTCAATTACATAATAAGAGCTACTTAGAAGTTTTTGAAGAACACGATGTAGTGATCAGTACGTCTACCTTTAACGTACCCAATTGCCAAACACCGATCATTGCTGTCGAGCTCTGTCCCAGCATTCATTCTCTGAACAAAATCCAGTTGATGGTCGATCATACAAACGAACGAAACAATCTGCTGGCAATACAATAAAGAAGGACTTGAGCAATTACTCAAGTCCTTCTTTTTCTGCTGTTAAACGCGCCAACTCTTTATCCATCGAGGCCTTCTCTGCTGTTAAGCTGGCAATCATCCGCCGATATTTGTCTTTTCCATTCTTTTTACGAATTACATTCAATTGAATCGCAGAAAAAAGAATGATAAACAGTGATAAGATCACAATTACAGCGAAAATAACGCTTAACTGCACTCTAAAAAGTGTATATAGTAACACGATCAGGCCGATCACAATTTCGACAATGCTAAGTTTAGCTCTGCGTCCCCCGCCAAATACGATTCGCTTTAGCATGGGACCGTTAAGTAATTCCTCATAACGAGTCAAGCGTGCTTCCAGGAAGCTGACTTGCTCTTTTAATAGATCAATCCGTTGTTTTTCCGGCATAGTGACTTCGCTCCTTAATATCCTTTTCTTATTATCCCTAGTAATCTCCATTTTCGCAAATATTTTATTTCTTATTATCTAAATAATAATTTTTTATTCGGCAGCCCTCATCAATAAGAGCACGCTAAGCAGAATCGGGCGACTATTAAAATATGTAAAGGATTTCATTTGGTCACAATAATTCACATGCGTTAAATCCTTTGCAAATTCTTAGTTGAAATTGTTCTATATTCCTGTACAATTATTTTGTAAGCGAATCCACTTCGTATACGAATCGTTAAGAAGGAGTGTGTCAAATGATTATTGGAATTCCGAAAGAAATCAAGAACAATGAAAACCGTGTTGCCCTTCCCCCATCTGGAGTATTTGATCTAACCAATCGTGGTCATCAAGTATTAGTAGAAAAAGATGCCGGCAAAGGTTCCGCAATTTCAGACGAAGAGTATGCTGCAGCAGGTGCAACAATTATCGACAATGCCGCAGATGTTTGGGCTGCTGAAATGGTCATGAAAGTAAAAGAGCCGCTTCCCGAAGAGTATCAGTATTTCCGTAAAGGATTATTATTATTCACCTATTTACACTTAGCAGCAAACAGACCGTTAACAGAAGCTTTAGTAAACAGTGGTGTGAATGCCATTGCCTATGAAAATGTACAACCGGCAGATAATACATTGCCATTACTTGCACCAATGAGTGAAATTGCCGGCCGGATGGCGGCGCAAATCGGCGCCAACTATCTAGAACGTGTCAACGGCGGTAAAGGAATCCTGCTTTCTGGTGTTCCTGGCGTACGTCGCGGCAATGTTGTCGTAATCGGCGGCGGTGTTGTTGGATTGAATGCCGCAAAATTGGCTTTAGGTTTAGGAGCGAACGTAACTATTTTAGATGTCAGCGTTCCCCGCTTGAAGGAATTAGACATTATCTTCGGCAATAGTATCCAAACCATGATGTCAAACAGCTTCAATATTCAAGAATGCTTGAAAACGGCTGATTTAGTTATCGGGGCTGTTTTAATTCCAGGCCATAAAGCACCAACTTTAGTTACCAAAGAAATGGTCGCAAATATCCCTGATCATTCTGTCATCGTCGATGTTGCCATCGACCAAGGCGGGATCTTCGAAACTGAAGACCGCGTGACTACCCATGACGATCCAACTTATGTCAAAGAAGGTGTTGTTCATTACGCGGTTGCGAATATGCCTGGTGCTGTGCCGCAAACAGCGACTTATGCATTGAGTAATAGTACAATGGCGTATGCCAACTTATTGGCTAACAACCCGTTAGAAGAAATCTTGAAAAATAATTTAGCGCTTCGCCGCGGTGTGAACACTTACAACGGCAAGTTGACGATTGAAGCTGTCGCAAAAGATTTAGCGATGGACTATACGCAGCTGGATGAATTGCTAAACGAAGAATTAATGATGAATTCGTAAGAATGATTAAACCTGCCAGCCTCCTGCTGGCAGGTTTTTTTTGTTATACTTAGTTAGCTTTAGTTAGCTTATGAATAAATGGAGGTCTCATATGATATTTTCTGATTTTACTTATGAACGTCCTGATCTTAATCAGTATGAAACGACGTTCAATACAGCAAATAAACATTTTTCCGAAGCAAACAGCTATTCGGATGCCAAAACGGCTTTGCAGGAGCTGAACCGTTTGCGCGGTGACATGGCCAAAAACATGAAATTAGCCTATATCCGTCACTCCATTGATACTAGTGACAACTTTTATCGTGACGAGAATGATTTTTGGGACCATCATGAACCGCTGGTCAATCAGATCCACAATCATTTTTATGAAAGCTTGCTGTCCTCCCCTTTTCGAACTCAACTGGAAGCAGACTTTCCGGCGACGCTGTTTCTTTTTGCGGAGGATCAATTGCGGCTTTTAGATGATTCGGTGATTGAATTAAAGCAGCAGGAAAACGAAATGGTCAGCCAGTATATCCAAGTGATCGCTTCGGCTGAATTAGAGTTTGAAGGCAAAAAACGCACGTTGTCAGAACTGTCGGCCTTCTTTACAGAGCCCAATCGTGAGACCCGCAAAGCCGCCCACGCGGTTTATGAGAGCTTCTTCGTGACTCATGAACAAGAAATTGATGAGATCTTTGATCAATTAGTCTCACTGCGTCATCAGCAGGCACAAAAATTAGGCTTCGCGAATTACGTGGAGTACGGCGATCGGTTAATGAATCGTTGGAGCTATGACCGCCAACAGCTTCATGCTTTCCGTCAGTTTATTGTAGAAGAAGTCGTCCCGATCAATCAAAAACTATACAAACGCCAACAAGAACGCCTTGGGATTGACACACTCTTCCATTATGATCTGCCGCTGGTCTATCCAACAGGCAATCCGCGACCACAAGGAAATAGAAACGACTTAGTTCAAAAAGCCCAAGCGATGTATCATGAACTGTCGGACGAAACGGGAAACTTTTTTGACCAAATGATCCAGCAAGAATTGATGGACCTGGATGGCCGCCCCGGCAAGCAAAGCGGTGGTTACTGCGAGTTTATCGATGAGGTGCAGATGCCCTTCATCTTTGCTAATTTCAATGGAACCTCCGATGATGTCGATGTCTTGACCCATGAAACCGGTCATGCTTTCCAAAGCTATTTGTCCCGTTGGATCACCGAACCCGAATTGGTTTTTCCAACATCTGACACCGCTGAAATCCACTCGATGAGTATGGAATTTCTAACGTGGCCGTGGATGAGCAAATTTTTCGGTACGGACAGCGAGAAATACAAATTCGCTCATTTAAGCAGTGCTCTGCAATTCTTGCCTTATGGCGCTTTAGTCGATCATTTCCAAGAAGAGATCTATCTGCATCCAGAATGGTCGGCGGCTGACCGGAAGAATTGCTGGCGAGAGTTAGAGAAACGGTATTGTCCAGAACGCGACTATCAATCTTCGGAAGCATTAGCCCGCGGGATCTATTGGTATCGTCAAGGGCATATTTTTGAAGTTCCCTTCTATTACATCGACTATACCTTGGCACAAGTTTGTGCTTTGCAGTTCTGGCAGCGTAGTATCGTTGAACAGGACCCGACCACATGGGAAGATTACCTAGCGATTTGTCGCATCGGCGGCAGTAAGACCTTTTTGGAGACCGTTCAATTAGGTCATCTATCATCGCCATTTGACCACGCGAAAATGACCGCCCTATTAGCTGCGGTCGATCAGTATCTAACTGCGATCCCTGAAACAGAACTGAATTAATCGTCAAAAGAACCTGCTGAAATTTTTCAGCAGGTTCTTGTTTTATCCTTTTTTCTTATTCAAAAAGATGGCCGTGAACAAGGAAATGCATGCTCCGCCGAGAATCGCCAAATATGAACTGGACTGCTCGTTGGTTTTTGGCAACTCCGCTTGTGCTATCTGAGGTACTGCTGTTGATTTCGTTGAACCAACAGATTGGGTCGCTTTTTCACTTAGCTGATTGACTTCAGTTTTTGCCAAAACCGTCGCCACCCATGAGCCAGTTTTGGCAGTTGGGTTTGCTGATTGATCCTGTGAACGCTCATTTACTACCGACTCCTCGGGTACTTCTACATCAATTGGAATAGTCGGATCAACGATGCCCGGTGGAATTTCGCCGATTGTCACTGGCAGCTTAAAGGAATAGTTAAAAACCGCATTCGTTTCATACTCCTGATTGTAACGTACATCAAATCCGGAAACATTTTTATAGATGTAGGTCAGCCAATAGTGCATATTCAGATTATTGATTTTATTATTATTGATCTCGCCGATTTTAATGTAACCATCATGCTTTTTATAATAAAGCTGATTGGACTTTGTTACATAGAAATTCTGGATATTATTCGCATCAAAAAGATCGATGCTTTGTTCCAAGTCGATATCGGTAAAATTGAAAAAGCCCGACAGCTTGACTGGATTGGCGGTTAAATTATCTAGGAAAGAGTAATTCAGCAGCACGTCGCGAATCCCGCTCATTGTGATCCCGTTGTCTTTATTGATCTGCAGGATTTGTTTGCCAGCAAGAGCCGTCCAGCCTTTGACAGTGATTCTCATGTCGATGACTTTTCCTTGGTAGCTGCCGACATTTTTATAGGTGACGGTGATCGTGTTTGGCTTTTCTGTATCCAGATCAAAGGTGAAGGTGTAGCCGTCATTCACATAATTATTCGTACCGCCGATCACGATACCCTGCACATTTGCAAAGTTCGGCATGAAGGCATAGTCATTAGGAAGCTGTGTATTTTCATCAGTAATCGTCTTCTGGTGATCCACGATCTTGCCGTCATTTTCTTCTTTCAAGGCTGGTGCCGAAGCTCTTGTTTCGCTTGATTCCCCCGTTGCAGCAGGTTCAGGCTGCTTTTCCTGTACAGTCGGGGGGGCTTCTGTCGTTTTATCTGGTTCAATTATCGCTGTTGTTTCGGTTGATTCAGGTGAGACAGACGACGTCTCTGTAACTTCAGAGTCGGTCACCTCTTCTATCTGCACTGCTGAATTTTCTGATTCAATTGAATCCGTTGAAACTGCGGTTGGTTCTGCCTGCTCAGCGGCAATTTCTTGCTCTCCAATTGGCGAAGCCGCCACTTCCTCAGCAGGACTTTCCGAAACATTATTGGCTCGTTCAACTAACTCGGTCGTTATATTCGCCGCTTCTGATTCAGTGACTTCTTCACCCCAGACTACATTTGGAATCATTGAACCGCCTAAGAGTGCCACCGAAAATAAATAAATGCTTTTTTTAGCCATAAAACAGCCTCCTTTATGATAAATATCAATAATTATTATAACATTTATTATCTAATTTGCTGATTTTTTTCTACGATAATAATATTTAATCTTCATAATAATCATTTTATTTGTTTTGAAGGCCTAGCTAGATCGACAGATAAAAAGGCTCCTCGGTTTTTTCCGAGGAGCCGCTATTTCTATACTTTCTTCTTATTCAAGAATAATGCGGTGAAAAGGAATAGGCAGGCACCGCCAAGTGTGATAAAAATTGAGCTTACTTTATCATTTGTTTGCGGCAGCACGGCTTGTTTCAAAGGTTCTGCTTTTTTAACCTCGACCTTTTTCACTTCTGTTTTTGCTACTTCAACCTTTGCAGCTTCCGCTTTAGCAGCAAGACTTACCGTTGCGGTCTCAGTTTTGACCGGGACAACTTCGTCGGTTGCAGTTTCTTCTTCGATCGGCGTTTCTTCAACGACTTCTGGCTCTTTTATCTCAGGGACGACCGCCGTTTCTTCAATGACGATCGGTGCTTGGTACGTGTAATTAAAGACGGCACCAGAATCGTAATCTTGATTATAGCGGACATCAAAGTTAGAAATATTTTTGTAAGTATAGGTCAGCCAATGATCCATGTTTAGATCATTGGTCCTGTCTCCATTAATCTCGCCGACTCTGATAAAACCGTTATGCGTTTTGACGTATAGTTCGTTGCCCTTAGTAACGTAAAAATTCTGTACGTTGTTATGGTCAAATAAATCGATACTTTGCTTCAAGTCGATATCAGTAAAATTGAAAAAGCCCGACACATTTGCCGCTTTAGCGGTTAAATTATCAAGAAACGAATAGTTCAAGCGAACATCGCTGATTCCATTCATGGTAATTCCATTTCTTTTGCTAATTGACAATTGTGCGTAGACACTTCCAGTAAAGACAGTCCAATCCTTGACCGTCACCTTCATATCAATTACTTTTCCATTGTAGGTACCAACATTTTTATAGATGACGGTAATTGAGTTTTTTGCCGCATTTTTCAAATCAAAAACGAAGTAGCTCGTTCGCTCTGTGTAGCCGGCACTCGATTGCACCACAATGTCATCTAGCTGATCAAAATTAGGCATGAAATTGTATTCGGCAGAAATTTTAGCCTCTTCATCTGTAATCGCTTTTTCGTGGTCGACGATTTTCCCGTCATTGTCATCCTTTAAAAACGGTATCGCTGCCCGTGCTGCTTTTTGCTGCGGTGCGGCAAATGGTTCAACCTTTTTTTCTGGCTCAATTGTTTTTGGCTCCGCGGCCGCTGGTTCTTCTGGTGCTGCGACTGGTTCAGCTGGGACTTCGATCTCTTCAGTATTGCTTTCCTGATTTTCGGTAGCTGGAAGTTCAGCTGCTTCTTCCCCAATCGAAGCTTGCTGTTCGGTCGGTGTTTCCACCACTGTTTCTTCAGGCTTAGCGACCGGTTGTTCCACACTATTGACAGGGCTTTCAACCAACTCAGTTGTTATAGCAGGTGCAGCCGATTCGATTGCCTCGTCAGCCCATGCGCTGCTGGGCACTAGCGATAACCCTAATATCGCTACAGAAAACAAATAAACACTTTTTCTAAACATACAACATCCTCCTTTTTATGATAAACACCGTCTCTTATTATAACATACGAAATAGAAATCCGCATGTACACCAGAAACTCCCATATCCATATTATTTACCATTTAAATAGTGATTTTTAACAACACATATAAAAGAAATAAATCGATAAATTAATTGTTAAATAACATAAAAATAAAATCGAACGAAAAAATAAAGATCGGTGATTTAAATCTAAAATTTCAACTATCAGGAAATGTATCGCTATTTTTTTGAATAGATATTTCAAGTCGAAAATAAGAACATGTTTCACCCCCGCTACTAAATACGTTTAGACGGACATAATTACCACTTATTTCCCTTGCGATATTTTTATTTGCATAATTCAAACGTTAAAAAAGACTCTCAAAGCGAGAGTCCTTTTATTTAGGAATCACCATCATCCGATCATCACTCATTCCATGAATTTCGATCGGCCGTTGATAGAACTCATTCAGTATGCCTACTTTCAAAAGCTCTTCTCGTTGGCCTTGTTTAAAAATTTTGCCATCGCGAATCATCAGCACGTGAATCAATAATGGTAAAATTTCTTCGGTATGATGAGTCACGTACAATAAGCTTGGCGCATCCGCCGCTTGTTTCATTTTTTTGATTCGTGCCAATAAATCCTCACGAGCAAATAAATCCAATCCATTACACGGCTCGTCCAAGATCAACAGCTCTGGTTTGGCCATTAATGCCCGAGCGATCAAAACGATTTGTTTTTCTCCCTGAGACAATACTTGATACACCTTGCCAATCAGCTTTTTGGCTCCTAAGGAACGCAAAACTTGTTTAGCCTCTTCCAGTTCTTCCACTGAAAACTTCTGATAAATACCGATACTGGCGAACTTCCCTGACAAAACGATATATTCAGCCTGTTCTTCTCGATGAATTCGTTCTTGTAAGGACTGACTCACCCAGCCGATTCGTTTCGTTAGATCAGGAATCGACGTTTGACCAAATAACTCACCCAAGACCGTCAGCTTTCCGCTAGAAGGCCATAAATTGCCTGAAATCATGTTCAGCATCAAGCTTTTTCCGGCACCGTTCAACCCTAAGACGGCCCAATCCTCGCCTGCTTTGATCTGCCAATTAATATCTTCTAATAGAACCGTTTGCTGACGAACGAATTGAACGTGCTCAAATGCTAGTATTTCCATACCTTCTCCTCCATCTTTTCCCTTTTAATAATCTTATCAAAATCTCACAGAAAAGATATGGGAAATGTTATAATTTTAGCAAATGTCTTTGAAGGGAGTTTTACTATGAATTACGAATTATCTGAAAGCACTTTTGCCCCTATCGCAAAGGTGACACTGCAGCGCGGAGAACAATTACGGATCGAACCAGGTGCAATGGTTTATGAGATCGGGGAAATAGAATTAGAAGGCCAAATGAATACCAATGGCAAGAAAGGTCTTGGCGGTGCATTAAGTGCTTTGGGCCGCTCGGTGACTAGCGGCGAAAGCTTCTTCATCAGTACAGCCACTGCCCACTCTGCTAATGCCATGATCCCCATCGCTCCAGCGGTACCGGGGAAAATCTTTGCTCTCGATGTCGGTACAGAACACTGGCGTTTGAATACTGGCGCTTTCCTTGCCAGCGAAGAAAACGTCAACTACCAAATGAAACGACAAAAACTTTCTGGTGCCCTATTAGGCGGAACCGGCGGCTTTTTCGTCATGGAAACGACCGGCAGCGGGCAAATCTTAGTTTCTGCTTTTGGCGATGTTGAGAAAATCGAATTAGACGGCAGTGCACCGGTGATTATTGATAATCAGCATGTGATCGCTTGGACCAGCTCGTTGGATTACAACATCAAGGTCGCCTCAGGTACCTTCGGCTTCAAGACCGGCGAAGGCGTGGTCAATGAATTCCACGGACGCGGATCTGTCTACATTCAAACGCGGAACCTTGAAAGCTTCGCCAGTCATATCAATACCTTTATCCCTAATTCTTAAAGATTTACTGACAGGATTGTAACTCCCTGGAAGAACAGGTAAAATATGGAGGATACTGTTGCAGAAAGCTGGTTTATATGACTGAAAAAAATAGCTACGAAAACGAGTTGCAGGGTTCAAGATCCCGCGTCGCTCGTTATCATACAGAAGCGGCACCGCCGCCTAAAAAAGATCACAAAAGGAATACAGCGCAGGCGCCTGAAGCAGAGCCGATAACAGACGCCCCTGCTGAACCCAAAAAACAGGCCACAGCTCAAGAGAAAATGGTGCAAAGCACAGCTTGGCTGACGGTCGGGAATATCTTCTCCCGTTTACTAGGTGCCGTTTACGTGATCCCTTGGATTGCTTGGATGCAGCCCCATGGCTTAGAGGCCAATTATTTGTACACTAAGGGCTATAACGTTTACGCGCTCTTTCTTATGATTTCTACCGCGGGGATTCCAGCGGCGGTAGCTAAACAAACAGCCCGTTATAATTCCATGAATGAATACGGGTTGAGTAAAAAACTATTGTTCTATACCATGCGGCTGATGACCATCGGCGGTGTGATTTGTGCCGCTATTATGTTTGTGGGCGCACCATACCTGTCTCAAGGCAACGCTGACCTAGTTCCAGTCATGCGCTCCTTAAGTGTCGTGCTGCTGATTTTCCCGGCTATGAGTGTAATCCGCGGCTTCTTCCAAGGAAACAACAATATGAAGCCTTACGCGATCTCTCAAATTGTCGAGCAAATCGCCCGAGTCTGCTACATGTTAGCTTCTGCTTTCATTATCATGCAGATCAACAACGGCAGTTACAAGACAGCTGTTGTACATTCAACGTTCGCTGCCTTCATTGGTGTCGCCTTCGCGATGGGAGTTCTATTGTTCTCGCTTTTGAAAGAACGGACAGCCTTTCGTGAATTGATCAGAGAAAGCAATAATGAGATTACCTTCTCCGGGCGTCAATTAGTCCTGCAAATGATCCAGCAAGCGATCCCGTTCATTATTGTCGGCAGTGCAATCAGTATTTTCAAGCTGATTGATCAATATTCCTTTGAAAAAATCATGTCGATCGTAACGAATTATTCCGCGGCTAAAAATGCCGACCTGTTTGCTTTAATCTCCGCCAATCCGGATAAATTGACGATGGTGGTGATCGCACTTGGGACAGCGATGGCAACGGCCGGTTTGCCACTGATCACGGAACGTTTTACGAAAAAGGATCACAAAGGATTAGCCAAACTAGTAACGAATAATATCCAATTATTGTTCTTCGTAATGATGCCGGCGACTGTCGGAATGTTCATCTTGGCTTATCCCTTGAATACCCTATTCTACTGGCCGAATCCGCTGGGCGCGCAACTATTGGCCGCTTCCTGTGTGGTCGGTATCATGATGGGACTCTTCATGGTCTGTTCCACGATGCTGCAAGGATTAGATGGCAACATGCAAGCTGTCTGGTTTTTAGGTATCGGGATCTTCGTTAAGGCTGTTTCACAATTTCCACTGACCTTTATGTTTGAGGCTTACGGCCCGCTGATCGCTACATTTGTGGGATTCCTAGTCGCAAATATGTTCTTATTGGATCGAATCCATGTCATCACGCAATTTCCGTTTAGAGAAACGATGACCTCTATTGGAAAAGTTACATTGATGTCGCTGGCAATGGGTGTGGTCGCCTTTGTCGTGAAATACGGCTGTGAATTAGTTTTAAGCTCAGATTCGAAAATGCAATCCATGATCATTATTCTGATCGTCGCGGCCTTTGGCGGATTGACTTACATGATCTTAGCGTTGAAGACGCGGATGGCCGATAAATTATTAGGCCCTCGGGTGGATGGCATTCGCCGTCGATTACGGATGCGTTAAACCTATTTAAGTCGTGCAGATAACTCTGCACGGCTTTTTTTATTTAAAAAAACAGCTCGAAGTTTACGCTTCGGGCTGTTTTACTGGAATTGATAGATATTTTGGTTCGATTGCCAGATTGGCTAAAAATTTCCTAAAATCACTAAAGGCGATCACGAGCGTCGCAGTATTCGTATTCGGATGAAAACCGATCTTTTTCGTTTGATCGATCGTCTCATCAATGATCACCGTAATTTGCCTTCCAGTATCATGCGGCAGAGCCAGCGGTGTAACCGAACCTCTTTCCAAGCCAAGCAATTCAAAAAGCTCCGCTTCTGAAGCAAAAGATAAATGACGTTCGCCCAAGGCTTTTGCTAGTCCTTTAATATCCAGCTGCTTTTTACCCGGACAGATCACAAAATAATAGTTTTTAGTCTTCTTGCTTTTCATCAACAGGTTTTTCACATCGCTGCCGTCGATCGAAAAATCGATCTCCGCCACTGTATAAACAGCTTGATGATCCACACGCTCATAAGGAATCTGCCATTTTTCTAACAGCTGATAAACTTCAGTATCCGTCGCTTTAGCCATCAAACTCACCTGCTTTCCTTCAGCAGATTGCGCCAAGTAATGATGGTTTTATTGACGTGATTCAACACATCCAGCTCCAATTTCTTCGTATCCGCTACTTCTTTTTGCTGAAAATCCGCTAACTTTTCATAGTTTTTCTGCAGCAGCTCATGGATCGGCTGATTGGTCTCCGAGACAATCAAACTGCTCGCTTCCGCCTTCAATTGTTCAATCACGATCGGTGTCGTTTCTTGAAAATAGACATAGCCAAATTTATTTAAATTATTTTTATACGATTGCAAGGTTGCCAGCGATGTCTCAAGAATGACTGTCCCATCTGCCGTTTGCTTCGGGCTCTGAACCACTTCCGCTGGCCGTTCCGGCTTCGGCTTTCGATTAAGTACCCAACGAGTAATCAAAACAGTCACCAAACAAACGATCACGTTTGACAGCAGCACTTCTGGACGTAATAAATTTTCGATCATGACTTTCACTTCCTCCAAGAGATGATACTATTATACCGAACTCGTTCAACTTAAGGTATTCATTTTTCTAAAAAGACAGAAAAATGAGTTCGTTTTTCACTACGTATACGATCCAACTAAAACGCATCACTAGTTACTAGTGAAATGAATCCGGATTTGCTTTATTCAATATATACTGCGAAAACTTGGACTCGCAACTCCTTCAACTTAAGGTATTCATTTTTCTAAAAAGACAGAAAAATGAGTTTGATTTTCACTGCGTATACGATCCAATTAAACTAAACTATTCATTTTTCGTAGAATGAATCCGGATTTGCTTTATTCAATATATACTGCGAAAACTTGGACTCGCAACTCCTTCAGCTTAAGGTATTCATTTTTCTAAAAAGACGGAAAAATGAGTTCGATTTTCACTGCGTATACGATCCAACTAAAACGCGTCACTAGTTGTTGGAGGAATGATTGTGCTTTCCCCTTTATTTATATGTACTGCGAAAACTTGGATTCGCAACTCCTTCGAGTTAAGGTATTCATCTCTCCTAAAACAGGAAAAACACATTGGGAAGGAAATTCCCAATGTGTTTATTTTACGGTTATTCGAACTTTGGCTAATGCTTGTTCTAGGTCTGCGATTAGATCTTCGGTGTCTTCGATTCCCACGGATAGACGCAGCAAACCTTCTGTTATGCCTTGTTTTTCTCGTTCTTCTTTTGGTACGCAAGCGTGGCTCATGGTGACTGGATAAGATAAAATCGACTCTACTCCGCCGAGACTTACGGCTGCGATCGGAATCTGCAAAGCGTCCGCAAACGTATACACCGCTTCTTGGCTGGCTAATTCAAAAGATAAAACTGCTCCACCGGAAGTCGCCTGACGTTTGTGAATATCATATTCGGGATGGCTAGGCAGCCCGGGATAATGAACCTTTTTTACAACCGGATGGTCTTCCAGCATCTGACTGATTTTTTCCGCACTGCGTGCACTCTGCTCCATCCGCAAGCCCATCGTCTTAAGCCCGCGCATCGTCAACCAGCAGTCTTCAACACCTAAAATGCCGCCTAAAACTTTTTGCTGAAGCTTGATTTGCTTGTGCCACTCTTCGTCATTAGTTATAACTAACCCCGCTACTACATCGCTATGTCCATTGATAAATTTAGTAGCGCTGTGAATCACCACATCGACTCCTAATGCCAATGGTTTCTGGAATTGCGGTGTCATGAAGGTATTATCGATCATGGTCACTAAATGGTGCTCTTTTGCGATTGCGACTACTCCCACAATATCCGTCACTGATAATAAAGGATTCGATGGTGTTTCTAAATAAAGTCCTCGTGTATTGGGCCGAATCGCATGCTCCCATTCCGCAAGATTGGTCTCATCGACAAACGTCACTTCGATCCCGAAGCGATTCATAACCTCGTTAACCAATTGGAAGGTGCCGCCGTAAATGCTCTTGCACATCACCAAATGATCGCCTTGATTGAAACTCAGCAGAACCGCCGAGATTGCTCCCATACCAGAAGCAAATGCCGTTCCATATTTGCCGTTTTCTAAAGCGGCGACGGCTTCCTCTAAAGCTGTTCGCGTTGGATTGCCGAAACGCGAGTACGTATAGGCCTGTCCATCCTTGATGGATGCCTGTTTAAAAGTTGAACATTGATAGATCGGAATCGATGAAGCGCCGGTTTCTTCATCAAAGGCATGATAGCCGTGGATTAATTTTGTCTTGTCTTTCATCACAAATCCTCCTAAGTTCCTGCAAGTGCTTTTTCGAAGAGTCACTTTGCCGCTTCATTATCTGTTACACGGTCAAAGTTCTTCGGTCATTTCTCACAAGACTAGCTTAACACCGTTTGAAGCGTTTTCATTGTTTTTGGATGAATTCCCATAAGAAACTTAGCTTATTTTTAGGAATTCTAGGAGCTTTCTAATGGATGAAAAAATAAAAGAGACCGCCTAGGAAAAACAAAAGGCCAAAATTAACTGCACTGAATAGACCGAAAAAGCGCTTTGTCTCTTTGGGATAGTAAATCTGGAACAAGTTGTAACCAATCAAATTTGCTAATGAAGCCAGCAAAGTCCCTAACCCGCCGATATTCACGCCTAAGATGACTGCCTGCTGGTTGGTTGTAAAAGGCGCGATCAAGAAAGCCGCTGGTACATTTGAGATCACTTGGCTCAGGCCTAAACCTGCCAAATAAATCTGTTTGCCATTCAGTCTCTGCAAAAATTCTTTAATAAATTGCGCTTCCCCGATATTTCCAACAATGATAAAAAAGCAGACAAAAGTCATTAATAGTCCGTAATCAACGTCTTTAAACAATTCTCTACGATAACTCGCCACGATCAACGCCACCGCAGGAATCACCCACTGATACGGCAATACATCCAGCACTACCAAAATCATGACAATCATTAAACCTGATAACAGCAGTGTTTCTTTTCGCTCAAACGGACTATTTTCAAGGTCAATTTCCGTCAATGAGTCCTTAGCGACGAACAGTGTCAAAAGCGCTAATGAAATTAGACTGACTAATAACACTAGCGACATCCATGTCAAAAACTGAGGGAGTGGTACATGATAATAATCATATAAATATAAATTCTGCGGATTCCCGAATGGAAAGAAGCTGCTGCCTAAGTTCGCTGCAACGATAATTAAAACACTGCCTAAAAATCGACCCTTAAATTTTGGCAGTACTGATAAGAGCTTCAAATAGATCGGCAACAATGTCAATATCGCCACATCATTCGTTAGAAACATTGAGCCGATCAGCGATAAAAGAATCATCAGCTGAACCAACTGCCGGCTGTTTTTAGAAAAGTGCAGCAGTTTTTGCGCCAAGTACTGCAAGAGGCCAACCTGTTCAAAGCCTTGAATCAGAAGCATTAGGCCAAATAAACTGAAGATCACTTTATAATCGATAAAATCGGCGGAAAAACGACCGATCAAACAGCTAATCAGCGCTAGAACCAAAGAACCACTCAATAATCGATTGTTTTTAAAATAATTCGTCACTCGCTCCATTTTCCCACCCTCTTCGATAGATTAGACTTTATTAGCATACTCCATCGCCCGAAATTTGCGCAAAAAATCGGCCCTCAAATCGAGAACCGATTGACATCATTTTTTTCTTCACTACGCACGTTCTTGGTTAATCCAGCGTTGGGAGATATTGCGCTTGCTTCGGTAATAGACCACGATCCCGATTTGGATGATGGCTACGACCACGATGATCACACTGATGATCAAGCGGATCGAAGCTGTATCCCCTGTCGAAATATAGTGCAGCACATCCCCGTTAGACCAGGTCTGTTCCTGTAATAAGTCGACCAGCTCTTGGCTGAAAATGTTGTTACTTAGCAATAACAGGACCCACATGACCGCGGAAACAGCGTTGTCAATAATCGACCAAAAACAGACACGATTGCTCCAGCGGCGATCTATCAGTTTCAGAACACTAACGATCAATGTCAATACTGTTCCAATGATCAGCACTGGTATCAAAAACCGAACGAAATCATTACTGAATAATGGCATATTGACGATCGCATTACCAGTTTTAGAAAAAACTTGTGGAAAAGCGTTTAATGCTCCAAACAGTAAAAAGGCGCTGAAGACTAATACTGCGATGATTTCCGCCACCGCATCAGAGATCGGAATCGCTTTTTCTGTGGTCACGGGCGGCAGATCATCGATGGTCCACTCTTCCGTTTTCTTTTTATCAAAGGCTCCGGTGCGTTCAGCAATCACAAAACCAATAGTCGTCCAAACTAGCGTCTGCAAGACCCCAGACACACCGCTCTCGATCCCAGATTGAAACATGACTTGAAGGACGCTTCCTACCTGCGCCCCATTTTGCTGGAAGGCTTCGAGCCCGCCAGTAACAGCCCCCACGATTAGCGTAATGATCCCGATTATCGGAACCAATAATTTTAACAAGCGAAGATAATCCTCGTAGACCTGCGGCGAAATTAAGTAACGCGGATTTTGCCGATATTGTTCCGCCAGTTTTGCCGGCGAGCCCATCGCTTGCAGAACCTGTTCAATTTCTGCGGCACTTGGCTGGTCCGATAGCATATCGTAAATATTGCCACGTAATTCTTGTGCCACTTCTTTTCGTTCGTTTTCCGTCAGCTGCCCTACCACCGCAGCGATGTAACGTTCGATTACATTTTCCATAGTTCACCCCTCCGAATAAATACCAATTAAACTCTTTTGCATTTCCTTCCACTCTTCAAACAATTTTGTCCGAACTGCTTTTCCCGTTTTGCTGATCGTGTAATATTTGCGCGGCCTGCTTTCGGTCGTATCCCAATCACTGACCAGCAGCTCCTGCTTTTCTAATCTTCTCAGCAATGGATAAAGCGTATTGGCCTCGATATCCATTCCCTTCTCCTGCAAAGTCTGCAAAAGCGCGTAGCCGTAATGAGGCGTATTCAGACTGCCTAATACAGCCAAAACCAAATTTCCTCTTTTTAATTCTGTAACATAATTCTGTACGATATCCTTATCTGGCATAGGATCACCTCTTCAATATTATTATACTGTGCGACACACATTATAGTCAATAACATAATATTTTAAATATAAAAAACTCTCGAAAAGATTCGAGAGTTTCCGTATTATTTCGTTTCTAAATCGTGTAAGAACAAACCGCTTAATAGTTTTGGCTCAAACCAGGTTGATTTCGGCGGCATGATTTTTTTCGCATCCGCGACAGCGAGAAGATCCGTCATTTGCGTTGGATACATTGAAAAGGCTAATTTCCAGTCGCCTGAATCGACTAATTTTTCCAGCTCTTCTGTTCCGCGAATCCCACCGACAAAATCAATTCGTTTGTCGGTCCGAATATCCGCGATTCCAAAGATGTCCTCTAAGACAAATTTTTGCAGCAGGGCCACATCTAATTTCTCGACGGGATCATTCGGAACCTTTTCCGGTTTGATGCTTAAGGTATACCAAGCTTCACCATCATATAATTGGCAGTCGCCGGCTTGCTCAGGCTTTTTAACACCTGTTTTGGTGACTTGGTAGTTCTCAGCCAAACGATCCATAAAGTCCGCTGGCGGTGCTGATTTCAGCACTCGATTGTATTCCCAGATCGCTAACTCATCCTCAGGGAAAATAATCGACAAGAACTGTTCTGTTTCTGGATTTTGTTCGCCGGATTGGCGTTTTTCCAAACCGATCTTGACCGCTGATTCTGTCCGATGATGACCATCCGCAATGTACAGCGCGTCAACATCAGTAAATAGTTTCGTCAATTTTTCGTTCGTTTCCGCTTGATCGATCACCCACACACGATGCGTCACCTCATGATAACTGGTGAAATCATAGACCGGCGCATGCTCCTGCTGCCAATCCTTGATGATCGTTTGAATTTCTGTTTGCGGTCGATAGCTTAGGAAAATCGGACTAGTATTCGCGTCACAGGTGCGGATGTGATTCATCCGATCGATTTCTTTTTCGTGTCGGGTAAACTCGTGCTTCTTGATTTTTTCATCGATATAGTCGCTGATCGATGTACAAGCCACGATCCCTGTCTGGCTGCGGCCATTCATCACTAATTCATAGAGATAGAAATACGCTTCTGATTCTTTGAACAACCAGCCTTTTTCTAAGAATGCCGCTAAATTGTCGGCGGCTTTTTGATAAACCTTTTCATCGTAAGGTGACAGATCAGCTGGCAAGTCGATCTCTGCCTTGTCGATATGGAAATAGCTGTACGGATTATCCGCCGCTAAGTCTTTAGCCTCTTGTGAATTAACAACATCGTAGGGCAAAGCCGCTACCTGATCGGCCAACTCTTCAGCTGGACGAATACCTTTGAATGGATGAACTTGAACCATTAAAATTCACTCTCCTCATCCCGTTTGATTGCACGGACGCGGACAATGCCTTCGTTCTGGCTTAGTTTTTCTGTAATCGCCGCTATTTTAGCCGGATCTGTTTCTGAAACGTCCACCAGTGTATAGGCATGATCGTCTTTCCCGCGATTCAGCATGTTATCGATATTGACTTCTAATGAAGCAATCTCAGATGCGATCAATCCTAGCATGTTCGGTACATTGCGATTGATGATCGTAATACGGTATGGAGAATCAAATGCCATCTCGACATTTGGAAAATTGACTGACCGTTTAATGACGCCGGTTTCTAAGAACCGTTTCAATCCGCGGGCTGCCATCTTGGCACAGTTAACTTCCGCTTCTTCGGTTGATGCCCCTAAATGCGGCAGCACCGTGATTTTATCATTATGCAATAATTTTTCTTCCGCAAAGTCGGTTGTAAAACCAGCAATGCGTTCTTCGTTTACAGCTTTCACTACAGCATCTGTATCAACGATTTCGCCGCGCGCGAAGTTCATTAAGTGTGCTGTTTGCTTCATTTGCATCAATTCTTCGGTGCTGATCAAATGACGGGTATTTTCAGTTAACGGCACGTGGACAGTCACGAAATCACAGTTGGTCAAAACCTCTTTCAAGTCCTTCGCCCGTTTTACCCGACGAGAAATGCTCCAGGCCGTATCGACTGAAACATACGGGTCGTAACCCGTAACTTCCATTCCTAAACGGTAGGCATCGTTGGCTACCATCGCTCCGATTGAACCTAAACCAATGACTCCTAGTTTCTTGCCTTCAAGTTCCGTTCCGGCGAATTGTGCTTTTTGCGCCTCAGCCTGTTCATCGACATCGGCACCTTCCAATGTTTGCACCCAATCAATCCCTTGAACCATCGGACGAACCGCTAATAATAAGCTCGCGATCACTAATTCCTTCACCGCATTCGCATTGGCTCCCGGTGTGTTGAAAACCACGATGCCTTTTTCGGTACACTCTTTAACTGGAATATTGTTCGTTCCGGCACCTGCCCGCGCTACTCCTAAAACAGATTCAGGAAAGGCATAGTCATGCAGCTTTTGGCTGCGCAAAATAATGCCATCTGGTTCTTCGCTTTCGTTGATGCGGTAGTTTTCTTTATCAAAACGCGCCATTCCCTCAGGAGCGATCGCGTTGAATGTTTTAATCTGAAACATCTAATTCCCTCCATTTTCCTTTTCAAATTTCGCCATGAAGGCCACTAACGCCTCGACACCTTCTATTGGGAACGCATTGTAAAGACTCGCACGCATGCCGCCAACTGAGCGGTGACCCTTCAGATTCTCGAAGCCTTCTGCTAAAGCCGCTTGGTTGAAGGCTTTGTCTAAGGCATCGTCACCAGTCACAAATGGGATATTGGTGATTGAACGGCTATCTTTTCTCACTGGGCTCGTGAACAACTTCGATTTTTCGATCGTGTCATATAATAGTTGGGATTTTTGCTGATCCTTTTCGGTAATTCCAGCTACGCCGCCTTGGGCTTTCACCCATTCAAAGACTAGCTTCGCGATGTAGATCGCATAGGTAGGCGGTGTGTTATACAAGGAATCATTCTTCGCCTGCAACGCATAATCTAACATCGGCGCAAAAACTGCTTCTTGATTGAGCAAATCTTCACGAATGATCACGACCGTCAATCCAGCCGGACCGATATTTTTCTGTGCACCAGCGTAGATCACGCCAAAGTCCTCTACTTTATAGTCATTGGCTAAAATGTTTGAAGACATATCTGCTACCACAGGAACTTTGCCGAAGTTTGGAATCTTCGCAAACGCTGTTCCTTCTATCGTATTGTTCGTTGTAATATGCACGTAAGCGGCATTTTGATCCACCGTTTCCGGCAATTCTGGAATATAGGTGAAATTTTTATCTTCACTAGAAGCGATCACTTCTACTTCGACATTATCAAGTGCTTTTGCGGCACTGATAGCCTTTTTCGACCACGAACCGGTACTGACATACAACGCTTTTTTGCCTTGAGCCAAGTTCAACGGCACCATGCTGAATTGCAAACTTGCTCCGCCTTGTAAAAACAAGACCTTGTAATTGTCAGGGATCGCCATTAATTCTCTTAATAAGCTTTCAGCAGCTTGGATGATTTCTTCAAACAAGGAGGAACGATGACTCAGCTCCATCACCGACATACCGCTATTTTTGTAATCAAGCATCTCGGACTGTGCGATCTCCAACACAGCTTTCGGTAATACTGCGGGACCTGCAGAAAAATTGTAAATCGTCATACTCATTCTCTCCTTTTTCATAGTTATGGAATTATTTCCATCTTTAAGCCGTAAATCTCTTCCTGATCCACTGTTAAGAAACAAACTTCTATAGTAATCAGACAAAGATTTCCTGCATCAAGATGTGATGACAATTATAACAGATGTCCTTAAATGATAAAAGCCTAATTCTAAATTAATTTCACTGTAATTTGAATTTTGTCAGAAAATTTCATGTTTGCTTACATAAAATGAAAACAAGCAATCCATTTCTGGCTAAAAAGCATCTCATAACTGACGCTCCCGCTCAAAAGCATAAAAAACAGAGTATCCGCCATCCAATGATTCGATTGGCGGATACTCTGTTCAATTCTTATTCATGGTTTACAGGTTCATACGGACGTTTAACGCTTGTCATTATTAATGAACAAAACTATTTCCGTGAACGTTTCAACACCCAAAGGTAAAGAGCAGCAACACTTCCTAAAACAGTATAGCCTACAGTTGATAGGGCACTTTGTTTAGACCCTGTTTTCGGATACTCTTTCACCGTTCCACTTTTTTGAGGGTTATAACTCTCTGTATAACCGTTCGTTTGAGTGGTATGTTTATTATTTACTAAGACCACTTTTTCAGTAATCGGCGATTCGGGTTTCGGTGTTTTAGGCTGCTCCACAATGTCGGTTGCCGTCTGATATTCTGGCGGAATCGGCGGTACTGGAGGTTCGCCTACTGGAAGCAGCGGCTTCAGCTCTGGCTGCACGGGTATCTTCGGCATGACCGGAAGTTCAGGCACCACTGGTATTTCGGGCAAGACTGGCTCCTCAGGCATAACCGGCGGTACTAAGTTCGGATTCTCAGGCACGGTTTCATGCTCTGGCGGTGTCGGAGCAATCGGCATGACCGGCATCGCAGGAACGTTTGGTACTTCTTGCAGCACTAATGGTTTAGGCGGCTCAGGAACAACCGGCGGCACAGGCTCATCGGGAACCTTTTGATACTCTGGTTCCGTTGGCGGTGTCGGTTCTATAGGCAGTACCGGATACACTGGCGTCGCCTTTGTTGAATTCAAACTCAAGCCCCAATAGCCTGGATAATAGACATCATTCGTCGCTACTTTAATGACTTCACCCGGTTTCGCCGTAAGCTCATGATAATAGCCAAATACGGTCGCTCCAGCCATTTTAGTTAATAGCGTCAAGTATCCATATTTATTGGCTAATTGATCAGAGGAAACTGCCGTATTCGTCAGATCGTTCAAAAACTCGCGATTATTTTCACCAAGATCAACCTTTTTGCCGCTTATCAAATCAACGGCATCTCGCTCGATTGCATTCACACTAACTACTTGATCCTGCAGATTTTTCAGTGCCTGCGGACCGCGGTTAGAAGCATTAAATGTTTTAAACGCTTGAACATAGAGATCGAACGCCTGATTGAATTCACTGTCACTCAGTTCTTTTGTCCTTTTCAAAGCTGTTTTCCATTTATCAACTAGTTCAGGTGTAATCTGAATAGCTACCTGATCACTATTCGATGCATTAAATGATTGCTTAGAAGTAAAGAGCGGCGGAATCGCATTTAAAATATCTTGTTCCGTCGGTGTCCGCAAGCTTTCTGGAATGTTGCTGGTCGTCGCATTCTTTGCTTGTTCCGGATCCCCCTCAAATGAACTTGTAAAACTGAAATCGAACCCTTGTCCTCTCAGATTTTGACTAAATCCATTGGGTCCCTTTGCCCCATTCGTAACGGACGGCACCGTTTGAAAATAGATTGGCACGGACGAAGTAATTGGCAAATTCTTATAAAACGTATAGGTCTCTGTAAAAACCGGTATCGAATTCGTTAACTTATCTTTTAATGTTCCTTCTGGTATCGCATTTTTAGAACGATATGTGTCCATCAATTTGACCATGTCGTCTCCACTGGTAGATAAGCCATACTCAAGGTAGGCTTGCATACCCGTGTAATTGGTAAACAGCGAATAAAGGTTGAAGGAATTATCCCAAGAGCTTGGCATTGTATAATGACCGGCCAATAAATGATCATTTATTGTCGCCATCTTCTGATCATAATCGGTCTTTTGACTATGATAAGTAGCCAGATCTGCTTGGTATTTTGTATAGGCCGTATTGAACGCTTCGTGTAAACTCTCGTTGGATTCCACCACTTTTTGTCGTTCGGCTAATTCATCATTATAGGTTTGTAATTGTTCCTTGTATGTATTTAATTTTTCTTGATAGGCCTGTTGTTCTGCTTGGTAGTTGTTGGTCGCGTCTTGATTGGATTGGATAACCTCATCACGATTTGCAACGGCTTCAGAATACTCTTTCAATTGTTCCTCGTAAATCGCCAGTGCAGCCTGATATTGCTTTAAGGCCTCTTTATACTTTTCATCCATCTGGTTATTTCCCGCGATTACTTCGTCCAGATGCTGATGATACTCAGACAATAGCTTTTGATAATTCGCCAGCTCTTCCCGGTATTTCGCCATCTTTTCTTGATAATCACTCAATAGTTGCTTTTGCTGATCTAAGGCTTCATTATGCTGCGCTAATTTCGCTTCATAATCTGCCATCTGAGTATTATACAACGCCATATCTTCGTTAAACTTCTTCAGCTCGGCCTGAAAAGCACTTGTCGCTTGTTCATTCTCTTGCTGAATCTGCTTATTAGCATCAACTTTTTCTTGATACTGTTTACTTTTTTCTAGGAAATCAGCTTGATTCTTTTTATACTCCGCTAATGCCGCCTCGTATTTCCCTTTGTCCTTAAAAACAATCGTATTCTCTGCTGCAAATACCTGCGTCAAGGGACTCGCAATAGATAAACTCAACGCTGCTATGGTAAAAACAGCTAGGCTTTTCCTTTTTCTATTCATATACTCTATACTCACCCCTAGTTGGAATTGGCTTTCATCTTCTCTATGTTCACTCTAAAAAAGAAGCAACAAGTCAAATAGCAAAATAAATACTGCAATAATAAATTCCCACATTGTGAATTACATAATGAGAACTTTTCACAAGAACACTCTTATTTATGGCTTATTTTCTATTTGAAATAACTTTACTATTGTCATATATTAACCATATATTTGTGTATTGCAAGTAAAAGCGTTTGCTTTCGATTTGTTTTGTTCTTATAAATCTATAAAATGCTGTTAAACAAGCTAAAACCTAATTCAATCAGTTATTTTTTTATTTATGACGAAAATGACTAGTTTGAGGCATTCAAGCCCCCGTTCAGTTAGATTCAAATGTCCATTGCTCTTTACGATTAAAATCTTACGGGCTGAAAGCAGATACGTTTTCGTTTTTCGCAGATAGTTTAAATTACAACTATTTATTTGACAACTAAATCAGAACAGCGTATGCTGTTGATAGTTAAAGTTACAACTATTCATTTTTCAAGAAAGAAGCGGATACCATGTCATTAAATCCTCAACAAATCAGCGATACAAAAAGAGAGTTCCAAGAAAATTTCGAACAGACCGGACTCAGCATCGAACAAATCGCTGTTGATCTAAACACCACTCCGGCAATAATCGAAGATACCTTGAATTTGAATGTTAGCCGCATCGAAGATCCTTGGGTTCTGAAAAACTATTTGGAGGCCGAACTTTCAGCACAAGGAAAACCTGCTGTTCCCTTCACCGCATTAGTCGGAGATTATCATCGCCATTGGTTTTTAAACAGCCGCCGGATCGACAAAAAGAAACTTGGCTAATCGTTTTTAACACGATTAACTTTAAAATGAAGAATGAAGACTTACCTCATTTATTGCTAGAAAAATAATCCTCGTAATGTAGAATTTTTTTCATTTAAACGAACAAAAAAACACAGACCTGATTAAAAAAAATCAAGTCTGTGTTTTTAAGTGTCTTTGTTTGCCCCAGCGCATTGAACATGCTAAAAATAATAGACTATTTTGATTAAGAAAGAAGGAGTCTTAGAGATGAACAAAGGACGCGTAGAGGCATTTTCTGACGCTATCGTAGCCATCATTATGACTATTATGATTTTAGAGTTTAAAACCCCTCATGATTTTCACTGGACAGCAATTTTGGAGGATCTGCCTTATTTATTCGCTTATGCTGTCAGCTTTTTCTTTATCGCGGTGGCTTGGTACAATCATCATTACATGTTCAGCCTGACCAAACGAGTAACTAAAAGCATCTATTGGATCAACAACATTTGGCTTTTCACTATGGCGATGATCCCTGTCGCAACAGCTTGGGCAGGTGAATTCATGCTGTACCATGCGCCTGAATATTTCTATCTATTGATTTTTACTTTGTGGAGTATGGCTTATTACTGGTTAAGCCGAACCATTGACCGCGTGAACCATGAGGCTAATACTGAGATCAGTCAAAAAATCAAGAAAATGGGACCATACTTTTATATGGGAAGTATCTATTTTCCATTGACCGTTTTTGCAACGGCTATCGGCATTTACTTCTATCCGCCGATTGGCCTAATTGCGACATTGATTGAACTGATTGTTATGGCTTTTTGGACCAATGACGATAGTGATAAAATTTTTAGCGAAACGGCGGAATAATCCCCCTGCCAAATAGCCTTCTGCACACACGCGGAAGTTTTTTTTATTTCTTTCGTTTTTTGTTCTTTTGACTGCCGCCTTTTTTCTTGCTGTTGCGCTTACCGCTACTCGTCTGTTGACTTTGCTCTCTTTCGCGATTGTTAATCAGACTAAGTGCTGAAAGCTGTCGGCCGCTGAGTGGACGATTATTCGTTGGTCGTTTGGGAGTTGATTCTGTTTCCGGCGGATCAGCAACACCAATCGCACGATCTTCTTTTATTGAGGCGGATTCTGGTTCATGGGACTCCTGCTGTACTTCATTAGATATAACTGGGGGATCAAATACTGGATCTGCTGCTTCCGCCGAATCAGCCGGACGCTCAACAAACAAGACCTCTATATCTGCCAGTGTCTTCCCTTCAGGTAAGTGCGCCTGGATCAAGACTATCGCTTCTGCATCACTCAACGTTCTCGGATCAAACCCGTGAGGCACCATGATAGTAAGTGTTTCCTTCGCGTCTTCTGAATTTTGGACAGACTCCTCCAATAATTCTTGCGATTCCTCATGATGCATGACATCGGCACTTTCTATATAGTCAAACTTCACAAGCTGGGCAAATTTTCGGCTGCCATTCTGCTCAAATATCGTCAATGTCGTTAATACTTTTAGTAAGGCCCGCGTTTTTTCTCGCGCCTCTTCCTTCGACATCGCCGGATCAATATTCCTTAATATCCAACTATGTTTCTTCCCGCTGGCCGCTTTAAAAACTGAAACAAGATGATAGCCATATTTAGCATCTTCCTTTGCTAGTGCATCTTCTGCGTGCAGATATTTACAAATTGAACGAGCTTCCTCGGAAAATTGAAGGTATTCCCTTCTATTTTTAAACAAGCGATTGACCACTTTATCAAACTCGCCGCCTTTGAAATATGGCTTGAAATAGCAAAGATTTTTACGCAGCACTTCGCTTGGTTCAGCATGCAAGAATAATTCCCGCACCAATTCTATTAAAAACTCTGAATAGTCGCTGAGGACTAAGGCGTTCTTGACCATGATCGCAACAGCATACTGGATCACATCAGAAACATTTTGTGTGTTTTCGTAATAGCTGCTGATCTTTTGCTCCAATGTGTTGCGTTTTGTAACAAACAATTGTACCTGGCTTAATGGTTTGGTCTGTACGTTTTTCTTCATGACATTTCCCGTCCTCTCGTTCTTGTTCGCGCTTTCATAAACGACTCAAAAACATCATACCGCTAAGAACCCTAAAAGACGAACCCGGTTTTTTACCAAAAAATTAAATATTTTGCAAACTCGTTCGCTTTATTTAACAAAAAAAAGTGCCTATAAGGTTGATCTAATCACCTTTCTAGACACTTAATCCTGTTTCCTAAAACATTCCGCTTATCCACATACTTGCTAAAACCACGACTAAAACTACAGCGGTAAAAACAATAACGATCATTGTTTTTGAGAGTAGATCCTTCCCTAAGCTGCGCTCCTGCCGCTTTTCTTCGACATTGTCCCCATCCATGTAAGCGACAATCTCTTTATAGGTTTTGATATTCTTTTCTTTCTTGATTTTTTCGATTTTGATCGCTGCCCACATACCGACCATCCAAAGAACTAAAGGGATCACTAGCCCTTTATCGCCTAGAAACTTCCAAGCTGGGCCAAATGAAATCGCTGCTGCTCCAATCGTCCCCATCATAATGTAACTGTACTTATCCATCTCATCTTTTTTGATCACTTTTTTCATCGTTTCCACGTCTCCTTTGACAAGTTCATCTAAAGTCACGTCGAAAAGAACACTCAACAATAACAGATTATGAATATCTGGATAGCTCCGTTCATTTTCCCAATTGGAGATTGTTTGGCGCGAAACGTAGATCTTTTCCGATAATTCCTCTTGAGATAATCCCGCCGTCTCTCGTAATTTTTTAATCTGCTTGCTTAAATTCATTTCATCCGCTCCTTCATCCTCACCATAAAGTTTTTCACCAATCCTCACCAGCAAAACTCTTTATCATTAGGCCTTTTCCACTTGTCAAAAGTCTTTGTCAACCTTGTATTTATTGATTTAACAACGTTTTATATTAGAAAATCATCGACCAAAAATATTCATCGCTCCATGTAACAACATGGTCGAATAGCAATTCTTTGTTTTCCAACGCAGCAATCCCAGAACCAATCCATAGCGCAATCCTGTAATCATCTTGCAAATCAGCTCTTGCATGAGATCCGTTTCCACTCGAGAGGCAGGCGAATCAAAGTGGCCAAGATACCAGATGCCAAATAAACCATTATTGGATGTTTAAAAATAACAGACAACAGATTCCATAAATAGCCAAGAGGCCAATTGGTTTGTAAAATCCGTCCGCTCTAAAAATCGAAAACAGTCCTGCTTGATCCCGAACCTCAGCAGTTAATGCAATACTAGTAATCCACACATTCTGAAAAGCACCCTTTGCCTCATTTCAATCTCCATTGACCTGCAAGTTTTATGTCAACACTTTGTAACTTATTTCCCTACCTAGTAGTTGATCCACCTCGTTCAATCGTTTCAAAAATCTCGATTGGCGGAGTCGTCATACATTTCGAGATGACCTGAGCCATTTCTTCAGGGGACTCCTTCGCGCCGTTTCGTATCCAGCGTTTGACGATTGCGATCGCACCGAAATAGATAAATTCCTGCTGCAGTCTTTCTACTTCGGTAAACTCATGGGAATTTAGGCGAATCTTTTTTTGCACAGCAAAGATGTACGCGCGCTCCAGTTTTTCAATAAACTGCGGGCGCCCGTGCTCCCCCAACAATGTTTGGGCGGTCTCTTTTCGCTCATACAGGAATTTCATTACGAACAAACAAGCCTCATTGAAGAATTTTTCTACTTGTTCTCGACCATAGACATCGATTTTTTCCGTCACTGCCCAGCCGACATGATCATTCAAGACCTGTTCAAAATTTGAATAGATCTCATCCTCTACCTCTTCTAAGACCGCGTATTTATCTGGAAAATGATGATAGAAGGTTCCGCGATTGATTTTTGCTCGTTGCGATAGATTCGCTACTGTAATTTTTTCGAAACCAATGTCATTCATCATTTCAAAAAAGGTCTGAATGATATGCATTTTTGTTCGATCCGTTTTATTCGACATATTTTCTCCCAACAATTTGACTTGATTTGTTGAATTTTTGAACACTTGCTCGTGAAGTGTTTAACTTTTGAACACTCGCTGGATTATTGTTCGTTGTTCAACTACTGCTTTCAGCTTAAACTAGGGAACATAAAAAATCAACACAGTGTTCAATTTGGAGGGATCATATGAAATACATTCAAGCAGCAAAGTTAAAAAAGAGTTATCGAACAGCAACAGCAGAAATACCTGCGTTAACTGATGTTTCCTTTTCGTTGGATAAGGGCGAGTTTACCGTCATTTTAGGCCCTAGCGGCTCCGGCAAAACAACGCTGTTGAACCTTTTAGGCGGGATGGATCAACCAACAAGCGGGGAATTATTTGTTCAACAGGAACCGATTCACAGCTACAAAGAAAACGAACTAACGGATTATCGGCGTAAAAACGTCGGCTTCATTTTCCAATTTTATAACCTGATCCCAACCCTAACAGCCCTAGAAAATGTCGCGATTGCTCAAAAAATCGCTGAGAATCCATTTCATGCTAAGGACGTATTAGAGAAGGTTCAGCTCTCTCATCGCTTAATGAACTTTCCTCAGGAGCTTTCTGGCGGCGAGCAGCAACGTGTTTCGATCGCTCGAGCCGTTTGCAAAAATCCGCAGCTTATTTTGTGCGATGAACCCACCGGTGCTTTAGACAGCGAAACAGGAAAACAGGTCTTGCACCTACTGAAGGACATGGCAGTCAACCACGGTCATACAATCATCGTGGTCACTCATAACGCCTCGATCGCCCAAATCGGAGATCGGGTACTCTACTTAAAGGATGGCGCAATCATTGAAGATACTCGTCAAAAGCATCCTTTACAGATCGATGAGGTGAAGTGGTAATGTTTCGTAAAACCTTCCGTGATCTGCGAAAAAACTGGATCAGCTTCCTCTCGGTTTTTCTAATGAGCTTTATCTGTCTGTTTATTTTTACCGGTATTTTCCATCTGAGTCAGCAAATGGACGCAACTGGAAAACAGTTTTCACAGAACAGTCACTTGGCTGATAGTACCTTGTCCCTCACAACTTTCAATGATCAAAAAGAGCAGCGAACGAAAGAGCTGACCCCCATTAAGAAAGTCGCTCGACGCTCGATCGGACATTATCAAAACGATGATCTTTCTTTGACCTTCCTGACCTTTAACCACTCTCGTCTTAGCAGACCGCAAGTGATTCGCGGGGCCAAGCTGTCGGATCAGGATGGGATATGGCTGGATGAAGATTTCTTTCAAGCAAATAAGTATCAGCTTGGAGAGTCTTTCATGATTGAGAAGCAAAAGTATAAAATTTTAGGAACCGTTCGTCAGCCAGAGTTTATCTATCATACAGAAAGTGATGATCAGCCGCTGCCAAATCATAAACGATCCGGCTATGCTTACATGTCAGAGTCGCAATTTGACTCCTTGCCGGTCTACCCGACGCGTCAGCTTTTATTGAAAACAAACAAAGAAAACAACACGCCGTGGCTGGAAAAAGAGTTATCAGATATCTGGGACGCTGATTATCTGCGATTGAGTCATACAAGCGATAGCAGCGGACTCTCGATTTTCTTTGATCGAGTCACTCAGGTTCAGCGATTGGCTTTTCTTTTTTCAAGTCTATTCTTGTTGTTGACACTAATTACACTTGAAGCGACGATGCGGCGCTTCGTCAAACAGCAGCAGCTGCAAATCGCCACACTGAAAGCACAAGGGTTCAGCCGTCGAACGATCTTGCTCCATTATTTATCCTTTGGCATGATCGTGACCTTTTTAGGGTCGATTAGCGGCTGCGTTTTAGGGCCAAAATTGCTCTCCCCTGCTTTATTATCAGCTATCGGCAATCAATTCTCGGTTCCCAAATGGTTGGAAGTCCAGACCACGCTTGGTTATGCCATTGTCGCGCTCGTCACTTTATTCAGTATGCTGATCACTTTGATTCCTGTACTGCCGCTGATCGGTCAACTGCCGGCGACAATCATGCAAAGGCAGTCAAATCAACGATTTAAACGGGTCTGGCTGGAACAAACGAAGCTCTGGTCTTACCTGCCTTTTGCTTTACAATGGACGCTGCGAGATATCCAAAGAAACATTCGCCGGGCTATACTTGGGGTTTTCGGCGCGCTTGGCTGCATGCTTTTATTGATCGCCGCACTTGGGATCAAAGATTCCATTGATTTCTCTTTAAATTCTATCTTTAATGACACTTATCGTTACGAAGAAAAAATCAGCTTTAAAAAGTCCTTAGATCACCAAGAGCAAAACGCGGTCGCTAAAACCATAACTACTGATCATCAGTGGCTGGAGCAGCAATCTGTCAAACTGTTGCAGGATTCGAAAGAGCAGGCTGTAATCGCCACGATTGTTTCAGATGGAGACCAGCTGAAATTGCCCGAACTCGATCTGGAGGATCTAACTGCTAATCAGGTCGGTCTATCTGAAGCATTGGCAAAAAGCCTGAATGTAAAGGCAAAGGATACTCTTTACATCAAACTGCAGCAGCAGATTATTCCTGTATATATTAAAAAAATTGTTCCGCTTTCTGCACCACAAGGATTATTCTTCTCGGAAAATACTTGGAACGATATCGGGCAAGCCTTCGAACCCCAGAGCCTTTTACTACGAGAAAAGGATCAGCTAGCCGCCTCGCCTCTGATTGCCAGCAAAAATGAAAAGCAGCAGCAGTTCAAGGATTCGCAAAAGTTGATCGAGGGTATCTTAATGATTGTTTCTTTATTGATCTTAGCGGCATTGGTTTTGGGAATCACTATTATGATGAACTGTCATTTGCTGATCTTTTCTGAACGTTTTATTGAGTTCGCTACTCTGAAAGTTCTTGGCTTTACGAAGCGGGAAATCTTTTTATTATCTTTTTTGGAAACAGCCTTATTAACAGCGCTTGGCTGGCTGCTGGGGCTACCAGCTGGCAAACTTTTTCTAACGGCTTATACGGCCATGGTCTCGACCGATCAGCAGCAATACTTGCCTCATATCACTTTCCAAAGTCTGGCAATTGCCAGTCTGGTCCTGTTTATCTGCATGCTGCTGGTTCAAGGGTATATAACTGTCCGAATCAATCGAATCGATTTCGCGGTCGCTTTGAAGCCGGCAGAATAAAAAAAACTCCAGCGAATATTCGCTGGAGAATTTTTTATTGTTCAGCTTTTGAACGACGGATATAGTTTTGGTAAAGAATGATACCAACAGCTGAGAATCCGACCGGACCTGCGATCATCCAAAGTGTATCGCGAACGCCGGCGCCTTCGATGATTGGTTGGAAGATCGTGAAGACATTCGCACCCAATACTAATAGGAAGACTACAACGCTGATAGCCATCGTCATACCATGAGATTTGTACACTTCAAATGGACGATCCAAGCCATCTTTTTTCTTGAATTTAGGGAACGCATAGATCAAGAACAAATATGGTAATGTCATTGAAACGTTCGCCATCAAAGTCAAAATGTTATAAAACGCAGATGGGTCTGGTGTAGCGAATGAAGCAATCAAGATGATTGCAACAACGATCCCACATTGTGCCCACATTGCTGTACTTGGCATGCCGTTTTCATTTAGTTCAGTAAATTTCTTAGGCCATAATTTTTTCGGTGTTCCCATGATCAACGTCTTCAATGGAGAATACGTTAAAGTAAAGAACGCGCCGCTATACGCCAAGAACATTCCTAAACCAGTGTAACGAGCAAACCAGTTACCCATACTGATAGCAGCTGCTTGGCTAAGGCCGATACCTTTACCAAATTCAACCCCTAAATTGTTCATCATTACGTAAGAGATATTTCCTAAGTTTGTTGTGTTGCCTGATAAAACATCTTGCCAGTTGGTGCTTACGCCCCAAAGGAAGATTCCTAATGCGTAACCGATTGAAATAATCAAGGCAGAAAGTACGACCGCTTTAGGGAACGTTTTTTCTGGGTTACGTGTTTTATCAACCATCCCACCAACAGCTTCAAGACCGCCGTAAGCGAAGATCGCGAATACCGCGAAACCTAACAAACCGATTGGACTTTGGTAACTAGGATTTGGAGAATGTAAAATGTGGTCGAAAGGTTGAGCCAAATGCCCACCGTTAGCAACCAAAATAATACCTGAAATCACAATAAGAACAACGTTCAAACTAGTTACCGCTAAACCACCTAAGCTAGTGATTTTGACGATTCCTTTAACCCCTTTGATTGAGACTAAAGTCACGATAATCATCCATACACAGGCTAAGATCCCAACGATTTGTGTTGAGTTCATACCAAACATATGTAGTTTTTGTGTTTGGTCACTCCCAGCAAATGCTGTTGTAAAAGGAATCCAAACTTTTGATGATGTTGACACCATCCAGACAACGTATGAAGCAAACCACATGAACGTTCCGATAAACGCGAAACGTGGTCCTACGCTGACTTCCAACCATTTATACATCCCGCTGTTTTCGCCTTTGATCGTTGAACCGAATTCAGCCATCATTAGGGCAAAAGGAATGAAAAATAGTATTGCAGCAACGACATAAAAGACGATTGAGCCATACCCCATCAAGTAAAAGGCTACCGGTCCGTTGGCAAACCCAAATACTGAGGTAAAGATCATCATGACCAGAGCGCCAAGCGTCATGCCTTTTTCTGCTTTGGACATTGAAACCACTCCTATTCAATTTTATCTAGGGCATTAATTAACTCAATGTGCTTCGATCTTATAATAAGTTATTAATTGAACAAGAACACTTTAAATATAAGAAATCCCTAAATAGTACTGTACAATGAAAAAACACAGAGCGCAAGAAACACGAAAGTCCTTGAATATTCTGAAAAGTCTTACAATATCATAGACCAAGGTCATTTTATCGCCAGCGAAACTAAATGATAAAATAACGAAAATAAGAAAAGAATAAACGTACTATTTTCACTTGTTTTTTTATCTCATTTCACCAATTGCTTAAAACTACGTTATATCAAACCCAAAATACTTTTCAAAAAATTAGAAAGCGCTGCCTATTTATCTCATAAATTTTATTTAAAATTAAAAAAATACAGAAAAATTGTCACCGATATTTGATTAATCACCGATTTAAATGAGTGCTTATTTGAAAACCCGCGAAAACAGCACATTATTATGGCAATAAGATTTGATTTATTTTATCTTATTGCCATCTTAAACACATGAATAATCAATCGTAAAACGAGAAAAATCTAATTTTATTATTTTGATTTTTGTAATGTTTTTAGTCGCAAAAAAAAGAATCTCGACCGAGACTCTTTTCTAGTTTCATAAGTTAGTCGTTTAACTTCCGCCAAAAATTATTACGATTAATCAGCAGCCACGCGACTGACAGAATAGCCAGCCAGATCACGACACCGCCGTTTAATAAAATTGGATTGATGTCCATCAGGACCGCGACAACATATAACGCGATCAAGATAGCCCCGACAAATAAGGTTCCGAACATCCACAGCATTAGGCCATAATTCCCTACCCCGCGTGTGAACAGCTGGCTGACGTTTGTCCAGGTCACATTCAGCAGCCGGTAATCACGACTGAAGAAATGCAGCGACATCAAGTATGTTCCCCATAATATCCCAACAAAAAAAGGAATAAGCAGGAATAGCGGCATCTTTAAAACCAGTCCGATGATCAGCCCGACGCCGCCCGCGATCATCATTTGAATCTTGCATCCGACCCAAAATTTTTGCCGCAAATATCTTCTTATGGACAAAGGCAGCGATTGGATAAAAGAAAAATTCTCGCGATCCAATGAGATCAGGTTGCTGACAAAGGAGGTTTGATTCAACATAATACAGGCAAAAACGATGCCGCATACGAAGAAGACTCCCATAAATTTAGGTTCCAATGTTTTGAGACTGACTGGAGTGGTAGTCACCATAGTTCCCACCATCACGATCGGCATGATCAATGACGATGTTAGAACCTGCATGATCAGATTCGGATTTTTCAGCAGCTGATGATTATAGCTTTCCAACTGCTTCTTCAGCGTTTGATTGAGTTTACGTTTTCGGGTGGTTGCAATCGTATGGGACCCTTCATCGCTGAATTGTTCATATAAACTAGGAACAACAAAAAATCTAAGTGCTAGTAAAAACAGCCCGGTTAGGACGAGCAAGCCAACTAAAGTCAACAGTCCTCTTGCTGTAAACAATCCATGCATCACTTGATAAAATGGCATGAAGATCGCAAATGCCTGTCGATCAACCATGCCTGCTGAGTGATCGACAGTATTCTGAGAAAAATTAATCATCAAAATCCCGCCGACAGAAACGACCATTGAAAATCCTAGCATCAAGCTGGTAAACAATTTTTTATGTTGGCGAAACAGCTTGGTCTTCGTCATCCCAAAAACAATCAAGCTGCAAAGACTGAACAGCAAGATGAAGAAGATGAAGAACAATAGTATCGCGCCAATCACCGCAAACACGATGGAATAGCCGCTCTTAAAGGCCGTCAGGAAAAATAGAATCAATAGCGGCAGCAAAAATGGCACGATCGTCATTCCCACCGCTAAAAACTTCGCGATAAACACTTCGCTCTGTTTGATCGGCAGTGACAGATAATCCTGTAAATCCTTGCTTTCAAAAAAGACATTAAAGATGGCCGACAAGGATTGGGAAAAGCCGATCAAAGCAAACAAGGTCATATAATAGGTGAAAAATCCAGGCAATTTGGCAAAGTCGATCATCACCATCGTGACTCCGTAGATCGCTAGAAAAATCACGCCGGATAACAGGTATTGCTGAATGATCCCGCGGATAACCTGCTTCCCCTTACGCCCTTTTTTGCGGATTTGATTCGTAGAAGATGGATTGACATACAGCATATTTACCGCAATCAATCGCTTGATGATCCCGCTATTCATGCGCATCCCCCTCAATCTCGGTTATCAGATCGCCATCCGCTTGGCGGCCCGCCATCTTGAGGTAGACACTTTCTAAAGATTCATTTGGATAATCCTGCAATAGGCTGTCCACCGAACCATTGTAAATCAATTCGCCCTTTTTTAAGATAGCTAACTCATCGCATAATTGCTGCGCAGTATCCAACACATGGGTAGAAAAAATGACTGTTTTTCCTTTTTCCGCATGCCGTTTGATCATTTCCTTCAAGTCAAAGGCCGCTTGCGGGTCCAAGCCCTGCAAGGGTTCATCTAAGATCCAAATATCAGGATCAGGCAGCAGCGCCCCGATGATGATCGTTTTTTGCCGCATCCCATGGGAGAAGCTTTCTAATGTCTCATCCTCATGGCCAATCAGATCAAACAATTCGATCAGCTCCTGCCGCCGATGGTCTTGTCCCTTTAACTCATAGGCCGCCGAGATCAGATCCCAGTATTCATTTGCCGTCAATTGCAAAAACATATCCGGTGAATCCGGCACATACGCGATTTTTTTCTTGATCGCCAAACGATCCGCCTTCAAATTCTTGCCATCAAATAAAATTTCGCCGCTTGTAGGCTCAATGATACTCACTAAGCTCTTGATCGTGGTGGATTTTCCCGCGCCATTGTGTCCCAAGAAGCCAAAAATCTCGCCTTCCTTGATCGTTAGGCTCAAATTATCCAACGCCTTTTTCTCTCCATAAACTTTCGTAATTCCCGTTAACTCAATCATCGCTTCATCCCCCTAGGTCATCTTTTGATTGAAAAATGAGTTTTTCCTGCTGCTATACTGATTATTTTTCATTATCACTAAAAATGGTTTACTTTGATTCTTTGTGAAAGACAAAACGGACATCTTCTCTTCTATTGTAGTAAACACTTCCAAAAAGGAAATGATTTTGTCCTGAATTGCGCCAACCTTTGTAATTACTATACGAGAAAAGACTGGCTATGACAATAAACTCCAAAAAAAAACACTCATTTGAGTGTTTTAAGCTTTAAGCGGAACCCAAATCTCGATGACCGAGCTTTCGCGATTCCAATGAAATTTTTCGTCATATTTTTCAAAATGCAAAAAATTGGTCTGCTCCAATGACAGACCCAGTTTCGGTATGAGCCCTTGATAAATATCTGCATAAGTAGAATAGATGTGCGCCATTGCCCCTCGATGTTCTACCACCAAATACTTGCAGGCTGGTATTTCTTCCAAAACAAAGTTTGCCGGCACCTTCGATGTGAAAGGAACCGCACAATAGTAAATCAATCGGGCTTCCCGACGTTTCATAAAGGCAAACTTTGTCCAAGCAGCATTTTGCTGGCTCAATCCGTTGCTTTTAAGCTGCCGATAAAACGTCGGCCAAAATGACAGGCAGCGTTCTAGATTTGTGCTTTTTTGCTCCGTCAGTTCCTGCTCCAAACCAATCACAGAAAAACTAGGCAGTTCTCTCAGCTCGTACTTCATCATGATTTTTTACCCTTCGGCGTTTTCAATTAGTTTACCTGAAACGGCCTAAGAATGAAATTGCGTATAATAAAATATAATAGCAATTAACTGCTGATCAACTACAGAAGATCGGCTAGTTAAGCTTAACTAGCCTTCTTCAAATCTTGATTATTATCAGAATTGGATGCTTGCTGCATTTTGATTGCCTTAGCTAGAATTTGCTGTTTCCGTTGTGCTTCGAGCGCATTGATTCGCTCCCAATAGCGCAATTTTGCTTGGGCATTTCTTTGTTTTCTAACACCCATCAACACGACAAGACTAAGGATCAATAGAATAAGGATCATCATCTTTATCACCTCCTATACCCTTATTCTAGTACCTCTCGTCAAAACCAATTAGGACATATGTCACATTTTGGCAAGAAATTTTCAGAAAAAAACTGCCTAACAGAATTAGGCAGTTTACAATCAATTATATAGCGGTGCTTTTGTTAAGGTATGTCCATCGAGCCAAAGAGCAAGCGCTGCCGCAAGCTCATCGGTCATCGAAAAAGCCGCTTCGATTTGTTCCTTCGAAATATGGTCCACGTGCACTCCCGCCGTAATGACACAATTTCCGGGTATTTTTGGGGCGATCGTTTCAAAAATCAGATCGGCTAGCACATCGTCTTTATGAAAGCGGCCGTCATGGCTCGGAAAGCGCTGGACCTGTTTTTCACTTGAAAAAGTAGTCACCGTCCCAATATGAGGTGTATCTCCTCCGAAGAGACACAGAATCAAGTCATTTCCGATCCATTCAGCCCGCAAAGTGATTTGATAGCCGGCCTGCTTGCTGGTGAAGGTTTTAGTCATTTTCTTTCCACCGTCCTGAAACATGGTTTGCGATTCCTAATGCATCCATCAGCTTCATCGATTGATGGGCTACAATATCGTCGATCGTTTTAGGTTGGCTGTAAAAGGCCGGAATCGGCGGGACGATCTGAACACCTAAACGAGCTAATTTTGTCAGGTTTTCTAAATGAATCGCATTTAACGGCGTCTCTCGCGGAACTAGAATCAATTTTCTTTGTTCCTTCAAGGTCACATCGGCCGCTCGCGAAATCAAGCTATCGCCAAAACCAATTGAAATCCCGGCGACAGTTTTCATGCTGGCTGGTACGATCACCATGCCATCTGTTAAAAACGAACCGCTTGCGACTGCCGCACCCAAATCACGATTACTATAATGATAGTCCAGCATGCCTTCCAGCTCATTTAGCGTTAGATCAGACTCTAATTTCAAGTTCTGCTTTGCCCAATCGCTGATGATCCCGTGAGTCTCGATCGCAGGATCGTCTTTCAATTGTTTGATTAAATCGATCGCGTAGACGATTCCTGAGGCTCCGCTGATTCCTATGACGATTCTCTTTTTCATCTGGTTCACCTACTTCAAATATTTTTCCCAATCAGGTACTTCTTTAAACTCTGCTCGAATAAAATCATCCTTCAAATCAAAGGGCACAGTCCCATCCAAAATCGTTTTGCTGCTCATGCCGCGGAAGCGAATCGAGGTTGGATTGTATTCTGGCCGTTCAGACGGATCTAACGGATGATTCCGCATCCCCGGCAGCACGATAATATCCTGATCTCCCTGGAAACGAGTATTCAGCGTCCACATTACATCGTTCATATCAAAAATATCGACATCATCATCCACCAAAATCACGGTTTTTAATTCTTTGAAGGCTGACAAAGCCAGTAGTGCTGCTTGTCGTTGAATCCCTTCATCTGCTTCATTTTCTTTATGAATCTGCAAGATCGACATCAATTTTCCGCCGCCAGCAGGAGGATTGTAAACATTGGTCACTTTCCCCGGAATCGCCTTGTCGACTAAGTCTAAAATACTGGCCTCGGTAGGAATCCCCGCCATCGAGACATGCTCTTCTGAAGGACCAATCGTTGTCTGCATGATCGGACGATCCTTGCGGTGAGTAATGGCCTTGACTTTTACTACGTTAACCGCTGGATTGGCATCGCCATTGTAGCCGGGAAATTCCGGCATGGCTTTGCCTGTGTTGGTGTTGATATCCTCTTGAATCGTTTCGTAAGGCAAAATTTCCGCTTCAATAATAAATTCTGACCGGGCGATGCCGACTTCATCCACGGCCACGCCATCAACTAATTGCACCGGTTCTTGTCGCAACGCACCTGCCACCCATAATTCGTTGTAGCCCAGCGGTGTGGTCGGCGGCTCAAATGTCGTCCCAATAGAAATCGCTGGGTCCAACCCAATATTGATCGTGATCGGCATCGGCTTGTTCAACGTCTCGTATTGTTTTTGGAAATGGCCGATGTGACGACCACCTGGCATGATATACATGCCGATTGTGTCTTCATCTTCTAAAACCATGCGATGAATCGTTACATCGCTCATGGTTTTATCAGGATCAGAACCGAAAACGACACCCATCGTAATATACGGTCCCGCATCATATTCCGTATTGGTCGGCGCAGCCAAAATTTTGCGAATATCGAAGCCCTCATCGGTCGCTAAATGTACGACTTCTTGCGCAGGCGCTTCCGCTTTTGAGACTTTGATCGGCTTGACTGGATTTTGCACTGAATCCTTCAATAAACGTCCCAAATGCTTTGGGTCATGATGCAAAATTTTTCCGACGCGATCACGACTGGCGATAATCCCAATCAATACGCGCGTATCGGGGAAGCCTTTGACATTGTTGAACATCATCGTCGGACCTTCTTGCGTTGGCCGCTTGACGGTTCCTCCCGCTCCGATATAACGATAGACTCCCGATAATTCCGCATGCGGATCGACTTCCAGATTCGTCTCATGGTATTCTCCTGGCATTTCTTGCAGCTCAGCTAAAACTTTTCGCAAATCATAAGGTGTAGACATAAAAAAAGCCTCCTTGGATTGTTATCATTTCGATAAGCTAAGTTTAGGCTCACCCATGTCACAATACAATTCGGCTTTCAGGCGGAACTATTCCATATTGGAATATTCGCTCTGCAGAAATTGGAAAAATTCTTTTGGTGCTGGCGCGTCTGCATCTTCGGATAAATAAAAATTCAGAAAACTCTCATTGGTCGGTTCGATTTCTCGAGTCACTAATTGATCGGACAAAGAGTTTCCCAACGACTTTTCCATGATTAGTGAAACGCCTAAACCTTCTTCAATCATACGCAAAATCAAATCGATTCGTGTGCCTTGATAGGTAATTTTCGGTTCAAAGCCGGCTTCACGACAAAGCTCCTCGACTGAATAATAAGGACTTTCCGCCAGCCCTAAGATTAGAAAGTTTTCGTCTGCCAAATCACTAAGAGCAATCACCGCATTTTTGGCTAACGGATGGCGCTTCGGCAAAACCGCTACAAAACGATCCTTTTCAGTAATAATAGAATTTTTTTCGGTTTGTTCCCTTAAGGAACGAAAAAAGTAGACCCTATTTTTCTCGATCTCAAAATTTCCCAGCGCCATTGCTTCCGATTCCTTCAAATTCAGATGAATCTCAGGATGCTGCTTCAGAAAATTGGTTAATAGATCGAAGCCTCGATAATTGGGCATGGTGGGAATCGTATGGATCGTCAGCACCCGCTCTTTTTTCTCACGATATTCGCTCAGGCTATCCGTTAAAACCTGATAAGCCCTCACGATTCTTTTGATATCCGGCAATAGCAGCCGTCCTTCTTCGGTCAGCTGAATCTGACGATTGCTGCGATCAAATAAGGGAACTTGCAGCTCTTTTTCCAACGCACTGATTTTTTTCGAAACATTTCCTTGGGTCATATAATTCCGCTCAGCCGTTTCCGTATAATTCAACGTTTCCGTTAAATCGAGAAAAAGCTGCAATTTTTGCTGATCCATAATGTCCCCCCTCGTTCATCATTGTTTTTCCATTCCATTCAGGAATAGTATATTACAAAGATCGGTGTGTTTCTATTTTTTTAGTAAACGTGCCTTTTCCATCATTTTATGGTAATAAGGCCGCATCTCTTCTTCAGTGACCGCTTGATCCAACTCGGCGACATCGATCCATTTGACGTCGCTGTTCTCATCCTCCTTGATATGCAGCATCTGGTCCTCTTTTGCCATAAAAAGATAGGCCGTATTGATATGATAGTGCTCCTTAATAAGCTGCCCTTTCTTATAATGCTCCTGCACTGGCAAAATATCAAAGGCGAACAAGCCCTCGTGGATCAATTGATAATCCTTGATTCCCGTCTCTTCTTCCAATTCCTTTTTAGCTACGAATAATAGGTCAGCACAACCATCGGCATGGCCACCCGTCCAAGAATAGGACTGATAAATATTATGATAGACCATCAGTACTTTGTCATAGCTGGGATTGATGACCCACGCGGAGGAAGAAAAATGATAGTCCGTATTTTCCCGCGTCAGCAGATTTTCTTGAAATTGCAGCTTGTCTAAAAATAGTTTTTTATCCGCCGCTTCTTGTTCCGTAAACGGTTCGTATGCCATAATTTCCTCAATGATTTCTTGCATCTTATCCCCTCTTATCTTTCCTTATTCTGACTTTTCTATGCACATCGATTATACCAAATTATTCTGGCGGTCCCTCTATGCAAAGAAAAAGACTTGGTTCATTTGACCAAGCCTTCACGGATTATTCTCATACGCTTAACTTTTTAAGGCACAAAACGATACCCCGCACCCCAAACCGTTTGAATATGAACTGGTTCAGAGGGATTGTCTTCGATTTTTTCCCGCAGGCGATTGATATGGACTGTCACCGTCCGCATGTCGCCAACTGATTCCATCCCCCAAATCTTCTTATAGAGCTCCTCTTTACTGAAGACACGTTGAATATTCTGCATCAAAAACAGCAGCAGCTCAAACTCTTTATGCTTCATTACCACTTCGGTTCCTTTAACCAATACCTTCATCGCGTCCGGCTGAATCACGATGTCGCCGGTTCCAAGCTGCCGAACCTTCGAAAGGCGAGGTTCCTGATTGTTCAGTCGTTCAAATTGAGCAATATTTGCCCGAACGCGAGCCACGAGTTCTGTTGGCGAAAATGGTTTGCTGATGTAATCATCCGCACCGAGTCCCAGCCCCCGTAATTTGTCGATTTCTTCATTTTTGGCCGTCACTAACAGAATCGGAACCAAAACCTCATTGCGAATCTGCCGCAGCACTTCGATGCCATCCATTTTCGGCAGCATCACATCCAGCAAAATCAAATCATAATCTTGCGACAACGCTTCTTTTACACCGGCTGTCCCATCATGAACGATGGTACATTCAAAGCCATGAATCGTTAAAAAATCCCGTTCAATCTCTGCAATCGCCTCATCATCTTCAATAATCAAAATATGCTTCATTTTTTCCCCTCATTATTCATGGATATTTTTAGTAGCTTTACTCTTTGTCCTCATTTTCTGCGGAACGAATCGGCAGTTGAATGCGTATTTGCAGTCCGCCGCTTGGAGAAGGTGCTGCTTCGATGGTACCTTTCTGACTTTCAACCACGCGTCGCGCAATCGCCAGTCCTAATCCGCTGCCTTTCCCAGTTTGTGTCCGCGCCTGATCCCCACGATAAAACACATTGAAGATTTTTTCATACTGCTCGGCTGGAACCCCAGGACCATTGTCACTGAATGTCAGTATCACCTGATCCAAATCCTCATATTGCTCAATCACTAGTTGGTTTTCGGTTTGGTTTCCATATTTCAACGTATTTTCGATAATATTCATGATCACATTACGCAGCTGCTCTGGATCAATCGCTGCCTTTGTCTGAAAAGAACGCGCTCCTAAAATGATCGTCAATCCTCGTTGTGCGTATTCGTCTGTCACACCCTCGATCACATCCGCCAGATATTTTCCGATATTGACCGTTTTGATCTTCAGCGCGTACTCGCCCAAATCGATTTTGGAGAAAAGAAACAGCTGCTCTACTAAATGAGTCAGTTCGTCAGTTTTACTCGCAATCGTCCGCAAGTATTTATCTTTCATGGCGGGCGTTGTAGCCACACCTTTATCTAAGCCTTCAACATAGGCCTTGATCGCCGTCAACGGTGTGCGCAGATCATGAGAAATTCCAGCAATCAGCTCTTTGCGATTTTCGGTCGTTTTCTCCTGTTCGGTCACCATCGTCTCAAGCCTTTCAGCCATCTCATTAAAACTGTTCACAACCGGAAGAAACTCGTCTTCTTCATGATAGCTCGTACGCCAACTCAAATTTCCGTCCCGGATTTGCTGGGCACCATTCAAAAGAACCGTTAACGCGTCATTGATCGGCCGGAAAATAAAGCGCGACAATAGGTAATTGGTCAGCAGCACAAAGAGGATCACACAAGCCAGTGTCAAAACGATCACAAACAGAATCTTCTGCTTATTATCCACGAGCCTTTCTTCTAGATTCATATGATATTTTTGATTGATCAGCAGCAGATGGAAGCCGCCAACCTCAAGCCGATTTACCAAAACGTTATTGACTACCAGCGTGTGCTGCTGCGGATCAGCCAGCATATTTTTGACGATTTTGTCTTCCTGATAGGGTCTCTCGCGATGAAGCAATTTTTGTTCCTTGCTGTATACCAGCACGCTGATATAGTCGCGAGGAAATTGGCGATCGATGCGAGCAACCTCAGCGATCATCTGTTTTTCAGTTGGCGGCTTCGCATCAAATTTCGTCTTTAACTCTTCAATCTGATCATATTCCTTAGCGTATATTCGATTTTCCTGCCATTGGTGAAAAAAGTTTCTGCCAAAGGTATCAGAAAAAATAAAGAACAATCCGCTTAAAACGATCCCGGTCAAAACAATCGGCATGATGATCATTAGTAAATTGGATAAATAAAGCCGTTGTCGAATCGTCATCTCTGATCGCCTCATCTCATTCATTTCTCTCTTCTTATTTAACACGACTACGCCTCATTTTCGCAAAAATAAAGCAAGTATTAATAAATAGTTTACAAATTGTTTATCACTTCCGCCCTGTTTATTTGATTCCTTTGATTATCATAAAATTAACTATAAGCAACGCCCAACCACTTTTATATTTTTGGAGGAAACGATTTATGCATTCATTTACCGGCTTAACCGCCAAAGAAGTCCAAGAGCGGAGCGAGGCTGGTCAAACTAATGATCATCGTCTGAACCCGGCAAAGTCCACCGCCACGATCATTCGCGAAAACACGTTAACACTGTTTAACTTATTAAACTTTCTTTTGGCGGCCTGCCTATTTGCAGTCAAAGCCTACAGCAATATGTTCTTTATCTTGATCATCCTATTCAACATCACGATCGGCATCGTCCAAGAGATTCGCGCAAAAAGGATGGTCGAACGCCTGACTCTATTGGCCCAGAATGACATTACCGTCATTCGAGAAGGGGAAAAACAACGGATTGCTCCGGATAAATTAGTCTTAGGAGATACCGTTCTATTAAAAGCCGGCGAGCAGATTCCCAGCGATATGTTGGTTTTAGCTGGTCTGGCTGAAGCCAACGAATCACTGCTGACTGGCGAATCTGATACGATTATCAAAAAAGCCGGCGCTGAGCTTTTGTCAGGTAGCTACCTGACTAGCGGACAGCTGATTACACAAGTGGAACGAGTAGGCGCTGATAATTATGCGGCGAAAATCATCAATGAAACCAAAGCTGCCAAACCGATAAAATCCGAGCTGATCCAATCCATCCAAAAAATTTCCAAATTTACCAGTCTGATCATTTTACCCATTGGTGTCTTACTTTTTATCGAAGCCTTCTTTTTACGTCACAGCTCCACTTACACAGCGGTCGTAGCGTCTGTCGCCGCGCTTTTAGGGATGCTGCCGAAAGGTCTAGTGCTGCTGATCAGTATTGCTTTGACTACTGGCGTGTTAAAATTGGCGAAAAAACAGGTGCTTGTACAAAATATGTACGCGATTGAAAATTTGGCCCACATGGATGTCCTTTGTCTAGATAAGACGGGAACCTTAACAGAGGGCAAGATGCAGGTGGAAAATCTATATCTTTTAGCCGAGTCCTATCGAGAAACTCTTCCCGACCTGATGACCAGCTATTTGGCAGCAACGGAAGACAGCAATCCTACCGCGCAGGCTTTAAACGCCTATTTTGGTTCAGGTGCTCACGAATCTGCGAAACAGGTACTGCCCTTTTCATCCGAACGAAAATATGGCGCCGTAGCCTTTGAAAATGGTACCACCCTTTATCTAGGTTCGCCGGAGAATTTACTTCCTGCCGAGGAGATTCCATCACTGATTCAGCATTATCAAGCGGCGGGGTTGCGAATTCTTTTGATTGCTCTCTCTCCATCAGAGAACTTGGAACAGCCAACGAATCTGTCACCGATCGCCTTTCTGACCTTAAGTGATCCGATCCGCGAAAACGCGCAAGAAACCTTGAACTTTTTAACCGAACAAGGCGTGGATTTGAAGATTATTTCAGGCGACAATCCAAAAACGGTCGCAGCCATCGCTGAAAAAGCCGGGTTTGTTGATTATCAAAAAGCCATTGATCTTTCGGCCTATACTGAGGAAGCCAAAATTCGGGAACTGGCCCATACCCATTCGATCTTCGGACGGGTCACTCCGCAACAGAAAAAACTATTGATCCATGAGCTGAAATCAAAGGATCAAACCGTTGGAATGACTGGAGACGGTGTAAATGATATTTTGGCTTTACGCGAAGCAGATATTTCCATCGCCATGGCTGAAGGAGATGACGCCACTCGTCAAATCGCGGATGTAGTATTGCTCGATTCTAATTTCGGCAGCTTGCCAGCGATCATCTTTGAAGGCCGCAGAGTCGTGAATAATATTACTCGTTCATCCGGCGTATTCTTTATCAAAACGATCTATTCGCTGCTGGTTTCATTGTTCTGTATCTTAACAGTATCAACGTTCCCTTTCATTCCATTACAGATCACTTTAATCGATTTAGCGATCGAAGGCTACCCATCCTTCTTTCTATCCTTTGAAGCAGACAAGCGGAAAATCCAAGGACGTTTTTTACCTATCGCCATCAAACGAGCCTTGCCTAGCGGTCTTTTAGTCCTAATGAATGTGGTCCTCGTTTGGATTTTCGGTCAATTCTTCTTATCTGCCTTGGATGCACGAACGCTTATGTATTATTTATTGATCGGGATCAGTTGCTATGCAGTATTTAAATCCTGCCAGCCTTTAAATCCTCTGCGATTCTTTTTAGTGGTCACAACAACTGTCGGTACTTTTGGTGCAGTGGTTTTATTCCATAGCTTTTTATCGATTGGTTCGCTGACCCTTCCTATCTTTGGCTGGTTCATAGGCTTCATGATCGTTAATCTTCTGCTGTGGCCGCCTTTAGCGAGGAAAATCAACAATTTGAAACTAGCTTTCCTGTAATCGGATGGCACAAAAAAAGAAGCTGTGGACACAGCTTCTTTTACTTTATTTCGCTCGAACTGGCAGCCAGACTTGGAACTGCGCATTTTCTGGTTCCATGTTCAAATACAACTCAATGTCCGGCAGCTCAGCGTATTCAAAGCCTGACGTCGGCAGCCATTCTGTGAAGACCTGCTGCTGCAGCTCTTGGATTGCACCCGGCATCGGACCAGTTCCTGAGAAGACCGCCCATTTTGCTGCCGGAATTTCGTATTGCGCGAATTCTTCCGTAGTATCGTTACTAGCAACCCCGATCACATATTCCCAAGCATCCTGCACCTCGGAGGTCATCAAACTGATCCCCATAACGCCCGGATTGTTTTGATCCATATGCGGAATCAATTGTTCCAATTGCCCACTAGAGCTGACCTCGTTCCAAAATTCTGGAATTCTTTTTTGTGCTGCTTCCATATCCTGCGCAAGTTTCAAACCAAAACCTGTCACTTGGAAAGCATCCTTATCGATTAATTGATATTCCATTGCCTGCACTCCTTTTACGGTAAGTTTGAAGGTCAACATTGGATAGCTGGTCAATTTCGCACCAGATTGCTTCGCTTCCTTCGGTGTCATTCCATGAATACTTTTGAACACGCGATTAAAAGAAGTGGGAGAATCATACCCATACTTGCCGGCGACATCAACGACCTTTTCACCTCGTTGCAGATCCACCCCCGCCAGACTCATCTTGCGGCGGCGAATATATTCACCCAAGGTCACATCAGCGATATAAGAGAACATCCGCTGATAATGATAACTAGAACATTGCGCTAATTGCGCCGCGCGCTCCAGCTCGATTTTCCCCGTCAAATTTTCCTCCACATAAGCAATACTCGTATTTAAATGATCTAACCATTCCATCCATTTTCCTCCTATTTCTACTATAGTAGGACCAGCAAAGAAAAACCTCGCAGAACGTGCCGCTTTTAGCGAGCTAAAAAGTTAGCTTCGCCAGTCGATCAAAAGCTTCTGATAAAAGCTCGATAGGCTGTGTCGCGGCTAAACGAATATACTCGTCACCTACCGTTGCGCCAAAAGCCTTGCCCGGAACAAACAAGACACCGCTCTGTTCCAACACTTTTTCTACGAAAGTCACTGAGTCTAGTCCGCTTTTACTGATATTAATAAAAGCATACATGCTGCCGGCTACTGGACGCAAGGATAAATAAGGAATTTCGGCGACTCTTTTTTCAATATAAGCCAGACGTTCTTTGAACACCTCGACTGTCGGCGGAACAAGCTCCTCATAATGATTCAACGCATAGATTGCACCGCGTTGGGAAGCTGTGGGGGCCGAGTAAGTAATACTCTCGTTGATCATCCCGGCAATTTGATTGATATAAGCTGGTGCGATCATGTAACCTAAACGCCAACCCGTCATCGCAAAGCCCTTTGACACGCCACTGATGGTGATCGTATTTTCCGGAGCCAAACTTGCCATTGGCACAAATTTTTCTTTAAAGGCAAAATCTTCGTAGATTTCATCCGAAATAATGAATAGATCATTTTCAACCGCCACTTCAGCAATCTGCTTCAACGTCTCCTCGGAGAAGACCGCTCCGGTTGGATTGTTTGGAGAATTGATGATAATTGCTTTCGTTTTATCCGTAACCGCCGCTTTTAAATCAGCAACCGCTAATTGAAAATCGTTTTCCTCATAGGTCGGGACAAAAACAGGTGTGCCGCCAGATAAAACGACTTGTTCACGATAAGGTGAAAAATACGGTTCGTGAATGATCACTTCATCCCCGGGATCAAGCAGCACTTGCATTACCAAATACATCCCATGCAAAGCGCCGACTGTTCCACGGACTTGATTCACTTGAAAACTCAGACCGTATTTTTTTTGATAGAAATCAACGATTGTCGTCAAAAATTCTTTGCTGCCATCAGGGGCCGTATAATTCGTCGCACCCTTTCTGACATCTTCATAAGCGGCCTCAATGATCGCCGGGTTGGTGATCAAATCGGGATCACCAATCGACAAATCAATAATATCTTCTTTTTCTTTTGCTAAAACGGCGATCTTCATCAACAAATTTTCTGCCGGTTGTTGGAAGCGTCGTGCTATTTTACTTTTATCCATCCTTGCTCACCTCGTTAATTTACAATACCTTATTCAAGAAATCCTGCGTCCGACTATTTTGCGGATGATCAAAGATTTCCTCTGGTGTTCCTTCTTCTTGAATGACTCCGTCCGCCATGAAGATCACACGGTCTGCCACTTCTTTGGCAAAACCCATTTCATGAGTCACAACGACCATCGTCATCCCTTTTTTAGCCAAATCCTGCATAACAGCCAGTACTTCACCGACCATTTCCGGGTCCAACGCTGAGGTTGGTTCATCAAACAGCATTACATCTGGGTTCATCGCTAATGCCCGAGCGATTGCTACCCGCTGCTGCTGTCCGCCAGATAAACTGGACGGGAAGCTGTCGGCTTTTTCCTTCAAACCGACTTGATCTAACAACGCCATGGCCTGCTCTTTGGCTTTCGTCGCATCTTCTTTTTTTATTTTCACTGGTGTGATGGTCAAATTATCCAAAACACTCATATGCGGGAACAAATTAAAGCTTTGGAATACCATTCCCATCTTTTGACGAATCTGATCGATATTGCTATCAGGGGCGGTAATATTTTGCCCTTCGAAAAAGATCTCGCCGGAGGTCGGTTCCTCTAATAAATTCAAGCAGCGCAAAATCGTACTTTTCCCGCTTCCCGAAGGTCCGATGATTACAACTACTTCTCCATCTTTGACCTCAAGATCAATCGATTTTAACACTTCATTATCGCCAAAACTTTTTGACAGTTGTTTTACATTAATCATTCAGACCCATTCTCCTTTCAACTAACCCTAATAGACGGGAAATACAGAAGGTCAATACGAAGTAGATCAGCGATACCAAAACATATGGCAAGAACGGCTTGAAGCTGGCTCCTTGTACTACTCCTGTTTGGAAAATCAATTCTGACACCCCGATAACCGAAACGACAGATGATTCCTTGATGATCGTTACAAATTCGTTCCCTAAGGCTGGTAAAATATTTTTGATTGCCTGTGGGAAGACGATGTAGCGCATCGCTTCTTTTTGGTTCATCCCCAGCGAACGAGCCGCTTCCATTTGACCTTTGTTCACCGCATTGATCCCTGCCCGAACAATTTCCGCGACATACGCAGCACTATTCAAGGAGACCGCAATACAACCTGCTAATAATTTCGACAGATCTAAACCGATAACTCCAGTCCCAAAATAAACGATAAAAATTTGTACCAAAAGCGGCGTACCACGAACATATTCAATGTAGATAACGGCAAGGGCCTTCAAGATTTTGCTCTTGCTAAGTTTCATCAGCGCTAGCAAACTACCGAAGATCAAACCAAATAATACCCCGACAAACGCCAGCAAAATTGTATATTTCGCACCGTTTAAATAATACGGGCCATATTTTTGCAAGAAGGATTTTTCGCCTTGGAACATCAATTCATTGGCTTCCTTTTGATAGCCCTTCAACAAACCTTTGTCATTGATCGTTTTGATCGACGCATTGACATGCTTTTTCAACTCCGGCGTATTTTTTGACATGGCAATAGCTGTGACCTTTTCACCCTGTTCAAACTTCACCGGCGCCAATTCAACATTGTCGCTTTGTTGGACATAAGCTTCAGCTACTGGCTGCTCTAATACCACGGCCTCAACTTTTTTATTCAATAAATTATTGATCAAGTCTGGAACTTTTTGCAACGACGTCGGATCAGCACCAGTTAATTCATTTTTAACTAGATCCTCTTGTGTTGTTTGTTTCTGGGCGCCAACAGGTACGCCGTTAAAATCTGCTGTTGTTTTGTATTTATTTTTATCCCCTTTACGAACCAATACTTTTTGCTGCACGACAAAATATGGATCAGAGAAATCGACTTCCTTTAGTCGTTCTTCCGTGATCGACATACCAGAAATAACCAAGTCGATCTTGCCGGTCTTCAAGGCGCCTAGTAAAGCATCAAAACCTAATTCCTCGATTTTCAGCTTCACGCCCATATCTTTAGCGATTTTTTTAGCGATCGATATATCAAAACCAACGATTTTATCGGTTCCATCTACATCCGCGTGAAATTCATAAGGCGCATAATCTGCCGATAGCCCTACAACTAATTCACCGCTCTGCTGAATGCGCTCGTATATCTCATCTTTCTCTGCCCCTTGCGCTTTTGCTGGTAAAAAACTCAGCAACATCAGCAGCACTGTTACTAGTGCTCCAATTTTTTTCTTCATCCATCCCACTCCTTCTTACTATTAAATGAACTAATTTCTCTGGCGAAAAACTAGTCTGGCACTCATTTATGTGTCTTGCTGTGACATTAAAACCGAATTTCTCTTTTCGGCGACATTCACGACCGACACTTCTTTTTGAATAATAATATAAGTACAGGAACAATTAAAGAATAATTATTCAAAAAGAACTTGCACTTATACTACCACACTAGTTATAATAAAAAAAGAATTATCTAAAAAAATAATGAAAGAAGTTTTACGATGACAAAACAATTGATTGTACGGGGCGCTCCGCAAGAATACGAGCTAAAAAAAGAGGCTTGGAAATCATTGGAGTCCCACCTTAATAGAAGAAATATCAAAAAAGTTCTCATTCTGCACGGCGAAAAATCCTGGGCAGCTGTAAAGACTTACTTTCCTGAGTTATCAATAACAAAAGCTTTTCATTATTACGGCGGTCAATGTACAGATTCTGCCGCTGAAAAATTTGCGTCTTTATGCATGGAGGAACAATTTGACGGCATCATCGCTGTGGGCGGCGGAAAAGTCGCCGATCTAGGAAAGTTCGTTGCCTATAAGGTACATTTGCCAATCCTAATCTTGCCTACTTTAGCTGCCACTTGTGCCGCTTATACGCCTTTGAGTGTAATTTATGATGAAGCCGATGTGATGCTTCGCTACGATATCTTTCCAAAAGCCAGCGATCTAGTGCTGATTGATCCAGCAATTATCTTGCAGTCCCCACGAGAATTGATGATCGCCGGTATTGGGGATACCTTAGCAAAATGGTACGAATCCCACGCGATTATTTCTCAATTAGAGGTAAAGCCGGTCGAAGTTCAAGTCGCTGAATTTGCCGCAAAAAAATGTCGTGAGATTCTTTTAGAAAAGAGTACTGAAGCCTTAGTGGCGATGGATACGCAAGAAATGAACCAAGCCTTTATCGATGTCGTTGAGACGAACATCTTATTGGCTGGTATGGTCGGCGGATTTGGTGATGAATATGGACGTACCGCTGGGGCGCATTCGATCCACGATGCCCTGACTGTCTTACCCGATAGTCACCAGCAACTTCACGGAAATAAAGTCGCCTACGGAATTCTAGTTCAATTGATGATTGAAGATGAATTAACTGAAATCAAAAATCTGTTACCTTTTTACCACCAATTAAAATTACCAACAAATCTCGTTGATTTAGGTATGCATTTAACAGAAGAAGATTACCAAGCCGTCGCCGAGCGCGCGTGCGCCCCCGGCGAGATGATCCATCTCATGAAAGAAACGATCACTCCAGACCTAGTGATTCAAAAAATGAAGACCTTGGAAGAATTTACCCGCTAATGACGAAGAGAACTTGCAGAATTCGCAAGTTCTCTTTTTTTGTTTTTGAAAAAATTTTTTTCTTTTCTAATGATAAAAGCCAATCAGGGTATATCATTTATTTATTAATAATCTTTCTGCCCTAATCATATAGCAGGTCTACTAATTCTGTTCATAACACATCACTCTACTCTATGTGTTAGATAAACTTTTTTTCGTGACAGGAGTTTTTTTCCGATATAATAAACACTATAGAGAATCGATCCAATGGTTATTTGGAAATTGATACAAAAATGTGCTATTGAAAAACTTTGAAGGAGATTAGCAATGAAAAAGTTTAACATCGTATTATTGGTATGCTCTGTCCTTGTCCTTTCCGCCTGTTCAACTAATAAAAAAGCAGAATCAACGGATTCGACAAGGGCAAAATTAACAACTAGCAGTTCAAGACAGAAAAAGGCAACAGAAAACTTAGAAGCAATTATTAACAAATTCAAAATAGATGGGCTAACTGTAGAAGCCTCTAAATCTATGACAAAAGATGACTTTGGAATGGCTCCTATGTCCGCTAAAGAGGCTTATATTTTCGGTATTCAAAAGGACGATGAAAATGAATATATGAATGCTCGAATTTTCTCTTTTGACAATACTAAAGATTTAAATAAAACTAAAACCTATTATGATGATTTAGGTAAAGAGTCAGCAATCGCTTTTTCATATACTGCAACGAATGAAAAGAAAAAAATTTTAATGCAATTTAATGGTGACTTGTCGCAAGATCTTGTACAAAAGTACGTTGATTCCGCTGGTTTAACTCTTACACATACAAACTTTACTAATACTACGCATTCAAGCACTTCTTCGACAACAGACAGTAATAATGCATCTGTCAATAACAGCACCCAACCTTCTATGCCACAAGGAACTGGCTACGGTGACCATAATGCAAATATCAGGGATGCCAGATATCAAGAAGCGATTGAAAAAGGCGCAACCGAACAGGAGGCTAGTGATTTTGCTAACGGAAGCGCACCAACTTACTCTCCACAAACGCCAGAACCTGCTGTTGAAAATCAACAATCATCTGCTCAACAAGACGCTGACAATTTATCATTAACAGATTTTGTTAATAAGTATGGGATGTCTCCTGTCGCTTGGAAAGTACGAAATGGAATGTCTGAGGAAGAAGCTTTACGAACCACCACACACAAGACTTCTGGAGAAGTTCAATTGGGAATCTCAAAATATGGGATTCAGCCATAATTAATTAACTCCACACTACAACCTGACATCGTAATTAAATTCCGCTATGAGAAATATTGTAGATTTGAATAAAATCAAAAAAGCAAAGCCCTTGAAATCAAGGTCTTTGCTTTTTCTAATAACCGAACAGCTAATACATATTTTCTTTTTTAAAAAATCTTCCCGGTTCTAATGGCATAAATAGTTAAGAAAATTAGAATGAACAACGCCAACATTTCTAATAGAAAGTCGGTGGTTTTTACTTCGTTTTTCGAAGTGTTCCTCTCTGGTTTCATTGTGCTATTAGGGCCCTCCTCACTTTTACAATGCAAGGATAGCAAACCATTGGTATAGGAACGTAACAATTCTTATTGAATTTAATTAGAATATGGTTAGCTGGATCTAATTTATTTCAGCTGTGCTTTCGAATAATTTTCCTCTGACATTTCTTACGACCAATGCGATGCCTAGTATCTCGACCACTTGCAGCAAAGGAACACCTGCTCCTGTGTAGAAAAACATGAACAAGCCTTTTCCGCCCGGCGCCCAGGTAGCAAACCATGAAACGCCGAAGAGATAGACGGTATACGTCAGCAACAATCCTAGGAAAATAATCAAATAGTCAGCCAAAATGGTTCGCGTCTCGTTCTTTTTGAAATAGATCATAATAAACTTCAATATGGCGCCTAAACTGATAAGCAAGAGAATCGGCGATAGGATCCGATATAGCCAAATAAGGCCGTTAATAATCCGCACCAAAGGTTTTGTTCGCTTCGCTTCAGCTTCCATTCCTTTTTTGATAGTCGAGACTGACTTGACATTAATCAAATTCAGAATGACCTGCGCAGGTTGGTTGGCGACAAAGATTGAACCGCCATAATCTGTTCGATAGCTCTTATAAAGGATTGTCTCGATGCCACCGGCACCCATATAATTGAGTACTTTCCCTAGATCTTCCAGTTTTTTTCCATTACTCTGCTTCGAAACAAACAGCATTTTTTTCTTAGTCAATTGACCAGTCTCGAAGCCTTTTTCTAATTCCTGATTGATTTTTTTGAAAACTTTTTCGTTTTCCCGACCGTCTTTATACAATCCTGCCCGTTGGAACATTTCTCTCAGCCCCCAGACAAACATATCTCCCGGTAACTCTCCATTTTCAACTGGCCAAGATTCAGGCCAAATGGAATCCTTCACCATCCAATTAATACCCTCATGGTATTTGGCCAGCGTTGGTGATACCTTTTGTGCCTGAGCTAAGGTTTTCTTTGAGACCCAGATACCGCTGTTTTCAGCAATTGATCGGGAATCATACTTGCTGTTGTCGATTTGAATCAAATTTTCCGTCAGCTTAGCAAAGGATGTCTTCGTACGATCATTAGTGGTAAAGATCCCATAATGCTCCTCATTGATTTTGGAGATCACCAATGACTCTCCTAACGTTAACAGCACAGGTGCGAGCAACAGCAAAATATTCATACCTATTTTCTTCTTACTCGCCGCCTTCAATGAACGTCCAAAATTACGACATTTTTCTTTAAAAGTTGTCCCTAGCCGACGATCCTGTACGATGATCCCAAAAAGTGTACAAATCGTCGCCACCAGATAAAGTGGCACTAGCCAAATGGAATCCTCCCGCAAAAACCAAAAGAACGGAAAAGCGATCATCAGCACAATTGACCATGGAAGCCGCCGCTTAATCGTATCTTTTCTGCGTAAATAAAGGCCGAGTACTCCTGCTAAAACAAATAGTACAGCCGCAAAAACTAAACTGTTCCGGTAAACCCGCAGCGAAAATTCCGAAGCCAACGTCGCGGGGGAAAAAATGAGAAATAGAAAGCTCAAACCACTTAGATAGCTGTTTCTGATCAAGGGAGTCAATGCTCTGACTATAGCAAAGGCCGCCCCAATGTTGAATAGACACAAAAACAACGGATAAGAAAGCTGCGAAAAGTGATTAGCAATCAAAAAGAAGGTAAAGGATAATCCCTTGGTCAGCGTTCCGGCATTGTAAGCCCCTAGCCACTTTCCGGCAAGAATAGTCAATGCTTGGTTGATCGAAAGCGCATCGTCATACCCCGCCTGCATATAAATTTTGACCGGCATTTCCGCCGCGATGACGAGTCTAAAAATTATAGCCAAGGCCACAAAACCGACAAAAACTTTTCCTTTGGTCGTTGCGATAAACGGAAACCGTTCTTTTAGCTTCATAATTTAGAAAAAGGGATAAAAGGCGGCAGATCCCCTTCAACCTCAGTTAAGAATTTTTCCAGCCAAATGACATCCAGCCATTTTTCAAATTTGTAGCCGATTTTAGGAAACTGAGCGACTTTTTGATAGCCAAGCTTCTCGTGGAAATGGATACTTCCTTGATTTCCACCAGTAATACATGCGGTTAAAATCGCTATGTTTTGTTTTCTCAAGGCATCTTCTAAGGCCTGATACAATAATTTTCCGGCGCCATTGCCGCGTTTATCGCGATCAACATAGACGCTCACCTCCACTGCCCAATCATAGGCGGCCCGCTCTTTATAAGCGTGGGCATAAGCGTAACCTAAAATTACGCCATCATCCTCTGCCACAAAATAAGGATAAGCAGTAACCGTTTCCTCTATTTTCTGAACAAAATCCGCTTCACTAGGTACATCATAATCAAACGTAATGGTGGTTTCTTTAACGTATGGTGCATAAATCGCTGCTAGTGCAGACGCATCTGCACGTGTTGCTACTCGAATTTCAATCATCTTGGACCTCCTTGCTGGTTCAATTCTATCACTCTGTTAAATAAAAAAACACCCTATCTAAAAAAGACGCAAACAAATCTTTAGATAATCATCCGCCTATTATTAATTCAAGGCTTCTACTCATATCTACCTTAGTTGACATAGTGATGGCAACAATAACAGATGAATCACTCAATTTGATAAAACGAGACAACTCAATCGGTAGCAGGTTGTTTTAACCAAGTTTTTCTAACAATCAATGAATAACGGAAACGGAAAATTTGATTAAAAATAAGTGGCGATTCTCTAAGTTAAAAGCGCGTAGTTTCACCTCTTCCTTCTGGTTATTTTTAGTGAAATATGCTTGAATAGAAACAGTGTTTCTATAGGAGGGTATTTATGGAACAGAATCAAACGCCCGATAATCACACAAAGGAAATGAGTTTATTGGGCTTGAGTATGATCGTCATCGGCTCGATGCTGGGGGGCGGCGTTTTTAATCTGCCCAGCAGTATTTCGCAATCCGCCGGTGTTATCGCTTCATTATTAGCCTGGCTGATTACCGGAATCGGTGTATTCTTTATCGCGAAAGTTTTTCAAACTCTTTCGAGAGAGGAGCCCGAGATCATCGGCGGAATTTATTATTATGCTAAAGATGGTTTTGGTGATTATATCGGCTTTAACTCCGCTTGGGGCTATTGGCTGAGTAATATTATCGGAAATGTCTCTTTTGTCATCTTATTTCTAGATGCATTAAGCAAGTTTATTCCGGCGATTGGTGGTTCAGGTGGTCGGATCGGATTATTTTTAGGAACCTTTATGATCTGGGGCGTCATTTTCTTAGTCGCTCGCGGCATTCGAACGGCTAGTATTTTAAACACGATTGCGACAAGTGCAAAAGTGGTTCCAATTTTATTAGCAATTTTTCTTTTATTTGTTCATTTTAAGTATCAGACCTTTTCAATGGATGTTTTCGCTAAAAATATGATGATGAACGGGCAAAAATTAGGCAGCATTCCTACCCAAATTCGCCACGCAATGCTGCAAACAATGTGGGTTTTCGTCGGGATTGAAGGTGCCGTTGTCCTATCTGGTCGGGCAAAACGTGCCCGCGATGTCGGTCGGGCAACCTTGATCGGCTACAGTGTAACACTGGCGATCTATGTATTGATCGTCATGCTTAGCTTTGGTTCGTTGCCGCAAGAACAGCTGGCAAACTTGCCTAGCCCTTCATTAAGCGGGGTTCTGCGAGCATCAACTGGCGCTTGGGCCGGGCAAATGATCAATATTGGTGTGATCATTTCAGTCTTGGGTGCTTGGATTTCCTGGACTATCTTAGCAGCGGAAATTTCTTTTGATGCTGCACAAGACAAGATGTTTCCGGCTTTCTTAGGAAAGGCCAACAAACAAAATGCGCCGGTAAACGCCTTAGTCCTTAATGGCGTCATTATGCAGATCGTCTTTTTGATATCTCGCTGGGCGATGGACGCTTTTCAGTCCGTGACTGATACCGCAACGACGATGGTTCTTGTTCCTTATGTTTTATCTGCCGCCTTCTTATGGCAGGTCGCCAAAGGCAAACAACATAAGAGTCAGCAATTTTTAGCCGTTGGCGGAATTATTTACGGGATCTATATGTTGTATTCATCAGGGATTCTGAACTTGCTCTACTGTATCGGAATCTATGCGCTCGGTTTTGTCTTTTGGTTTTGGAACAGCCACACCTATCATCGCCCCGTCTTCACGACGAAACGAGACAAAATTCTATTCGCGATCGTTACAAGTTTTGGGTTGCTTAGTTTGATTGTCTTTTTGATACAATTAGGGTAAGAAAGGCGGCAGTGATTTTTGATCACTGCCGCCTTTCTTCTATTATATAAGTTGCAAAATCATCGTAGCTAAAAGTCCAACTGCATAGCAGCTATTAAATACGATCAGATTTTCAACGGCCATTGGAAATGTTTTGCTTTTGATCTGCTCTTTAGTAAAAATCTGCGTTTGCGGAAAAACTTTTAGCAGACTAATAAACGTTAGTAAGATCGGCCATTGATAAATTCCGCCAATCCAGCCAATGATAATTGCCGCATAGCAGCTGTACATCAATCCGTTAAACAACCGAACACCCCACTCGCGCCCAATATAAAATGGCAAGGTATAGCGCTGGTTTTGAACATCCTGCTCTAGGTCACACAGATTATTTGCCAACATGATATTCGCGATCGTCAGCATCAAGGGCAATGCTGCCCAAATAACCGCGATCACAGCCATCGTATCTCCTGTCACTGCAAAGTGGTTGAAATCCAAATCCATAAAAAAGAGCCGCTGGTCGTAGGTATTCAAGTAAATCGTAATCGCAAAAATCCCTAAGCCTTCCGTTACTCCGCTGAAAATCTCCCCCAACGGCATGCGAGAAAGCGGGATCGGACCATACGTATAAAATATGCCGACAAAGAAACACGCCGCCCCCATTGGCAAAAGCAGCCAGCCAGTTTGAATAACCAAGACAATCCCCACGATTGCTGAAAAACCAACCAGTCCGAAAATCAGACGCTGAATTTGTTTCTCCGATAGGTTTTCTCGACCAATGACATTCTCTTCATATTTATATTTTTCAGAGTGCGCCTTTTGAAAATCCATATAATTATTGATGGCGGTGATGGCTAAATCAAAGGCAAACATTCCGAAAAAGAAGACCAGTGTTTTCCCCGGATGAAACGAGTGGAAATACGTATTCGTAAATAGTACGGCGATCACAAAAGGAAATATCCCAGCAAATTTTGTGCGTATTTGCACAAGTTCAAAGAAATTTTCCTTGGTCATTTTATTCTGCGCTGCCCTTAGCCGCTTAGTGTCTTCCATATTGAACCCCCAACCTGCAAAATTTCCTATTTCTGTCCATAAATCCTACCACCACCTAAAAATCTAGGTGGCAGCGAGACTTTTAATTAACTGAAAGATTGCCAAAGCAACGTGACCAACAGCCCTAGTGCGTAACAGCCATTGAATGTGACTAAATTCTTAATCGACATCGCAAACGTTTTACTCTTAATCTGCTCTTTCGTAAAAGCTTTTGTTTGCGGATAGACTTTTAATAGACTCAAGAAAACTAATAAAATCGGCCATTGATAGATTCCAGCGATCCAACCGATGGCAATTGCCAGATACGAACTGTACATCAAGCCATTGAATAAAATCACGGCATTCTTTTTGCCTAGGTAAAAAGGCAAGGTATACCGATGATTCGCGATATCCTGATCCAAATCACAGATATTATTCGCCAGCATGATATTAGCAATCGTCGCAATCAACGGCAGCGATGCCCAAACTACCGCAAGTGCAGCCGTCGTACTGCCGGTAATCGCAAAACGATTAAAGTCTAAATCCATATAAAAGAGCTTTTGATCGTACGTGTTCAAATAAATCGTGATCGCAAATATCCCTAAGCCCATCGTCACACCGCTGAACACTTCACCTAAAGGCATACGTGATAACGGGATTGGACCAAATGTATAGAATACACCGATGAAACAACAAGCACAGCCCATAACCAGCAGCAGCCAGCCCGTTTGGATCGCTAACGTAAGTCCAACAACGGCGGCGAAACCGATCAGACCGAAAATGATCATCACGACTGTTTTTTCAGACAGCTGATCTTTGCCGATGATATTTTCTTGATACTTATATTCCTTAGAATGTGCTTTGCGGAAATCCATATAATTGTTGATTGCAGTCGTCGCCATGTCAAAAGCGATCATTCCAAAAAAGAAGAACAAGGTCTTGCCCCAATGAAAGGAATGAAAATATGTGTTGGTAAACAATACCGCGATCACAAATGGAAATAGACTCGCCAACTTGGTTCGGATCTCTACTAAGTCAAAAAAACTTTTTCTTGTCATGGCATGCTCCCTATTTCAAATCCTTATCGTTGCCCATTTTGTAACCCGCTTCTTTGTTCAATTCAAAACGATCCTTCAAACCAGAAGTTACATACACTTTATCGTCACGCGTGACAAAGATCGCCTCCGTGTCCTTCAACTCTTCGACATATTTCAAGCCGTCTTTGACTCCCATTGAAAAGACTGCGGTGGACAGTCCGTCGCCATCGATCGATTTTTTAGAGACGATCGTTACGCCGGCGATGTCATTGTCGAAGGGATAACCGGTCTTTGGATTAAACAGATGATGATACGTCTTTCCATCTGCTTCCAAGTAACGTTCATAAATCCCCGAAGTTACTAACGACATATTGCTCTCAGGAACACTTCCCAACACCACGTTACGTGCTTGATTTGGATCTTGAATTCCTACAGTCCAGTCTTCATCTTGATCACCGCGGGGACTGTGTCCCATCACAAAAACATTTCCGCCAAGGTCAATAATCGCGGTCGTTACATCATTTTCTTTCAAGACTTTCACGACTTCATCGGTAATGTAGCCTTTAGCAATCGCGCCCAAATCTAATTTCATCCCTGCTTGTTTCAAATAGACCGTCTTTTCAGCGTCATTAAATTCCACGTCATGATAATTCACCAATTTCAAGGCCTGATCAATCTCACTTTGTGCCGGTTTACGGGCATCAGGAAAACCAATTCGCCATAATGATGTAATCGAACCGATCGCCATATCGAAGCCGCCTTTGGAATCCTGACTATATTTATAAGCTTCCTTCAATAAATAGTACATATCATTTGTTACTTTGACGGGTTTTATCCCTGCCTGTTTATTGATTTCATCGATTTCTGACCCCTCTTGGTTAACGGTGATCTTATCAGCCAATTCCTTCACTCGATTAAAGGCCGGCTTCAACGCGCTCTTCTTGCCATCATCGTAAATACGAATTTGGACATATGTACCCATTAAAAACTGTTTATCTTCATAAGGCTTTTCGTTTATTTTCGGTTGACTGCTGCCGCAAGCCGTTAAAATGATTGCAATTAAACCAAAAAATAATACTAGTATGCGCTTCTTCACGTAACTACTTCCTTTATCTATTCAATATTTTTTTCACCTTATCATAGCGTTTTTCTGACAACTTTACCACGCCGATTTTTTAAATAGTAGACCTGCTGTATGATCAGACTAATAACGCATCCTTGACAAAAAGGGTCTGTGACTGATCTGCCACAAACCCTTCAAACATTCCGTCATGTACCGGAATTATTTTTTAGTTACGATATTGTCCACTTGAATGGCAGTAGTGTTTCCTTTTTCAGCTGCGTTCACTAATTGTGCAGCATACGTTTGGAATGCGTGTGAAGAATGAGTCGCACCTGTCACAACTTCAACGTCAGCAGGAGCACCTTTTTCAACTAAGCCTTTGTTTAATTGTTCAATGTATTCTTTTGGACCTACACCGCTTTTAGCCTTCATGTTCTTTTCATAATCCGCGTCATCTTTTTTAGATTTACCATCTTTGTCGATCATGTCGAAGTTAGATTCAGTGATTTTTCCGCCAGCAACAGTCAAGCTAAACACTGTGCGGTAGCCGTTAGAATAGTTCTTTTCTTCTAATTTATACGTACCGTCTTTCAATGCTGCGCCGTTGTCGATTTCAATCGTGTTCGTATCGCCTGCTTGAGCAGCTTGAACTAATTGTTGTGAGTAATTTTTGAAGTTTTCACTTGAATGCGTTGCACCCGTAACAACTTCTACTGCATCTGGATTTTGCGTTTGTTCTAATGATTTATTCAATGCTGGAATGTATTCTTTTGGACCAGTTTTGGTTTTTTCTTTCATGCTTTTTTCGTATTCAGCATCTTTTTGTTTAGATTTCCCATCTTCATTCAGGTAATCATAATTTGATTTCGTAATTTTTCCGTCTTTAACCGTCATATCAAAAACAACCCGATAACCGTGATCGTAATTCTTTTCTTCTAATTTATAAGTGCCGTCTTTTAAATCGCCGCCCGCTTCTTTTTCTGCTGGCTTGACTGCTTCAGAAGAGCTCGCTGAAGAACTTGATGAGGCTTCCTTGTCATTATTTCCGCCACAAGCTGCTAAAGCCACTGTTGAAAATGCCACAACCGCAAACCCGGATACTATTTTTTTCATTTTCATGATTTAACTCCACCTTTTTCTTTTTTTGTGATTCATTAAACAAGAATCATTCTAAATCAAATGGCGAAACAGAAGATTGTCGTTGTGGGTGCAGGGTATGCAGGTGTTGCAGCAACGAAATTCATGGCCAAAAAGTTAAAAAAAGACGACGTTGAGATCACCTTGATCGATCGTCACTCTTACCATACAATGATGACCGAATTACACGAAGTGGCTGGTGGACGGGTTGAACCCGAAGCTGTGCAATATGACCTACAGCGTCTATTTGCACGAAAGAAAAACGTTTCACTCGTAACGGATACGGTTATCGGCATCGATAAAGAGAAAAAAATCGTCAAAACCAAATTAGGAAAGTATCCTTTTGATCAATTGATCATCGGTATGGGCGGCGAACCTAACGATTTCGGTACTCCCGGTGTTAAGGAACACGGATTTACCTTATGGTCGATGGAAGATGCGATCAAGATCAGAAAACATATCGAAGATACCGTAGCTAAGGCGGCGCTTGAACCAGATGAAGCGATTCGCCGTGCGATGCTGACCTTTGTCGTCTGCGGTTCTGGCTTCACTGGAATCGAAATGATCGGTGAATTGATGGAATGGAAAGATGTTCTGGCGAAGGAACATAAGTTGCGTCCTGAAGAGTTTTCTTTAATGGTCGTGGAAGCCCTTCCGACTATTTTGAATATGCTAGATCGCAAAGATGCCGAAAAAGCCGAACGCTTCATGATGAAAAAAGGCATCCAGCTGACAAAAGGATCTCCCATCACACAAGTAACCGCAGATCATATCGTCTTAAAAGACGGTTCGCAAATTCCAACGAACACGTTGATTTGGACTGCTGGTGTTAAGGGTACGACTGATGCAGCCGACTTCGGATTAGAATCTGCACGCGGTCAGCGTCTGTACGCGAATGAATACATGCAGGCTAAGGGTTACGAAGACAAAGATATCTACATTGTTGGTGATTTAGTCCATTACGAAGAAAATGGCGATGGCAAACCAACGCCGCAAATCGTTCAAGCTGCGGAACAAACGGCTCACACTGCCGCAGCAAATATTGTCGCAAAAATCAAAAATACGCAAAAGCATGAGTTCAAGAGCAACTACCAAGGATTTATGGTTTCTATCGGTTCTAAATGGGGTGTTGCCAACTTAATGGACAAAGTTCACTTGGCCGGCTTCATGGCAATCGTGATGAAACACATCGTCAATTTGAAATACTTCTTTGATATGCGTTCTGGCTATTATATGTTCCAATACATGATGCACGAATTCTTCCATATCAAAAACGATCGCAATGTGACACGCGGACACTCTTCTCGTTACGGAAACGTTTTGTGGAGCGTTCCATTACGTGTCTTCTACGGTTCAATGTGGCTGATCGAAGCCTCGAAAAAAGTGGTTGGCGATGGCAGTTATTTGAATCCAAGCTCTTGGTTTGGCAGCGGCTCATGGTTTACTGATAAAGTCGTCTTCCCTTTCCCTTGGCTGCAAGAACAAGTCACAACGGGTGCATCTGCGGCGGGGGCTCATGCAGCCGAAGCAACGACGGCGGCAACTGGCGCTGCTGGCGGAGCAACGGATGCTGTAGCCGCTACCGCTACGCAAGCAACACATTTTGGTTTCAACTATACCTTTGGTGAAAATCCAATGCCGGTCTTTGAAAAAATGCCTCACTGGTTCGCAAAAATCATGGAATTCATGATGCCGAATAAAGATGTTGCTTTATTCATGCAAAAATTCATGACCTTTGTTGAAATCGGAATCGCGTTGGCCTTGATTTTTGGCCTATTTACTTGGTTAGCCAATGCTGCTACGATCGGTTTAGTTATCGCCTTCTGTCTATCAGGCATGTTCTACTGGGTGAACATTTGGTTCGTACCCGTTGCTTTTGCTTTGATGAACGGTTCAGGTCGTGCTCTGGGACTTGATCGCTGGGTGATTCCTTGGATTCAGCGTACCGCTGGCAAATGGTGGTATGGAGCGCCAAGATCGATTTACGGAAAAAACAGTTCGAACTAATTTTTATCACTAGTAAAAGAAAGTTCTAAGGGGCTTACCTATCCTCTTTAGAACTTTCTTTATGTTATGATAAGGAAAGCTTCATTAACTCGTTCGCTTAGCTAGATATCAAGAAAAAGGAGTGGAAGTATTGAAACTGAAGGATTTCGCAAAGAATAGCCTGCTGCGGCCATGGGACGGCATTATCGTTTTAATCCTAGTTCTACTCTCCTTTGCTCCAGTTGTGGTCTTCAGTCTCAATCGTGCGACTAGCCCTACACAAGAGGCGGTTCTTTCAGTCGACGGGAAGAAAATCAAAACCTTCGATCTCACGGACAGCTCTCAGGCCTATACCTATCGCTACGAAGACGTAGATGGCGACTATAATTTAATCGAAGTCAAAGGCAAACGAATTCGTATTAAGGAAGCGGATTGCGGCGATCAAATCTGTGTACGACGCGGATGGATCGATCAGTCTGGCGAAACGATTGTTTGTCTGCCGCATAAATTATTAATCGAAATAAAATCCTCAGACGGAGGGGAACCCGGCAGTGTCATTTATTAGCTGCTTTCATTATGAATAAAACACAAAAGTTGATTTACATAGCACTCTTAGTGGCCCAAGGGGTTATCCTGGGTTTAATCGAGAATATGTTTCCATCGCCTTTCGCCTTTGCGCCAGGTGCAAAACTCGGACTCGCCAATCTGATTACGATCGTGGCCCTCTTTACGATGCCAAAAAGAGACAGCTTTCGCTTAATTTGGATGCGTCTGATTTTGACGACCCTTTTAGGCGGGACCATCTCGACATTTTTATATAGTATGAGCGGTTCAATGCTGAGCTATTTTGGAATGCTTTTAGTTAAAAGCCTTGGGCCTAAGCGCGTCAGCATCATAGGGATTAGCGCGGCCGGCGGTTTTCTTCATAATGTCGGTCAACTCTTAGTCGCTAGCTGGATTGCGCAATCCTGGACAGTCATGCTCTACTTGCCTGTCATGTCTTTCTTTGGCATTCTTGCGGGAATCGTGATCGGTATTGCAGGAAATTACCTGCTGGTTCATGTACGGGCGCTGCAAAAGTTCCAGCTGGATTATGAACTGACAAAGAAATCTAAATAAGGATCAGGAGGCTATCCGAAATGAAACTTCATCCTATGTGGCAAGACTATCCTGATCTTGCTAAACAATTAACTACCACACTGCAATTAATGGAAAATGTTGTCAAATTAAAAAATAAAAACGTTGAGTCGGCCGTTTTGGACATGATCCATGCTGGCGGAAAACTTTTACGCCCGGCCTATCAGCTATTATTCGCGCAATTCGGAGCCGATCAAGACGAAAAAAGAGCCACTTCGCTAGCGGCTTCCATCGAAATGCTGCATACCGCTACCTTGATTCATGACGATATCGTTGATGAATCTGAATTGCGCCGCGGTCTGCCGACGATTCGTTCCGCTTTTGGCAATGACACCGCTGTTTATGCGGGAGATTACTTATTTATTTGCTGTTTCAAGTTATTATCCGATTACGCGACTTCATTAAAAAGTCTGCAGCTGAATTCTCGCAGCATGGAGAAAATTTTAGACGGCGAACTCGGTCAGATGGATGATCGCTACAAACTTGATCAAACGATTGATGAGTATTTGGAAAATATCTCAGGCAAGACCGCGGAGCTGTTCGCCTTGAGTTGTTTTGTCGGTGCTTTTGAAAGCGGCAATAGCGAACGTTTCGCAAAGAAAGCCGGGACCATCGGACACAATATCGGTATCGCTTTTCAAATAATGGATGATCTGCTGGATTATCAGGCCGATGCCGCGATGCTCGGTAAACCCGTTTTAGAAGATGTGCGGCAAGGAGTCTATTCACTCCCTTTGATTTATGCTCTTAATCAAGACAATCAACTGCTGCGGCCTTACTTGGAAAAGAAAAAGAATATGACTGACGAAGACACCCGGCAAGTTCAACGACTGGTTCATCAATTAGGCGGCGTGACCTACGCTCAGCAATTGGCGGCAGAATATACCGAACAGGCCCTCAAAGATATTCGCAAATTACCGGATAACTATTTTGACACAAAAGAAAAACTTGAACGCTTGACGAGTCAAATTTTATTACGCAAAAGCTGATACTAAAAAAACGACCAACAATTTGTTTGGTCGTTTTTTTTATTTATAAAATTATTTTTCGACTAATCCCAGACTCATACCGATAATCAGAATAACCAGTACGATGATCGTGATCGCCACATATAAATAGTCTTTTTCTTTCGCAAAAGCGAAGATGGATACGACTACTCGCAAGACTGGCGTTAGAATCAGACAAAAAAGTCCCAACATGATGAAGGCTTGCCCGTCCAATTGCATCAAGCCTTGAAAAATCAGCGGCAAACTATTCGGTGCTTGCGCTGTGCTTGGTTGAAAGAACAATAAAATCATACCAATCAGAATAATCGTCGCCGAAACAATCACGCCAATCCGCAAAATATAGCCGATCGACCGTTCGATTTTCAGAATCTCTGCTTTTTCTTTGTCTTCCATTAGATTATCACCCCGAATCCGCGCAGTACCATTTGAATTCCCATAAACAATAAAATCGGAATAAAAATCAGTCGAATAACAATTGGTTTCAAGCGCTGCATAATCCGGGAGCCAATCGCTGCGCCGACTAAAACACCTAAAGCTAGAGGTGCCGCAATTTGCGGTAAGATCGCTCCGCTGAAAAAGTAGACCGTCGCAGAAGCCGCTGCGGTGACCCCCATCATTAAATTACTGGTGGCACTTGAAGGCTTCAACGGCATTTTCATGATTGTGTCCATTGCCGTCACTTTGAATACCCCACTACCGATTCCCAGCAGCCCCGAGGCGATCCCTGCACCAAACATCATCGCAAAACCACCCGGTACTTTTTCGACTTGATAATCGATCTGCTCCTCTAAAACTTTATCATAGTAAGAACCATTCAGTTTCAATTTATCTGCCAGCGAATCCTCTGTTGCCTTTTTAACTTGCTTATTCGCTTTCCCGCGTAATTTTTGGATCATATTGCTGACTGAAAAAAGTAAAAATCCGCCGAATAAGATAAATAGAAAACCGGTCGGCACCACCCCTGAAAGCAGCGCCCCAACAATCGCTCCGATTGTCGTCGCGATTTCCAAAAACATCGCCACACGCAGATTCAGCATGTCGTCTTTCAAATAAGCGATCGTCGCGCCTGAACTCGTCGCAATGACGCAAACAATACTTGCGGCAATTGCATATTTGATATCCAGGCCCATAATCAACGTCAAAAAAGGCGTCAAAATAATTCCTCCGCCGATCCCTAAGATCGATCCTAAAATACCGGCCAATACACCGGTCACTAATAATAACCCTATCTGACTAAGCATAACTTCCCGCCCTTTCTGTTGCCATTATAGCGCAACTTTGTAAATAGTCAGATTATTTAGCGGTTGGATTAATTATTCCACTGAATGATTTAATCAAACATTGACGGCTTTGATAAACAGTTCTCATCAATTACCTGCTAATTTTTTGCTACATTCAATTGTTTATGCAGGATCGTCTCTACACGATCCACCTCTTCCTGTGGAATTCGCTGATAAGATATCCCGTCTTGTCCGGTTATTCCATCGCCAGTGAACCCTTCGCCTTGAACCTGCTGACTATCGATTTTTGTGAGACAAGAATGATAACCTGTCATGATTTTTTGCATTTGATCAAACGTCAAATCAGTCTTGCCGTTCTCGCCGATTCCGTCCAAAATCTTTTGGTAGCTAAACAAACTTTTAGTCGACAGCATTTTAGCAATCAGCAGTTCCATGACCTCACGCTGTCTGCCTTGGCGACCATAATCTCCGGTTGGGTCTTCGTATCGCATACGAGAATACTGCAACGCCTCCCAGCCATTCAAATGCTGTTTGCCCTTAGGATAATCGATTCCCTCCGCCGAAAATGCAAAATCATTATCGACCGTTACGCCACCAACCGCGTCAACCAATGTCTGTAATCCATCCATATTTACGGATACATAGTGATGGATCGGTATGTCCAAGAATTTTTCAACAGTGTCCATAATCATCTCAGGTCCGCCGATTGAATGAGCGTGGTTGATTTTATCCTGATAATCCGCGCCAACAATCTCCACGAAGGAATCCCGCGGAATACTCACCAAAGTGGTTTTCTTTGTTTGATTATTCAAGGTCGCCACCATAATCGTATTTGCCCGAAAATCTGTTTTTCGTTTTGCGTCATTGGCGATCCCTAAAATTAAAATACTCATAGGTTCTGAAGCTTCCGGAGATTTTAGTTTATTTTTTCGTTCAACCGGTGCATACATGGAATCCGCCATTTTTTGCGAACTGTGATAAAACTTTAGTGCAAAAACACTTATACCTGAAACCAGCACCACTAAAAATGCCAAACCGCTTAATAACATTTTTTGCCAAGAAAAAATTGACGCTCTTCGTCTCCTTCTTAAACCAATGGTATTCGGTTTCAAGTAGGGATAAAATAGGCCAGCACTGCCAAAGGTCAGACCGAAACCAAGGAATAATCCCGCTAAAACGTCACTGCTGTAATGCACACCTAAATAAATTCTGCCGCCGGTAATGATGATCAATGACAGGACTAATAAAATTTTTACTAGCGCCGGCATTTTTTTCTCACTAAAGGAATAAAGCAAGATCACCGAACAGATAAACGTCGCGATCAGCACAGAATGTCCACTAGGAAAACTATACGAGGAACGCGCAATATATTGAAGCTGGTCGGGACGTGCTCGCTGGATCAATTGTTTTAGCACAAATCCCGCTCCGCTCACACACAATAAATTGCCAAATAGCCAAATCACCCAAGTCCGCTGATGGACCCGCAATAAAAAGATTGCCAAAATACTAAAAATAATGATCATTGGACCGATCGTAGCCAATTTTGCTGTGGCCCCTGCAAAAGCGGTTAAATAAAAAATGTTCGGCAATCGATTTTGGATGAAAATGCCATCAAGGCCTTTCAGCCAATGGGCATCCATCGTTACAGCAATTGTCAGTATCAGCAGTCCAAAAAGCGCCCCGCCGCTGGCAATAAATAGTTTTTTTCGCATAATTATCCTCGTTTCTTCCACACTATTTTTCAAAATGAACTTGTTTTTTCTTTGAACCCCATCATGACTCCCAAACCAATGCCTAAAACAATCAGAGAGGTTCCCCCTTGACTCAAAATCGGCAAAGGAATCCCAGTTAAGGGCAAAACGCCAATCGCGGCTCCGATATTTTCGAAAATTTGAAACAACAAGCCAAAAACGAAGGCCACCGCCACGTAAAGATTTGCCTTATTATTCGTTTTTATCGCGGCCGAAAGAATCTGGTAAAACAGATAGAAATAAAGAAAGATCACAATCGTTCCGCCGATAAAACCAAAGCTTTCGCCAATCACCGTAAAAATCATGTCGGATTCTCGCACAGGTACATAAACCGCGGCCTGATCTGCGCCCCGACCAGTCAGCCCGCCTGATCCAATAGCGTACAAACTTTGAACCTGCTGGTAAGCAATCGAATCTTGGTATTGAAAAGGATCGACCCAAGCTCGAACACGATCCAATTGATAGGTTTTGAAATGCATCCCATAAAGCAGCTGATTGCCCCACTTGCTAAATACTAAAACCAGCAGCAGGCTTCCAATTGCCGCCCCGCTTCCGGTGATCACAGCAAGGATCTTCCAATGAACACCCGAAATAACAAACAAGGCACCTAAAATCGCGATAAAAACCAGACTAGTTCCAAAATCCCGCTGCATGAACATCAATAAAAAGGTCGGCAAACTATAAAGCGCGATTTTTCCAAGAAAGTAGAGATCGCTTTTCAAACTTCGCTGCCGACAGCGCATTTCATTGACTACTGTCAACCGCACCATAAAAAGTGTAAAACTCAGCTTCATTAGCTCCGAAGGTTGAAAAGAAAAGCTGCCGATGCGCAACCAGCGTTTCGTACTGGTCACAGAATACATGGCAGGATCATAAAACCAATACAAAAGTGCCATTACGCCTAGTGAAAGCACATAAAATAAAGGCGCATACTTCAATAGAGTCGCTGTTTTTATTTTACTGACTATCATCATCGCGACCAATGAGAGGACACAAAAAATGATTTGTTTCGTCACGACATTTTTTACATCGACCCCATCCAGCTCAGCCGCCATTGATTGCACGCCGATACTGATCAGATAAAAGAGCAGGATCGGTAAAAACAAAGCATAATTAAAATCATTGTTTAAGCGTTTCAACATGTGGTCGAACCTCCGAAGAAAATTTTAGGCAGACGCCTAAGGCCACTGAGAGCAGCAGGTAGCTCGTGCCCCCATAACTGATAAACGGCAATGGGACCCCCGTCATAGGAATCAGCCCTAGAATACTCGCAATGTTGATACTCGTCTGAATCAGCAATAAGGTTCCGACCCCGAAATAAACCAAACTCACCTGCTGGCTTGGTTCTTTGGCAGCCAGAACAAATAGACGAAGTGCGATCACAAAGAGCAGCGCCAGCACAATAAGTCCGACAATCACACCGAGCTCCTCGATCAAAATCGAATACACAAAATCCGTTTCTGCAACAGGCAGATAGCCCTTTTTAGTGATGCTGTTGCCCAATCCGCGACCAAAAAATCCGCCGTTATAGAGGGCGTAATAGGAATTGCTCATTTGAAATCCTTTGCCATAAGGATCTAAAAAAGGATCTCTAACCAAGCGAATCCGATCATAGGTATGAGCAAACAGTTCAGGCAAAAGAGAATGACTTCCCAAAAAAAGAATGATCCCTCCTGCCAGTGCAATTCCTAGAAAAATAGCCAAAAAGAGGATCACGGTCAGCTGATACGGAAGCTGAGCCGTTGTAATAATCACTAGCGCAACGATCCAGAGAATGATCGCCCCCGTAACCTTCGGCTGCAATAAGATCAGCAGGCCGCTTAGAAAAACCAGCACACTTGGCGTGATCAGCTCGTGCCGAGATCGCTTCTTCCGAAAAAAATAAGCCAAGTAGAAAATCAACGCGACATTCGTTACTTCCGAAGGTTGAAACTGGATGCCGAATAACGATACCCATCTTTGAGCGCCATTGATACTCACACCACTTATTTTTACCAGCAACAGACTGAATAACCCAATGCCCAATAAAATCTTGACGGGTCTTCCCTTCAGCAAAACATCGCTTTTGACGCGATAGATCACTGCGATGACCAGCCAGCTGAGCACCATAAAAATGGCCTGCTTGCTGAATAACGACAATGGATTTTCTCCAGCTGCCATTAAGCGGTATGAACTCGCACTGAAGACAATTAAAAGACCGATTAAGCTAGTCCCTAAATAGGGCAACAACAATAGCCAATCGATCTGTTTTCTTTTCATCATGTTCATCTCTCCCCTTCATCAAGCAACTGTTCGAGACGAGAGAGTCCACTGTAAATAACCTCAAAAAAAAGACACCAAACGTTAGCAAAAAGAACTAACAAGTTTGGCGTCTCACACAATCTCATCGTCTGAGTTTTAGCACTAAACAACGTAAAGAAATTACTCTTAGCTATTTTATGAAAAGCCTTAATCCGACAATTCCTATTTTACACATTGGCGTCTTTCGACGTTTCTGCGCAATAGCCTATGTTTGTTTAGGAGCCTCACCTAACAAGTTTACTTATATTTACTTTCACAACGAATACTACTTATTTTGCCATTAAATATCAAAACCTTTCGTAAATAATCCTAATTTCTTTAATTTTGCTTATAAAACAGTTTATGAAAAATTTACTAGACTAAACGTTTCCTTAATAGAAGCTTCTAATTCACTTTCCAGAGTGGTTATCATACAATAACAACCAGATAGATATCATGTAAGGAGCGACTCGAAATGACCGAAAATGTCTTTGAAAAAATGGCAGAAAGATACGATACTGCCGAACGAAAGAGTTTAGCACAAATTATTACGAAAGAAATTGAACCTGAATTTCACGGAAAAATCATGGATTATGGCAGCGGAACGGGACTGGTCAGTTTACCCTTAGCTCACCGAGCAGAAGAATTGATCCTCGTCGACGCCGCTGAAAATATGCTGGCTGTTGCCGAACATAAAATTCAACAACAGCGATTGACCAATGCGCGCGTGCTGCATGCCGACTTTACAGACGGAGCACCCAAAATATCTGTTGATACAATCATGATGTCTTTAGTACTGCTGCATATTCCCGATACGAAAAAAATTTTAACTGAATTATTTGAGCTTCTACCCAACGGCGGTAAATTACTGATCGTGGACTTCATGAAAAATTCCAGTGTGAGCCACCCGAAAGTTCACAGCGGTTTTGATCCGGCGGAATTGACCAGCCTATTAAAAACTATCGGTTTTTCTAAAGTAAACATCCATGACTTTTATCATGGTGAAAAAATCTTCATGAACCAAGCGGCTGATCTTTTCCTGGCAACCTGTTATAAATAAAATTCTTCCCTCTAAACTTTTAAAAGTTTAGAGGTTTTTTATTAAAAGATGAACAAAAATGTTCAAAATAATAAATTAAAAAAATAAAACTTGAACAGTTTAAAACTAAAAACAGTTTTATTATTTACTAGCTATATTATATTTATAAAGGAGTTATATTTGTGAAGAAAAGTTTATATATATTACTTGCCCACTCTATGGTATTAGGTACTTTTTCAGGCCTGCCATTAAAAAGTGCGGCGGAAGCAACGACTGATACTGCTGAACCCACCCAGTCGACCGCTTCTGATACGTCGTCTCCCGCTTATTCAACAGACAGCACTGTGCCTTCAACAGCAAGTTCTGTCATAAATTCGGATACCACACTTTCAACTAGTACGCCTTCGACGACTGAAAGCTCGGTTACTAGTTCGCAAGCAACAACAAGTTCAACGACGAACATGCCAGAAACACGAGCTTCAACTATAGCAGATTGGATGCCAGATCCAGTCTTGCAGCAGATCGTCGCAAAGGCCATCGGCAAGACAAAAGAAACCTTGACTCAAGAGGATATGCCAAAAGTCACTAGTTTATATATTCAAAATGCTGATAATGCAATCGCTAGTTTAAAAGGGTTAGAATTAGCTACAAATCTTGAATTTTTTTATATGAATTCCAATAATCAAATCACTGATTTCTCGTTATTGACTGCTCTGCCGAAATTGAAGCAAGTCTATCTGATGGGATCGAATGTCACGGATCAAAACGTTCCGAATTTCGGTGCTGGACTCACTCGTCTAAATCTATCTGGCACTAGTGTCACGGATAGTGTTTACGATAAAATCATTAAAATGACTGATTTGGAATCCTTAACTTTCGAATCGAATATGAAGATTACCACAATTGAACCGGTCACTGCACTGACCAAGCTCAATGAACTGCGCGTACAATTTTGCGGAATCACTGATTTCAAACCAATCAATCACATGCCCGCTCTTACTCAATTAGCAGCCTTTGGACAAAACACTGGCAGGAATGATCCAGCTACCGCAATCAATGCCAAAAATTTGAACTATAATGAAGAGCAGCAAACAATCTTTGTTCCCTTTTCAATCATGCCGAATCGAATGGTTAATTTTGATGGCTACATTCCACCCTTCAGTACTTCCAATAGTGACAGTCAAACGTATTTTGATTTCAACGGCGAACAGCTGCCGAGCAGTCGCTTAGCTATCACGGATGAAGGAATTACAGTTTCAGGTGTAACACAGGAAGAATTTAATCAGCTGAAAACCTTTAAGTACAATGCACGGTTGAATAACCCCGCTGGAACTTACCAAACGCCGGAAAGGTTCACTTTTTACGCCATTTCGTCCGGCACCTATTTGCATCAGTTTGACGTTCAGCACACGATCGAGTCGCCAGGTGTGACCGTCAAATATGTCGATGAAGCAGGCGATCCAATCCATCCAGAACAAAAAATCACTGGCAATGTGGATAAGGATTACGATGCAACAACTGAAGAATATCAGTTAGAAATTCCTGGATACTCCTTAGATAAAGATCAATTGCCGTCAAATATGATCGGTACGTTGACCGCCGATCCGCAAACGGTTACCTATGTTTACAAACGAAACGCTGTTATTCTGAAGGCGCACGATTCAACGATCACTGTCGGTGATGAATGGTCGGCGAAAGATAATTTCGATGGCGGCACTGATCCCAATGGGAATCCCATTACGATTGACGACGTTAAAGCCGTTGATGATGTCAATAATAAAAAGGTCGGAAAATATGAAGTTACCTATTCCTACAGCCGCGTTCCTAACAGAAGCTGGTCGGGCGATCAAGCTACCGCGACGGCAACAGTAACAGTCATTGATAAGGCCGAAGTAAAACCTGTCACAATCAAATACGTCGATTCAACTGGCAAAGAAATCCATAAGAAACAAGTTGAAACGGGTAAACTTGGTGAATCCTTTGATTTTTCTGATGAAAAGTACCAGCCAACTATCAAGGGGTATATCTTAGACAAAGATCAGCTTCCTAAAAATGCTAAAGGCAAATTTAGTGATCAAGCGCAAACAATAACTTACGTCTACAAAGCTGAAACGGCACCAACGACCGATACAACTACTAGCAGTGATTCAACGTCAACTACTGATACTAGCGCAACCGCTGAATCCACAACGACAGATTCAACAAATGCTGCTGGAAATATCGTAGACGGCAATTCAACTAAGAAACCCGGCAACCCTGCTGCAGCTGGTACACACACAACAACTCGCAAGCTGCCAAAAACTGGTGAAACAATCACGCCAAGTTATCTTATCGCAGGAATCGGCATGCTGATTCTATCAAGTATCTTATTGATTTTTAACCGTCGAAAAGCGAAATAAAAAAAATCCATCTAGCCGATTCAGCTAGATGGATTTTTTATATATTGTTTTCCAACCATGCTTGATAAAAATCTAATTGTTCCTGTGTGTGAAAAAAATGCTCCCCTGCTTCGAAAACCGTCAGAGAACATTGGGGCGCTTCAGAAAACCTTTCAATAGTTGCCCTTGTGGTCAAATTGTCTTTCCCGCCGTAAAGAATCTTTGTCGGAATCGTCCAGTTGATCGGATGAGCTGCAACATAAGTGTAATACTCCCAATCCAATGTTTTAAAGGGTGTCTCGATTTGTTTTTCTCGTTGCAGATCCTCTGGTGTCAGACCTGACCATTTCAACATATTTTCGATCAATTCTCGCATATCAACGATTGGCGACAAGAAAAAGCTTTGATCAATTTTCTTATTTTGACAAGCCATCATTGCGAAATAGGCCCCGATGCTGCAGCCAAATAATGAAATACTTTCTGCCTGCCGCCCTATCTCAACTAGTATTTTATCCGCGTCTGCTGTGACATTTTGCGGATTCAGTGGATAGTCCTCCGCTTTTCGATCCCCATGTTCTGGCAGGTCGAAGCTCCAAACTTGATAGCCCTTTTTTGTTGCTGTTTCCGCCAAAATTTGGATCACAGTATCCTCTTTATAGGATTGATCGCCGTGAAAGGCCAAGATTACCTTTTTACTCGACTCACCCCAACAGATAACTGGAATTCCTTGAATTTTCTTTGACTCTTTTTTCATTTTTTAGCCCTCCACAATTTGCAGGCCCAAACCTGCCGCGATAATCATCGCTTGATAGGAATCGACTTTCAAACCTTTCAGCTGCTCCATCGAAAAAGCGATCTTACTAAATTGATTGGTCGTAAAATCCAGGCCAGACAAGTTGGTCCGCATCCAATTACTATTATCCAACTCATTATTTTTCAAAAAGAGATGCTTCCAAGTCACTTCAAAAAATTCGCTATCGCCTAATTGACAGTTTTCAAAAGCTACATTTTTCAAGTTTGTCGCACTAAAGGAACCAAAACTGATCAGACAGTCTTGAAACTGGCAATCTCGCAAATAGCTCTCCGCAAAATTACAGCCCGTCAATTTGCAGTTTTCAAAAACAACTTGATGGAAACTCCCGCCGATCCATTCAAGATTGGAAAAATCGCAATTCTTAAAAATTACATTACTAGCCTCAAAGCGAACCAGTTTTGAACGCTGCATCGTGACTTTTTCTAAGATCGAACGACGCAATACCAGATTTTCACAAGTCAAATAGCTGTAGTCAAAATCAATGCCGTGAACCTCTTCAATAATGGCTTCGTCTTCCAGATAAAAATCTTCAGAAAAATTTTTAGGTAGAATCGGTGGTGCCGGATAATTTTTGATCATTGCCTTACTCCTTGTATAGTCATATATTTTATTTTTCATCCCGCTGTCGATCATTCCTCTGAACCTAAGGAATGTCTAAATTTTCTGATCTTACTCAAAAAAACCGACAGCCTAATAAATTATTCATGTTCTCAGTTTCCCATAAACGCTACAAATTCTCTAGCCCTAAATGACTTTTCTATCCGATAGAGGCTGAAAAGAGCTTTTTGTTTTGAAGAATGATAAAATCTAGCAATGAGGTGAATCTATGAACAATAAAATCAAAGAATGGCTGCCCGTAGTCATTCTCATAGTACTAATTTTTCTTGCCAGGATGTTTGTTTTTTCTCCAGTAAGAGTCGAAGGCCATTCCATGGACCCGACGCTGCATGACAAACAACGATTGATTACGTCTAAAATATCCAATTTAGAGAGGCAAGATATTATTACGACGAAAGAACCTGATGACACAAATCTTTATGTGGTGAAACGGATTATCGGCCTGCCCGGTGATCATGTGGTGATGAAAGATAACGTTCTAACGATCAATGGAAAGAAATATGCGGAGCCGTATCTGGATGAGTTTAAAGAGAAATTCAAAAAAGATAAGCTTGCTGATGAATATTCCTACAGTACCGCGTTCCAAGAACAGGCAGCAAATGCCACCAGCTTTACGACTGATTTTGATGTGACCGTTCCTAAAAATCAGTATTTTGTTTTAGGTGACAACCGGTTGATTTCCAAAGACAGCCGCATCTTCGGCTTCGTCAACAAATCATTGATCCAAGGAAAAGTGCTCTTGCGTTTCTGGCCATTAAACGAATTCAAAATATTCTAAGCAAAAAGCCGCGACGCTTCCCGCCGCGGCTTTTTTGTTTTTCTCGTTACTTAATGATTTTTTGAGAAAGAATTTTCTTAGGATTCAATACTTCTACATGATGGATCTGTTCGATCTCCAGATGCAGCATCCCGCGTTCCTCCTCGTTCAAATATATTCGTTCTTCTCGTTGTCCAACGATTTTTCCCACAAGGTCATCTAAGAAATTCCCTTCGCTGTCCAAAGCCTCCAATTGAATAGCAATCCGCTTATTTTGCAGATACGCCCTTTGCAGGGTCTCGCCGATTTCTTCAACGGTCATTTGTTCCTTTTCATCATTAATCCGATTGCGTTCTTTGGACTCTTTATCCAGCACCGCAGTATGATCTGATAAATAAAACCCGATCCATTTCATCATCCCGCGATCCTGATACACCCGCTTGGCGTCCATAAATAGTTGTTCCGCACTTTCATCATCATAAATCATGATTAATCCATCCCTTCCATTCCGCCCGCATGACCGCCGACCAACCCAGCTCGCTTGATTGCGGTTGCTCCTTCATTTAACGAATGAGCACGGACGATCGACGTGAACTTGTAGCGGCTGCGAATTTGCGCAATGACCTCATCAATTTTCTCTTCTTTGATCGTCTGCTGCGGATCTTCAAACAGATTTAGCTGCAGGTTTCCTGCTGGCCGCAAGGAAGAAACAGTAATGGAAATATTTCGCACTTCCGAATGATCCCAATATTTTTCAAACAATGAAAATGCAACACGCGTCAGCTCTCTTGCTTGGTGGGTTGGCGGAATCTTCACCTGATGATGAAAACCGCCGCGCTTTCCGCTGCCGAAATAAGCATAAGCCATTCCCAAATGCAGCGTTCCGCCCAAAACATCCGCCTTGCGCAAACGTTGAGCGACCTGTTCGCAAATTTCAGCCACAACGGTCAAAATATCCGCCTTATGCGCATAATTTCTCGGTAAAACTTGGGAGTTTCCAATCGATTTTTCCTTAGTAGGGTACAAATCTTTTTGCGACAAAACAGAACGATCGATTCCCCAAGCATGCATATAATGCTGCATGCCCATTACACCAAAATGGTTCTTCAAAACAAAAGGATCTGTGTGAGCCAAATCTCCCATCGTTTTCATCCCCATCATTTGATACCGGCGTTCCATTCGACTGCCGATTCCGCAAAAATCACTCAAACGAAGCGGCCAAATTTTTGCTGGGACATCCTGATAGTGCCATTGAGCAAAGCGCTCTTTCTCATGCTTCGCTTCATTATCCATCGCGATTTTCGCTAATAGAGGATTGTCCCCCATCCCCAACGACGTATAAATACCAAGCTTATCAATAATTTCAGCCTGAATTTTTTTACCCACTTCTGCCGAGCTGGCACCAAATAAATTCCAGCTGTGAGTCAAATCACCAAATTGTTCATCGATGCTATATGTATGAATATCTTCTTCTGCCATATACGAACGAAAAATTTCTTGGATGCGCATGTGGTATTGAATATAGAGCGTCATCCGCGGCGGCACGATTTTAAGGTCAGGATGATTGGGAATTTCAAAGCCGCGACTGACATTACTGATGCCTAAAACCTCTTTCGCTTTCGGACTTGCAGCCAGAACCAATCCTGCGTTCTCTCGATCGCCGCTCATTACGACTAATAATGTTTCTAGCGGATGCCAACCATGCTCAATACATTCAACGCTGGCATAAAAACTTTTGGAATCCATACAAAAAATATCTCTAACGGGCTCTCCTTCGTAAACATTCATCAAAACCACCTCCTAAAATACAAACATATGTTCGCTTTTAGTTTAAGTTTATTCTGATTTTTTGTCAATCATTTACGCATAAAGATCTGACGAGAAAAGCAGCAAAAAAAAACTGTCCTAAGCCTTCAACACTTAGGACAGTTTCATTAAGTAAAGCTATGCTACTTTTTTACAAAAATTGCCTCCAAAACACTATAAAAGATTCCTGCCATGACAAAAATCATCCAGCTGTAGCCCCATGAATGCGTCAAGAACGACCAGCTAAAGTAAATCATCACAATAATTGGCCAGTAAACACGTTCCAGCAAATGCTTCGTACGTGCTGAATCGCCGTACTTTTCCTGCATTGCATTTGGTCCCAGCGTATCTTCATCTGCAATAAAATATTTTTCCTTGATAAATTTATCAAAGCTGCTGAAAATGATACTGCCGTAAATAATCAAGAATACCCCGATTGCCAAAAAGAAGAACATAACCGGAATACCGTATTCCGCATACGTAAACATTTGGAAAAAGAAGATCGGCGAAACACTCAATACACACAAACAAATACCAAATACTAAACTCACTTGAAAACTTTTTTGATACCCTTGTTTTAATTTTTGCGCTTCTTTATTTAAATCAACCGAAACATAGCGGTCATTCAAGGCTAAGCCATTTTTCGAAAATTGCATCCCATTATAAATAATGATCCCGACACTGATCGCTATGATAATGAAGAATAGTAAAAAGCCCATCATTTCAGCCCCACGTGTGCTTAGTCCAATCAATGTTCCAACCGCTAACAAACAGCCGCTGATTCCTAGGCTCAAGCCCTTTGCGTCTCTCTTGCGACCCATTAAATATTGAATCATTTCTTCTTCTTCAATCGCGTTATCTGGTTCCTTTTCACGCGTCGCAAATTCTAATTCTTCTCGTAATTCGTCGACAGAACCAAATTCACTGATAACCTGTCCAATCGCTTCGTGTTCACTTTTTCCCTCGTCTAATAATGCCAAATAATGATCTTCCATAATCGTCAAAATCTCTTGCTTTGCTCGTTGCACTTCTTTCGTATTGGGAAATTCGAGAAACAATGTCTCAACATAATTTTTAATCGTATCCATTTTTTACCCTTCTTTCATAAATCGGTTCACTACTTTTTTAGTTTGCTGCCACTCATCCCGTTTCTCTTCTAAAAAAGTTAGACCTTTATCTGTAATCTGATAATAAGTTCGCTTTTTTCCATGAGTAACTTCTCCCGGATAAGATCGGATATAGCCATTTTTCTCCAAACGATTAAACGCGGAATAGAGTGTCGTCTCCTTGATAATATAGACTTCTTCACTCACATCACGAATTTTTTGGGAAACAGCATAACCATACGAATCCCCATCCTTCAGTACGGACAAGATGATGACATCATTGTAGCCGCGAATTCCATCGCTCGAAATCATTTTGCCACCTCCTGAAATTACTTCATCTGTCGTTGTAATCATTGTACGACAATTACTACGACAGGTAAAGTAAAATATTTCAGAATTATTGAAAAAATGTTTCTAGTGTGTCAAAATCAACAACGGAAAGCTATTCGGTTGCTTTTTACTTTGTCTGCTCCAAAGTCTTAAATAATAAGCAGGCCTGATCTAAAGGTAAAAAACAGCTTCAACGATCAACGGACTCATTTTCATGATTTTTGGAAAATAAGTTCTTTAAATAGAAAGAGGAAGTACAATCCATGAAAAAAATCGCAATTATTGGCGGCGGCATTATTGGTATGACGCTGGCAAATTATTTAGACCCAACAAAATATCAGGTAACAGTGTTTGACGAACCGACCGGACAAGCAACTAAAGCCAGTGCCGGAATCATTTCTCCCTGGCTTTCAAAACGCCGAAACCAACAATGGTATCGGCTGGCCAAAGACGGCGCAGCCTTTTTCCCAAAATTGATCCAAGATTTCCATCTGGATCATACCATCTATCAGCGATCTGGCACGCTCCTCTTACGTCCAGAAAAACAATTGGATGAACTTTTAGCATTAGCGGAAGAACGAAAAAAGGAAGCCCCAGAAATTGGTCAAATCACCCTACTGTCTGGCGAACAAACACAACAGGAACTGCCGTTGTTAAAACCTTTCTCCGCTCTAAAAATCAGCGGCGGCGGTCGTTTAGATGGCAAAGCCTATTTACTCTGGATGCGTAAAAAAGCGGAAGAAAAAGGTGTGGACTTTGTTTCTCAACGTGTTCAGTTAGCGAATGTTCAAACCGTCATCGCTGGAGAAACAAAAAAAACTTTCGATCAACTTATTTTGACTGTCGGTCCGCATTTAAAAGAACTGCTGACTCCCTTAGGTTACCAAGTAGATTTGCGTCCGCAAAAAGGACAACTTTTAGTTTTCCAAACGACCTTTAAAAATAGCGGAGACTTCCCCGTCGCCATGCTGGACGGCGAAGCGGATTTGATCCCCTTCTTGGATGGAAAAATTTTGTTGGGAGCGACACACGAAAATGACGCCGCTTGGGATTTGGCAGAAACTCAAGAAGCTTTTGATCAGCTTACGCAGGGGGCTCGTCGTTTCCTTGCTGATCCAGAAAAACTATTAGCGGCTCCTGCTCATTACCGTGTCGGAACTCGCGCATATACCTCTGACTTCGCTCCGTTTTTCGGTCAATTGAATGATCAACTGCTCGTCGCTAGCGGATTAGGTTCCTCTGGTTTGACGACTGGACCATATATCGGTTATTTGCTGGCTCACTATTTAAATACCGGCGCAGAAAATTGGCAAGACTATCAAAAAGAATTGTCGAATTATATTCGCTGATACTAGCAAGCCGCAAAAAAAGACGCTGGAATCCTCTTGAGATTCCAGCGTCTTTGCTTACATCGGTCTTAAATTTTTTTCCAAACGATCCATCATCCAAGCCAAACGTTTTGCACGTCCAGCCTCCGTTTTGGCATCAAGATAGGCTCGCGTATAGGTCTTTTTAACTGATGGCGGCATATTTTCAAAATTTCTCGCGGCCTCAGCATTTTCCTTTAACAGTATCGCTACTTCCAAGATCTGCTCCTCAGTAATCGCTGATGGCTTTGCAGCATTGTCCCACTGTCCATTTTTCTTCGCCTCAGCGATCTTTTCCCGTCCGAGTTCAGTCATCAACTCTTGTTGTTCCAGCTTCGCAACGATTTTTTTGTTTTTCTCAGACCATTTGCTGTTCTTACGGCGAGGAGCAAAATATTTGATATACGCCTGCTCATCGAGTTTTTTCATCACACCGTCGATCCAACCAAAGCACAATGCTTCTTCCAATGCTTCTCCAGCTTTGACTGTTTTGAGTTCCTTCGTTTTTCCGAACTTCAGCCACACACCTCCGCTAGTTTGAGCATTTTCTGTGAGCCAAGTTCGAAAATCATCGCGCGTTTCAAAAAGTAAGTTATCATCCATATTATTTATCTAATCCTAACACAACTGGTGTTGACCTAAAGCCGATCCCCATGCGGTCAATTCCCATATCGATCAATCTTAAGAAATCCTCCCGCGTACGAATACCGCCGCTGCCTTTGATCTTGATCCGGCCTTTGCATTGATCCATCATGATCTGAATCACTTCCGGCGCCGCCCCTTTGCCTTCATAGCCGGTAAGAAATCCCGTACTTGTCTTAACGAAATCGGCATTCGCCGCGATCGCACATTCACATGCTTGGCGAATTTGTTCCTCATTTAATGTATCGGTCTCAAAAATGACCTTCACTGCAGTTCCGTGAGCATGACAGGTTTCAACGATCACTAAAAGTTCTTTCATGACGTCATCATATTTTCCGCTGCGAATCCAACCAAAATTTGCGACAATATCCAATTCATCAATATCTTCCCGCTGGCAATAGGTCTCAGCTTGCAAAACTTTGGACGGAGTTGTACTGGTCCCGAAAGGAAAATCACAAACGACACAAATCTTTGTATCTGTGCCCTTAGTCAGCTCCGCTGCAATGTCTAGCGAAGACGGGTTGACACAAACGGTCGCACAATGATAATCGATCCCCTCTTGGATGTATTGGCGAATCTCGGCTTCAGTGAAATCAGGCTTCAACACCGACTGATCAATATAAGCACCTAATTCTTCAACAGTCATCTCACTCGCTTTTTTCATAGTTGGATCCCTCCTATTTGGTCTTCAACGCGCCTGCCTTTTCCTAGTTGCAACAAAAGTGATCCCATTCACAAATAAAATCCGGCATCTCAGGTATTTTACAAAAAAATGCCCTACACTTCTTAAATTAAGTATAGGGTATCCGTTTCTCTTTGTAAACGCTCACTTCATCAGGTGGCGCGATTAACGATTGCCTGCTTTTCCAGCTTCTGTTTCAATTCATTTAGCGAGACATTTTTAAAATCCTCATTTTTCATTCGCTTGCGATAAGTCGTCGCCGTTTCTCCGGTCAGTTTTTTAAACATTCGACTAAAAACAACTAAACTATTAAATCCCACTTGTTCCGCGACATGCTCAACAGATTCATCAGTCATGGAAAGCAGAAAGGCGGCACGATTGATCCGCACACCTAAAATGTAATCTCTAATACTAATAGCCATATGATTGCGAAAGACCCGCGATAAGTGGCTGCGATTGACCGCTAAGTGCTGCGCGATCCCTTCCACAGTTAATTGATCCGCATAATGCGACTCAATGTATTCCACCGTTTCTACTGCTAAAGGCGAATAAATTTTTTGCTCGCCTAAATGAATTTTCCCACCATCAGCCAAAAGAGCCGCTAAAAAACGATAGGTCAGCTCATTCAAATGCAATTCATTCTCTAGTGTCTCCTCCGCGAAAGGAAGACATGCCAAAATCACATCGATGTATTTTTGAATATCTGAAGAAATCATCGTATATTGATCGTCTTTAAACTGAGAATGACGAATAATCTCATCAGCAGCCGAACCGCCAAACGACAGCCAGCAATACATCCACGGCTCTTCCCCATCAGCCAAGTAAAAGGTGGAATCCCCCGGTCGGATCAAGAACAGGTCGCCTTTTTTTAAATGATACTGCTGATTTTTTACTTGGTAGGTTCCCTTGCCTTCCATCACAATATGCAAAATATAATTTTGCCGAATCGCCGGTCCAAAGGAGTGAAACGGCAGCGTTTTTGAAATCCCGCAAAAATCAAAATGAAGATCAGTTTTCAATTGATGTTGTTCTTTTTTTAAAAAGATCGTCTGTTCCATCAGCTCTTCCTCCAGCCTGATTTTTCATTTTAAATTATACATGAAATCAACTCAGAATACCGCGTAATCGCTGCGAATCCAATTATTTTCAATAATCAAAAAAATTGCGCGATCAGTTAATTTTTGTTTCAATAATGATAGTTTAAGTAACGAACCAGACATATTGACTGATTCGCTGCAATCGTTCTCTTCCGTCAGTTTTCTGAAACAAATAAAATAAGCTGGTTTATTTAAAAAAGAAGCGTATAGTTCACGATAGCAAAAAAACTCACACGAGGAGCAAGATCATGGATAAAATATTGAATAAACAAGTTTCATTTAAAAATATCGGCATCGCCACCGCCATCCTAATAGCTGGTTTGGCTATTTTACTTTTTGGCCCAGGCTACCTTGGATTTTTCTCGGTTGCAGCGACTAGTTTGATTGCGCTGCTTATCGTTTATCCTAAGAAGTCCGTTCAAGCGATTTTCGGAAAACCGCTTCATCCAGTAAAAATCATCATTGGTTACTTTCTGCTTAATTGGCTCGTCAGCATCGTCGTTTCGCTTCTATTGAATTATGGTTTGGGCTGGCATCTGCAAGGCAATCCGATCAATGATAATCCAAACTGGTTGTTGCTTTTTACCATTCCAATCATGCTTATGGGTGAAGAGCTGCTTTCGATCTATTTCTTAAGTATTTTTTCTAGTAAATTCTCATTGCCCATCGCCAGCCTTCTGTCTGCACTCATTTTCGGATTGATTCACTATTCGACCTACAATGATGGGAATGTTCTTCACACCTTGGCCCATATCCTGCTCATTCAAGGAGTCGCACGATTAATTTTTAATCGTGCCGCAATCAAAACCAATTCGATCTGGACTAGCTGGATCATTCATGTCTTATTTGATTTTAGTACGATTTTATTGGTGCTATTTCAGCACTGATGGTTTGTTATCTCCTTCCATTCATTCCAGGGATCAGCACACTTGCTGGTCTTTTTTGCTCTGATTTTTCTCCTTCTGCTGGTATACTAAAAGAAAAAGGAGCACAGCGATGGATACTTTCGAAGATTACCTAACCCACATTGAAAATGACGATCACAGAAACAAACTCAGGGAGCTTTTTCAATGGATTTTGTCTGAATTTCCTGAATTAAATACGCGAATCGCTTGGAACGAACCGATGTTTACTCACCACGGAACGTTTATTCTTGGGATCAGTACGGCCAAAAAGCACCTGGCTGTTTCCCCAGAAGTCGCCTGTCTAAATAAGTTTTTACCTGCTATTCAAAAAATCGGCTATAGCCATACAAACAATATCTTTCGCATTAAATGGACGGAACAGATCAATTACACTCTTTTAAAGGATATGATCACGTTTAACCTTCAAGATAAGGCAGATTACACGAAGTTCTGGCGCTAACTCAACAAATCCCTTGACTTCAAGTGTAAATAATACTCTTTTTTTATTTTTTTGTTTAAACTAATCTTATTTAATAGAAAAGAGTGTCCATATGAAAACCCGTATTGAAGCGTCGAGCGATGCCGTAATTGCCATTGTTGTAACTATTTTAGTGTTAGAATTCAAATCTCCTGATACCCCTGATATTCATTTAGTAATGGAAAATTGGAGAAGTTTTTTAGTTTATATCGTTAGTTTTTTTCTGATATTTACCACTTGGTATGACCACTACCAGCTTTTTAAACTTTCAAATAAGATGACGAAGAACATTTTTTGGGCAAATGCCTTCTGGCTGTTCTTTTTGTCCATTATCCCGTTTACTACCTCCTTCGCTGGAAAATTTCCAGCCTATCGCGGAGCTTCGTTATTGTACTTAGCGAATATTTTTTTATGGGTAATCAGCTACGTCTACCTTACCTACTGCCTTGCGCAATCAAATCCCGAAAATGCTGGGAAAATCAAACAAATCGGTTTCTTGAATAAACAAGATCTGATTATTTTTATTGGCGGTGGGCTTCTGTCCTTCTTCATTAGCTGGTTCATTCCAATTTTCACGTGGGTCGTCTTAGCGCTGGCCTCAATTTTTACACTGGTTTTCAATCGGAACGGAAACGCTCGGATATAATTACTAAACGGACCAACAATTGCGTTGGCCCGTTTTATTTATGGACAAAATGCAACAAAAAGTTAAATAGTCGTCACAGAAATACGTTACAAAGAAAGCGATTTCTTGATAAATTGAAGGCATCCACTAGTGATGGATCAGCTAGTCCTTGTCACTTTAGCCAGAAATCGATAGAATTATTGGGACACGAGGAATTCTCCAATACACAAAAAGAGAGGTTTTTAGATGCATATTACAGAAAAAGATTTTGGCAAAAACTACCACCTGATCACTATTGAAAATGAAGCCGGTTTCCATCTGTCCGTCACGGATTTGGGAGCACGGATTGTCAGTCTTGGGCGCGAAATGGAATTGATCTTAGGCTTTGATTCTGCCGAGGAATATTTAGCAAAGGATGCGTTTATCGGAGCCTCAATCGGCCGAACAGCCGGTCGAATCGAAGCTGGTCGTTTCACACTTGAGGGCCAAAACTATCAAGTCATGACAGATCCATTGAACGGTCATTCTTTGCATGGCGGCCAACCAGGCTTCGAAACAAAGAAATGGGACTATACGATTGAAGAAGGGGAAAAAGAAGCCTCTATTATTTTTACAACTGTTAGTCCCGACGGCGAACATGGCTTCCCTGGGAATTTAAATGTTGAGGTGCGCTATACCCTGACTCAAGAAAATGTTTGGCGCTTAACGACAAAAGGCTTCAGCGATCAAACGACTTTATTCAATCCGACGAACCATGTTTATTTCAATTTGACTGGAGACGTTACCCAGTCAATCGATAATCATCAGCTTTGGGTGAATAGTGCCGACTTCGCTCCGCTGCGTCAAGACAGTATTCCAACAGGCGAAAAAGCGGCTCTTGCCGGTACTCCCTTTGATTTTCAAACGCCAAAGAATTTGGCTGGCGTATTTACTAGCGACTTTGAACAAAAAAATCAGTTCAACGGGATTGATCATCCCTTCTTCCTAAAGGAAAACGACTTGAACACACCCGCTGCTAAGCTGGTCAGTCCGGATGGCACAGTCGAAGTTGTCGTTTCAACAGATGCTTCGAGTGTCGTGATCTTTACCGCAAACTTCGGGGATAACGCCCCAGAGATGCGCGGAAAAAAATTAGCGGATCACGGTGGAATTACCTTTGAAACGCAAATCGCCCCTGGCGCTGAGCAATACCCAGCATTCGGCTCGATAAAGCTGGCGGCGAATGAACCTTTCGAAACCACCACAGAATTTAAAATAAACTTGAAAGAAGCGAATAAGCATGGAAATTAAACGCGAACTCAACACAAAATTTGCTGAAATTTTTGGTCCAAAAGAAACAACGCAATATTTTTCTCCTGGTCGAATCAACTTGATCGGTGAACATACGGATTATAACGGCGGACATGTCTTCCCTGCATCAATCACTTACGGTACTTATGGCGTGGCAGCTCCTCGCGAAGACACGAAGGTGTTGGTTTATTCTACCAACTTTGAGGATATCGGTGTTATTACCTTTGATCTAAACGATTTAACTTACGCTAAAAAAGACAATTGGGCCAATTATGTTAAAGGCATGGTCTTAAAGCTGAAGGAAGCAGGTCATACGATTGACCACGGTTTTGACTTATTGGTCGAAGGAACGATTCCTAATGGAGCGGGACTTTCCAGCAGTGCTTCATTAGAACTATTAGTCGGAGTGATGTTGGAAGATCTATTTAACTTAGATACCGACCGCCTTGAACTCGTTAAAACCGGTAAAAAAGTCGAAAATGAATTTATCGGTGTAAATTCAGGAATCATGGACCAATTCGCAATCGGCTTTGGCGATGTTGACCAAGCGATCCTCTTAGATACGAATACGTTGAAATATGAAATGGTGCCGGTAAAACTTGACGGCTATGCGGTAGTCATCATGAATACCAATAAACGGCGTGAGCTTGCGGATTCCAAATACAACGAACGCCGCAGCGAATGTGAAGAAGCCTTGGCTCGGCTGCAAAAACAATTAGACATCCAATCATTAGGTGATCTTGATGAAGCAACCTTTGAAGCCAATACCGCATTGATCGGTGATAACACCTTGATCCATCGTGCACGCCATGCCGTAACGGAGAATCAACGAACATTAGAAGCAAAAGCAGAATTAGTTCAAGGCAACTTAGAAGCTTTCGGAAAATTATTGAATGCGTCTCACTATTCCCTGCGCCACGATTATGAAGTAACGGGAATCGAATTAGACACATTGGTCGATGCTGCCCAAGCTCAGGACGGCGTCCTTGGTGCCCGCATGACAGGTGCAGGCTTTGGCGGTTGCGCCATTGCCCTAGTTAAGGAAGAAAATATTCCCGTCTTCAAAAACAACGTCTATGACGACTACATGAAGACTGTCGGTTATGCTCCAGACTTTTACGTTGCTCATATCGGCAGCGGAACAACTAAGATCGGTTAATTTGCTTAATAAAAGTACTCCCCTAGTTTTTTAGCTAGAGGAGTATTTTTGTAAAACGAAAAATTGCGCTGTTTTTGACTGTTAGATCGCCCATCCGCTTAACTCAGAATCCGTTTTACTGAATTAATATCACGGTGTATAATAAAATTGGAGGTGGTTATCATGTTACCTAGAGATGTTGCTGCTTTTCTAATTTGTGCACTTGGTGCTGTTTTAGGCGCATATACGATCGCTTTGTTCAAAAGAAGACCCTCCCTATTCCAAATGTTTGCTGCTTATTTTTTCTCTGGCGGATCATTGGTATTCTATTACTATTATTTCGAAGGATTCGGCTCGCCACTCATACCGCTTTTGTATTACGGTGTGGTTATCGGTACCGCTGTCGTATTTGCTAAATTTAGAAATAAATTGAATTCTTAACCATTCATCCAATTGAATGGTTTTTTTATTAAGTATTTTCAAACGAAAGGAGCGGCTCTTATTGCCTTCAATCAGTCACATCACGTTTATCGTAAAAAATCTTGAACGTTCCTCTAATATGTTAAAAAATGTCTTTGGTGCGAAAGAAATTTATTCTAGTGAGGCTATTCAATTTTCTGTTCATCCAGAAAAATTCTTTCTGCTTGATTCTCTCTGGATCGCATTAATGGAAGATCCAACAGTGGACTTGCCTAAGAGTTATAACCATATTGCATTCAATATTCCCATTTCAGAGCTGGAAGGGTATCGCTCTCGCATTAAAAAAGCCGGTCTAAAAATTGAAAAAGGCCGGTCAAGAATCACTGGCGAAGGTGAATCTATTTACTTTTATGATTATGACAATCATCTGTTTGAGCTGCACACAGGGAGTTTGGAGGAGCGTTTGACTAAATATAACTCTTATCAGGATTAGTTTTAAAGCCGTGGGCTCAGGTGGCTCGCTTTAGCGATTACCCTCTAAAGAATTTTTTTAACCGATTACTTGATAGACAAGTAGAATCGAGTGGTCCGACGATATGTTTATGCCATGTTGCGATATAATTGATTAAAATACTTTTTTGGCGGGTGTCTATCATGCAAAGAAACCAAAATCAAATGATGAAGAAGAAATCCAAGCTGAAATGGTTCATTATAATAGCAGTCATAATAATCATAGCTCTGCTAGGTATGTTTTTCTACGGGCAAAGCAACAAAGACTCAACCCACAACACATCAAGTGAGTCTTCTATTACGTCCTCGCAAGCTAACGATAGGAGCAGCTCGCAAAAAAATGATTATCCATATAGTGTTGCTTTTCCAGGCAATCAGATTTATCAAGGAAACTATGATCAATTAGGTTTTGCGATAACAACATATAGCGATCGCAGCGATATAATGGTTGCTTCTCGAACCAAAGCCAATCCCGATCCTACAGCACATATGGGAGAAAATGCTTCTCTTGTTCCAAAAAATATCTCGACTAAAAAAATAAACGTGGTAGAAAACGGAACAGAAAAAACAGTTAAAGTTAATACCGAACTCAAACTTTCTGATACAACAAATGCGGTTAGTGCCGACTTTTTCACTCCCTTTAACGGAAACGATACTAAAATTTTTGCCTATACTATGAACAATGATCATATTGCATTAGCATTTACTAGCAAAAATAGCGATTCCCACAAAGCTGCCGTATACCAAGCAATAGAATTCACACCAACAGATACTAGTACAAATAATTCTACAAATGATGTTGCTGAATCTTCTTCAGAAATAAATGATCAAGCTTCAAAAGAAAATCAAGCATATGCGGATATCCAAAATCGGTTAACAGCAGCCAGGGATGCAGCAATCGATAATCAAAACAAAGCAGTCGCAGCCGGCGGTTCGCCCAATGACGTTCAAAGCGCTGTATCGGCGGTAATTGCTGAAAGTGATGTGTTAAAAACAGAATACCCGCAATATAGTGATTACATTGAAAATAGTGTCCGACAATTGGGCTATTAATTCTTTTAGATAGATAAAATACTCAAAGACTAGAGCTTAGAATTTTAGTTTTATTATTAATTAAGGAGCAAAATATGATCAAACTAATTGACCAGTTAAGCAGTACTGATTTACAAGCTATCGCTCAAATTTGGTTAAAGAGCAATATTGAGGCCCATGATTTCATCAGTAAGGAGTATTGGCATAATAATTACCAGTTTGTGCTGAATTCTTTTCCAAGTGCAACCATTTATGCCTACTATCATGATAAAAAGATTGTTGGTTTTCTTGGTCTCATTGACGAATACATTGCGGGCATTTTCGTTTTGTATGAATACCGCTCACTGGGAATTGGTACCCAGTTATTAGAGGAAGCACAATCTGATCATACTCAGTTAACTCTGAATGTCTATAAAAAGAACGAGAATGCCGTACAATTCTACCTGAAAAAAGAGTTTACGATTCAAGAACAAAAACTAGATGCTGAAACAAATGAGATAGAATTATCCATGAAGTGGCAGCGGTCATGACTTCTTCGATACCACAATAAATCAAACAATAACTGTCTCAAAGGCCATCATTAGCTGATGGTCTTTTATGTTCCATTTTTCTCCTAATAATTTGAAACCGTTAATCTCAAACAGTCAGATTTCAGACATGGATGATTGTGCTATTTGCCCTATTTTTTCAAACTTACTCAATTTATCAATAACCTTAATTTATCTTTTATTAAAATCCCCGTTTTTTTTATGTTAAAATGATGAATACTGTTCAATGAAGGAGGTTCCAATGAAAAAAGATTCTGGGTTGGTTTATGGGTTTAGTGCATATATAGTTTGGGGCATCCTGCCGCTATACTGGAAATTATTAGGGAATGTCGGGTCAGTGGATATTCTATTTTATCGAATCGTATGGTCGTTGATTTTTATGACGATTTATTTAGTTATATTTCGAAAAATTCCGCTTTTTATTCGAGAAGTTAAGGAACTATTGAAAAGTAAACGAAATACCCTCGCCATTATCATCGCCGCGATTTTTATTTCTCTCAATTGGGGAATCTATATTTATACTGTCTCGATTGGGCAGGTTCAACAAGCCAGCTTGGGTTATTACATCAATCCCTTGCTAAATGTCTTGGCAGGCGCCATTTATTTGAAAGAACCACTATCTAAACAGGCAAAACTCGCAAGCTTTTCGGCTCTCGCGGGTGTCGTGTTATTGACGATTCAAACCGGGGTCTTCCCCTTCAACTCGCTCTTTTTAGCCGCTAGTTTCTGTTTGTATGGTCTGACTAAAAAGCAATTGCAGTTGAGCGCTGCTACAAGTATTACTTTGGAAACATTGATCATCGCTCCTTTTGGATTGATTTATCTGTTTTTCCTTTCACCAACGGGATTTATGCAGTATCCGATGAACACTAATTTACTACTTATTGGAGCTGGGATCGTTACAGCAATTCCTTTACTGCTATTTGCGACAGCTGTAAAAAAATTGTCTTATATCACTCTCGGCTTTTTGCAATATGTCAATCCTACTATTATGCTGGCCATGGCAATCTTTCTATTCCATGAGCCTTATGAACTGCCGCAATTTATCGCCTTCGCCTTTATTTGGCTGGGAATTTTAATTTTTGTTGCCGGAAATGTTATCGAATCACGTAAAAGAGGGCTTCGTCTGTAAAGACGAGCCCTCTTTTAGCCGAATACTTCTCATAACTTACGATTAATAATTGAATTCATTTACCTGTTCACCCGCTTTAAACACTTTACTCATCTTGACCCTTCCGTAATTTGTCGCATAGCAAAGTGCTTCTCGATGAGTCGTGAATGTTTCTTCCGTCATTTCCCCAACAATTGTTTCGACTTGAACTAAGTACTGATACTCCATATCTTTTCCCCATTTCTTTTCAAAACCGGCAGCGAGCAAAATTCATAGCGAGACTTTAGGCCAGGATCACCTAACTACTTATTTCTGTGGCTTAAGCAGTCAGTCCCTAACTCTGTTTTTATAATCATAGCGAGTTTTTATCGGGATTTCAATAACTTATGTTATATTTACTTACATAGAATAAAAATAATTTTCATTTTGCAACATTTTGTGTAACTTTTCATTACATGAAATTGGCAAAAAAAACGGTTCAAGCAAATCTGCTTGAACCGTTTCCTACACTCATACGTATTAGTTGGTCTTTTGAAAATTTTCGATATTATCGATTACTTTCTGCGCCAAGCGTACTTTTGCCATAGAGGTCAGTCCAGCGTTGGTTTTCCCAGCAAAAACATTCGGCAAACCGATTACGTCTTCTCCTAACCCTGCTTCCGTATCGCTGAACGCATAATTTCCCGGTTGCGCCAGCCAAGTTTTTAGCGCCGAAACTTCATGGGAGGGTGCAATCGACACGTTCATCAAAATTTTTCCATTGCCATATTTGTTAAAGGCTACTTCATCTAGCAAGACAACATTCTTGTTCAGGCAAGTGATTAAAATATCGACCTTCCCTAATAAATCGTCCAATGATAGATAGTCCATACCTAATTCTTTTTCTATTTCGGGTTTGCGCGTGCGACTGTAATAACTGACGTCCATCCCAAAAAAGTTCATTGTCCGCGCTAATAGACTGCCCACTGTGCCCATACCGACAATCCCAACTTTGACATTCGTCAATTCCATCGGTTCATCTTTCCACATTGCAGGACCACGGCCTTGCAATAGGCGAACCAATTCACTGATGGCATATTCCTTCACACCTTCATCGCCATAATCCCGCACACCAGTTACCACGATTCCCTTTTTTTCCGCATGAAGAATATCTACATTTGCATTTTCAGGTGCATATAAGCTGGCGCAAATGCCGATGTAGCGAATGTTCGGACAAGCATCCAATACTTCTTTGTCAATAAAGCTGGTAAAACTCAACATCACACAATCTGCATCGCCGATACGTTCAATGATTGTTGATGATTCAGTTGGAATATCTTCATAAAAGACGGTTTCCTCCGCCAACGCTTTCAACTTTTCATCCCACTCAGGCAATAATTTGGTTGGCTCAATCGCCACCATTTTTTTAAATTTCTTCATGTCAGCCTCCTAGATAATCATACTTCCTTCATGATAAGTCCTACAAATTTCTGCGTCAATGAAGAAGAACGATTCTGAGTCCTAAAGGCAACGAAATCTATTTACTTTCTATTTTTCTTTTTACCAAGCTGCCTGTCTACCACTCGCTTAAGACGCTTAGCTTCGCGTCCTTTCTTAATGCGCTCCATGCTTTTGCGATCATGTCCGTATGGATTATCCAACTTTGCCGCTTGTGTTTTTGTACCCACTTGACTTGATCCTTTATTCTTCTCAGCCGAAGATGCCGTTTTTGCGACTGGCGATTTCAGTCCATTTGACAGTGGTTCTTCTGAAAGTAGAGGCTTTGCGTCCTTTTTCTCTGCGGTTTTTTTACCAGACCCAACAGTCGAAGCGCTCTTCGGTTGCTGAGACGACGGCTCATAATCAGCGTTCAATACATCGGTCTTGTCAGCTGAGCCATTTTGAGCAGAACTTTCCTGCTCCTCTTGAGTCATCTCATATTCCGCATCAAGATACGTTTTATGGCTTTTGAATTTCACATATTCCGTGAAACGACGAACACCGGCAACTTGGAAAATTGTCAGGCTCGATAACATTTTTAAGACCTCACTCGTTTCAACTTCTGAACGAACTTGTTTGGCATCGCGCAGAGTCCAGGTGTGTTTTTTGCCAGCGGCATCTTTAAAAACGGACACAATGTTGAATTGATACTCTGAAGGTTCAGGTACCTCTTGATTTTTCTTATCTAAAAGCTTTTTATATAAACAAGTCTCCTTGGTAAACTTCTTGTATTCCTTACGGTTTTGAAAAAGGCGATCAAGAACCTGCTGCCATTCCTCAGCTTCAAAATAATCTTGAAAAAGGACGCAGTACTGACGCAGCGTGTTATTGGGTTTCGAAGTAAGAAAAATCTCGCGGAGCAACGTTTTGCAGCAATTTGAAAAATCTGCTAAACATAAAGTGTGTCTTATGAGGATCGCTACAGCAAACTCCACTACTTCCGCAGTATTTCCCGTTCGTTGATAAAATTGGCCTAGGCGTTTACTTAAGCTTTTTTCTCCCATAGCGAACAACTGTCTTTGCCCTAACTTTACTGCTTCCATCCTCCATCTTCCACCTTTCAAGAAACCGCTTGCATTTTATGCTTTAATAATATAACTAAAAATGCAACAATGTAAACAGTTTTTAGAAATACTCTTAATTAAAATAAATGATAAAAAGTTTGGGTATTTCAACTTTTAGAGATTCTATTTGCGTACCTTTATAATTACACTTTTTTTCAAAAAAATGATAAAAAAACATCAACAGAATAATCTGCTGATGTTTTCACTTTATTTTTTGGACTTGATTTCAACGATCTCATCGACTAATTCATCAATCGCTGGATCTTGCAAGTAATTTTTCAACGTCACAATCGTCATTTTCGGATGGGCTTTACGGGTTCGTTCTTCCAAGTCTTGGTGAACGACCACCATATCACTATCTGTCGGCACATCCTCGATGCGATAATTTTTCACTTCGATATCCGTGATACCCGCTTTTTGAAGTTTCTTTTTAAATGTTGTGGCCCCCATCGCACTGCTGCCCATTCCCGCATCGCAAGCGAACGAAACTTTATTTACTTCAGCAGTCATCATGCTTGCTGCTTTAGAGTTTTCGCCATTCAATAATTCTTTTCCTTCTGATTTCATTGATTTTGATTTTTGAACAGATTCTTCAAAACTTTCATCGTCGTCGGCCGTCTTGTCCGCCTTCAAAATTACAGCGGTCACTAAGAATGAAACGGCTGTCGCTATCACCACTCCGGCAATTACGCCAAAGAAATTTCCTCGAGGAGTCAGCGCCAAGTAAGAGAATATCGAACCGGGACTAGGTCCAGCCACTAAACCAACCCCAAGCAGCTGGAACGTCATCGTTCCTGCCATACCACCTGCGATCATCGCCAAAATCGTAATCGGTTTCATCAATACATATGGGAAATACATTTCATGAATCCCGCCGAAGAAGTGAATAATGATCGCGCCAGGCGCTGTCCGTTTCGCTACTTTCTTGCCAAAGAACGAATAAGCCAATAGTAATCCTAGACCTGGTCCAGGGTTTGAAGCCACCATGAAGTAGATCGATTTCCCTGCTTCTAGTGTCTGCTGCATCCCTAATGGATAATAAACACCTTGGTCAATCACATTATTTAAGAACAAGACTTTCGCCGGCTCATTGATCAGTGACAGTAATGGTAAAAATCCAGTTGAAACTAGTGCCTCGATCGCATTCGTCACAAATTGGTTGGCTGATTGAATCGTTGGGCCAATCACTAGATAGGACAAACACATTAAGACAAATCCAATGATCCCGATCGAGAAATTGTTAACGACCATTTCAAAACCAGCCGGGATCTTTCCATCTAAAAAGTCATCCGTTTTCTTCATGATCCAGCCACCCAATGGACCGATCACCATCGCGCCCATGAACATCGGAATATCCGAACCGATAATCAAGCCGATTGTTCCGATTGACCCCAACACCGCTCCGCGATGTCCGCCGATCATACGGCCGCCAGTATAAGCAAGCAATAATGGCAATAAATAACTGACTGTCGGACCGACTAATTCATTTAATGATTCGTTTGGAAACCAACCTGTTGGAATAAATAATGCGGTCGCGATCCCCCATGCGATAAATGCGCCAATATTTGGTAACACCATATTCGTTAAGAAGCCGCCAAATGCTTGGACTCTCGCACGCATTGATACCTGTTTACCTTCATTCGTTACATCCATTTCCTTCTCTCCTTTATTCCTTGATCAAATCCAACAACGCCTGCTCAGTTTCAACCTCAAATAATTTCTGATATAATTCCTCATTACTCAATAGTTCGCCTAAATTGGCGATCAACTCCAAATGCCCGTCGGGAGAATCGGATGATAAGGTAAATAATACCTCGACCGGTTCTTCACCCGGAAACATCACGGGCTCCTTCAAATGTAGGAAAGTCATCCCAATGCCGTTGCTTCCATGTTCCGGACGTGCATGAGGCATCGCAACTTTCGGCAATAGAATGATGTAATTACCGTTATCTAAAACATTTTGGATCATCGCCTCAACATACGATTCTTCAATAACACCTTTTTTCAGGAGCGGTCTGGCGCCCATTTGAATGGCCTCCTGCCAAGAATCTATCGCCTCAACAAACATCGTCTGTCCTGTTAACTGTTCTTTTAACATTTCTGCCTCCTATTTCTGCGATTCATAAGCAGCAGCCACTTCTTCAAGCAACGTTCCATCCAAATTGGAAATTTTTTTAATCGTGGCTTCCAAACCTTCTTCAGCAATCAATGACTTTATCTTTTCGGCCTCTGGATCAGCGGAATTACGATAGTGATAACCGGCCGCGATAATTTTTACGCCCACATCGTGGGGCAAATCCTCAATAGTTAGTTTTGCTACTGGAGCAACTAAACGATCCTCTGGGCCCAGCTTCCTGATTGGCGAGCCGCCCACACGAGCAATCTCATCTGAAAGCTTTTGATTTCCATGGCGTTTCAGTGTTTTTTCAATAAACTGCTTTAATTCTTTTCGTGAAAACGAATATTCTTTTACAAAATACTCTAAATTTTCCGCTAAAAACTGATTGACCAAACGAAGAATTTTTGAATCCTGAAGCGCTGTTTGAATGGTCTTATAGCCTTGCAATGCGCCTAAATACGCTACTGCCGCATGAGCCGCATTGACGATATAAAGTTTTCGTTCGATATACGGCTGCATCTCATCGATCATGACAGCTTTTTCCAGTTCAAACGGTGTCGCCGGATCGAATTGCTGCCGATTAATCACCCATTCATAATACGGTTCGACGATCGCGATCGCTTTTCCGTCAACGATTTTCCCAAGAGATTGGCGATCGATTGCCGTATTCACAAAATAGGCATACTGATCAAAAGTAGTTTGCTCTGCTTCAGTCAATAAGGCATAAACTTCTTTTTTCAAAATATCACTGGCGTTGATTATATTTTCATTCGCCAAAACATTGAGACTGCGCTTTTGTTCAAACCGTTTACTTAACCCCTGTGCAATAACTGGAGCAATTCTTACTAAATTATTCGCACCCACAGAAGTAGTTAAAATATCTGCTTCTTCAATCGCTGTTAGCACCTTTTCTGTCTCGGTGATACTATTTAAAGCTGTCACTTGATCAATAAAATCAGTTGTCGCATCTTCATCAATGATCTCGATCGAATAACCGCCAGCCTTATTCAGTTGTTGAATCAAAGTCTCATTCGTATCAACGAAACAAAGCTCAAATCCATTTTGATGTAAAATTTGTCCGATAAAACCTCGACCAATATTGCCTGCGCCAAAATGTACCGCCTTCATTTTCTTCACCTACTCCAGATTAGCATGATATTGCCACAAACTAGGCATATCTATCGCTTTTTCTTCTACCATCATCAAAGCAACGCTGTCTCCTAATAAAAGTAAACATTGTTCAAATAAGCTCGTCATCGGCTGAACCGAAGGAATCTCACCTGGTAAAGCCAGTTTTGTTTGTACTGGAATCCGAACAAAAAGGTCCGTATATTCCTTCATTGAACTATTAGCATTTGATCCAATATGTGCGACCGTCGCTTCAAAACTTTTGGCTTTTTTGGCAATAGCCAATGGGAAAGAGCTTTCTCCGCTGCCTGATCCGACAATCAACAGGTCCTTTTTTGTGATCGCGGGCTCTGTAATTTGACCGACCACTACTGTTTGAACACCTAAATGCGCTAAGCGCTTGGCGATCCCTTCTAATGAAAGCAGTACGCGACCGACACCAACAAAGAAGACTCGTTCCGCCTTTTCAACCTCTGATACTAGCCGATTTACATCCTCTGCTGCGATATTATCTAATGTTGCCGCAATCTCTTTTACGATTTTTTGTTCGACTGCTGTATACCCCAACGTTTTCCCTCCTTATCTCACTAAGACTGATTTGTTCACTGCTTCAGACAATAACTGACGATTCTCTGCTAATGTGTTGCCGGCAATGAAGAGACTCGTACTGCCTAACACTAGGTTCGTTGCTCCAGCATCCAATAAATCGGGAATCGTCGCTAACGATACCCGACCGTCAACTTGAATATCTATTTCTAAATCTTGTTCCTCGACCAATCGACGTAGATCAGTAATTTTTTTCAAGGCATAAGGAATTTGTTTTTCAGCCTTATTGGTCGCAAACCCTGGATTGATCAGCATCAGACATACCCGATCAATTTCTGGTAGAGCATAATCCAAAACATTTAAAGGTGTTGCCGGATTCAATGCTACGCCAACTTTGGTTCCCGTATTTTTGATTAATTGAATATAGCGATCCACGTGCAGGCTTGTTTCATGGTGAAAAGTGATTCCTTCAACGCCGATCTTCAACATCTCACCAATGAAGAATTCATTGTCGTTCGACATAATATGGACGTCGAAGTTCATTGAAGTGATCTCCCGCATTCTTTTAATTGTTTCAATTCCTAATGGCATGCTTGGACTAAATGAGCCATCGATGACATCGATATGCAAAGTGTCCATGCCGACAGCTTCCAATTCATTGATACTTTTTTCTAAATTCACTAAATCTCCGCACATGATGGATGGCGATAGAATGATTTTCTTTTCCATAAAATTCCTCCTACTTTCAATACACCGATTCTCTCCGGAAAAAATCAGCGTGGTTCGAATGCCGTACATCCTTCATTTACAAACCCAGTGTAACCGCTTAACAATTACAAGTCAATACAAACATGCGTATTTTTTATTTTTATTTGCGTGTTTATGCACGAAAAATTACTAAATCGCTATCTATATTGACACAAAACCGCATGCATGGCATGATGAACAGGAAGAAACCAGAAGGAGTGCGCACAATGTTAAAAGAAGAACGTCATCAAAAAATTGTCGATCTATTAAATATTGAACAAAAAGTTATTGCCAGCGATCTCAGTCAGCGCTTTAACGTTTCTGAAGATACCATTCGACGAGATTTGAAGGAGTTGGATAATCAGGGGCTTTTAAAAAGAGTTCACAGCGGCGCCTTGCGTGTTGGACCGCCGATCACAGATTTTAATTATCGTGAGACTGTAGCTAGTGACCGAAAAAAGGAGCTGGCTCATAAAGCCCTCCCTTTCTTAAAAGAAGATTCCGTCATTATTATTGATGGCAGCACGACGAATCTAGCTTTGGCTAAAGAGATTCCGCAGGATTTTCGAGCAACCATCATTACGAACAGCCCGCCGATTGCTTTGGAACTGGCCCAACATTCTAACCTCGAAATTATTAATATCGGCGGCGTTTTTTATAAACAATCGATGATCAATATCGGTGTACAAGCCTATAAACAGCTCCAGAATATTCGGGCCGATCTTTATGTCATGGGGATTTATAATTTGGATTTAGAGGCCGGAACCAGCGTTCCCACTACACAAGAATCAGAAATCAAACGCGAGATGGTCCGCATTTCGACCGAAGTCCTAGGCATGATCACTAACGACAAATTCGGTACCATCAGCAACCACATCGTCGGTCCAGTCGATGACTTGACCTATTTGATCTCAGAAGAAATTCCAGATAAGGTGCGCAAGGAATACAACAAACAAAAAATTGTTTTGATCGACTAATCCTATTACACAAAAAAGACGATGACCAGATTTTGGTCATCGTCTTTTTTAAGCTAAATCTTCATCTAAAATCGTTCCATTAACCACGATATTTGTATCGCCAATCAAGTAAAGCTCATCAGCTATGACGTTCACCTGAAGCTGCCCGCCTAAAACTTCGATCACTACCGGATCATTCTTAACCAGGCCTTTTTTAGTTAAAGCAAAAGCGGTCGAACCAGTTCCCGTTCCGCAAGCCAAAGTGAAGTCTTCAACACCACGTTCATAGGTGCGCTCCACAACCGTTTGATCAGGTAAAATATCATAGAAGTTTACATTCGCGCCTTTCTCAAAAGCCGCGTGATTTCGCAACTTTCTGGCAAAATCAAAAATCGTTTCTAACTCCGTCATAGCAAGATCGGGCACGTGAACGACTAAGTGCGGAATCCCTGGATTGCCCAACTCGACATAATCCACAATTACTTCTTTTCCATCCACTTGGATCGTTTTATCTGCTTCAAAAACAGTTGACGAATTCAGCTGCACTCGATACGTTCGGACATCTAAACGTTCCGCCAGCACATCTCCCGCGATCGTCTCGATAATCATTTTTTCTTTCGCGATCCCCGTCTCGTAAGCCCAACGAGCAACACAACGAGCGCCGTTCCCGCACATTTCTGCTTCTGATCCATCCGCATTGAAAAAACGAGCATAAAAATCACCTGCGCTGCGGGCCTCTTCAACCGCGATCAATGTATCGGCACCGACTGAAACGCGCCGGGTACAAACACGAGCTGAAAACTTTGTTAATTGGTCACTGGAAAAGTTCAATTCTCGATTATCGATCAGAATAAAATCATTTCCAGCGCCCTGCATTTTATAAAAAGGTACCTTCATGCTCCAAGCCTCATTTCAAGAATTCAGGAATCTCCTCATTTTGAATGATTTGATCCAACGTCTGTCTTTTTACAATAATCTCCGCTTGTCCCGCTTTTGTCAAAACAACTGCCGGAATTGCCAGTTTATTATAGTTGCTGGCCATTGAGAAACCATAAGCGCCCGTTGAAAAAGTAGCAAAAATATCGCCTGTCTCAACCGTCGGCAACTCGATATCTTTCACTAAAATATCGGTACTTTCGCAAGCTTTCCCAGAAACAGTCACTTTTTCAACCGTCGCATCGTCAGCCTTATTGGCCAAAATCCCCGTATACTCTGCTTCATAAAGTCCCGGACGAATATTGTCAGTCATTCCGCCATCAATGCTTACATATTTTCGCAAGCCCGGAAGTTCTTTGATCGCGCCGATCGTGTGTAAACTGATCCCTGCTTCCGCAACAATACTGCGGCCCGGTTCAATAACTACTGCTGGTTGCGGGAATTGCTCTGCTTCGCAAAATTCCAGAACCTTTTCCATCATTGGATCTGTGAAATAGCTAAACGGTTTCGGTTGATCCGCATCGGTATACTGTACCCCGAAGCCTCCACCAAAATTCAGCTCTTTGATCGTATAATCAAAACGAGCTTTTACCAATTTAACTAGATCCAAAGCAATTGTGACTGCTGACAAATGCGCGTGATTATCAAACAATTGACTGCCCACATGAAAATGGAAGCCTAGGAAATTCACTTCCGGTGTTTCAATGGCGTTTTGAATCTGTGGGAACAAAATAGCTTCATCAATTGGAATACCGAATTTCGAATCCTTTTGCCCGGTCGAAATAAATGAATGTGTCTGAACATTGACTTCCGGCGTAATTCGGAACAGAATATCCACCGTTTTGTTTTTTTCTTTGGCAATCGCGGCAATTAAGTCCACTTCTTGTAAGCTGTCGACGATGATCCGACCGACACCATAGTCGATCGCCATCGCTAATTCTTCGATTGATTTATTGTTGCCGTTCATCTCAATATGCGCGGCCGGAAAATCAGCTTTAATTGCGGTATACAACTCTCCATCCGAAACAACATCCAAAGAAAACCCCTGTTGCTGCACGATTTTTAACATCGCTAAGGTCGAAAATGCTTTACTGGCAAAGGCCACTCGTACATTTTCGTATTTTTCGACAAAATCTCGTTGCAGTTCTTGGCATTTTTCTTCGATCATTGTTTGCGAAAATACATATAGCGGTGTGCCAAATTTCTCTGCTAAAGCGACGGTGTCGCAGCCATCCCACATCAAATGTCCATTTTGTGTTTCAAATTCCATTATAAGCCCCCTCAATTAATCTTCGTTCAATCCAGCAATCAAATTTACATACGTCTGAATCCCTAAAAGCAGATTCACTTCATCAAATTTCATTTTTCCGCTATGCAGCGGATACGTGTAGCCCTTAGCTTCATCCCGAATGCCTAAAAAGAAAAACATCCCCGGAATCTCTTGCTGATACATCGAGAAATCTTCCGCGATCAAATACGGCGGTGTCTCTACATAATAATCTGCCGCAACTTTTTCCAGTGTCTCCACCATTTTCGGATCATTGTCTACCACTCGATACATGTGATTGAAATCAACCACTGCTTCACAACCGTATCCTTTTGCGATTTCACCCGCTAATAAGTTCACTCGACGAACGACTTCATCGTAGACCTGATCATCAAAAGCCCGCATAGTGCCATGCAAAACGACTTCTTTCGCCACGATATTCATCGCTTCGCCGCCATGAATCGTGCCAAATGTCAAAACAACATTGTCCAACGGTCCGATATTTCTTGCTAAAATGCTATTTAAACCAGAAATTACACCGCCAGCAGCTACAATCGCATCTTCGCCTAACTGAGGTTGAGCGCCATGAGTACTGACTCCTTTGATCGTAATCGTTACCTCCGCATTGCGAGCCATCATTGGCCCTGGGCGACAGGAAATCTTTCCCGCCGGCAAATCAGGAAAAACATGCAATCCGACGATTTCCTCCACACCCAGCTTCTGTAAAATCCCCGACTGCATGATTAATTCTGCTCCGCCTGGCCCCTCTTCCGCTGGTTGAAAAACAAATACTAATGTTCCCTGAATTTTTTCAGGATGTTTGTGTAAATAAGCAATGAAACCTAAAAGTGTTGACATGTGTCCATCATGCCCGCAAGCATGCATCTTTCCCGGTGTTTTTGAGGCAAAGTCATACCCTGTTTGTTCCTCTACCGGCAATGCATCAATATCTGAACGAAAAGCGAGGGTTTTTCCCGGCTTTTCTCCTCGTAAGACCGCGATCGTACCTGTTTCGATGACTTCGTACGTTTCCGTGACACCAAAGGCTGCCAACTTTTTTCGAATATACGCAGCCGTTTGCTTTTCCTTCAATCCCAATTCAGGAATTTGGTGCAATTCGCGGCGCATGGTAGTAACTAATTCTTCTAATTCTTTGACTTCCGTATCGATCATCGTCTCACTCATTTCCATAAATATTCTTAGAATAATGCTTTTTAGATTAGAAATCCATTGATAGTTTCTCATATTATAGTACAGATTGCTTCTTTGGTCATTAATTTGTTTCGCAAATTTTCAGTATATAGAAAGAAAAGTATTTCTATCTGTAAAATAGGCCTATTCGGACAGACTAAGCATCCTACTATTTGAATTAAATTGACCATTTATCCGTGAGCATCCTCACAACCCTTTTATGTTCTGCTATACTAAAATTAAAACTGCGGAGGTTTTCAATGCTTTCTCAACCCGATCATTACACTAAAAAACAAGGACTCAGTGCGTTCCTGCTTTTTCTGATTGTCTTTCTTTTCGCTTTTCTTCATGGCTTCTTAATAATGAGCTCGCTTCCCATAGCGCTGATAAATAGCTTAAATTTTGTTTTTCCTTTGTTGGATCTGCTTGTTCTGGTTATTTTTTTAAGAGCGTTTAAAGACAGACTGTCGTCGATTGGCTTGCATTCAAATCGACTTAAAAGAAGTATCTTTTGGGGAATTCTTTTGCTCGGAGTACAGCTCGTATTTTATTTCATCGTTACATTTTCTTTTAATAATGTGACTAAAATTATTTTAGGATCGACAAATTTGACCATGGTACTTCTCTTTTTGAACAGCGCTTTTGTGGAAGAAACCATTTATCGCGGATATATCGAAACGCGTCTAACAGGTCTATTCAGAAATGAGCATATCGCTTCCATCGTTACCGCTATCCTATTCATTCTTGCCCATTACCCTGTTAAGTGGATCAGTAGTCAGCAGTTCAATGCACTGACATTTCCGCATATTCTATTGCTGCTTACCTTGCATTTCACCTGTTCCTATACCTACCGAAAATCTGGCAGTTTATGGGGATCTGTGCTGCTGCATACCTGCTATAACTTAGCAAATTCTCTGATTATTTTTATTTAGCCAAAAAAACTGACGAAAACACCTAAACAGTGTTTTCGTCAGTTTTCATTTATTCTGTAAAACCATGATTGTCCGCCACTGTTTTGAACCAGTGACCAGATTTCTTGATCGTTCGTTTGCCTTCATTAGTGATATCGACCGAAATAAAGCCATAGCGATTCTTGTAGGCATTGGTCCATGACCAATTATCCATGCAAGTCCACATATGGTAACCGAGACAATTGGTTCCTTCTTGAATCGCTTGATGAACGTATTTCAGGTGATCTGAAACAAATTCAATCCGGTAATCGTCTTCAATCTGTCCATCTTGATTGATGTAGCGTTCTTCGCCTTCAACCCCCATCCCATTTTCCGAAATGAAGCAGCGGATATTTCCATAATTTTTCCGTGTATTCGTTAAGATATCATAAATCCCTTTTTCGTAGATCTCCCATCCCCGATAAGGATTGATTTTCTTTCCAGGCAGATCATAGTAATCAAAATAATCATCCGGCATCGGACCATGGCTTGGATCGATCGGCGTTTCCTTTGCTTTGATCCGTCGCGGTTGATAATAATTAATCCCCAGCAAATCAACCGTATTGTTTTTAATGATCTCCAAATCTCCCGCTTGAACTTCCGGTGCGATATCTAACTCTTTCACTACAGCTACTAATTCTGCGGGAAACTCGCCCTTCACTGCTGGATCAAGGAAAGAACGATTGAAAAAGACGTCAGCCATTTCTGCAGCTTTGACATCGTCAGGATTGTTCTCGTCTCTAGGGTAGCTAGGCGTTAGATTCAAAATGATCCCAATCTCTCCATCAAGACCCAGTTCACGATAGGCTTTAATCGCTTTTGCACTAGCCAGATTTTCATGATACCCCACCATCACCGCTTCTTCCATAATGACATGATTTGGATAATGAAATTGATAAAGATAGCCGCCCTCCACTGGAACGATCGGCTCATTATGAGTGAACCATTTTTTCACTCGATCACCAAACAACTCAAAACAAGTTTTTGCGTAAGCAACATACGCATCAACTGTTTCGCGATTGGTCCAACCGCCTTTTTCTTGCAGCGGCAACGGCATATCAAAATGATATAAGTTTAAAAATGGTTCGATATCATTCGCGATTAATTCATCAATATACTGATTATAAAAATCAACTGCTGCTTGATTCACCGCTCCCGTTCCTTCTGGTATCAAACGACTCCATTGAATTGATGTACGAAAAGAGTTATGACCAATCTGCTTCATCAACTGAATGTCCTCGCGAAATTTTTCATAGACACGAGATGTTTTATTAGGACCTACCTGATTGAAAAACTTTTCTGGCTCCAACTCAAACCAGTAGTCCCAAATATTCTCTCCTTTGCCATCTCCTTCAACTCTGCCTTCTGTCTGCGGCCCGCTGGCGGAAGAGCCCCACCAAAACTCTTTTGGAAATGTATACTTCATCTTCTTCTCCTCCAAATTCTTCTTTTTAATACTTATCATGGATATTACTCAATGAATCTTTTCGAATGAGCATCCTATCTTTCATCATTATGATAAACAACTTCTAAGTAAAAATCAATCATAATTAAATATATGACTAGACATACTTAAATAATCATGATAAATTATAGCTGTAATCGATTACAAAAAAATATAGAGGTGAAGAAAATGAATGGGTTTATGGATAAACTGGCGGAAAAAATCATGCCCCTAGCGAACAAGTTAGGGCAAAATCGATACTTGACTGTCCTAAGAGATGCATTTATGCTGTCATTCCCGCTGACCATGTTTGGGTCAATTGTTGTCGTTGTTAATAATCTACCTTTCTTTAATGATGCGACTAAAGGAACGTTGTCTGAGCTTTTTGGTAATGGACAAAATGCCACAATGAGCATCATGTCCGTCTTTGTCACATTCGGGATCGGCTATTATTTATCTGAATCATATGAAGTAGAAGGAATTTTTGGCGGTGCGGTTTCGTTTGCCAGTTTTCTAATTTTGACTCCCTTCGTCATGACATTAGAAAATGGCGAACAGATCAGCGGTATCTTGACGTTGGATCGTTTAGGGGCAAAGGGAATGTTTATCGGTATGCTGGCCGCATTTTTAGCTGCTGAAATCTATTGCCGTGTTACCAAAAGGGGCTGGCAGATCAAGATGCCTGACGGTGTTCCCCCTGCTGTCACAAAATCTTTCGCCGCTTTAATTCCCGCAGTCGTGACTTTGACTGTATTCCTGATCGTTAATGCAATTATGACCGGCGTATTCCATGCGAATCTGCACGATGTTATCTATGAAGTCATTCAAAAACCATTGACTGGTTTAGGCAGCAGCCTGCCAGCGACTTTGTTAGCACTTTTCCTAGTTCAGTTTTTATGGTTCTTTGGTCTTCACGGGCAAATCATTGTCAATTCTGTGATGGACCCGATTTGGAACACGTTAATGTTAGACAACTTGGAAGCCTATAAGGCAGGCAATCCTCTACCGCATATTATTACAAAACCCTTCATGGAAACCTTCACGGTTGGTTTAGGCGGTTCCGGTATGACTCTAGCCGTTGTACTATTAATGGCCTTCGTATTGAAGAAAAAGCAATACCGCGATGTCGGTCGTTTAGCTCTGGCCCCTGGTATTTTTAATGTGAATGAACCTGCAATTTTCGGTCTGCCGATTGTTTTAAATGCGACGATCTTGATTCCTTGGGTATTAGCACCTTTGGTTGTTACAACACTTAATTATTTAGTCATGGCTGCAGGCATTGTTCCCCCGCCAACCGGCGTCTCTGTTCCATGGACCGTGCCGATTGTTGCCAGCGGAATCTTGGCAACCAATTCTTGGTTAGGCGGAGCCTTACAAGTTCTTGACTTCATCATCGTTGGCTTTATCTGGTACCCATTCTTGCGTATCCTTGATCGCCAGCAATCCTACGATATCGAATAGTTTCCATAAGTAGTTAAGACAAGCCTAAAAAGTTTGTCTTAACTTTTTTAGTCATTGTATAGACATATGAACTTAGGTATAATCATATTGAGGTGATGACGTTGCCAAAATACGAAGAAATCGCAAATACATTACGGAATCGAATAAAAAATGATACTTATCCCGCGGGGTCTTTGCTGCCAAAACAAATCGAGTTGGTCAAAGAATTCTCAGTTAGTCGCATGACCGTTCAAAAAGCGTTGGAAATTTTAACGTTAGAAGGGTTATTAGCGTCAAAAAAAGGCGTTGGAACCACTATTTTAAACCATCCGTTTTTGACAAAGGATACCTCTGTCCTTTCTTATTATGAAGGATTAAGCACTGAGATGGAAAAAGCAAATCGGAAATTAGAAAGCAAAGTCATTGAGTTCAATGTCGAGTTTCCTGATGCAGCGATCCAAGAAAAATTGCACATTTCGGAGGAAGAACCTGTTTATAAAATCATTCGTTTGCGAATTTTAGACGATAAGCCCTTTATCTTGGAGCATACGTATATGCCGATCCAAGCGGTGCCAAACCTAAAAAAAGAAATTATTGAATCTTCGATCTACCAGTACATCAAAAAAGAACTTGGCATAAAAATCACTGGTGCCTATCGAACGATTCGAGCAGACAAGAGCTCTGAATATGATCAAACTTACCTTGATTGTGCGGTAGATGATCCTGTTCTGGAGATCCGCCAAATCGCCTATCAGCAAAACGGTGATCCGATCGAGTATTCTCGCAGCCGCAATCGTTTTGACGTTCGTGATTATTCCTATTTAGATATGAAGGGAAATTAAATTTAAAAGAAAAGAAGCCTATTTTTTGAATAGGCTTCTTTTCTTTTATTTATCAATCGGCAGAATGAGCGTTACCTTTCCGCCAACATTCGTATTCTCCAATTTCAATTGTCCATTATGGAATTTTGCTACTCGATCAACGATCGACAGACCAATCCCATAATTATGGTCAGAGGTGCGACTTTGATCCTGCTGCCAAAACATTTCTTTTGCATACAGGATGGCTTCTCCAGAAAAACCGGGGCCATTGTCTTCAACTATAAACACTATTTTTTGCTCGGCTTGTTGGACTTTGATCGTCACATCGCCTGAGTCTGTAAAGCGAATCGCATTTTCACCGATGTTCACCAAAGCGCGCATCAACATGACTGGCGCCACCAAAATTGTTTTTACTGCACTTTCATTGCGAACAGTCAGAGTGATCTTTTTCTGTTTCGCTAACGGGGACAATGTCTTGGTCAACTCTTCCATAATACTTTCAAGTGAAACCGCGACTTTTTCTTCTTGAATCACGTCAAAATTTGAAATTTGCTGCAGCAGTTCAATGTATTGTTTTGTTTTTATTCCGGAATCATGAATGTTTTCAATTAATTGTCGTTGTTCATTTCCCAGCTGATCTTCCAATAAAAGCTCCGCATTCCCGTTGATGACCGTCAATGGTGTATTAATATCATGCGTTAAAGCCGCGATCTCCTGTTTACGTTGCTGCTGTGTTTCCCACTGCTGCACCAGTGATTCTTTTAATGCCTCTCGCATGTCATCAATCGATTGCAGCACATGATCAAATTCTACAATTCCCGTTTCAGTCTTAATATCGGAATCAAGCTCTCTTTGCGCAATTTGTTGACTAGCCTTTTCGACTAAGATCAGTTTTGCTTTCAATTGTTTACTCGTCCTTCGAACAAATAAACTGAAAAAAAGCAGCAGCGCAATCGTTATTCCAATAAAGAAAAGAATCTCGAAATTGGGAAAAAGCTTCCTTAATGCGTCATTTGTAAATTGAGCTTTGTATTGCCAGAAAAGCAACGCATAGGTTCCGTCAGAAAATGTGACGTATGTTGCCGTCGAATAAGAATCGTTTCTATCCTTATAATCCTTAATCGTCTTTTTTAACGCATCTCCGGATACTGAAGCAGACTTGACCGTTCCATTTTCTGCAAAATGGATATAGTCATAAAACTTAGGTGTCAATTTATCCGGAAATGACTGACTCTCTTTTAGTTTGACCACTTCTGCTCGCGCTTCCGTTTCACCAGCATTGGCTGGCGCGATTTTTCCTGATGAAATCAACAATTGAAAAGAGACTAATGCGACTAATAAGATCGCAACGATTCCTGAAAAAGCCAATAATAAAACGTTGGTCACATACCTCGTTAACCCGATCGTTTTTATTTTCGCCATCGGTACCCAATCCCCCAGACTGTCTCAATTGGATCTTCATCGTAGACTTTCAATTTTGCCCGAATATTTTTAATATGCTCAACGATCACACTTTCATCTGACTCTCCCTCATACCCGAAGACCGCCTCGTATAACTGCGTCTTGGAAAAAACCTGTCCCGCAGATTTCAGCAAATGAACACAAATCAAGTATTCTGATTTTGTAAAAGAAATTTCCTCTGAACCATAAAAGATTTTCTTATCCGCAAAATCTAAAGAAAAATTTCCCACTCGCAAACTATTTGTATGCCCTCGCGTTTCCCTTCGTAAATGAGCCGAAACACGAGCACGTAACTCTGAAACAGAAAAGGGTTTCCGAATATAATCATCGCCGCCAATGCCCAGGCCGTGAATCATTTCGCTCTCATTCGTTTTAGCTGTTACGAAAAGAATCGGACAATCAACTTCATTGCGGATTCTTTGACAATACTCAAAGCCATCCTCACCCGGCATCATGACATCCAATAATAATAAATCAGCAAACTTGGTTTTCTCCGAAGTGACTGCTGCCGTGCTCGTAAATGTTTCCACTTGATACCCTTCACGCGTCAAAGCGGTTTTGATAAAAGTCAAAATTTTTTCATCATCGTCAATTGCGAAAATTGTTGCCATCTTCTCACCCCACTCCTTCCATCATACGTTTAAAAAAGCTCTGCCACAAGCGCATTACGCTTCATTACCTCGTCCTTCCCATTTGCTGAACCAAACAAAGAGAAAAATCAGCATAATTCCTGTTAAGCTGATTATACTGCCTAACCCCATTTCGATTTTTGGCAAAGCTTCAAGGGTGTTTCCGCTAAAATAAGTCGTAACTAAAGGAACCAATCGAATCCCCCATGCACATGGGAAAAAGAACCAGATCGTTTCACCTAATCCCGTCAGCAGCAGCGCGGAAAGTAGAAACTCGACTGCTGCAAGCGCAAAATTTACATTTCGGCCAAAGCAAAATCCTAACCACAAATGAAAAAAATAGAGAAAGAGCGCGCTGCCCCAGATCACTATTGTTAAGATAAAAATCAAAGAAAGCGGCAGTGAATAGTCCGAGCTGATTTGCGAAAGAACCAAATGATAGCCCAGCCCGATAAACAAACAAGAAAATAAGCCCGGCGTTAACAGCAAGATTATTTTTGAGAACAGCACACGCGCTTTAGAAGACGCATTGAGGAGAAAAAAGCCGCCGCCTGCTTCGATTTCCTGATCAACTAAAATAGTCGTCATCCATGCTGTAAGTATCGGGTAGATCAGCGCAAGAAGCTGAAAGTAATTTATCGTTAACGCGTCCGCTGGATAATTCGACAATTTTTGATAACCAAAGAAAATAATAATACCCAAGAATGGAACGACTAAGTGTAGCCAGAAAAATGCTGTTTTTCTTAGTTTAAATAAATCTGCCTGTATGTCCTGCTTAAGCCCTCTCATGGGAATACCTCCCCTTAGCAAACCACCTCGTTGTCAACAAATAACCAACAATGAATAAGATACTCGTGATAATTAATCCCGGAACAATCACGCTAGTGTCATGCAAGGGACTTCCTGCTTCCAAAGGGACACCATTCGGATTGATCCCAAGAATCGGAGTCATTACACGCGGTGCAATTGCAAACGGCAAATACCAAAGGGTTCCGCCCGCAATAGTTTGAATCGAACAAACAATATTTAGAAATAAAAAACTGATAAAGGTCACGATCGAGTTAAACCGAGCAGCCACAAACAGACCAAAAGGGATTTGCCATGCCCAAGAAAGCGTTAAAACCAATCCTGCTAAAAGCCCTCGCCAGATAGGATATTGCGCCGTAAAAAAAATGCCCGAAATCGTTGTAAGCCCAAAAACTAATCCATTGCCAAATAGTAAATACAGAATGCCTGTCCAAATCTTCCCTTGCCAGATTTCTGCAGCGGAAATCGGCACTACGTTGACATTGAAAAAGGACAGTTGCTTATCTGAATCAATCAGATTGATACAAATCAGCGCTGCTACCATTGGCAACAGCAGCATGTACCACCAATTATAGGCACCAATTTGAGTGAACTGCCCGCCCATTAAAAAAATTGCCATTCCGCTGACTAACAGTGGAAAGATAACCAGACCTTTTCTGCCAAAACTGCGCCTTCCCTTCAATAGTTCAGCCTGAATTAGTCTACCCATGATATAGCGCCTCCTCTGTTTGCTTTTCTCTAACAACATCCATAAACAATTTTTCCAATGCCGCACTATTTTCTGGCAGTTCGCCCTGATAGCCCAGCTGACCATTGGCAATGATGCCGATCGTATCCACTGTATTTTCGACTTCTGATAATATATGGCTGGAAAGAATCACCGATATTCCTTGTGCTGGAAAAGATCGGATTAATTCTCGCAGTGCTTGAATCCCTAGCGGATCTAACCCATTCGTCGGCTCATCCAAAATTAATAATTTAGGACGGTTCAATAAAGCCAACGCCAAGCCTAATCGCTGCTTCATTCCCATTGAAAATTGCCGCGCTCTTTTCTTACCAGTATTTCGCAGATCCACCAGCTCCAAAACTTCTGCTATGCGTGTCTCCGGCAAGCCTAAAGTCGTCGTGCGTACCAACAAATTTTCGTGTGCCGTTAAGTTTCCGTAAAGCGGAGGACTTTCAATCAAGGCACCGATCTCTGCTAAGTTCTTTCGCTGCCACAGTTGATTGTTATAAAAAATTGCTCCTTCCGATGGTTGAATGAGTCCCGCGATCATTTTCAAGGTTGTCGATTTCCCGGCACCGTTCGCACCCAAAAGTCCATAGACTTCATTTTTAGGAATTTCTAAGGATAAATTATTAACGGCTTTTTGCCGCTGATAGGTTTTAGTCAAATTTTCGGTTGTTATAATCATTTCTTTCATCATTGATTCCCCCTTGTTGTACCCTTAGTATGAAAAACAAATATAAGGAAACAATAAGGATGACAAAAAAAGTGATTCAACTCAATCAAGAGCGAATCACTTTATAGCTTAAAGATTAATTTTTACGACTTCACAGGAAAGGTCTGTTGAATGCTGTTGAATCAACACTTGAATGGCCGATTCAAGCTCGGGCTCCGCACGCCACGAAATCCCACAACCTGCGGATAATTTACGCGGTATCGGCATCAAGCGCCCCTCTAACTTTGCTTGTTTGCATAAATTTGAAAAATGCAACGCATCATATTCAGTCTCAAAAGTCACGATAAGCCATTCTTTTACCACCAGAAATCTCTCCCTGCTTCATTAATTCGCGGAAGCTTCCGCTTTTTTCCCTAAATTCGTAAACGCGATAATAAACAGTAACGCAATCGATAGAATGATCGCGATCCGCCCGAAACTGGTCGTTCCTTCGCCAGACGAGGCCAAACCAAAATTATGCGCAAAAGCCGCACCGACCAGCATTCCGATCACTGTCACTCCAGCGTCTGAAGAACCTTGTCCCGTCAAAATCAATTGGCGCAATGGACAGCCGCTGAGCAATACTCCGGCAAAACCAACCACATATAGTCCAAGAATATTCCATAGATGCTCCATATGAGCGATCGGCTGATCAGCAAAACTTAAATGAAAGTTTCCAGTCGCGATATTGTAGATTAAGACCACCACAAACAATGTCAGAACCCCTGTAATTCGATTGAAATTCTTCATTAAGAAGATATCTCGGATACTGCCCGAAAAACAAATCGCAGACAATTGCGCCAGCCCGCCAAAAACTAACCCGCCGACCAATGAAATCATTACAGGTGCATGGAAGCTCCCCGGTCCTTCTTTACTCACTACAAATAGTGATGGAACAACTAAGAATAATAGAAACAGCGCTAAGAAGAAGCCCGGCACCATAAATCCGCTAGATTTTTTAGTCTCTTGCGGTTTCCCCAATGAGTAGCCTTGTTTTAAAAAGATGCTTCCCGTAAATACACCGCCAACAAATCCGATTAATCCCACATAAGCGTTCAAGTCGCCGCCGCTCATCCGTAAGACCATCCGCAATGGACAGCCAAGAAAAACCAATGCCCCAATCATCATTGTAAATCCTAGTAAGAAACGCGTTGCCGTAGAAGAGCCGCTTCTGGCTTGAAATTCTTTTCTAGGAATTGCCATCAGCATCGCGCCAAAAATAATACCAATAATTTCAGGTCGTAAATATTGCACTGGCGGCGCTCCATGAAGCTTCGCCGAACCAGCAATATCACGAATAAAACACGCGACACAAATTGCCATATTTGCTGGATTACCAAAATAGGCCAACATAATTGCTACTAAACCAAATCCTACCCCAACCGTCAAATACATTTTCTTATTTGCCATTGATCATTACTCCTTTTGACTAATTTTTTGTAAAGCCGCAATCGCTTCCCAAATCTCATGTTCAGTCGTAAAGGAGGATAAACTAAAACGAACCACCCCTTGTTCTTTTGTTCCTAGCGCTTCATGCATCAAAGGTGCGCAATGACCACCAGAACGAGTGGCAATCCCATATTCATAAGACAACAAATCACTAATCTCTGCAGAATCTCTTTGACCAAGGTTTAATGACACGATCGGACAACGTTGATTCGTTGAAAAATCACCATACACGATCAGATCATCGATCTTTGAAACCTCCTCATAAAAAAGCTGTGATATCCGACCAGTTTCTTGACTCAATTTTTCAATAGTCTGATCTAACAAATAGTGCACACCGGCACCTAATCCCGCGATTCCATGACCGTTCAAAGTTCCCGCTTCTAACGCTGTTGGAAAACTTGTGGGATGCTGCGGATTAAACGTATCGATCCCGCTTCCGCCAATCTTTAATGGGCGCAGAGAAATACCCGGCCGAACGTACAATCCGCCAGTCCCTTGTGGTCCATAAAGACTTTTATGTCCAGTAAAACACAATAAATCAATCTTCAATGCTTGAACATCAATTGGTAAAACACCCGCTGACTGCGAAGCATCTACGATCAAATAGAGTCCGTGCTTTTCACAAATTCCACTGATTTTTTCCAAATCCACAATATTTCCGGTTACATTTGAGGCATGAGTGACGATGATCGCCTTCGTCTGTTCCTTGATTGCCGACTCAAAATCAGAATAGTCCAAGTTACCTTGTTTATCCGCTGGAATTATCGTCAGCTCTAATCCTTTTTCTTTTTGCATTCGATAAAGCGGCCGCAAGACTGAATTATGCTCAAGCGCAGTCGTGATCACATGATCGTTGCCAAATAGCATTCCTTCGATCGCTAAGTTCAGACTTTCTGTAGCACCCGAAGTAAAGACGATTTGCCGTGCCTGTTCGCCATTGAATAAACGGCATAACCCTTGACGCGTTTGGAAAATCACTTCCGATGACTTCAAAGAATCCTCGTGCACACCGCGCCCAGAATTTCCTAATTGACTCAATGCATTTGTCACGGCCTCAATTACGACAGCCGGTTTTTTTAGTGTTGTCGCAGAGTTGTCTAAATAAATCATAGTTCATTTCTCCTCTTGTTATGAACATCCTTCCCGATTCAGCTGGGAAAGACTCTGTTGAGCAGGGAAAATAGAGTGCTCCTTAGAAACTTCTAAGTAAGGACTTCCTCACACTCATGTAAAAGCAGTCGTATACTTCTGCATTTTCCCCACCTCCTGACAATTCATAACAACAGCATCGTTCAATCAATCACAATATTAGTGTAGCGGATTCTTTGGAAGAAAGTAAAGTTAAAAAAGCAAACTCTTCTAATCTTCCAAAAACTCAAAATTAGATGAACTTGCTTTAATATACAAAAATAGAATTAGATTGATTCTCCCAAAACTAGTCTAGGAAGAATTTTTTGGGCTTCCTCAACCATTTCACTGCCTTCGACTAAAGAAATCAGCGTCTCAACCGTCAATTTACTTAGATCCTTCAAGTTATGGTCAACAGAGGTGATTCTTGGATTATTGAAAATACTCTCTGTAAAATGTTCACAGCTGGCAACACCGATTTTAGTTGATTCCTCGACTACGTCAATCAAGCCGCGTATCACGCCTTGGGCAACGCGATCATTAATAGCAATGATCGCATCGAATTCAACATTACGTTCTAGCAAATGCAGAACACCGTCATATCCATCCTGAGCATAAAAGTTATTGTTAACAACACGCTGTTTATTAAATGCTAGTCCATGTTGCCTTAGCGTATTTTTAAAAGCATTTACTCTAGCAACTGTAACCCACCCTGATGCATTTCCTCCTATAAAAGCAATTTTTTTATATCCCTTTTTTATTACATGAGTAACCAAAAATTGTGTTACTAATTCTTGATCTCGCTCAATAAAAATAATCTTTGCATTTTTATTGTTCAGCTGAGAAATTCTCCTGCCTACTATGATAGTAGGTATATCGTTCGCTAAATTTTGCAAACCTGTTAAATACTCATCATCTAAAGTGACTCGATCAATGAGACCGCCTAAAAGAATCACTGCATCAAAATTGTTTTCCTGAATCTGTTTGAAAATATTTATTTCGATTTCTTTTTTCTTTGAATCACTATGGGCGTTGGCAGTTTGCGTATCAAAAAGCGAAAGTGTGTATCCCTGATCGATCAATGTCTCCTCAATATTGGCAATAAATTGATAAAAATAAGGATTCGTAATATCTGAAACGATCAGCGCTATCATATTTGTTCGTTTTGAGACCATTCCTCTAGCCAACATACTTGGACGATAGTTCTGCTCACGAATAATCGCGTCAATTTTTTCTTTTGTTTTTTTTGATACCTCATTATCATCATTAATTGCGCGTGAAACAGTACTCACTGAAACTCCAGCAATTCGAGCAATATCTTTGATGGTCACTTTAGTATTCATATACACCCTCACATTCATGAAACGTTCTCTACTCATTATGTTTTAAAACGATAACCAGGTCAAATTAAAATCAAATATCGGTAACGTTACCGATTATTATAAAAACAATATGAAAAAAACTCTTGCATTACTGAGTGAAATATCATACACTGATTCCGGAAACGTTACCGAAAATAAGGAGGCAGTTTTTATGATTCAAAAAAATCCAACCATGATGACCTATATCAACGAAGAACCTGAAATCTTTAACACCATATTGAAAGGGTATCCAGAAAATGTCCCTAGCATTACGGGAACAAATTGGCTAATTCTGGCTACTGGTTCAAGTATCAATGCCGCTTTCAGCGCAAAATATTACATCGAGAAAATGACTAATATCCATATTTCGATCGAGGAACCTTTCAAGTTCGATTATTACGAGAAACTTCGGCCAGAGATCGATGTGATTATCGGTATCTCTCAGAGTGGCGAAAGCACTTCAACAATCAATGCCTTGCAGAAAATCAGTCAAGAACACCCCCAGATTCAACGCATTGGACTTACTGGAAAAACAACTAGCGAAATTGCTACTGTTGTTGATACAGTAATTGACATTGAAAATGGTGAAGAACGTGTCGGCTACGTCACAAAGGGTTTTTCAGCCACTATTTTAAAATTAATGCTTATGGGATTGAAAACAGCAAGAAACGTAAACTTATTGGATGCTTCTCAAGAAGAAAGTGAATTACAAGAGTTTAAAAAAGCCATTGCAGAGTTGCCTGCCGTGATTGAAAAAACAGAACGCTTCTTCGATCGTTGGGCAGTTCAGTTAGTTCAAGCTTCCCGCTTCACTTCTCTCTGCTGTGGATCAGCAATCGGCACTGCATTAGAAATGCAAACGAAATTTTGTGAAACCGTTCGAGTTCCTAGCCAAGGAATGGATATCGAAGTATTCATGCATGGACCCTATTTGGAAGTCAATCCAAATCATCAACTATTTTTTATCGAAACGAATTCTCCGGTCAATGATCGCTTATTGCGATTGCGTGACTATGAACAGCAGCATGTGAAAAATCTCTATACTCTGACTTTGAACAAAAGCAATGATGACCGAACACTTGGACTGGACTTAGAGATTGATGAGTACAAAGCACCTCTATTCATGATCGTTCCCTTCCAACTGCTGGCTCATCATATCGCTGAAGCATTAGGTAATAATTTACCCAAACGAATTTATACTGACTTTGGCGTAGCCATGAACAGTAAAACGAAACCTGGGGATTATGCATAAAAAATTAGGAGGAAAATGAAATGACTGCAAATTATGATGAAACTGCTAAAGTGATTTTAAGTAATGTCGGCGGAAAAGAAAATGTTTTGAGTTTGACCCATTGCGCAACACGACTTCGTTTTACGTTAAAAGATTATGGAAAAGTTCAACAAAGTCAATTAGATAATCTGCCGATTGTCATGAAAGCTCTAAAAACCGGCGGACAATATCAAGTAGTTATCGGACCAAAAGTAACAGATGTCTACGAGACACTCACTCAATTCGTAGGTGATCTAGGAACTGCCGAAGGAGAATCTTCGGCGGAACCGCAAGAAAAGAAAAAAATCTCAGATCGTTTACTATCAACAATTTCTGCAATTTTTACACCTTATATTAATATTCTAGCCGCTGTCGGCGTGCTAAAGGGATTAGTTGTTCTTTTACAAATGACTCAAGTAATCGATGAGGCTTCTTTTGTATTCGCCGTATTGAATGCCTTATCATCCGGAGTTTTTACTTTATTACCTATTTTTATCGCGATCACTGCTGCTGACAAGTTTAAAGTTAGTCGCTATACTGCAGTCGCTCTTGCTGCAGCGTTAATTTTTCCATTGACTTCCGCAGATTTTCCAAGCGAGGTAGTCCTGGGAGCATTCACGATTCCGTTGAAAATATATGGCGGCGCCGTTTTACCGACTGTTTTCGCTGTTTACTTTTTGGCTCACGTTGAGAAATGGATGAAGAAAATCATTCCTCAAGTTGCGGCCTTAGTCTTCGTACCTACTTTTTCTCTATTAGTTACTGGTTTTGTCGTTTTTGCATTCATCGGTCCCCTTGCCAACTATATTGGGATTGGAATTGCGAACGGATATGCTTGGCTCTATGAGTTAAGTCCAACGATCTCCGGTGGCTTGTTAGCGGGAATCGGACAATTCTTCGTTATTTTCGGTGTACATTGGGGAATCATTCCAATTGGGCAAATCAATACGCAAGTGTTGGGATTTGATACCATCATGGCTATGTTTATGTCAGCCGTCTTCGGTCAATTTGGTGCAGTCGTGGGTTCTATTGCCACCGCAAAAAATCGTGATGAAAGACAAATCTCTATTTCCGCTGCCGTTTCTGCTTTCTTCGGAATTACCGAACCTGCACTTTACGGTGTGAATGTGAAGAAAAAGTATCCATTCATTGCAGGCTGTATTGGTGCGGCTGTTGGTGGCGCGTTAACTGGATTCTTCCGAGTAAAACTTTATGGCTTTGCCCCTGTTTTGAATGTCTTCATGCTAGGAATGTTCAATGGTCCGGAATCAAAAATGATTTATGAAGTCATCGCAATCTCAGCTACGTTCATCATCGCGGCGGGTTTAACGATTCTTATCGGAAAAAGACAAAACAGCAAGGTAGATGAATTGTCTAATGTATCTGAAAAAATCAGTACGAACCTTTTTAATCCGGTAAAAGGAAATGTCATCAACTTAGAAAAAGTGAATGATGATGTCTTTTCAACTAAAATGATGGGCAATGGTTTTGCAGTTATTCCAGAAAATGGAGAAATCTACTCCCCCATTGCTGGAACTATTAAATCAATTTTTCCAACAAAACACGCGATCATCATCCAGTCTGAAACTGGCACAGAAGCTTTAATTCACATGGGCTTGGATACCGTTTCTCTAAATGGAGAAGGCTTCGATATCCTTGTTAAAGAGGGCCAGCAGGTTTCGGAAAAAACACAAATTGCAAACATTGATCTTGATTTCTTTAAACAAAAAGAAATTGATGATACGATTATTGTGGTGTTCCCAGATAATAATGAGCTTCAAGTCGATGTAAGAGAATCCATTCTATCTGCGCAAGAAAGAATTTTTGCCTAACCTTTTGATTGATCTATCTCACTTTAGCCAATGTAAAGTGAGATTTTTTATAAATAAAATAGTCATTCTGTTTTATTTGCTTAAACAATTAGGGTATTTATTCTATAGACATCAAGAACTTCCTTCTATAGAATAGAAAGAAAAATTCTTGGAGGTCGTGCTGTTGGCTGGTTTAGTCTTAGGAATCCGCTTTTTACTCGAAGTCTGTACGGTTATTGGACTTTTCAGCGGTGTATTTATTAAAAAGGAAATCTATCAAAAATTAATTTTCGTTGCTTTAGCGGTGATCATTACGATCGTTTGGGCAAAATATGGTGCGCCAAAATCATCTACTGTACTGACGGGCGGCGCAAAATTAATTTTGGAGCTTGCCGTTTATTCAATCGGTACATTCGCCTTCTTTTCGCTTTTCGGCAATAAAATCGGGATCGCTTACTTTTTGATTGCCAGTCTGGATTTATTGTTGATGTATCTCTTAAACTTACAAGGACACTAATTGTCCTTGTTTTTTTGATTGCCCTTGATTAAAAAATCCATGAGATTTACGTTGGCATTCACTCATAATTAAGATATAATTCTACTATTAAAGAGCCTTTCTTATAGAAAGGCCTTTTCTAAAAAATAAAAAATGAAGAAGGAGTTGTTTCCCTTGAGAATATTTGAAGGATCTGGTGTCGCATTAGTTACACCTATGAAAGCCGATGGTGCTGTTGATTACAAGAAATTAGAGGAACTTGTTGAGTGGCAAATCAGCGAAGGAACCGATGCAATTATCGCTTGCGGAACTACCGGCGAGGCATCTACCTTAGCCAATGACGAACATATTGCTGTAATTGAGGCAGTCGTCAAAAAGGCCGACGGACGAGTTCCAGTCATTGCTGGAACAGGTGTAAACGACACACAGCACGCTATCGAGTTATCGACTGGTGCGGAAAAAGTTGGCGCCGATGCCCTATTAATCGTGACTCCTTACTACAATAAAGCCTCAGACGAAGGCCTGTTTTTACATTATCAAAAAATCGCACAAAGCGTGAAATTACCGATCATTTTATATTCTGTAGCTTCACGTACCAATATGAATATCGCGCCAGAAATGGTTAAACGCTTAGCGGAGATCCCAAATGTGGTAGCAATCAAAGAAGCCAGCGGAAATATTTCCCAGATCGCTGAAATCGCTCGGATCATGCCGGAAGATTTCACCATCTATTCTGGAAATGATGATCAAGTATTGCCAATTATGGCGCTTGGCGGACGCGGTTCTATTTCAACAATCGCAAACATTGCTCCCCGTCAGACCCATGAATTGACCCAAGCATTACTGGACGGTGATTTCCCATTAGCGAAGGACCTGCAATTAGCTCAATTACCATTGATCCATGCAATTTTCTTTGAAGTAAATCCAATTCCAGTCAAAACTGGCGTTGGCCTATTAGGAAAAATCGAACCGAACTTCCGCCTTCCCCTTTCAGCTGCGAAAGCAGAAACAGTTGAAGGTTTGAAAAAGGAAATGACTGCTTACGGTTTGGAGGTCGCTAAATGATCGACATTATTTTAAGCGGCGCCAATGGTCGAATGGGCCATGTTTTGCAGACAATGATCGCACAACAACCTGAAATGCAAGTCGTGGCCGGAATCGACCGCGAAACGTTTTCCGCTGACTTCCCTACTTACCAATCCATCGCAGATTGTCAGGTAGAAGCGAACGTAATCATTGATTTTTCTCATTATTCAGCCGTTCCTGCGGTATTGGACTATTCAGCGGCAAAAAAAATCCCGGTCGTCGTAGCGACAACCGGACTGACTGATGAGATAAAAGAACAAATTACAAAAACGGCTGAACAAACGGCAGTTTTCTTCTCAGCTAATATGTCTTTGGGAATCAATTTGTTAGCAAAAGCGATTCGTGAAATCACTCCTGTTTTAGAGGACGAATTCAATATCGAGATCGTTGAGAAGCACCACAATCAGAAAAAGGATTCTCCAAGCGGCACCGCCCTTCTGCTGGCCGATGCGGTCAATGACGCAGTCGAAGAAAAGAAAACCTATATCTATGGCCGTCATGGCAACGATTTAGAAAATCCTTTGTCAGAGTTAGGTATCCACGCTGTTCGCGGAGGAACGATTCCAGGTGAACATACAGTAATCTATGCTGGTCCTGATGAGGTGATTGAGTTGAATCATTTAGCTTTATCACGTAATATCTTTGCTAGCGGAGCAGTCAAAGCCGCAAAATACGTAAGTGATAAAACGACCGGCCTATACGACATGGAAAAATTAATCGACGAAAGCTAGTTTTCGCTGTTGAAAAAAATAATTACTTTTATACGAGATAGGATGTCAGTCCAACTTTTCGCAGTAAGACCTGATTTTATATCAGGATAACCGCCGAATGCTAAACTTCGTATTCAATGTTTAGTTGGATGATATACGTGATGAGAATCAAACTTATTTTTTCGTTTTTTAGAAAAAATAATTACCTTTATACGAGATAGGATGTCAGTCCAACTTTTTGCAGTGTGGCCTGATTTTATATCAGGATAACCGCCGAATGCTAAACTTCGTATTCAATGTTTAGTTGGATGATATACGTGATGAGAATCAAACTTATTTTTTCACTTTTCAGAAAAAATAATTACTTATATACGAGATAGGAGCAGATTCAATGACTTTAACCGATCCTTATGAAATTGCCAAATATATCAAAAACGCCGAAAAAATGACCCCGGTGAAAGCCTATATCCAAGGAGACTTAGCGGGGATTACAAAAGAAAAGGTTCAATTTTTCGGTCAAGAAAAGACTTGGATCTTGATTGGTGAAAGTCAGGCCGTACAAGAAGTATTAAATGAACAACAAGGCAAAATCACAGATGTTCATGTAGAAAATGACCGTAGAAACTCAGCGATACCGATGCTGGATATCTCATCCGTCAATGCACGAATCGAGCCAGGTGCTTTGATTCGTGACCGTGTGGAAATTGGTGATAAAGCAGTCATCATGATGGGCGCGATCATTAATATCGGCGCGTCAATTGGTGAAAGTACGATGATTGACATGGGAGCTATTTTAGGTGCTCGAGCAACCGTTGGAAAGCATGCGCATATTGGCGCAGGTGCAGTGTTGGCAGGAGTCCTTGAGCCACCTAGTGCTTCACCGGTCGTTGTGGAAGATAATGTTTTAGTTGGTGCCAACGCCGTTATTTTAGAAGGTGTTCACATTGGCAAAGATGCCGTTGTAGCAGCTGGTGCAGTTGTTACAAAAGATGTCCCTGCTGGCGCAGTCGTTGCGGGTACCCCTGCTAAGATCATTAAAATGAAAGACGAGATCGACCCAGGAAAAACTGAATTTTTGGATGATTTAAGATAAGCAAAGGAGTTACGAAATGGTACTTTAATTTCGTAACTCCTTTTTATTTATACCTCGAGAAATGATAAAAGGACAAAAGACCGATCGGTATAAAATAAATACTCCAAAACAATAAAACTGCCACACCGATCCACTCCCCGCCTACCATTCCTGGCTTAAATAAACCAAGCATCGGCATAAAGAAGCAGCTGAAAAAGAAAATACCGTGAATCAATAATAAAATTTTCAACCATTTGTCAGACCTGCTACTCGCGGTTAACGTTAATCCAGCAAAAAAAGTGGCTAATGACATTAACGCATAACCTAACATATCGTAGTTGAAAAACAGTCCGAATTGCTGGAAATCAAGAGTAGCCGACATTTCATTAGATAAACCGCCAGCCTGAACGGTTGTCACCTGAGCATAGTAAACCAACAAAATCAGCGAAGCATACATTACCGACAATACTATAGCCAAATTTCCCGCTAATTTAACTTCCGGCTTTGCGTAAAAACAAAAGGCACACATCATTGGGACAAAACTAAAAGCGATAAAAATGGCACTGAAGTAACTTAAAAAATCTGACCCCACAATCATAGATAATGCAAAGCTGAAAACTGCCAGAACATTGATCAACGAGGAAATTTTTGCAATTTGCTTATTCATCGGCTCACCCCTTTTATTCGTCGACCAAAATTGTAGTTACTAACATCTCAATGTATCGCGCTCGATCCGTTGACTTTTTGAAGTCGTAACCCAATAAATCCTTCATCGTACCGCCGCCTAAAAAAGCGACCTGCATCGCAGCTGTTAGGATAAATGAGACATTTGCTTTTTTCGAACTATCCATTTCTTTTTTCAATGCATTTTTAAACCCTAATTGAGTAGATACCGAGTTGCTCTTCAGCGTATAATTTTGCAAATCAGATAGAATTGAAATTTTGGCAATGGCTGGATGCTCAAACAGAAAGTGAAAAACATGTGTCGCACTGGCGATAAGTCGTTCCCTATCTGTCGAATATTCCTTTGTCGGATCAAAATTTGAAATCACTTCGCTAATAATTCGTTCCACACAAATCGAAATTAACTTTTCCTTACTGCCAAAATGATAATTGATCAGTCCTAATCCAATATTGGCTTTTGCTGCGATCACTCGGGCGGTAATACGATCTACGTTTCCATCATTTTCTTCAATAAGTTCAGTGGTTACTTTAATAATTTCCTCTTTAACATTGTTTTTTTCACTCATGATTCTGCCTCCTTGAACGTTGTTCAGTTCTATTATACTGAACAACGTTCAAATAGTCGACAAGTTAATGAAATCTAATTTAAACTCTATTTAACCAAAATTTCGTTCATTTTTTCGAATCAAATAACATCTTTTACCTTATTCTTACTGCACTTTTAGCGAAGTATGCTATAATACAATCGGATTAGAACAATTCTTAAAAGAAAGCGACTGAATTATACTCGTGAATTTAAAAAGTATCAAAAAAACAATCAAAAATCGCAACAAACAAATTAACAAAACTTTTGCTCAAGTCGAAGAAACATTAGCTAGTCATATCCATAGTGATGTAAAGATTTATTTCGACAAAGCAGAAACTCACCGAATCCATCTCGATGAGAAAACACCTGACGGAAAAAAACGTCATATTCAAAGTGCTGAGCAAGATCACTCATTCAAGGATCTAGTTGATGCGCATATTAAAAAGCCGCAAACAGATACGTTGAACCAATTGACTAATAGTATCTATAACCTATGGTCAGAAAGCTTCAAAACAAAGACTCCTGTCGATGTTGATACTGATAAAGCAACGGAACTTGCTCAAGATATCTTAACTGATGTAGTCAAAGAACCAGCGAGTACTGGAGTAACTGCCGAACAAGCAGAAGCTTTGAATCAATCATTAAAATCAAAGACAAACTACTCTGCAGAATGGTCAGACACTGACAAATCAATCGAGGTTTTCTATAACCCGCCTAAAAAAGACCGTCAATTATTAGCAACGGTCGCCGCTGATCAAACAATTACTTATACTGACGCTCTATCAACAAAACGCGTTATGAAAAAAGAATTGCCAGATATGATCGCAGCTGTCTTAGCGTAAGCAAAAGTCCCATCGCCATAATTGACGATGGGACTTTTCTATTACTCCAACACCCCGTAGAAAAAAATTTCCACGGCTTTGTTTAGATTTTCTTGCTTAATCTCTGCTGGCAGATCAAGGTATGCGGAGATTAAAATGAACAATTGGCGCACCGCAAACTCCGAATCGACCGTGGATCGAATCTTATCTTCTTGCTCAAAAACAGTGACAAAAGGCTGTTTATAGCCTTGTTCCCACAGCGAAAAGAGTTTTTTTGATACTTCTGGTGAAACAGTGTGCTGAATATCATGCATCATCATAAACAAGCTGAACGGATGTCTTTCTTGTAAATAAAAAGCCATTGCCTTGATTTTCTCTTCAAAGGTTGTGTGCTTAGCGGATAGTTCGATCAAATTTTTTCCAACCTCATTTGCCAGACGCAGCATCACCTGATAATAAATCTCTTCTTTATTTTTGAAATGATAGTAAATGTTCGGTTGCGTAATCTCAAGAATCTTTGCGATTTGCCGAGTGGAAGTGTCATTATAGCCTTGCTTCATAAACAGTTCTTCGGCAACATCCAAAATCTCTTCGTACATCGAATCGCCTCATTTTTTCTTTGATACTTTATTATACGCTATAAGACTCCTTTTCATCCTTATTCATTGACTTTTCTTTTAATTGACCGTCCTTCATCTCCAACACGCGATCACAATATTTCACTAAACGAGTATCGTGGGTCACCATGATCGTCGCCTTATTTTTTTCTTTGGTTTCCTTCGCCAAAATTTTAACGACTTCATAGGCTTTCTCGGAATCCAGACTGGCTGTCGGTTCATCTGCCAAAATAATCGTTGGATCATGATACAATGCGCGAGCGATTGCGACACGCTGTCGTTCCCCACCGGATAATTCTTCTGGATATTTATTTTCTAAACTGTCGATGCCCAGCTGTTCGAACAGCTTTTCAGCAACCTCGGAATTCTCCTTTTTGCTGACTTTATCGACCAATTTTAATTGCTTTTTGACCGTCAAAAACGGAACAAGATTCGATGCTTGTAAAATAAAACCGATTTCTTTAAATCGCAGCTTCGCCCGATCTTTCTCTTTCTTTTCGCTAAAGTCTTCATCATTGATCAACACCTCGCCGCTTGAGGGTGATTGCAGACCGCCCGCAATCGTCAAAAAGGTACTTTTCCCTGAACCAGAAGGACCGATGATCGCGACAAACTCTCCTTTTTCGACTGAAAAATTGGTTTCCTTTAACGCTTCGATCGTTGAATCGCCATCTTTAAATGTTTTTTCTACTTGTTTAAATTCAATTGCACTCATGTTTTCTCCCCCTTACCCGATTGCTTTCAATGGATCGATCTTGACGATTGTTCTAACTGAGAAGAACGCACCGATCAACGCTACCGCAATCATCATCAAACTAATACCGCCAAAGAACAGCATATTGACTTGGAAAGGAACCGCATCGGGCAGCACCAGTGCTGTACCCAACGTTGCAGCCAATCCGATCACTACCCCAACGGTCGCAAGTAAAAAGGTTTGCGCAATTACGGAATTGGAAATGTATCTGCTAGAAATACCTTGGGCCTTCATAACACCGAAGATCTCTGCCTTTTGCATCGTTAATACATAGATAAATATACCAATTACGATCGCGGCAATTACGATCAAAAAGCCAATCATAAAGCCAAAGGTCAATACTTGAGCACTATAGCCTGGCAGATCATTGATAAAACTTTTTATATCCGTCTTATCCAAATCGTCAGGAATGGATTGAACTTTTCCACGAGTGATGATCGCGTTAATTCGAGTATTCTCACTGGTTCCTTGCGTTTCAAAGCGGATTTCCTGATATGCGCCGATCGTTGTGTAAAGTACCGGTGCTACATTAAATTTCGCGTTGTTTGTAAAACCGACGATTTTCAATGTTTTATCATTCCCGGCCATTTTAACAGTCTCACCGATTTTCAAATCGTACTCATCCTTCAGAGAAATATCAGCGACAGCTTCATCATCTGAGGAGAACATTTTTCCGCTGGTCAATTTCGGCGCTAAAAATTGATCCTTATCGATCCCGAAAAAGCTGACATCAATTTTTTCTCCGCCCTCGCCTTTTATGACTCCGGCCGTTTGAGCAAGATACGCTTTTTCATCCGCCTTCACCTCATCAAAGGTTTTCAAAGGGATCATAGACATATTCAAATTATTATTCGCTTCCTCTGTCAAAAGAATGCTGTCGGCATCCCACTTGTCTACTGCCGTCCGATTGTCCTGTGCCAGCCCATAAGCCAACCCCGTTAAAAAGAACACCAGATAGGCAATCAAAAACATGACACCCATCACTAACGTATAACGCAGCTTGGAATGTTTGATTTCATTAATCGCTAAAAACATAAAAAAGACCTCCACTTATCAGTTGATAAAATTACCGTAACACGATTAATTTTCGAAGGAAACTAATCTGCTCGGAGACCCTTTCTTCTAAACCATAAAAAAGCAATCGACAGATGACTGTGGATTGCTTGGTTTATTCCTATTCTTTTCCTTTTCGATAAAGTACCACACCGCAGGCCACAGCTGCGACCAAACATAAACTCGCATTGATTCTCAACAGCAATAATAAATCAGCCGTCTGCAAGCCTAGAAAATAGTTGCTAAAAAAATGAAAGATCATCGGGATCAATAAATTCGGACAGCCTTTGTAAAGCAGCGTCATGATGATTGATTGCGCGATGCACCAAATCGTGAAGAATAGAATGTATTGAACTAAATCCAGACCACTGTAGCCAGACATCAACCACAAAGGAAAATGCCAGCCTGACCAAACTAGACCTAAAATGATTGAAGCAATCAGCGGTCGATGGTTCTTTTCTAATTCTCCCAGTAAAAATCCACGCCAACCCAATTCTTCTCCTACCGGCCCTCTAACGATATGACTCAACGCAGAAACGAACAGAAAGCTTGGCGTTAACATGACCATTTCATGGATTGGTTTCTTTACTAACACCGAAACGATCACGACAGAACCGACAAAAAAGATTAAATGAAGGCCAATCACCATTCCTAGTGATTTCATCTTTACAGGTGTTGAAAATTTTTCTTTAATGAATATTTTCAAATTTCCAACTGGCCGCAATCTTTTCCAAAACAAGATGACTGCAAATGTGGGTGACCATGAAGAGATGATCTGCAAGATAGCGGAAGGCTGCGGACTTCCTGTCACGACCATCAACGAACCCATTAAAAGGATCATTCCCCAGAAAATCAAATACGTATAAAGAATAAATTTTTTAGCTGTTTTTGTCATAATAATTTCCCCCTGTAAACCTAGTCTAGAGGCGGGGGCAGCCCCCGGGTCAAGAGATTATTTTATTGGGACAAATATTTCTAGCACGGCCTGCTCTTTTTGCTCGCGATAAGTGATCATTTTAGTCAGAACAAATGCCCGTCCTAACGGAACAAGCCGCCTCTTTTGAGAATAGTCTGATATTTTTTCAAACATCTGTTGGGGAATCTGCTCACTGTTTTCCTCGTCCAAGTTTTCCGTCATGATTGTATGGAGACACTGAGAAAAGTTCAAGTACTCTTTCCCCTCTTGCAGCTGATTATCGCTGACCTCTTTGACGATCAGCATTCGTGAGTCTGTGATTCCGTCTTCAGTAAATTCAAAGCTGCGGATGATGGCGGAAAGAATATCTTCCTCTTTCGAACAATGCGTCAAAATCTGCCGATATTCGTCAAACTCAGCGAATTCATTGAAACTGCCTAAAATTTCAAACAGCGGCATACGCGCCACAGTTAATTCAGCACCCTGTTTCATAAAACGCTGATGAAAGGCCGCCAGCTTATTCATACGCTCCAAAATCCCAGAATAATGCTGCAGCTGTTCTTCTATTTCCGTACTTTTTTGCTGCATCAATTGCAAGAAATTCTCTTCCTGAAAGTTTTCCTGCAGCTCCTTGACCTCATTAATGGTAAAGCCGCGCTTGCGATAAAAGTCGATCACCAATAAACGGTAAATATCTGCGAAACGAAACTGGCGATAGTTATTGTAGGTGTCCTTTTCTGGCTGAATCAGCCCTTTTTATTCATAATGCCGCAACGTATCCCTCGTCATACCTGTGATTGACAAGAGATCGTTGGTTAAGTATGTCTCTTCCATTCCCTCTTCTCTCCTTTTTTCCTAATACATTATTATAGCGTAAAGAATTTCGAAAAGACGGACCACAAAGGAAAAACTGATCTTATTCCGTTATTTACGAAAACTGGACATACTTTGTCAAGATTTGTATAGTACACTGATTTTATAGGAGGTTAGAAGATGAATATTAAACAGGAAATTGAAAAAGAGGTTGGCAGCGATCCGCTGGCCTATTTGAACGACATCACTATCGATCCAGCATCGATAAAGGCAATCATGATCAATGAAGTCGTTCCAGCCTATCCAGAAAATGATTTCTATGGATCAGAAGATGCAACCTATCTAGAAACGACAATTCCATTATTTCAAAAGGCCGGTATCGAGGTCACAACGGTTCAGGAAATTTTAGATCAAGGCATCTATCTGACAAATGCGATAAAGATGCCTAAGACAGAATCCGCAGTCGATAATGCCAGTATCGAGAAAAGTTTGCCTTATTTGGAAAAAGAACTGTCCCTTTTTCCAAATGTTAAGGTTATTATGCTGATGGGTGATGTCGCAAAGAAATGCTTTAATCGAATAACAAAAAAAGCGACCAAGAAAAATGCCGTTCCTGCCATCTCTACTTACAAAATACGGAAAAGTGAAATTTTCTATCAGGACATTCGAATCATGCCCTCATATATCATGACTGGCAAAAACATTTTGATTGAAAAGTCAAAGGTGCAAATGGCGTCTGAGGATCTTGCCACTATGTTTCGTATTATTACGAAAAAAACAGAATAACAAAAATCGGTTCTCCTATCTTTGTTTATAAGATAAGAGAGCCGATTAACTATTTATTATAATTTTCTTGTAAAAAGAGCCTCATATCCAGCGGTGCGTGTCCAGTAATCGTCTCGAAATCGTTCGTCACTTCTCCTAATAATCCCAATGCACCGCCTTGATACATGGAAGCCAGTTCTTTGCCATCGCCGTCACCACGATAAATCTCCGCAAATTCTTCCAGCGTAACAGGCTGATAGCCGATTTCTTTTCCCGTCACATCGCTCATTATCGAGCCCAACTGATCCATCGAATAGTTTCCCTTCTGGCTGAGCAAATAAGTTTGCCCATTGTCTCGTAAATCCGGCTGAACAACTAACTTGGCCAACGCTTCCGCACTATCGTCCAGTGAGATAAATGACAGTTTTTCTGCCCCAATCGGATAGATGATTTGTTTTCTTTCAATCAATTCCGGCAAATACGGAACCAACGGATCAGCATACAGCGCATTTTTAACGACCGTATACTCAAATTCAGAGCCGGCCAAACGTCTTGGCGCGTAACCATAATAAGGAGACATAGTGAAAGGATTCTTTTCCTGATCGGCAAAGAAACTAACGAAAATAATCTTCTTAACTCCTGCTTTCCTCATCGCAGTCAGCGTATTCTCCAGTTCCAAGACACGCTGAACCACATCATAAGTCTTGCTGGGAATATAAATCACCAGATCAATCTCCCTCAATGCCGCAATCATGCTGTCAACATCCATATAGTCGCCTGTTCTGACTGTTACGCCCTGTTCTTTTAAGTTTTGTGCTTTAGTTGGTGTGTGCACGAGCGCCACGATATTTTTCTTATCGACTAAAGCAGCCAGCTTAGTCACCACACGACTCCCTAAATTTCCAGCGGAACCAGTTACTGCAAAGTTCATTCCATCCACTTCCTTCTCCTCAATCAAAATACACGCCTATCCTCATCACTTAGGCTAATAATTCTTTAAATCCAGCTTCTAAACTAACCAGCGGTCTGCCCAATGCCTTTTCAAAATCAGCGGAAACGACATCCAACTGATCATTCTTAATATCATATTGGAAAGATAAAAAGATTTCCGCCACTGGTTCAGGAAGACCGCTCGCTGCTAAATTTGCCACAAAGCCCTTATCGTCTGAATTGACCACGTCGAATTCTTTCCCAGTTGCTTGTTTTAATGCCTGAGCCAATACTTCGTAAGTCACAGGTTTTCCTGATAATTCAAGAATTGCTGGGAAATCTTCACCTAATAATGCTTTTGCCGCAACTTCTGCATACTCGCGTTTCAATGCCCAACCAGTCTTCCCATTGCCAGCCGCGTAGACAAATTTATCGTCAGTCAATGCCGCTTGAACGATCGGCATTTCATTTTCTAAATACCAATTATTTCGTAAAAAGGTATGAGGGATTCCTGATTCTTCAATGCGTTTTTCAGTAAAGAGATGATCAGCAGCTAGAGGACTTGTTGCGTGATCCGCTCCTGCAAAACTTGTATAAGCAATATACGATACACCGGCTTCATTAGCTGCATCAACAACATTTCCATGTTCTTCTTGCCGATTGCCTGGCGCACCGGAAACGAATAGCAAACGATCGATACCCTTTAAGGCTGCTTTCATCGATTCCGCATCCGCGTAATCACCAATACGTGTATTAAAACCAGCTTTCTTTAATGCCTCGCCTTTTTCTTCACTGCGAACTAAGGCATATATTTCAGAGTCAGATACACTTTCCTTCAAGAAATCTAAGGCATAACCGCCAAATCCACCAGTTGCTCCTGTTACTAAATAATTCATAATAGCCACTCCTTTATTTTTTTGCTGTACATTTATAATTTACACCTTTGATAATACGTAGTATGATAAGATATGTCAAGAAAGAGTTTTTGAAGGGACGAATAAAAATGAAATATTCGATGCAGTTTAGTGATGCGCTCCACATTCTCACTTATATCGAAATTTATAAAAATACGGAGTTTCTCTCCAGTGATATGATCGCTAAAAGCGTGGAGACCAATCCCGCCAATATTCGAAAAATCATGAGCCAATTGAAAAAATCTGGTCTGATTCTGACACAAATAGGAAAACCCAATCCAACGCTGGCAAAACGACCAGAGGAAATTACACTGCTGGATGTCTATCAGAGTATTGAGGGCAATACAAAGCTGATTCAAGTAGATCCAAAAACCAATCCTGATTGTATCGTCGGCGCCAATATCCAAGATGTATTGAACGAGAACTATGATGCCTTGCAGAAAAAGGTCGAAGATGAAATGAACGGAGTCACTTTAGATACTCTGATCCAAAAAATTGCTCATTTAGAGCTAAAAAAAAGACCCGAAAATCGGGACTTCATTCAAGATTTCTTATAATCATTGGCACACAAACGTGCACTTCTTGTATATAAGAGGTGCACGTTTTATTACTGACAAGTAGTCTTATTTGAAATTATGTCGGCTTTTTTGATAGTCGCTTGGAGACATCCCCATCTCTGCCTTGAAAACCTTAGCAAAATAGTTTCCGTTCGACATTCCAACTAGCTTGGCAATCTCATGTATAGTTCGCTGATTATCCAGCAAAAAAGGCAATGCTCGCTTAATTCGATATTTTTTTAAATAGGCAATTGGAGAAACGGTATAGGCTTTTTCAAATAAGCGAATCGCTTTATACCTAGATAATTCAAAGTGCTCTTCGATATCCATTAAACCAATTTCCTTTTGATACTGCTGCTCCAAATAATCTTTTATTTCTTTTGCCAACGGATATTTTTCTACCCGCACCGTCAGCAATTCTTTTTTTAATGCTACGATTAAGGAATAAGCCAACTGAGAATTTTCAAAAAAATCGACATCTGTTTGTTTCTTCAATTGATCATGTATAATCAACAGCAATTCTTGAAACCGCGAGGAACTATCCAGATGCGTTTGATTTATTGGAAAGAACCATTGAAGAGCTTCCTTAGACAATTCAAAATACAGAAACTGCCAGTCTTCTTTGCCATAATAACAACAATCGCTAGGAATCTCGGCCAGAAAAAAACTATTTTTTCTTTGAATGGTCCGTTGCCCCTCCATTTCAAAATACCCTGTTCCTGCCAACGTATATTGCAGCACAATTAAATGATCTTTTCGCTTTTTGTTATCCCAGAAATAGTGTTCCCCACCATGTCCAAATCCAAGTCCTTTGAGATAAGGCAACCCATAATTTTCCAAATAATAATAGCTCTCTGAAAAATAATCCTGCAATTTTTTACCTCCTAGTTCAAATTTTTTATTCTTGTTCGCCTCTGTCTATTTACTTATGATTATAGTATACAGCAGAAAGGAGCGATATCCATGCCTATTACATTTGATTTTGAAAAACAACTATTTCATCTGTCTAATTCACATATCAGTTACATTATCGGAATAGAAAAAGAAAAATATATTACCCATCGTTATTTTGGAAAAGCACTCCCCTTTTATACTGGAAGCAATGCTTTGCAGCGAATCGATCGTGGCTTTGCGACAAATCCAGATATAGCGGATCGAACCTTTTCATTAAATGCTTTGCCTATGGAAACAAGTACTCAAGGAACCGGAGATCATCGGATCAGCAATTATCAAATCCGACGAATGAACGGATCAAATGTTACAAATTTCTTTTATCGTGATCACACTATCTCTTCTGGGAAAGCGCCTTTGAATGGACTGCCCAGCTTACGTGGGGAAAATACCACAACTTTAGAAATCATGCTGGTTGATGAGATCCAACAGCTAGAAATGACGCTTGTCTACAATCTTTATAAAGATCATCCCATCATCACCCGCAATGTTCGCTTTATTAATCACGGAAAAGAAACTGTTTTTCTCGAAAATGCCGGTTCGATGATGCTCGACCTGCCGCGAAATGATTTTGATATGGTCACATTAACAGGCTCTCACACTAATGAAGCCAACATAGCTCGACAAGCTCTGCATACTGGTATCCAAAAAATTGAGAGCTCTCGCGGTACCAGCAGCCCGCAGCACCAGCCATTTTTGGCTTTAGCTGATTCTACAACTGATGAATTTCAAGGAGAAGTTTACGCGTTTCATTTAGTTTATAGCGGAAATTTTGCTGCTCAAGTGGAAGTTGAACAGTACGGCTCTAGCCGTGTGCAGTTGGGAATCCAACCTGAAACGTTTGAATGGTGTTTGGCTCCGGAAGAAACCTTTCAGACACCAGAAGTCGTAATTAATTATTCGAACGAAGGGTTTAACGGCATGTCACAAACATTCCACAAAGTTTATCAAGAACAGTTGGTTCCTATTTCTTGGCAAAAACAGGAACGGCCGATTCTGCTAAACACTTGGGAGGCCAACTATTTCGATTTTAAAGAAAAGGACTTGCTTGACCAAGCGGACTTGGCTAAAGATACAGGGATCGAACTCTTTGTTTTAGATGATGGCTGGTTTGGTTACCGTGATGATGACACTTCTTCACTGGGGGATTGGTTCGAAAATCCAGCAAAACTGCCGCAGGGTATTGCCGGCTTGGCAGAAAAAATCCAGCAAAAAGGAATGAAATTCGGTTTGTGGTTCGAACCTGAGATGATCTCGAAAAACAGTCGTTTATATAAAAAGCATCCAGATTGGGTTTCACAGGTTCCTGATTATCCAATGACTGAAGGACGCCGCCAACTGGTGCTGGATCTAAGCCAAGTTGTTGTCCAAGATTATCTTATTGAGGTTTTGAGCAACTATTTAGCAACGGGAAAAATTGATTATATCAAATGGGATATGAATCGTCATTTAACTGAAGTCGGTAGTTTGGCTTTCCCAGCAGCTCAGCAAAAGGAAATTTCGCATCGCTACGTACTCGGCCTTTATCGCATACTTGAAACAATCACTAAGCAGTATCCAAATTGTTTATTCGAAAATTGTTCAAGCGGCGGCGGCCGCTTTGATCCAGGAATGATGTGTTACATGCCGCAAACTTGGACGAGCGATAATACCGATGCGCTTTGCCGCAGTCAAATCCAAGCTGGTTATAGCTATTTATATCCGCCGATCATGTTGGGAGCCCATGTTTCTCCTGTGCCAAATCATCAAGTAGGTCGAAAAACGAGTTTGCATACTCGCGGGTTGACTGCTATGAGTGGGAATCTGGGTTATGAATTAGATCTTACTAGTCTGCCAGACAATGAAAAAAATGAAATTATTGAGCAAATCAATTTCTATAAGGCGCATCGCTCCTTATTCCAATTTGGAAAATTCTATCGCCTGCAGGCACCAAATGAGTTCTTTGCTTCCGCCTGGTTGTTTGTCAATGATACAGAAGCTGCGGTAATCTATTTTAATGGATTGGCTCGACCAGCCGTACCTGTGAAAAATTTGAAAACACATTATTTAGACGATCAAGCAATCTATGTTTTCATAGATACAGGACAACGCGTGTCTGGAGCCGAATTAAATTATGCCGGCATCGCAATTCCACGAATCAAAGAAGACTTCTCCACACTCCTATTCCATTGGAAGAAAGTGTAAAAGAAAAAGCATTGCCCGCAAGTAATATAGCGGGCAATGCTTTTATTTTGCTTTTCGAACAGCGTACGCTTCATAGGGAGCTAATTCATGCCACTGTTCCGGGCGTTCAGGATAATTATGAATTAATCGTTCATTATCCGACAATAGAATCTCTAAGCTGTAATGTTGAGTGGTATTCGAAAAATTGACCACCACTGTCACTACATCGTTCTGATCAAATCGTTGATAAGCCAAAACTAACGGATTGTTTGTTTTAATTGCCCGATATTTTCCATACACGATCACATCATATTTTTTTCTTAATTGAATGAGTTGTTTATACGTGTAAAAAAGAGAATTTTCATCTGCCAATGCATCCTCTACATTGACTGTTGGATAATTCGGATGTACCGGCAGCCAAGGTTCGACCGATGAGAACCCGGCATTTAATTGTCCATCCCATTGCATCGGATGGCGTGCATTGTCGCGTCCCTTTGCATTGATTGATGTAATCAACTCACTTTCGGGATACCCCTGCGCAAGTCGTTCATTGTACATTCGAATACTTTCAATGTCATCAACTTCTTGAATTTCCTTGATCGGATAATTAATCATCCCAAGCTCTTCCCCTTGAAAAATATAAGGAGTCCCCTTCATAAAATGTAGATAGATCGCCAACATCTTGCCGCTCACTAGTCGAAACTCTTCTGAATCGTCACCCCAGCGGGAAATAATGCGCGGTAAATCGTGATTATTCCAGAACAAAGAATTCCAGCCCTTTTCATCCAACTCGGTTTGCCATTTTGAAAAAACTTCATGCAATTCTTGCGGATTTAAGGGTTTTAAATCCCATTTTCGTTTACCTGATTGTTTGTCCAAATTGATATGCTCAAACTGAAAAACCATCGATAATTCATTTCTTGCTGGATTCGAATACAGTTCTGCAATCTTAGGTGTGGCTCCCCACGTTTCGCCGACAGTGACAACATCATGCTTGCCAAAGGTGTGGCGATTCATTTCTTGCAGCAGATCATGCAACTTAGGACCATTCTTCGTGATCCCGCGATCAGGTTCTTTGCCGATTAAATCAATCACATCTAAGCGAAAACCGCCGACTCCTTTAGCCAGCCAGAAATTCATCATGTCCCAGATCGCCTGCTTCATTTGCGGGTTTTCCCAATTTAAATCCGGCTGTTTTTTTGAATGCAGATGCAGATAATACTCATCTAAGTGTGGAACATAGGTCCAAGCAGAACCGCTAAAATTTGATTGCAGATCATTCGGCGCGCCGCCATCAACTGGACTTCGCCAAACATAGAACTGATGATAAGGATTATCCTTACCTTTCAATGCCTCTTGAAACCATACATGTTCATCTGAGGTATGGTTCACCACTAAATCCATAATAATTTTAATTTTTCGCTGCGCAGCTTCTTGAATCAATCGATCCATATCAGCCATCGAGCCGTACTCAAATCCAATGGCTTCATAATCACTGATATCGTAGCCATTATCATCATTCGGCGAAGAATATACCGGGCTCAGCCAAAGAGCGTCAACCCCTAAAAAAGCGAGATAATCCAATCTTTGGATGATTCCATTTAAATCGCCGATTCCATCGCCGTTACTATCTTGAAAGCTTCGTGGATAGATTTGATAGATGACTGCTTTTTGCCACCAGTTATTACTCATTGGCGGCACTCACTGCGACTAAATCATCGCCAGAAACGACCTGTATCTTATTTAAGCCGCTGACTTCACCATAAGCAGCAGAGTTCGTAATCACCATCATGACGGTGTCATCATATCCGGCATTTTTAATCGCTGCTCTATCAAAGGTTCCTAACAATTCACCTTTTTTAACTCGTTCACCCTTCTTTTTATCGGTCGTAAAGAATTTCCCCGCCAAATTAACCGTATCGATACCGATGTGAATGAGAATCTCCGCACCACTGTCCGCTTGAATTCCATAGGCATGTTTCGAATCATACATGACCGTCAGCACACCATCCGCTGGTGCGAATAACTGATCGCTTTCAGGTTCAATCGCAATACCTTTACCCATCATTTCAGTAGAAAACACGGGATCATTGACATCCTTCAATGGAACAACTTTTCCAGAAACCACTGCCGCCAATACATCATCTTGAACAGCCATCGCTTGTTCAGGATCTTCATTGATCACAACAGCTTCTTGACCGTCAGCTGTTGAAGTTGCAGGAACATCCATTTTATTTTTTCCGTAAACAAAGGTTAAAGCAAACCCTAATACGAAGCTAATTACGACACCAATCATAAAGAATGGGATCGATTTTGGTGCGATTGAAATGAAGCCAATCACACTCGCAGGCCCCATCGCTACAGATAATACATGAAATAATCCAAGTGCAACACTTGCTACGCCAGAGGCGATCATGGCACAGATGAATGGGAATTTAAGTTTCAAATTAATCCCGAAAATCGCCGGTTCTGTAATCCCAAGCAGTGCAGAAATACTTGCAGAAGAAGCTAAACTTTTTTGCTTTTCATTTTTTGTTAAAACAAAAATTGCCAAGGTCGCAGCCCCCTGCGCGATGTTAGCCATGGAAGCTACAGGGAAAATAAACGATCCCCCTGTTCGGGCAACATCCGCTAGCAAAGTCGTCTCAATTGCTGGGAAACTTTGGTGCAAACCGGTAATTACGATTGGTGAATAAAATAGACCAAAAATTCCTAATCCGACTGCTCCAGTCGTTTGATATAACCAGACTAAGCCATCGGTTAATCCATCTGAAACTGTCCGCATCACAGGTCCCACGAAAATAAAGGTCAAGAAACCAGTAATAATAATTGCTAACATTGGTGTGAAGGTAAAATCAAATGCGGCAGAGATTTTTTTATGGAAGAATTTTTCTAGCGTTGCTAAAATCCAAGAAACAGCTAACACTGGTAATACAGAACCTTGATATCCAGCCTGCGCTACTTGCAAGCCGAAAATATTCCAATAAGGCATCGTTCCTTCTGTAATCGCGTTGGCAACACCGTATCCGTTAATCAGATCGGGCATAACCATAACCATACCCATCGCTGCCCCCAAATACCCGTTACCACCGAAGCGTTTAGTTGCCGAGAATCCAACTAAAATCGGTAAAAAGGCAAACGGTGCTGAAGCTAATAAATTAATGATGCTGGCAATATCCTTAATATTGGGAAACATTTCAACTACTGATTGCGGACCAAATAGATTCGGCGAGGTCAACACATTGTTGATCGCCATCAATAGACCACCCGCTACTAACGCAGGAACGATCGGTACAAAAATATCTGATAAGACTTTGATAAATGCCATAATCGGATTTAGTTTCTTACCCTCGGCAGCGACAGCCTTCAAATCTTCTGTAGACGCTTCCTTTACATTCGTCAATTTTACCAATTCCGCATAAACCTTGTTCACATCTCCCGGACCAATAATAATTTGGAATTGACCATTAGCTTCAAATGTCCCCTTGACATCCTCGTTATTGTCTAAAGCAGTGTGATCAACCTTGCTAGGGTCTTTTAGCACTAACCGTAATCGAGTCGCACAATGAGCGGCGGCTTGAATATTCCCCTCTCCTAATGCTTTGTTTACTTCTGCGGCTACTTTTTTATGATTCATAATTTTTCCCCTTCCAATGTAATCGCTTTTTTCACTTTTATCATACAACATATTTCATAAATGTCAAACGTTTATCAAAATGATTTTAATAAAAAATTTTATTGGTAATAAATCAAGCAAATATAAGATTTATACATTTGATATACGTTTGACAATTATCCGTTTTTGAAGTATCTTTATAGCGAAAGAATGCGTTTGCTAAAAAAGATATGGAACATTTAACAAACGAATAAACTTTGCATCTGTATAAAAGGAGATATCAAAGATGGAACTAATAAAAAAATGGACCGATGACCTGCGCTACCTGCCTTACCATCAATGGGACGATAAATATCAACTTTTTTTGAACGAAACTATTCGCAAGTCTCATTGGCGGCAAAGTTACCATGTCCAACCAAAAAGCGGACTGCTAAACGATCCCAATGGCTTTTCTTATTTCAATGGCAAGTGGCACCTCTTCTATCAGCTTTATCCGATGGGACCCGTTCATGGAGTGAAATCTTGGGCCCACGTTTCATCCGAAAATCTCGTAGACTGGCAATCTGAAGGAATCGCTCTGCTCCCCGACTCGCCTTATGATAAGCATGGTGTTTACTCAGGCTCAGGAATCGTCATCGGCGATGAGTTAGTTTTGGCATATACAGGAAATGTCCGTGATGCTGATTGGACGCGAACTTCTTATCAAATGTTGGCCCATATGGGTAAAGATGGCGTAATCACTAAAGATGCCACACCGATTATTCCTGCACCGCCTGAAGGATATACTCATGAATTTCGTGACCCGCAGGTTCTTTTTTATCAAAATAAATATTGGCTGCTGATTGGTGCACAAACCGAAGAGCTTGAAGGAAAAGTATTGGTTTACTCTGGTGAAACATTAGAAGATCTGCAATTTGAGGGGCCTTTAGATTTCACAAATCAGTCAATGGGCTTCATGGTGGAATGTCCAAACCTAATCTTTATTGAAGACAAACCGGTTTTACTATTCTGCCCGCAAGGTCTTGATAAAAACATTATGGACTATCAAAATATTTATCCAAATACTTACGTTATTGCTGATACCTTTGACGGTGAGCAGCCTGCTCTAAAAAACGCAAGTTCGTTAAGCAATTTAGACCATGGATTTGATGTCTATGCTACTCAAGCCTTTAATGCGCCAGACGGAAGAGCTTTAGCGGTGAGCTGGATCGGACTTCCTGAAGTGGAATACCCTAGTGATTCAGAAGGCTGGGCTCATTGCCTCAGTATCATCAAAGAATTGCAGCTTAAAAATGGTCAATTGTACCAAACTCCTGTAAAGGAACTGATCGAGTTGAGACAAGATCAAACCTCTGTTAGTGGAAAGTTGTCACCAAAAGCCGCTGTGATTGCTGATAAAACCAATAATTGTTATGAGTTAGTGCTCGATTTTTCCGCAGACAGTCAAGGGCGTCTTCTACTTTACTCAGATGAGGAAATGGAGCACTCATTAGTCCTCGATTTCGACGCAAAAAATGGTATGATTAGTGTAGATCGTACACACGTCAGCAATCCATTTGCTCAGGAATACGGCACAACTCGCAGCCTCTCACTTGAAGAGAACAAACCATTGTCCTTACAGATCTTTGTGGATCATTCTGTTTGCGAAATTTTCGTGAATGGCGGACAGCGCGTTTTGACTGCGCGAGTATTTCCGGCTGAAAATGAAAAGGATGTTTACCTTGAAGGAACATCCGGAGATTTTTCTGGTGATTTCTGGTGTTTGCGCAATATGAAAAACGACTAAGGAGTACAATGATACGATGGCAATCAAACTGACAGATGTCGCAAAAAAAGCAGGCGTTTCTCCCACTACAGTATCGCGCGTAATCAATAATTATGGATCATTAAGTCAAAAGACTATTGATAAAGTACATTTAGCGATGAAGGAATTAAATTATCAGCCAAATTCTCTCGCCCGTTCTTTGCAGGGAAAAAATACTCAATTAATCGGAGTTATTTTTCCAACAGTTTCCAATCCTTTTTTTGGTGAGCTGGTCGATAAGCTGGAGACCACCTTATTTGAGCAAGGCTACAAGACCATTCTCTGCAACAGTGCCAACAATAAGGAAAAAGAACGTGCCTATATCAATATGCTTTCCGCAAATCGCGTGGATGGGATCATCGCCGGCGCACATAATTTGGGCATCAAAGAGTATGAAGACATCGGCTTGCCGATCGTTTCATTTGACCGCCATTTGTCTGAATCAATTCCGATTATCGGCAGCGATAACTTCCACGGCGGCTATCTAGCAACCGAAAATTTATATTTGCGTGGATGCAGAAAAATCGGGATTCTTACTGGAAGTTTAAAATCAAACTCCCCTACTAACGGACGTTTAGAAGGTTATGAACAATTTTTAGCAGAGAAAGAATTGGAGTCTAGAGTGTTTGCGATTGATTCCAGAGCGAATTCAATGGCTCTGAAGACTTTAGAAATCAAGCGGATTTTGGAAAATGAAGATTTGGACAGCTTGTTTTGTACAGACGATTTAACTGCTATCTTAGTCTATAATATCTGCCAAGAAATGAAGATCTCTATTCCAGAGGACTTAAAATTGATTGGTTATGATGGAACAAAATTTGTTCAAAATTATTTCCCGCAATTATCGACGATTGCCCAACCAATTTCTGATTTTGCTGATTTATTGGTAGATTTATTGATTCAGCGAATTACAGACCCAGAAAAAGAATTGGAGCAATACTACGCGCTGCCGATCAAACTCATCCAAGGCAAAACGACCTAATTTAATAGATTTTTCCCAACATATAAAGGCCGCTTCTTTTTTGAAGCGACCTTTTTTTCGATCTTTTTAAATAGTGTCCTTTCTCTTGCGAAACTTCACCAAAATAATAAGCGACAAAACCAATAAACAGACCTTCGTCACCGGGATACTTCCCATTGCGTAAAGAACCACATTTTGTATAAGATAGGTATTCATTTTTGCAAACATACCGATAAATGGCAGAACCAAAGCAACTATTTCGATGATATAAAAAATTAGGGAAAGAAGGACGAGTCTCCTTTTCGCAGGAAAATTCTTATTCACACGGAAACAAATAATTTCACAAATAAAGCCGACAATATGCAGAAAACCGATGAAAAAAGACGGTCCAACAAATGGCGTCAAAATAACGGCTCCTCTGGAAGCAACCGTAAAGACACCAATCGTTACTAACAGAATAAAGCTGATAATCGCATACATCATCGTATAAATCGCGGTGATTTTCGTGAAATTCATTTCGTTCCTCCTCTTTCGATTTTTCTTATAAATCAAGTATACGCTAAAATGAGAAGGCATCACAAAAGCTTTTTTGGCCCATACAATAGCAAAAACGAGCTGATCCAAGAGTCGGACAGCTCGCTTTTGTACGTACTGTTTAGTTGTAATTCTCTTTTAGATATTTCAACAATTCTGGAACCATTCCCACGGCCGACTTGCTGTCTGGACGGTCTTCTAAAAATTGCAGGACCGAAAATTTTTGATTCTGACTGTCAAAGGCGTAAAGGAAACTGTTTTGCTGCCCGCGTTCATCTTGTTTTTCTTTGATTTCTGCGGTTCCAGTTTTTGCCATGAGCGGAATCCCTAAGGACTGCAGACTATTGGCGGTGCCGTTAGGGTCTTCCACAACTGCCTGCATGTCTTGATTAATACGGGCGACCGTTTCAGCAGAGACTGCATTCTTCTTTGTTTTATTTTCCTGCGACAGCAAAAGTTTCGGATAAACGATCGTTCCATTATTAGGAAAAACTGAGTAGGTCGCGATTTGCTGAATCGGATTTAATAGCAGCTGCCCTTGTCCGTAACCGGTATCGGCCAATAAAATATCTGAGCCGAAATTCTTTTCGGTGGATATTTGCGCGGGATTCATTTCGATCGGCAAATCTAGCTCTTCTCCGAAAATAAATTTGTTTAAGCCCGCACGAAATGTTTTCTCCCCCATTTTTAAAGTTTCTTGAGCCATGTAGATGTTGTCGGAATAAATCATCGCCGTCCTTAAATCGACTGGCGAAACATCGGAAACACGAGTTACTTTGTATCCTCCCCAAGAAGCATCCTGCTGCCATTTTAATCCATTGATCGCTAAAGCTTGGTTCGGATCAATTGTTCCGGCATCCAATCCGATTGCGGCTGTGATCAACTTGAAGGTCGATCCTGGCGCATAACCGTTTGAATATCTTGCTAAAAATGGCAAAGCTTCGTCTTTCGAAAGTTTGTCGTAATCCGTTTGACTAATTCCATGAACGAATTTATTGGGATCAAAGCTCGGCGAACTGGCGACAGCCAGCAAATCTCCCGTTTTCGGTTCCGTCACTACACTTGATCCTCGCTCATTATCTAATGATTTATAGGCCAAGTATTGCGCTTGGACATCGATCGTTAATTGGATCTTTTTCCCTTCAACGACATTGATTTTTTGCAGAATTTCCTTTTCTTTCCCTTCGCTGTTCGTTATAGCAATATACCCGCCATCGCGACCTCGCAGTTTTTTATCAAATACTCTTTCCAGCCCAGTCCGACCAATAATACTGCCTTCGGATAAACCTTTATTTTTTTTCATGTCCTCTGCTGTTACCGCTCCAACATATCCAATAAGATGCGCGGCCGCCTCACCGATTGGATAGGTTCTCCCAATATCCGTTTGCACCTCTAATCCGTCTGGGGCCTCGAAGTTTTCTGGTACCTTCGTTTCAGTCTTTAATGGAACAAAATACTCTTCCTTGACCCAGCTTTGCTCCAATGCCGTATTGATGGCTTTTTCAGTCAAACCTAGAGCTTCACTGATTTTTTTGATTTTTTCCTGTTTTTGCTCCCCTTCGCCCAGCGCTTTAGGCACGACCCCAAAGTTAACGATCTCACCATTATTGGCTAGGCCATGTCCATTTCGATCCACGATCTCTCCTCTTGTGGCAGAAAGGTAATGATAAGCCACCTTATCTGTTCGTTTCATTCCAGAAAAAATCAAATTCGGCGCCCATTCGATTAAACTATTTCCTTTCGTGAATGTTCCTTGATAATTTTGCTTCAACGACTTTCCTAAGCCTGTATAAAGAACCGCCGTATACGCAAATTGATTCTTCTTTATTTTAAGATTCTTAATCTTGATATCATGAACACCGATACTGCCATAAATATTTTGGTACTTTTCATTTACTTGCTGCTTTGAAAAATCCAGCGCCTTTAACGAGTCTTCAGAAAGATATTTTAAAGACTCCTGATATTTCCCTTTCGAAAGTCGATCAACAAAGACCTTAATCGTTTCCTTACCTTTTGCCTCCATCCGTTGTTCATTTATCGTGCGGTAGCCGAAAAAGAAAAGACAACCGATAATCAAAATTCCCGTAACGATAACGATTCCCTTGCCGCGCTTGTGTTTCTCACTTCGTTTCATTTTTTCTGCACCTTTCCATATACTACATCTGTAGTTTTTGATAGTAATAAGAAACTAGAAATCAATAAATTTCTAGCTCCTTTAATATTGCTAATGTTTTTTCAGCCGCTGCTGATCCAGTTGCCTTTGCTCCTTGTAAATGACAGGCAAAATAATAGTTTCCCTTATTCGTTTCCATCGACCCAAGGAACCAGCCTGTACTCGTTGTTACACTGTTGCCGGTCCCGGTTTTTCCGTAAAGTGCATATTCCGGCTGTGTTTGTAAATGAATGGCCTCCTTTACAAAAGCCACATTATCGGTCGAAAATGACAGCTTTCCTTCCAGCAGCTTTCTAAACAGATCCACTTGTTCAAATGGCGATATTTTCAAGGACGATTCCAGCCAATAATTATCAATTCCACCTAAAAGATTCATATTTCCATAGTTGATTGAACGAAAGTTTTCTTTTAACTTCGTTTTTCCCAATTCCGAATCAAGCTGCTGGAAATACCAATTCGTGGAATTCGTTAAGGCTGTTTGAAGATTCTGATCATGATTCCAGCTGTCAATTGGATAGTCCGTTCCATCCCAAGCCCGTACATTACTTGTCTGATCAATCTTATGTGCATCAAGTGCGAACAGCGCACTCCAAATTTTGTAGGTACTGTCAGGCGAATAGCGTTTATGCCCTGCCGCTTGATTGTAGGTCAGATAGCGATCCTTGCTCTCATCATAAATGACCAGCGAATTATTTTCGTTTTGATCAAAAAGCGGATCGGATTTCTGTTCAACCAGCGGTTCTTGCCGCGAAAATTGATCCGTTTCGTCAGTCCGCGCTTGCGGGACTATCAAGAAAATACCGACAACTAGAGCGATCACCACCATGAATTTAGCAGCCAATTTTTTGGTCGATGAGGGCTGAAAGCTGCTGATGCATTCGATTCTTCTCGTCAGCTCTTTGCGCTTACCGGAAAAACCAAGCAAATATGAATTCTGATTTTTTTGCGCATAATCCAGCAATGTCGTTCCATAAAAGAAAACATCCTCTTCATTCAATAAACGCATCACAGACTGATCACAAGAAATTTCTCGGTCGCTTCTTGCTTGTTTGACGAGCCAATAGCTTACGGGATTGAACCAGTTTAGAATCGACAGCCCAAATAAAAGATTATTTTGAACCGTGTCCCTATTTCTCTGATGAACCAGTTCATGTAATAAAATGAAAAATAGCTGTTCATTTGAAGCTTTAGCAATAAAGCTGTTCGGCAAAACAATCTTGGGGCGAAAAACACCAAATGTCGCCGGGCTATCGACTCCATCAGTCTGTAGGAGAACCAATCCTTTTCTGCTGTATCCCAAACAGTTCTCTGCTTTTGCCAATTGTTTTTGAACTCTTTGATCATCTACTTGTACAGCCGCTCGAATCATTTTCCGAAATTGGCTATAAGAATAGATTGCTCGAACCAGAAAAATCACAACACCGATCGACCATACAGCTGCCATCGACCATAAAAAAATAGAGCCGAAATCATTCGCTGGAAGTGCATTGTCATTCATCCAGCCAGAGGCCGTTTCTCCCATGAAACTTTGAGCATTATCCAAATGAAGCGAAGTCGGAAGTGCTCGACCTGGCATTACACTTTGCATTCGGTAATAAATAAGATCCCTGAATCCCGTAAGAAGCTGATTGGGAATAAAGAAGAAGACGGTCAATCCCGCTAGATTCCAATATTTGCCTTGATAGATTGGTGAAAGCTGTTTGTCGAGCAGCCTTCTAAGTATGAATAAAAGAATCAGGTACAGGTTGGCAGAAATGATATTCAAAAGAAAATGAGTCATCTATTTTCTCCTTTTATTTAATAATTCCCGCAACTCGTCGATTTCCTTTTCATCAATCGATTCATCCTCAACAAAATTCGAAACGAAATCACTGACCTTGCCATCAAAAAATTTGTGAATAAACTTTTGGCTTTCCTGCTTCACGAAATATTCTCTCGGGATTAGTGCGTGATAGACATACACTCTGCCTGATTTTGAATGGTCGACAACCCCTTTTTGTTCCAAACGAACCAATAGCGTTCGAATCGTATTCGGACTCCACTCTTCCTCTTTTTCAAATGCTCGGATAATCTCCTTTGAATCAACAGAGGCTCTTTTCCAAACGTATTCCATAATTTTTAGTTCCGCATCGGTAATTTTTATCTCTTTTTCCATCACTGACTCCCTTCAAACTACATCTGTAGTTTAATCGATTCAAAATGATTTGTCTATAAAAGTTTTCTTGATTCCTCTTTCCTCTGTCTGACTCGTAAAAAAATGAAGAAAACTTAAGACTTCTCAACTTCTTTCTGCTCTATGCGTTTGCTACACTTATAAAGAGACCATAAAGTGAGGTAGCGTAAATGAGCAGAAAAACAAGTATCCTAGCGTTTATTTTATTAAGCATCGTTCTTTTTGTCGGATTGTATTTTCTCTTTAATCGAACCGATTTGCATCATACTATTTTTGACGGTTTTTATAATACCTTAGTTCGTTCAAATTCTGTTCCTACCTCTGATGGCGCAGAGTACACTCAAACCTATATTGACTGGCCGAACGTCAAATTGTTTCTTATTCTTTATGCGCTCACCATCATCTTCATTGTGTCATTGGTCAGTTATATTATCCATCGCATCCAACTGACAAAGAATACTCGGCTGCTTGCGGGGAGAATCGCTGTTTTCTTTTCAGAACCTTCTGCCGCTCCGACAGGCGAACTGATGATTGATAATGAGCTGCTGAAAATTAAGTCGAATATTGAGAACAACGAAATTCTGTTAAAACGCGAAACACAGCGAACCAAAGATTTGATTACTTATTTGGCTCACGATTTACGGACGCCTTTAGTATCCGTTATCGGCTATCTCAATTTGATGATCGATTCAGATGATTTAACAGACGCACAAAAGAAGCACTTTTTGGCGATCACCTTGGAAAAATCGACAAGGCTGGAACATCTGATTGACGATTTTTTTGATATCACCCGCTTTAATCTGCATGATATTCAGCTGTATAAAGAGAAACTTGATTTTGTCTTTCTATTAAATCAGCTGGCGGATGAATTTTATCCTTTACTCAAAGAAAAAACTCAATCTCTGGTTTATGAAGGCCCCGAAACGTTGACCATCTTCGCGGACAATGAACAGTTGGCTCGGGTATTGAATAATTTATTAAAAAATGCGATGAACTACGGGACCGCACATTCAACGATTCGGCTGCATCTTTCAAGTGATGCTGAAAGGATGACCTTTAGTATCTCGAATGAAGGAATGACTATTCCTGAAAATCAATTATCAAATATTTTTGAAAAATTCTATCGATTGGATAAATCACGATCGACCAAAACCGGCGGCGCTGGGCTAGGTTTAGCGATCGCGAAAGAAATCATTTTGGCTCATCAAGGAACGATTACAGTAACTAGTGATAATGGAGTCACCACTTTTACGATCGCACTGCCTTTAGAAAAAGCGTAGAAAATTCTACGCTTTTTTATTGAATACTATTATAAAAAGTACGACTCTCGATCACATTGAATTGCTTAGATTCATCGCTGCCCTTACAGCCTGCGATAATCAATAAATATTCCTCGCCATCAATCTCTGCTAAACTAGCCAAACATAAACCAGCTTTTGGTGTATAACCCGTTTTTCCACCGATAATATTCCCTTTTGAAAGCTCAAGACTTTCTCCTCGACTGATCATACTGCTGGTGAAATAATTTCCTTCTGGATGCCTGTTGGTTGCTGAACCTTGATAATTCAATGAAGTAAAAATTTGATAAAAGGAGTCATTTTTGAGCGCGTATTCCACAAGGATCATCATATCCTTGATGGTCGAATAATGACCGGCCGCATCCAATCCTGTTGAATTGGCAAAATGAGTGGCTGTCATTCCGAGCTGTGCCGCTTTTTCATTCATAATTTCAACAAATGATTGCTCATCTTCACAGATTCCTAAAGCAGCAGTCAATGTTGCATCTGCACCCGAAGGCAAAATAATGCCGTGCAATAAATCCCAATAGCTAATCTTCTCACCGGGCATTAATCCAGCCACAGCCAAATTATTTTGTTCAATTTCGAAAAAAATATTCTGAGGGACGGTCACGGACTGATCAAGACCCGTTGCATGTTCAATAATACAAATTGCCGTCATTATTTTCGTCAAGGAAGCGATCGAAATTCTTTGTGTTTCGCCTTTGCGATAAATCTCCGACCCGTTTCTTGATTTTAGTAAATAATGATCGGACGAAATTTGTTTGTTTAAGATCAACGATTCCGATTTTGATAAATTGGCACTGCTAAATGTATTTCCTACCCGATACAAAAGTACACCTGCTAGGATGAAAAAAATTAGCAAGAGCAAAGCCATCCAATTTTTAAATTGCCTTTTCATAAAAAAACCTCCCTATAGACCTATTTAAGCATCTACTAGAAAGGCAATTTTTAATATTCACTTATTTCTATCTTAAGTTCTCTTAAGGAGTCAGATTTTATAGCCAATGCCCCAAACGGTTTGAATATATTTGTATTTTTCGCCGGTATCCTGCAGCTTTTCCCTTAGATGACGAATGTGTACCATGATCGTATTATTGGAGTTTACGTAGTATTTTTCGCCCCAGACTTCTCTGAATATTTGTTCCGAGCTCACCACCTGATCCTGTCTCTCCATCAATAGTTTTAGGATTGAAAATTCAATCGGTGTCAAATACAGCTCCTGCTCATTCAGAAACACTTTCCGTTTCTCCACATCCAGTTCGATCCCCTTGACCATCAGGATATTACGACCTAAATTACTGTATTGAGTTGCTCTTCGCAACTGCGCCTTCACCCGTGCGACTAACTCCAAGGGGCGAAACGGCTTCGTCATATAATCATCTGCTCCAAGTGTAAGCCCGGTTATCTTATCGATCTCTTCACCCTTAGCCGTCAGCATGATAATCGGATAGGTATATTTTTTTCGAATCGCCTGACACAATTCGAATCCGCTAATATCCGGCAGCATCACATCTAAAATCGCCAGCGCAAAATCTTCTGTGTGAATCCTTTCCAAGGCAGCTTGCCCAGTTTCACAAGTAATCACTTCATAATTTTCGTTTTTTAAATAAAAGACAACCAGCTCGCTGATTTCCTGCTCATCCTCGGCCATCAAAATTTTTACCATAGGCTCACCTTCTCATAGATATTTTATGGACCTGTTTCTTTAATATATCATGAAATATTCTTATTTGTTTTAAGACTGTAATAAGATACACAGAATGTAAAAAATCAAAAAATCCATCGGGCAATCGATCATTGATCAACTCGATGGTTTTTTTATATTCGACGAAACGTATTTCATTTAAGAATCAATAAGTTCCTCTGTTTGATTAAAAATAATGGTCGTACTCTCATGTACTTTTTTCTTAAAACAATTCACAGCTGCCCCTTGAATAGCTCCTTCTTTTAAGAACTGTTTCAATTCGCTAGTTGAAAGATCCAGTTTAGCTTTAAGCAGATTGAACAATTTAATCTTTAGTGGAAAGTCACTTTGAATTTCTAAAATGACGGGTTCATCCAGTTCGAACCTCTCGCCTAAAATTTCATACTCAACTCTTCGAAGAGTCACGCCGTTTTGATTTAAAATCGTGCGATCAGAGCCGTATTGTCTTGCAAGCATCGGATCATTGTTTTGGAAAAGTGCCAGTAATTCTTGATCCATTTTGTTCGTATGAACTCTTGAAAAAATGGTTGAATTCCAACTAGTTTTACATTTTTTACAGTTATAAATCAGCCAGACATCCAGATACTTTCCCTGAGCATTGATGCGAAAACGTTCTGAACAAGAAAATTCCATATCTCTGTTACAATTCTTGCAATGACGCGTTATCGTCGGAGTACTCAAAAAATTTATCGTCCAGACAACTTTTCTCACCTTTTATCCTTCCTTTCCTGGGCAATCAAACTATTGCCCAAGATAAGGTGGAATCACCATTCTCATACAAATACCTCCTTTACAAAAAAATTCTTTTCTACATAAAAATTATCTGTCTTAGATAACTTTATTGTAGAAAAGAATCGCTTGTGAAACTTCTGAATTCTTGCTCTATTTTATTGGAATACAAATATCCATTTGAACATAGCCCGCTTCCCAATCAATATTGCGATAAATATTCAACCCATATTTCTTGCTCATTTGATACTTGCTTTGCGGCAGCCAAATCGTAAACAGTCCTTGGATCGCTGAAAAGATATCCTCGATAGCTCCTTGAAAAGGAAAAACCGCACATCGTCCACCTTCGACCTGTTTTGTATTCTCAGCATCAAAGGCTTTGTCCACTGTAAAACATAGATCGCAAATACTATGATCTTCAAGCGCTACAGAAGGATCACTATAATATTTTTCCATCAAAATCGCCGATTCATCATAGTAGGCATTCTCAGCAATAAAGGACGCCCATTCTTGCTTTAGCTCGATGTAATTGCCAATCTGTCGTTTGTAAACAACAAATAGGTGATTGACCTCGCGTATTTGAATCTTTTCTTGATATTCTTCGTACGAGGATAGATGCTCTTGCTTCTGTGAATCGAATGGATTTTGGATTGTATTGGCTTGGACAGATTTCCTAAATTTAATGGGCGATTGATCATACATTTCTCTGAATACAGAGCTATAATTTGAGGCACTGTAGCCATATTCCAGGCCGATCTGCGAAATTTGTTTCTCCCTTTTTATCTTTAAATCAATCGCGCTTTGTTCTAGCTTGACTCGCTTGATGAAGGAATAGACGCTCTCGCCAGTTACGTCCTTAAACATGCGGCAAAAATAATACTTTGAGTAAGAAAGATGATCGGCCACATCAGCTATCGTGATGGGTTCTTCTAAATGAGACAAAATATAGTCGATGCTATCGTTTATTAATACACTCTTGTCCATTTCGAAGCCTCCCGTAATTGTTTTTGAATTTTTTATCTGTACTATTACAATTATAAAAAGAATTCAGCATCTATGCTGAATCTTTTATCACTTATACTTAAATAGCTTATGTCAGAAAAATTATTTATCCGGCACAGACATTTCTCCGTTAATAATTTTTTCCTTGGCATCCGAAACAGCTTTATAGGCTTCTTCAGATAGCTGCCCTTTCGTTAGATCAACACCTTCTTCTTTTAGACCAAAGGTTAAGTGCTTCCCACCAGGAAATTTGTTGTTATAAGAGGTCTCCGCAAATTCTTTTACCGCCGCACCAACATTCTTTTTAGTGGAAGTTAACGTAAAATTACCCGTGTCGCCATTTTCCAATTTATAGTCACCTTCATCCGCTTGATCACGATCGACGCCGATGACCCAAACCTTTTTACTATAATCATTTTCATTGCGGGCTTTCGCTTCCTGGAAGACGCCGGCACCGGTACTTCCTGCTGCTTGATAAAGAATATCTGCACCGTCCTTATACATAGACGCCGTGATTGCTTTTCCCTTATCTGGCGAATCATAGGATGCTGCATATTGGCTATTCACGCTTATTTCTTTGTTTTGAGCGGTTGCACCAGCCTTAACTCCGGCTTCGAAGCCGCTTTGAAAACGCTGAATGACCGGTCCTTCCATTCCGCCAATGAATCCAACTTTATTACTTTTGGTCGTATAGGCGGCGGATAGTCCGGCTAGATAGGCACTTTCCTGATCCTTAAACGTCGCTGAAGAAATATTCTTTTTACCGGAAATATCACCATCGACCAGAGCAAAATTCAATTCAGGATTCGCTTCGGCCGCGCTTTTCAATTCCTCTGCCTGCAAATAACTTAAACTAATAATCGTTGTGAACCCGTTCTTTATGGCTTGATCTATGTTCGTACTATTGTCTTCAGGATTATTTGTTTCGATATAGGTAAAGTCTTTCTTTGGTGTTAACTGCTTGTCTTTTCCCCAAGTCTCAAGGCCTTCCCAACCGGCCTGATTAAAGGAACGATCATCGACTCCACCAAACCCTAAAACTAGCGCTATTTTACTCCCCTCTTTTTCGGCCTTTTCCTCTCCTTGATTTTGAGAACAGCCGACTAGCGTTAAAAATGACGCTAAAAATAAGAATGAAACGAGAACCTTCTTCACTATTTTTCTCCCCTTCACAATAGGTGTCTTGACACATTTTTTTAAAGTATAGCATACCTATATACTGAACACTATTGTATTTCTAAGAATTATTATCTTTTAATGATGCTGACCTGGCACTTCTATTTTTTCTCTTCACTCAAAAAAACACCATCGCAATTCATTTGGACGATGGTGGTTAAAGCTCTTTTTATTTTTAAAGTAGAATGCGTCTTACTTTAGGATTGATTTCTATGATTTTGCCGGACTGCTAAGATTTTCAGCCAAATCATTCAACGCGTCGAAATCATGGATTAAATAATAATTTTTCTTTTTTTCCAAGATATTCGCATCACGAAAATTCGTGATTGTTCGTAAAAGATGGCGATAGCTGACATTTAAGATAGAGGCGCAAGTCGTCAGACGAAAAGAGAATTTTTCATTTTCATGGTTCGTTAAAATGAATTTAGCTAGCCGTGTTTCCACTGGTTCTGTTAACGAGTTCGCCAAGTTGATTCCTGAGTTCAACCGGTAACTAAGCAGCTGACAAATATTTTGTAAAAAGCGGACATCCTGCTGCAGCTGTTCCCGATATTGGTTCAGCGGGATACTGACACATATACAATTTGAGACAGCCTTCACACTGCTTTTTGGCAGCAGACCCCATAATGAAGAGGCTTCTCCCAGCGGTGTCGCGGGCTTTGCATGGTCGATACAAATATTTTGCGTATCGGAAGAATAGGAATAGACCATGACCGTTCCATCTACTAAAAAGTAAAGAAAATCAGAAGTCGTTCCCGTTCGAATGAGGTGCTCTTCCTTTTCGAAATATTGTAAAGAAGCCATCGCCAAAATATCTGAGTCCATATAATCCTGCAAATGATGCATCTCAACGTAGGCAGATAGTTGCTCAGCGTCTTGAATCTTTTTCATCAAAAGGTCACCTCTAAAGAGTTTTTTCTTTATTATAGCCTAGATTGAATATCCGCTCAATACGAACGATTTTTATAATTGTTTGTAAATTGTATGTAAAAATTGTGTAAAATAGGACGTGCGTCACTTCTTTATTTTTCATTCCTTGCTATGATTTAGACGTAATAGAAATACATACCTAACAGGAGGAAAAAAATGCAGTTAAAACAGTTAGCAAAAGGGTTTATCGGAGTCATGTTACTTACAGCTTTAGCGGGTTGCGGTTCAGGCAGTACAAATAGCAGTTCCGATAAGGACAGTAAAGAAAAATTGGTGGTTCAATTCGTTCCGACAAACAACGACGGCAGCATGGAAGCAAAGGCTAAGCCCTTCGCTAAATACCTATCTAAGAAACTAGATCGCGACGTAGAAGTTACCTTAGCTACTGATTATTCAACGATTGTCGAAGCAATGTCTTCAGGTCAAGTCGATGTCGGCATTATGCCCCCCGCTGCTTATGTTCAAGCAAAGGACGCAAATGCTGCTGAAGCTATCCTAACTTCTCAGTTAGGCGATTACGATCAAAAAACTGGTCTTCCATTAAAAGACAAATTGACGAATACCTTTAAGGGTGAAGTTTTAGTTCGGGCGGACAGCGATATGACGAAACTTGCTGATCTTAAAGGAAAAAATATCGCGACATTAAGTCCAAACTCTGCCAGCGGTTATATCTATCCCGTTGCTGAACTTAAAGATGCAGGCGTTGATCCAACGACCGAAACAAAAATGACGACTGTCAACGATATTCCTAGTGAGATTACCGCAGTGTTGAATAAACAAATGGATGCGGCCTTTGTTTTTGAAGGTGCCCGAAATGTATTTGCCTCTAGTTTTTCAGATAATGATTTATTTAAAGATTTGAAAGTATTGTATTTAACTGAAGGCGACATTCCAAATGACGCGATCGCTGTTCAACCAGATATGTCGAAAGACCTGAAAGCGAAGATCAAAAAGACGTTCCTTGAAATGAAGGATGACGAAGATGGCGCCGAAGCAATGTCACTATGGGGACATCAAGGCTATGAAGAAGCGGCCGATTCTGCGTACGACACGATCAGAGATTACACGAAAAAAGCAGCCGAATAATACATCAGTAAGTGTCAGCAAACTTCTTTGCTGACACTTTAAAAAATGGAGAACGATAATGATAATTTTTGACAATGTTTCGAAGGTTTATCCGAATGGCGTCGTAGGACTAAAGGAGATTAATCTAACTATTGAAGATGGCGAATTTGTTTCCATCATCGGATTGAGCGGAGCCGGAAAAAGTACTCTGCTGCGCAGCATCAATCGCCTGGTCTCTACGACTGAAGGCGACATCCGGATTAACGAGACTTCTATTACAAAAGCAAACAAAAAGGAATTACGAATGATTCGCCGCCAGATCGGCTTGATCTCGCAAAGTTTTAACCTGGTAAAACGCAGTACCGTTCAGAAGAATGTCTTATCTGGACGTTTGGGTTATTATTCGACTTGGAAAAGTATTTTCGGCCTCTTCACAAAAGAAGATTATCAGCAAACCAAACAAGCACTGGAAACTGTCGGTCTGTCTGACAAATTACAGACCCGCAGTGACGAGCTGAGCGGCGGTCAGCAACAGCGGGTTTCGATTGCCCGTGCACTGGTTCAACAAGCGCCGATCATTTTAGCCGACGAACCAGTCGCCTCTTTAGATCCCATCACGACGCAAAAAGTCATGGAGGACTTAAAAAAAATCAATCAAACGATGGACAAAACCGTCATCGTCAATCTGCATTCGGTTCCGCTGGCACGTGAGTTTTCCACTCGTGTGATCGCGCTGAATGCTGGTCAAGTCGTTTTTGACGGCTCACCAGAAGCTTTGACCGATGAACGTTTGAATCAAATTTACGGTAAAGCAATTTTTGAAGAAAAGGCAGGCGAAATCGATGAGCTTGAAAGAGACAGTTCACTTTAAATGGTACAAACACCTGCTTATTCTTTTATTCCTAGTTGCCTGCTTTCAGGGAAGCGTCTGGATCACCGCGGCCGATTTTTCACAGGTCTTTCAAAATTCTAGTCAAATGACCGCCTTCTTATCCCGCTTTGTTCATTCTGATTTCAGCTATCTGCCTAAACTGGTGGAACCGATGATCAAGACGCTGCAGATGTCTCTGTTGGGAACTGTGATCGGCTTGATTTTCGCCGTTCCTGTCAGCTTTTTAGCGACGACCGTTGTCACTGAAAACCGCTGGATCTCTACTATTTTCCGTTTTCTTTTAGGGTTGGTTCGAACGATTCCTACCCTGCTTTTAGCGGCATTATTTGTTGCGGTTTTTGGCATTGGTGAAGCAACAGGGGTACTAACGATCGCTGTTTTTACCTTTGGAATGGTCTCACAATTGATGTTCCAAGCGATCGAAACGATTGATTTTGGTCCGATCGAAGCCGCTGCGGCAGTCGTTGCCAACAAGATGCAGATCGCGATTTGGTCGATTGCGCCGCAAGTATTGAGTCAATTTGCCAGCTATGCCTTTTATGCGTTTGAAGTTAATGTTCGGGCCTCGACCGTTCTTGGTTACGTAGGTGCCGGTGGGATTGGTGTCATCTTGAACTCTTCCTTGGCATTGTTGAATTACGAACGGGTATCGATCATTATCTTGACGATTTTGATCACAGTAGCGATCGTGGACAAAATGAGTGAACGTGTCAGGAGGTCCCTGTTATGATGATTCGCGAAATGAGCAGAAAAACACTGGTGTCATTAGCCGTATTAGTCATCCTTGTTGTCTTATCAGCAGCAACTCTAGACTACTCTGGTCTAAGTACCTTCTCCCCTGCTATGGGAATGGATGTACTGCGCGGGCTAGGTCAGCCTGATTGGGGCTTTTTATATGACGGCAGCGGTGAAGATTTGCTAAGCCTGCTGCTGCTAACGATCGGGATCGCTTGTCTAGGAACGATGATCGCGACTGTTTTGGCTATCCCGATAACATTAATCAGTGCCGTAAATTTATGGCAGGCCCATCCTTGGGTGACGAAGCTGGGGAAATTTGTCTGTAACGTTTTACGGGCTTTTCCTGAATTAGTTTTTGCGATTATTTTTGTAAAAGTCGTCGGACCAGGACCTTTTGCTGGCGTCATGGCGATCGGCGTTCACCAGATTGGAATGCTGGGGAAATTGTTTACCGAAGAAATGGAAGCGATGGATGAACGTTTAGTGGAAGAGATGCATGCGGTGGGAGCCAATTTTTGGCAAACAATCTTCTTTGTACGAATCCCCTACCTGATGCCGATCTATTGTTCGTTAGCATTGAATCATTTTGAAATCGCTGTTCGCAGCGCAGCAACACTCGGCTTAGTAGGCGCTGGCGGAATCGGCGCACCGCTGATTTTCGCGATTCAGACACGCTCTTGGAGCAAAGTCAGCATTATTTTGATCGGTGTTGTTGTTACCGTGTTTATTTTAGATCAAATAACCGGAATCATAAGAAAGAAATTGAGATAATTATGAACATATTGCATATATCAGATATTCATTTTCGCAGAGAATATGAAGCCTGTGACGAGGGCTATAAAGGCATGTTGGCGAAAATGCAGAATCCTCTCATTCCCTTAGGTGAGTGCTTGACCCATTTGCAAAGCCAAACCGCTCTTGATCTTGTGATCATCAGCGGGGATTTGACTGAGGATGGAGAAATCGACGATTATCGCTATTTGAAGGACTGGCTGAAAAAGGCACTGGGCGATACGGAAATTATTGTCACTTTAGGCAATCATGATATCAAAGAGCATTTTCATGTTGGCTGGTGTCAAGAAGCGGCTTCCTCTGCTCCTTACAATCGGATCGTGAAATATCCTGAGTTCAGCGTGATTTCCTTTGATAATTCTAGTTACGGCTATGCCGATGGAATCGTTGACCAACAGCAATTCCACTGGCTGGAACACGCCTTGGAACAAGAGAAAAATCAGCCGATTATTTTAGTGACCCACCATCACCTGCTGGCGCAACAAAGTGCGATGCCTAAATGGCCGGGAACCGAACGATTCTTAGAATTGCTCGTTCCCTATGATATTCGTTGTATTCTAAATGGACATACTCATCACACCTTCAGTGATGAGATTAATGGCATCCCCTATTTCACCGTCTCCAGCATGTCCTTTGTTGGCGAGGATGAAGGCGATGGCCTCGTTCGTTTTGAAGAACGCCACGGGTACAATCTCTATCAGCTCAAAAATGGCAGAGTGACTCGACAGACATCCGAGAACTTTATGCCGGGCCATGTTCTAAAAACCCTCGATATGAGTAAATAAAAAAAGAGACCGATTGGCTTGATGCATCGGTCTCTTCACTATCAAAAAAACGATTCAAAAAGGAGGAGAAACGAGAGTGATCATTACTCTTCTGGAAACGAGCGATATGCACGGGTACGTATATCCAACCACCTATTCCGGCAAAGCAGACTTGCCCATCGGTGCGGCTAAGGCTGCTGCTAAATTAAACGAATTGCGGGCGCAAGCAGATGGGCCTGTGATTGCAATCGAAAACGGCGACTTTATTCAGGGCTCCCCTCTGAGCTATTATCTCGCCAAAGAACAGCACTCGGCGAAAGAACTGACAAACCTGATTAATTTGATAAATTACGATGTTCAGCTCATTGGCAATCATGAGTTTAACTATGGGCTTGATTATTTAAAAGAGGCCATCAAAAATTATCAGGCGCCTGTTCTAGCGGCGAATATTTTAAATCAAGCTGGGCATCCCTATTTTGGTAAGGCCTATACTATCCTCGAAAAAGCAGGATTAAAAATCGCGGTATTAGGACTCACCACCCAATACATCCCACATTGGGAAAAGCCAGAGACACTGAAAGGAATGACCTTTGAAAGCATCGTTAAGACAGCCAAAAAATACGTACCACTCCTGAAGCAACAAGCAGATTTAGTCGTAGTAAGCTATCACGGCGGATTTGAAAAGGATCTAGCAACAGGTGAAGCAACCGAGGCGCTAACTGGGGAAAACGAAGGCTATCAATTGCTGCAGGAAGTTGCGGGCATCGACGCTCTTTTTACTGGGCACCAGCATCGAACAATCGCGACGAAAATCAACGGCGTTCCGGTAGTTCAGCCTGGTTACCAAGGCAATCATATCGGAGAAATTCAATTAACCGTCGAAAAAAAGGACGAACAGTTCGTTGTCACGGACAGCCATGCGACATTGCATTCTGTTGAAGATGTCGCGCCCGATCCCCAAATTCTCAGCGCGATTGAACCTATGGAAAGAGAATTGGAACATTGGCTTGATCAAACATTAGGACAAGTTGAAGGTGATATGCGGATTGATGATCCGATGCAGGCTCGCCTGATCGAACATCCTTATGTAGAATTTATCAATCGAGTCCAGCTGTTCGCCAGTGGAGCCGCAATATCAGGCACCGCACTTTTTAATAATGAAGGAAAAGGGTTTGGCCAGACGATTACTATGCGGGATGTCATTACAAACTATATCTATCCAAATACTTTGGCAGTAATCAAAGCCAGCGGCGCAGACCTGCGTGATGCATTAGAGCAAACCGCCAATTATTTGGCGGTGGAGGATGGCAAAATCATCTTTAATCCGGCCTTTATCCAGCCCAAACCACAATACTATAATTACGATATGTACGAAGGAATTGACTACACAATCGATATGAACCGGCCCGCCGGACAACGAATAACGAGACTAAATTTCAACAACCTTCCCATCACCACTGACCAAGAACTTGAAGTCGTGACCAATCAATACCGTGCAATCGGCGGCGGCAATTACAATATGTTCAGCGCTGATAAAATTGTGCGAGAAATCCAAGTCGACATGACCGAACTAATCGCAGATTATCTAAAAGAACATCCAATCATCAAAGCCGAAGCTAATCATAATTTTCAAGTGATTTTGTAGCTGTGGGTTTCCTGCTATATAACAAAAAAACGAGCGGCAAAATTACACAGCCGACTCGTTTTTTTAAGCATTCATCAACTATTTTTAACTAACTCCCCACACTATCTACTTACTATTGATCTGTTTCATCAGGACTACGCAGGAGTCGCTTGATTCTCACTATAAATCTTCGCTGCACATTTATTACAATACACACTCACCTCTTTCGGTATCTGGACGTCAACTCTGGTTGTTTCGTGTTCATCCAACACTTGATAGGTCATTTCACCCACGATCATTTCCGATATTTCCTTATTTCCACAAGCAGAGCATTCAAAATTTTTATTTTCGAATTGTTTCAAGTACAATTGAGCCTTCTTGCGACCCTCCATAAACCTCCGACACCTATCAATCAGTTCGATTTCTCTATAACTTAATTCTCTCACCACTAAGTTTTCTATATCCTCAATATTCGTGCATAGAGTATATTTCTTGATTTGTCGTTGTGCTGTTGATTTACATGAAAATGTCTCTATATTCGCGATTTGCAGCACCTGTATCGGTACATCATCGTCAGGATATTGATCGAAGTACAATTCAGTAATATGCAGGTATTTCGTTCGTGAAAAATAGTACTTTCCTGAAATGTAACCGCTGTTATCTTCTTCGTTGCAATAAATAGCATATAATCTTTTGTAATCCAATTGACTTACTCCTTCTCTTCTAAAAGTTTTATTCTTCCTTCTATGTAAAATAGTAGCATTCCCTTTAATCTAGGTAAATTTCATTCTTTTTCCTTTTAATTATCGATTTGAATATATCAAAAACGCTGTCTTTTTTCACATACATTTAGTTGGGAAAGAAGGATGGCCGTTTAAATAGAAAAACGGCAACGAATCTCTCAATGAGAGTCATTCGTTACCGTTTTAGAAAATGAAAATAGGTAATAAAAGAACGGTTATGACAAAAAACTTCTAAAAAGTTTATGAGCAGGTTCGTTTAATAAATTCGAATAAGTTCCTGAAGTTTTTCTTGCGCCGCACTGTCCTCTGAGATTTGAAAGTCCAAATCCGGTGTATAACTTCCTTGAGTGCCATCATCCGCGTATTCACCAAATCCTGTATTGGTACTTACTGGTACTCCGTTTCCGGTTTTCAACTCGTAGACCACGCCATTATCCCCCAGCAAATATTTGCTTACAGGTTTATCCTTATCCAGCTTAACAGAATAATTCGCGGCAAAAGAATCCGCATAAAGCTCTTGTTTGCCGACGCCGCCATCCTTCGCTGTATAGAAGATACACCCGCCTATTGCCCGAATAGGAAAGGCTCTTTTTCCCGGCATATCAAAATTTTGAACCTGGACCTGACCATCTGGTGTATTGGCATACCAATCTCCATGCCCCGCTGCTCCATGATCAAAGAACCAATCGCTAACTGCCATATTTCCTATCGCGGCACGCTGCCCTGCCCAATCAAGAAAAGCTAAATTAATTTGAGCTTTTTGACTGTCACTCAACCGAGCACCCTTACTGGCAATACTTTCCTCCTGACTCATACTCTGCGTCTCTTTTGTTTCAGAGGACGGAGTTGATGATATTTTTGAAGATGTCTCGGATGATGTTTTTGAAGTTGATGAGTCACTTTTTGCTGTGACGGATACCTTGATTTCTGTCGAACTCACAGGAGTGCTTTCTCCTTTATCCTTCGTAGAGCCGCAGCCGGATAATAGTAATACCGAACCAAGCCCTAGCACTAAAATACTGCTTATTTTCATCGTTATTCCTCCAAAGTATAAATTGTTTTTTTAGGTATGGCCTATATATGAATAGAATCCATCGTCAGATTCTTGATCATAGACATTTTTCTATTTAAGGTTCAATTAAGTTCCATCTATTATAGTATACTCAACCCAAAAATCTTTTTCATTTTGCCAGTTGCTTCGGTAACTGGCAGCCCTTTTTATTGTTTTGAGAAAAACCTCTCTCAGTCTATTCGCAGTCGGCATTGAATGCAACTTATTTTTTTCCGTCAGTGTCATGAACCCTTTTTCTCTTATCCTATACACATATTTCATAATGGGAACTCTCCAATCTGGGAGTTCCTTTTTTGTTTTAACGTTATAAGAGAATGAGCCCTCAGTCCTTCCCCTAGTTCACTTGATTCAGTAAACAGGTTTGTAAATCCCTAAACATGTTCACAACCCTTAGTAAACACTTACATTTCTAAGTACAGCACTTATACTAGGACTTGAAGAAACAGTGGCCACATCGTTCTTCTAATCAAAGATAGCTGATAATGCTTCGCTTAATAATATCTCGAATTGATTCAACGTTGTTCCAAAGAAAAGGTTAGGCTGATACTCCGATAGAACCCGTGGAGTATAGGTATCTGTGCTAATTGTTAATGTTGCCAGCTGTCCAATTCTCGATTTCTTTTCACCGACAAAAGCAATTAAATCAATATGGTGATCTTTTGCCATTTTTGCAAGCTCAGCTAGACGAAAAGTGTCGCCTGAATTAGAGATAATAAAAATCAGAACATCCCTTTCAACCCGTTCTCGCAGGAACTCCAGATGGCTGTTGGCAGTCGCACGAAAACCATAAAGATTAAGTGTTTCAGAAAAGTGATTTGCGATATTTTGCGAGAAACCTGATCCTAGGATCATAATCCGTTTATTTCGATAATCAGATAGTAAACGGATAAATTCGTCCCTTTCTTCATTTGAGAAATGCTTAGGGAGACTGATCGTTGAATGTCTGCTGCCATAGGCAAAAACCAATTCACTATAACCGGAATAACCTATTTTTTTCGCCATATTGACGATTGTCGCAGTTGAGACATAAGACGCTTTGGCTACATCGCGAATTCCTAAATCTCTCAACGAATCACGATTTTTATCCATAAATCGCAAAACCTCAGCTTCTGAATCATTCAACTGATATTTATCAATTAGCGTTTCAGTATCCATAAGATCCACCTCAAATTCTTTAGTTAGGAGTATTATATCATGACAGAAAATAATTTTATTCAGGACCCATGGGCAAAAATGACTACACGCAACGGCTTGCGAGGTGATGAAGTCATTTCAGCATTACAGAAATCCGTCCGGAGAGGAAAAGAAAAAGCTGCCTGTGAGTTTGCCTATGAAATGTATATCACCTCACCGCAATTTGAAGAAAAATTATGGAGACGTTTATTGGCCATCAGTGTTGAAGATGTAGGTATGGGAAATGCGATGGCAGCCATTATGATTAATAACTTGAATATGATGCGCAAAGAGTTTCAGTATAATGAATCCGACCGCGCGATGTTTTTCTTCCATGCTATTCGTTACTTGTGCGGATCAGAAAAGGATCGTTCGTCCGATTTGCTCAAAAATATTGTGATAAAGAGTTTCGCTATGGGGTATGTGCCTGAGATACCCGATATTGCCTTGGATAAACACACAACTCGCGGGCAGGAAATGGGTCGTGGTTCAGAACATTTCTTACATGAAGCCAGTAAAGTCATCCCACAAGCAAAAGTCGACAATGACTATAAAGAGCAATATGAAAAAATCATAGAAAAATATGACCCGGATCATGTAGTACCAAGTACATTTGTTTTTAACCCTTGGCAAGTATAGGAGGTCATACTCATGGAAAATTCTACGATCATAACGAAACTTAATGAAGTACTCAGCCCAGTTGCTGCAAAAATCGGGAATCAACGCCATCTTAAAGCAATATCTAGCGGCATGATGTTTGGTTTGCCATTTATTGTTATTGGATCCTTTTTTCTGATTTTTGCGAATCCGCCAATCAATATCGATCGTTATAATCCGGAGACAGCTAATTTTTTCATGAAATTTATGGCTGGTTGGAAGGATTTTGCTGTAGCGAATTATGATTTGATTACAGCCCCATACAATTTAACCATGGGCATCATCGGGCTGATCAGTGTTTTCGGAATTGCTTTTTCTCTGTCCAGCGAATACAAGATCAATCCATCAATGAATGGTATGGTGGCGTCAGTCATTTTTCTAATGGTATGTACACCCGTTAGCGAAGGCAGTATCAACTTAAATTATTTAGGGACGAATGGTCTTTTCGTAGCAATCATTATTGGTTTGCTAGTGGTTGAAGTAAATCGATTCTTTGAAGTGAAAAATATCAAATTAAAATTGCCCGATACTGTACCGCCTATGGTTGCGACCTTTATCAACACGCTAGTCCCCTTATTAACGAATATCATTCTCTTTTATGGGATTAATCTGATTTTCCTAATAACAACAAAAAAGATTTTCCCAGAAACCGTGATGCAAGTTTTGACACCCGCAACTAATATCGCCGGAAGTCTTGGTGGATTCTTGTTAATAGTAACCTTAGGAAATATCCTGTGGCTATTCGGCATTAACGGATCATCCATCATTTTTCCAATCGTCTTCACTCTAGGCATGGCCCAAACGGGATTAAATGCTGAGCAAATGGCTAACGGTGAGACCATGACCCACCTGATGAATTTACAAATGTTTCGGATCTCCGTTTTAGGTGGAGCTGGTGGAACATTGGGTTTAGTGATTTTAATGATGCGAAGTAAAGTATCGGAATACCGAACGATTGGAAAGCTGTCGCTTATACCAGGCATTTGCTCAATCAACGAGCCAGTAATCTTTGGACTTCCGATTGTTTTTAATCCGATTTTAGCAATTCCATTTTTGATAACACCCATTGTTTCTTTGCTGCTGACGTATTTCGCTCAAAGTATCGGTCTGATTGGAGTAGGATTGATTGTCGATCCTTCCTTCACTCCTTTCTTTGCGCAAGCCTATCTTTCAAGTATGGATTGGCGAAATGTAGTATTCTGCTTAGTATTGATCCTTGTTAGCGCCGTTATCTACTATCCATTTTTCAAGGTTATGGAAAATAATAAGACAAAACTTGTGGATGAAGATCTATAAGTCATTGTTAATAACGAATTAACGAACAAAAAGAGAAAAGGTTAAAGCAAAGTAAAAACTACAACTTTGCCTTAACCTTATTTCAATTTATCTAGCGAATCCGCCATCGTTAAATCTCTATTACGCAGCTCTGTTTCTGATCTTTTAGTTCTTAACGTATTCGTTACTCATCCAACAAACTTTCTCTAAACTCTTCTCGCAAAGCCAGCAGATGCTCCTCAGAAAAATTTTGAGCTATTTTATATCCGACATAGTATGGCGATACGATAAAACGCGGAGTTAATTTGACGATGTACTTGCCTGCTTCTTCAAAGAAAAATAAATTGTAGCTATCACATCGGCCATGATGATAGTCCTTCAATACATAACCAACTGTCTTTTGTACGTAATCCGCCAAACTATTGATAGCTGTTGGCTCTTTCGCATCAACAATAATATTGATTTCTAAAAATCCCATTACAGGCATGGTTGAGAAATTAATCTCCACATTATCTTGCGACAAAACGCTTATCCCAGTAAAGTTATCAGCATGAACCTGGGCTTCTCCATCAAGCTTTTTTAATCCTACAACTTGCATATGCGGGTGCTTTAAACTGCCGCCTGATAACGGCCCATGATTTTTATAAAACAGCACAGATTCAAACTGCGGATCTTTTTTCGTTTCTAACCAGCATTCAAATGCAAAGTTGAATAATTCTCGATTTTCCGCTGTTGTATAAGTGGAGATATCCTTATTATGGTCATTACTTTCAATAATAATCGTCTGAAATGTATCCTGCAGCGTTTGGTATTTATTGCGAATCCACAGCATTTCTTTTTCTCTTCTTAAAATATTCTCCTCTTCTGCATAATCGCAAAAAGGACAACCATTTTTTTCAGCCCCCATATGTTGAGGCTTCCCATTAGCAGCCTGCGGCAAAAAGACCAACGCCCGCTCCTCATTCTTATTTTCCATAAATAAGCAACTCCTTATATAATCCTGTTTATTATTGTGACGCGCCAAATATATCGACGAAATTTCAAAATGAACTAGCTGTGTTTGCTTCTTAAATAAAACAAACAATCACTATTTCCCATGATAGCATTTTTTGCTATGTAATGAATCTCTTCCATTTGAATATATTGTCTTTTTTATCATGACCTACATTGACAGGATTTTTTTGATTAGGAAGTTCTTTTAATATTCAAAAAACTACGCAACTCAATTTCTGAGTTGCGTAGTGTGGCTCAGTATTTAACTTTTTTTCTACCTCTGTATTTTCGACAATCACGATCACAAATTTTTAGACCCATTAAATAGGCCTTCTCATTTGCATCACTACTACTTCTCTGCGAATATCCTACAGTACTTTGGAGGGAAAAATGTTTGAAGGAACCATCAATTTCTTAGGAACCTTTTCGGTATCCATCACATGATGAACTATTTTCCCAATCTTTTTATCATTTCTCCCAAAAGTTCATTCATCTTTGTGAGTGCAATCTCTGCCATTTTGTTATTGGCGATTTCTAGATGGTCTTGAATCATTTGACCGTCCTCCACCTCGCATGAATCAGTTGCTAATTGGATTTTCCTATATTCGATCATTGCTTCTGAGACTGTTTCATCCCTCAAAGTTTCAAACCGAGAGAAATTTGAATCCCCAAGTAGTGCCGCTGCCTTACTCAACCAATAGATGTCATTCGCCTTAAATGTGCTCCCAATCTCATTAAATATCGTTGGTGTCTGAGTGATATTTGCATAAAAAGGCACCAGCGTATTAAACGTATTCGGTCCAAAGGCCAACCAATGAATCGCCGCTATTTCTTTGGAAACATTATTTCGGATCTGAAGAATATGTGTCTCTTCATTTCTATTCAAAGCAATGGAACGGTAGCGTGATTTGTCGCTCATCTCCCCTTCTCCGTAAGGATCGTAAGGGGTATTTTGATAATGGGAGCTAAGAGCCCATCTAACATCTTCAATAGTCAGCTTTTTATCCCGATACGCTAGGAATGGCAAGTCCTGATCTTCAGGATGGGACGAGTTGTTTTTACAAAAGACTTTCTGGATATACCAAACTCTAGGGTTGTTGTAGCGCTGATCCCCATTTGTAAAAGTCCCAAAAATATCCCTCAAATTTAGTTCATCATTCGTTGGATTCAACTGGTGTTTTTCAATCAAATCTTGTAGTCCCGTGGCGGATAAATTGTCTGGAGAATTAAAGTCAAAGTGATCGATCGCTAAACGATTCGACACAAGGACAAATGCCTCATCTGGAATTCTAACCGCCGCCCAATGATGGCCTCCGATCGTTTCTAAATACCAGATCTCGTCACTGTCTGAAAACGCAATGCCATTTATTTCATAGGTTCCGTACGTTTCGATCAGCTTTCCTAAACGCAGCACGCCCTCTTTTGCAGAATGGATGTATGGTAAGACCAAGGTAATGAAATCCGCTTCACCTATCCCAGTATCAACCAACGGATCAATCGCCAATATCCGATCATTATTAGTGATCGTTTCGCAGGCTGTCATGGCCACATTCTGACTATTGATCCCTCCACCGGCCCAAATGCCGAAACGATCATCCAAATCAGGAGTAGATGTATAGCGCAAGGGATTTTGCGGCAGTTCAAGCTCGAATGAAGTAATGGAAGAACAATAGCGGCGGGGCTGCTGCTCTGGGGAAACCACAACGAAATGTTGCGGATTAGGCTTCTCAAAACCGTCCTCGATACGCGCGATCATTGTTGAACCATCACTGGCAGCCTTTTTCCCAACTAATAGGGTCGTACAAGCTTTATTCTTTCTCTTCATTTGTTCTCCTCTCTGTTCGTCGTATTCTCGTTCCTGCAGAATCATTAGTCAGGAGTATTGAATCATTATACTAGATGAAATGCCTTGTGATCAGTTTTTTTGTCCATCTTTTCTCCTATCGGTATTCTCAAAACCCTTAAGAAAAGATTAAATTGGGTATCAGTTACAGAAAAATTCTGCTGCTGTTTTCTCGGAAATCGTGCGCTCTTTTCAATAAGAACACTGCTATATCAATATTTATCTACTATGCACATAGAGGTACTCTATGTCAAATTAGGCAAACTTGCATTTCGCCGTGAAAAATACAGCCATTTCTCCTCTCTCTTTTTTACAAACCCGATGAAATCAAGGTTTTTGAAAAATAAATGCACAAAAAGCCTGCAATTTTGTTCCCGAAATGCAATTTTCGCGACTTTGACCTAGTTTTGTTTTGTGCTTTATCGTTGAGTCACCGGCCGGAACAAAAAATACAAAACATGGAGGCGTTAAAATGATTCAAAAGTTAGGCACTAAATTACAAGTTCACTTATCTCAACTAGGGGTACAGAAATTAAAGAAGGTCACTTTCGCAAATGTGGTCGATGATCCAGATGAAAATGAAATCATCCAATTAGGCGAAATCATGAAGGACTTAGACAAAGACGGCACATTACTTGATGGCGTGATCATCACTAGCCAATCGCGAGTGACTAAATAATTAATGGAAAGGAAAACAAAAAATGAAAAAAATCGTATCAATCTTTAAAACCAGCGCTGGCCGCTCACAAACATGGAGCTATGCCGATCCTGGCGAAGGAAAATCAACCGAAGAAATCCGAGGCATTTTAGAACGCTTCACCCTGCTTCACCTATTTGAAAAGGACGACGAAAAACTTTTTAACGAAGTCGTTAGCGCGAAATATGTAGAAACGGTAGAAACAATTATTTTTTAAACTAGGTGAATGAGGAGCGGCGGCGCATCCGCCCTCCTCCAACTAAGAAAGAGAGGATAAGAATCCCATGAATGAACAAACTTTGTCTCACCGACAACTTTTCAACTTAAAATCAAAAACCTTAGAAAAAAGAATTACTGAAAACTATTACAAGACACAAAACAGCAGCTTAACAATCAAATATATCTTAACCTTGCGAGTACGGTATCAACTCGGTGCAGAGGAGTTTGCCCACATTCTAAAGGATCTTGTCCGAGAAATTTTCATGCATACAAAAGCGACTCGCACGATGAAGCGATTTTTCTATTACTTCAAAGATTACTTTATGGCACCTGAATGGCGAGCGTTGAATTCGAAAGTGTTTCCTGTCCGTAATTTTGGTCAGAAGGCTATGTCATTCTTCCGCTCATTGATACCCTTTGCCCGCCCCGACGAAACAAATGAACCTTGAGATTAACTTACCTGCGCAAATAAAAATTTAAGAAAGGAAGCAAAAAAATGAAAAAGGATTTAGTGACAACATTTACCAACGGTCTGGGCAAAGAACACGATTGGACATATAAAGATGTGAATGCCGATCTGCCGCCACAAGTGATCAAAGAGGCTTGCGAATTATTGACCAGCTTAGATATTTTTGAACAAAACGGCGTAAAACTATTTGATTCCGTAGTGACGGCGAAGATCGTGACAACCAAAGAGACTGAGATTTTTGATGTGAAAAACGATCCGAAAATCGAGAAAAATGAATCTCTCGAACAGCGCAAAGCATCTGTAAAAACAGCACAACCAACGGAGTTGCCACGTGTCAAAACTGGAAACAATTACGACTATTTATTCGAACCTTCAAGAAATGCGATCGCAAAGAAGCTTGAAGGCCCCACAGAAATACCGAGTAGACACCCTTCGTTATTAATAAATACACCACAAATCGGAGAACCGGCCATTCCGAAAATAGAAGACAATTCTGTCAGCGAGCCTATAGAAGATGTCACACAACCTGATTCTGTTAAACAATCACGTACACGAAAAAGCTTTCTCCAATGGATTCGAAGAAAGAAGAATCGAAACAAGGACGACCCGGATATTCATTCCCGTGATCCAGAATCATCCAACTAAATTCTGCCTTTCTCTAAATTAAATACATTTGCGTAGGTTACTTCCACTCACTTCTTCAGCTATAGTTTGAGTGAGCGGAAGCCATAATAGATGGAGAAATTTACACAGAAAAAAGCTCTAGAAATGACTGTTTTCACGTCATTTCTAGAGCTTTTTATAGTTTACTCGTCTTCTTCATCGAGCATCTGCTCTGATAGGTAAGAATTTACATACAGTATTTGCTCGCGACCTTCTGTAACGGCCTTTTCAAAGTATGCTTGATCCGCATAATCATCGGTCAATCCCAGTAAAACAGTCATAATGACCGGCAAATTCATTCCTGTAATTACATGGATATGTGGTTTGGATAAATATGGGACAAAGGCTTGGTTAACTGACCCTCCAAGTAGATCCGTGAAAATTATTGCCTCATCATCAGTCGTTAAATCTGCTAGATGCTCCGCAATTTCTTCTTCTACTGGAATGTTTTCTGTATATGCCGTAATCGTGATGATCTCAGTTGTATTCAGCATAATAAACTTTACCGTTTCTTCTAAGCCTTTGGCAAAATTCAAATGACTTGCTAAAATAATTTTTCTCATATTTCCTCCTATTTCTCGCAGCTTTAATCGATTGATTCGGAGATGTCCTTAACCGATTCTCGAACAATTAATTCTCCGTTCACACTTGTGAATTGCCCCGCGAACGTTTCAGAAATATTAGCAATCAATTTATTGATCGCAATCGACCCTTTTTCCGCATGGTCAATTCGAATCGTTGTTAAAGGTGGTTCTACCAACGAGGCGAACTCAATATCATCGATTCCTACTACAGATAACATCAACTGATGATCTTTCAAAAATTTAATCAACTCAATCGCAAGAAAATCTTCCGTGACGACGACCGCAGTCAACTCGTTTAACTCTGATAAAAAGTCTTCAAAATGAACCTTTTGTGAACGCTCAATTTTTGACAGCTCTGTCAAACCATTTTCCAGCATCGCCTTTTTGTATCCAGCATACCGCTGCTCATTGACACTCGGTTCCTGTTCATCAAATCCTCGAGAAACAAACCCGATTTTTTTGTGTCCTTTCTCAATCAAATGCCTCGTTGCAATAGCCTCTAGTTCAGAATCCTCTGTGTTGACAAACATCGTATTCGGATTTGATAAAGCGGTTCGCAAGTCTGGTGCGTCCAATACAGTATCAATGTACACCACAGGAACCTCTAATAATTGATCGATTTCCTTAAACATTCCAGAAGGCACACCGACGATGACAAACCCTGCGAATTTCCAGTTTGTTTGAATTTTGATTAAATCCTCAGCTTTTTGAACATTGTGAAAGAGCACGAAATAATCTTGTTCTTTCGCCTCATATTCAACACCTGAAAGAATTTCAGATACAAAGGGGTTCACAATATTCCGACTATGACGTTTGGAATAATAGATCAGTCCAATTAGCTTGCTTGGAGCTTTAACGAGCGACCGAGCATTTTGATTCGGCGTGTAATTGTATTTTTTTATGATCGAGTTAATCAGCGCAAGTTTCTCCTTGCTGACTCGATGCGAGCGATTGTTTATTACATTTGAAACGGTCGTAACTGATACGCCGGCTTCTTCAGCTATTTTTTTGATCGTTACTTTCATTTCATCAACCTTTCTAAACTTTCCATTATTCGATTAGATAGCTCATCTCCGCCAGCATTGTTCGAATTGCAGAATGCTCGATTGTTTCAATATAACTTGAGAATTTTTGCGGATTGGCGAAAGCTGTCGGAAGAAAACGGAAAACCTCTTTTTTCGCTGTGAAACTCATTTTAGTAAATTGCAACCGTCTCATAATCTCCGCCTTAACCAACTCATTTTGGTTTTCTTCAACATTATGAATGATCGTTTTTATTTCTCTGTTCTCTGGAAGAATGTTTTCTGGATCATTTACAGTATAGGTTAACTGTCTACTTTTTTCATTATATTCAAAAATTGTTTCTGCAATATGTTCTCCTACATGTTCAAACATAGAGTAACAGTTGTCTTTTCCAGGAAAAACCTGAACACTAATTGTTTCTGGCAGCTTGCTTGGGTCTTCCATATAGTTCTCATTTAATGGAACGATCCCTCCGGCTTTGACAAATACGGGGATCGAATCGATATCTCGGCACACTTTGATTTTCGTTCCGCCTTGATACCTTAGACCGCTAAAGAAATCATACCAAACTCCTTCAGGCAGCCAGACATTTTCCGTACTCATGCCAATATCTTCTATTGTCGGCGTTGTAATCGGTGCAACAAACATCTCGCTGCCGAAAAGATATTGATTAGAAAACTCATAAGCTTCTCGTTCATCAGGATATTGATAATACATTGGTTCGATCAGTGCTTGACCAGAGAAACTCGTATGATAATTTGCTGTATCCAAGTAAGGAATCAGTTTTCCACGAAGGCGCAAGAAATTGCTCATGGCTCGTTCGATCTGGATAGGAAAACTCCATGGTTCTTTTCCAACAAAAGGATTATCGTAACTATGCAAACGATTGATTGGACTAAAAACTCCGAACTGTAACCATCGTAACGACAATTGTGCATCGTAGGAACCTTTGTAGTGACCGCCAATATCATGACTCCACCAAGTATACCCAATATTCGTTGCTGTCGCAGTAAAATATGGCTGAAAAGCTAACGATGCCCAAGTTATTTGAGTATCTCCCGAAAAACCTAATGGATAGCGATGTGAACCCGGTCCTGCATAACGAGAAAGTAATAATCCGTCGCCATGATTTCGTTTGCTGTTATCCAGAAAATGATAGTGATTTAACGCCCATAATGGCTCTACCTTCGACTTGTCACGACTATCTCCTTGCTGCCAATCTACCCACCAAAAATCTGCACCCTGTTCTTCAATTGGATGATGAACATCTTCAAAGTAACTCTCTCTAAATACAGGATTACTGAAATCAAAGATTGCCGGCTCTTCAGCGGTTTGATCAAGCTGCAGCCGTTCGGCAACCGCAGGATAACTATCTTCAAATGCTCTGATTCCAGCTGCTGGGTGTACATTCAACGTGACATGCTTTCCCCTAGAATGGAGCTCCTCAAATAATTTCACAGGATCTGGAAACAGCTCTCTATTCCAAGAATACCCTGTCCAAGCAGAACCAAAACGTTCAGGAATATCCGTTTTATGCCAATCCATATCAATTACCGAAACACTGATTGGGATCTGCTCCGCTTCAAACCGATCCATTAATTGCAAGTAGCTTTCCTGGGTGTATTTATAGTAACGACTCCACCAGTTTCCTAACGCATAGCGCGGAATCATAGGCGTTTTCCCAGATAAACGATAAAAATCCTTCAATGCTTTGCGATAATCATGTCCATAAGCAAAGTAGTATCCGTCGACTTCTTGTGGATTCCTTGGAATAAATTCATCCTCCAATAGAACAAATGACCCCGTATCATCAATGTAACTAAAACCATCTTTACTTTGAATCCCCGGCTCTAACGGAACCTCCCCATCAATGCCATCTAGTGTTTCAACCGTTCCAAGCAGATTTTTTTTATCACTTTCGCCAAAATGCCACCTTGAAAAATAGGTGCCATAATTATACTTTGCATCGATGTATAAGCTGGATGCCGAGAAATCTCCCCCATCATAATACAGGTGAAATGAATCCGTTATAATTTCAACGAGATGTCCCCCATTATTTTCCTTAACGGTGTAATCAACTTCTCCAAAATCCCGTTCCTGAACAAACTGCGTCGGCCGATCTTCAAATTTCCCCGTTTTTGAATATTCTACGCGACATAATTTATTTGTAATCACTGTAAAGCGATAATACGCTCCTTGGACAATGTTCATGCGTCATCCTCCTTGAGTATCAAATCATGAATGATTTGCGCTACTCCGTCTCTCTCATTTGTATTTGTTATATATTTCGCAACAGACTTGATGGCGGGAATAGCATTTCCCATAGCAACACCAAATCCTACATTTCTAATCATTTCGAAATCATTTTCTTGATCACCGATCGCCAGGATATTTTTAGTAGAAATTCCTAATGATTGAGCAACCTGTTTAATTCCCTCGAACTTATTGATGCCTTGATTGGCACCTTCAAAAAAATAAGTCTCTGTTCGTACCATTGAAATTCCTAAAGCTCGGAGGTCTTCTACAGCTTCTTTTAGTCGATCCAAATTTGTCGAGTGAAGGCCAAACTTATATATATTTAAAGCCATCTCATCTAATTTTTGATTAAATTCGTCGCTGTCTTTCACCCATAGAGTACGACCATTAAGTACACTTTCATCCGAATCTATACCGGCAAAATTGACACTGTATATCAGACCGTTACAAAAGAGGCTGACTTCGTTGTTGTAGGCGATCTCGAAAATTTTATTCAGCAATGATCGCTCGATCCTAGTTTTTGAGATCACTTGATTTTCTTCATTTAAAATGTACGAACCATTCAAACAAATTTTGTACCCTGAAACCTGCAGTTCCCGATTGAATAGTCGAACAATGTCAGGATAAAGTCTCCCAGAAGCAATCGCGATTTTTATCCCTTTAGCAGAGGACTGTCGAATGGCTTCTATGTTCCTTGCAGTTATTTCTTTTTGTGCATTTAATAAGGTACCATCTAGATCAATCACAATTAATTGGATTTCACTCATTTTATTCAGTCCTTTAGTTGATTTTTTTACATCGGTTTTAATATTCCGAAAAATGCACCAACCATTGAAATGACAATTAGCAAAACAATAATTCTGGTAGTCGTCCATCTTTTACTGCCAATTAATTTATAGACAACGATCGTCAGCAATACTGGTAATAACGCGGGCATGATTTTATCCAAAACATCTGACTGAAGCGGCAATTTTACAGCACCTGTTTTAAAAGTCAGACCAGTTTGGACTTTTACTGCGGTAGAAATTAACGCTCCTACTACGGTTAATCCCATAACAGAGGCAGCTTCAGTAAAAATAGTCAATTTTTCACCTAAAGTGGTCACAAGCTTGACCCCCGATGAGTAGCCTAAATCCCAAAGCTTTAGCTTCACAAAGGCAAAGATAAGATTGAAAACAAGCCACATGACTGCTCCGACTGGATTTCCCTCTAAGGCCATATAACCAGAAATCGAACCCAAAATCGTGGGTATCAAGATCCAAATCAACGTATCGCCAACCCCTGCAAACGGCCCCATCAATGACGTTTTCAGTGATTTCACCGATTCAATTGACTTACCGCCGTCTCGCTCCTCGATTGCCAAGCTAGCACCGAGAATGATATTAGCCATGGCAGTCGTCGTATTAAAGTATTTAAAATGGTTATTCAACGATTCAATGTATTCTTGATCATCCGAATAGATTTTTCGTAAAGCTTTGTTCAATGAAAAGACCACTGCTGGACCCTGTTGCGTTTCATAATTAAAATTATTTACCCCCATAAACATATAGCGCAACGCCGCCTTGTGACGATCCTTTTTGGTCAAGATTGGTTCATTCGGTCGCTTGCCTTCTACTGCATTATTCATCATAATCGTCACCCTCCACTTGAGTATTGATTGTTCCGCTTGTCACTGTTGCGGCTTTGTTCATTTCAACATTAAAGATAAAGTATGCGGCGCTAAAGCCTAACAAACCAATTGCCAAAACCGGCAGATTCAAATAGGCAGAAAACACGAATCCGGCAACTAAAAAAGTTAAGTACTTTTTAGCTGGCATATAGTGGAGCAACAAAGCAACACCAACTACCGGCAGCATTCCCCCAGCAATATTCAACCCTTCTGTCATCCATTTTGGAATTACTTTTAAAATAAGTTCAACGGCATCTGTTCCAAAGAAAACCATAATTGTCGTCGGTATAATTTGTTTTAGAGCAAAACACATCGGTCCGACACATAACCATAAATTCATTTTTTTAAAGTGTCCGGCATTCGCGGCTTCCTTCGCTTTCATTGCAAAGGCAGTATTGACCATTTTTACTAAAACATCTAATTGAATAGCCAACATGCCGACTGGCAACCCCACTGCTAACGCTGTCCCCGTTCCAACTCCTGCTCGAACAGCTACAAAAGTTCCAATAATAGTTGCCAGCCCATAATCTGGAACAGAAGAGCCGCCCAAACCAGCAACACCTAAATTCATTAATTGAAACGTACCAGCTATAACCATTGCAGTTTGCATATCGCCCATTATTAACCCGGCAAATAAACCTATAATTGCTGGAAACCCTGTCATTACCGCGATCCCTTGTACATCCAACGTCATGATTACCGCCAATAAGATAATTAAAATATTTTGTAATAAATCTGGCATCGTTATCCCTCTCTTTATCCGCTCACATAAAGCGTTATCATTTTTTATTTTGTACTATAAGGCTCATCTTGGTCATCAGGTACATACTTAATATAGACCGGGACACCCAAGTTTTGAATTCGCTCAAGATCCTTTTTCTCCTGTTCAGTAAGAGAAATGAACTTAGAAATTTTCTCTTTTCCGTCAGCATCAAACATGATTCCTAAATCAACCCGAGGAATCTCAATTCCTGCCTCTAAAAACTTGATCAATGTTTCTGGCTGCTTGACAATCAAAAAGACTTTTTGGTTATCATAATTTCCATTTTTAAAATTATGAATGGCCTTTTTCGTATCAATAATACTCATCCCTGTTCCGGTAGGCTTTGACAAACGCATCGCGGCTTTTTGCACTTCGTCCTGACTTACTAAATCATCCACCACCATGTACCTTTTCGGCTGCACATGAGCGAACCATTGATTTACTACAATTCCGTGAATCATTCTTTGGTCAATTCGAGCAACTGCAATCGGCATAAAAATCTCTCCTTTAATAGTTTTTTGGTTTAACGTTAAACTAACTTACAAGGTCATTATAAAACATGAAAGCCCTTTTATCAAGAAAAATGTTTATTTCCTTTATAAACACCAAAAACCCTTGATAAATCAAACTTTCTTGTTTGCTTGAACTAACGTAGGAGTGGATAATTAGTAATTTCTAAGATAATCATCAGAATAAAAATTTTTTCAATGAAGTTTAACGTAAAACTTCATTCGTACATATAATAAATCAATACGCCTCGCCCGATAGTTTGATATTATGCTCCGAAATAATCTAACATGAAATTGATCGTTGATTTTATCATGATTTATGGGGGTGTTCGACAAGATTGCTTTAATAAAAAACCTGCGATTTAAACGATCGCAGGTTTTGTAGTCATTTTTTAAGTGAAAATCTCTATCAAACAACACTATTCAACGAAACCATCTCAATCAGCCCTTGTGCGGCTTCCGAACCTTTATTTCCAGCCTTGGTTCCTGCTCGTTCGATGGCTTGTTCAATCGTTTCAGTGGTTAAGACGCCAAACATGACGGGAATCTCTGAATCTAAACCGATGTGAGCGACTCCTTTAGCGACTTCATTGCTGACAAGTTCGTAGTGGGTGGTGGCGCCTCGGATGACTGCGCCTAGTGTGATTAGGCCGCTGTATTTATCGGATTTGACTAGCTTTTTGGTGATAAATGGAATCTCAAATGCGCCTGGTACCCAATAAACATCGATATCTTCTTCTCGCACTCCATGCCGTAGCAAATTATCCACCGCTCCGCTCAAAAGTTTGGAGGTAATGAACTCATTGAAGCGGGCAACAACGATTCCAACCTTGATTCCTTGACCTTCAAATGTTCCTTCAAATTGTGGCATTTTAATTCTCCCTTTCTTAGATCGATAATAGGTGATGAAACTTTTCCTTCTTAGTTTTTAGGTAGTTAACATTTTCTTTGACTGGGGCTACTTCCAAGGGAACTCTTTGACTTACATGGATGCCGTTTGCTTCTAATTCCTTCATTTTTTCCGGATTATTCGTCAATAAGCGGATGTCCTTGATGCCGAAGGACGATAGAATTTCTGAAGCAAATTGGTACTCGCGTTCGTCTGGTTCAAAACCAAGCGCAACATTTGCTTCAACGGTATCCAGGCCCTGTTCTTGAAGCTGATAAGCCCGCAGCTTGTTTTTCAGTCCAATGCCTCGGCCTTCTTGACGCAAATATAAAACAGCGCCAGTTCCTTCTGCTTCGATTAAACGCAGCGCTTCATGGAGCTGCTCGCCGCAATCACAGCGATGTGAGCCAAAAATATCGCCGGTCAGGCATTCTGAATGAATACGTACCAACAACGGTTGTGCTGGATTTGATATATCGCCTTTTGAAAGAACCAAGTGCTCTCGTTGCTGCGAATCCTCAAACAATGTCAATTCGAATTCGCCGTATTCTGTCGGTAATTGAACGGTAATTGGGTCTTGTTCCGTAAAATAATTCGCCAGCTCTTCGACCGTGATCAGCGGCATTTCCCACTGCTCCGCTAATTCTTCCAATTGCGGACGCCGCGCCATTGAGCCGTCGTCATTTAAAATTTCACAAATATAGGCGGCTTCACTTTGATTGGTCAATTTGGCCAAATCTAGAGCTGCTTCGGTGTGTCCCCTTCTCTCCAATACTCCACCAGCTTTTCCGATCAGCGGAAAAATGTGTCCAGGTTTGTTGAAATCCGCCCCCTGTGTCTGCGGATCTGCCAATGCCTGAATCGTCTGCGCGCGTTCACCTGCCGAAATTCCTGTCGTCGTTGAACGATGATCCACACTTACAGTAAAAGCTGTGCCAAAGCTGTCCGTATTTCTTTCGACCATCTCAGAAAGCTGCAGGTGCTGGGCAACCTTTTCGGAAATCGGTGCGCAGATCAGTCCTCTGGCGTGCTTCGTCATGAAATTCACCGTGGCCGTGGTCGCTACGTTCGCGATCCCGACTAAATCCCCTTCGGCTTCCCGATCATCATCGTCTGCTACGATCACCAGCTGTCCTTTTCGTAAGTGTTCGATTGCTGCATCTATACTATTTTTACTCATAAGGCTGTTCCTTTCTTTGGGCTTTGACATATTTACCTAACAAATCCGTCTCGATATTTACTAACTCGCCACGATTCAATTTCCCTAGATTGGTCTGATCCTTCGAATGAGGAATCAAACCAACTGAGAAACGGCGCGCGTTTGCTCCTGTCACAGTCAAACTGACACCATTGATCGCGATGGAGCCGTGAGGAATGATCTCGCCCACCAACTCCTGCGGGTAGTCAAAGGTCAGAATCAATGCATTCTCCAATACTCTTTTTTCTGCCAATCTAGTCGTCGTATCCGCATGCCCTGCGACAAAGTGCCCTTCTATGCGGCCGTTGAAAGCTAAAGCACGTTCAAGGTTTACCTCGTCAGCGATTTTCGCTTTGGAAAAGGTCGTTCGCTGATAAGTTTCCGGCATGATCTCAACGGTAAATGTTTGCTCCGTTTTTTTCACAGCCGTCAGACAAACCCCATTGATCGCCATACTATCTCCCACTTTGTAATCCACCAATAAATCGCTTGAGGCCTGGCAAGTCAGTAAAATCGTTCGGCCGCTAGAAACGAGCCGGGTAATTTTTCCGGTTTCTTGAATGAGTCCCGTAAACATTCTATCCTCTCCTTCCCGTGATTCTTAGATCCTCGCCAAAGGTTTCAATCGCAATAGTTTTTATCGCCGTCACCTGCTCTGTCCTCCGCGAGCTAGTAAAACTCGCAGTCCCATCACCGCCAATAATTTTCGGCGTCAAATAGGTAATCAGCTCATCCCAATAACCGCTAGCCAGGAAAGCATCGTGAATCTTCGCTCCCCCTTCAACATAAACAGATTGGATCGTCCGACTAAATAATTCCGAGACAACCACGGGAATTGTTAGCGCTTTTTCACAGATAACCTCTACATGCTTCGGCACATCAGCTTTTTGCATGTTCTCAGTAAAAATCAGCACCGGACTGCTTCCGTCATGAAAAATAGTCAGTTCTTTATGACTCAGAGTCTCTCCTTTTCGGTCTAAAATTATTCGATAAGGCGGAAAGGCGGTGGATTTCGTTGTTCCCAGCGATGGGTTATCGATCAGCGCTGTGTTGCTCCCAATCAAAATCGCTTGATAATCGCCGCGTTCTTCATGAACTTTTTCCGATGCTTCCGCTCCAGTTAAAGCCGTTCTTTGACCGGCCAAAGCAATTTTCCCATCAAGCGAAATCGCCTGTTTCAACGTAATAAAAGGACGCTGATGCTCATAATAAAAATTATAGTGTCCGTTCAATTTTTGGACCTTTTTTTCCAAAATCCCGGTGATCACCTCGATTCCATGATCCTCCAAAAACTGTTTGCCTTTGCCAGCAACTAAAGGATTCGGATCGAGCTGGCCGATCACCACCCGTTTGATTCCGCTTTGTAAAATGGCCTGCGTACAAGGCGGTTGTTTCCCATAATGATTACACGGTTCCAGTGTCACATAGATCGTTGAGTTGAATAGTTTTTCGGGAGTTTTACATGAATGGATCGCATTTTTCTCTGCATGAGGCTCTCCATAAGCTAGATGTCCGCCTCTTGCAATGACCTGATTATCGTTTACAATGACTGCGCCAACTAATGGATTGGTAAAATTTTTACCCTTTCCCTTCAGCGCCTCATCAATCGCGAGCTCCATGTACTTTTCATGCATCCAATCTCCTCCTTTCCAAACAAAAAGACCCCGTGTAAGCACATACACGAGGCCGTAACAGACAAACTCAAAGAAATGATGACAAAAAAAGTGTACACTTTCCCCATCCATTTCCTGATAAGTTTTTCTTCTCCCATCCAGACTTTAACTGTCGGTTCCAGATTCTCACTGGATCAACCGCAAATATGCGGGTCACGGACTTCAAGGCACGCCTTGTCACCGTCGGTCGGGAATTACACCCTGCCCCGAAGATTACTATTCAATTCACCAAAAATACTACTATTCTTTTTTTGAGGCGTCAACAGAAGAATTTTTAAAATAACAATCGTATACCACGCTTTTTAAATTTTTCCTGAACGATTATTCCCACAAAACTCTCGAAAATTTGCTGAAAAATCCGCAAGTACCCGAAGCTATAGGGCTAAGCAGTGCTGTTGTCCGAAAAATAAACAATGAACTAATGTAACCTTTTTTATTTTAAAAACGCTCAAAGCAGATTAATGCTTTGAGCGCTCTTTTTTGGTGTCACTATATCTAATGCGTAAGGACTTTTAATAACAAAAAACACTTATTTTTCTGCTCTTTCAAGCGAGTCAGCCGCTTCCTTAAGTACTTCTCGGTTACCATCGAAACGACTACGATGTGTCGATGCATGGATTTCCAAGTAATTCTTTTCCGTTTCTAAAACATACATCAATGTCTTGAATTTTTGTCCTTCTCTATCCATTTCAACCACAAATTCAACACCTGACATACCCGCCTTTCCCACCGTGTTTCCTTGCTCAACCATGTTATCTCCTAAAGATTCAATGCCTTTAATAAATGCATTTTGGTAAGCCATAAAGTTTTCAAAATCTCCATGATCACTTATAAAAATATTCACCCCTTCTTTGCTCGAGCTGGCAAAGAAATCAGACTTTTCATCTACTCTTTTTTCCCAGCCCTTTGGCAACGTATAATGGAAAATCTCCCCATTTTCTGCCACCACATCCACTACTTCTCTTTTTTCTATTTTCCGTTTACTTTCTTGTACCATTTGAGATTTCTGGGTTTCTTCAGTAGCTCCCGAATCTTCAGTCGCACACCCGTCACCTACCAACAATAATAATCCCAATACAACTAACTTCTTTATCATATTTTCTCCTTTATAGGTTATTCATAATAGCTCCCGCTTCATCAATGGTTTGGTCTAACACCATCCTGTCAAAAGTTTCTTAACTAATAAAAACCTTCAACTGGAACAAATTTCCGCCTAGCTCATGCTCCACGAAATGATCATTATATTCTGGAGATATTTCTAAGTATGTTTCCTTCGTACAGTTATATCTACATTTTTACTCTAAAAAAGAACCGGACAATTTTACTTTTAGATTTAGTAGTTAAGAAATCGGATGGGAGTACGGTCAAAATGAAGAAGAAGACTCCGATAATATAATTTAAATACACAAAAAGAATATCTGCCCCCGATTGATAAGAGAAATAAATAAGAAATATATAAAGAAAAAATCCCATTGAAGCAAATATCGTTGATACTAAAGACACGATCCACAACACTAAAACACCTCGTCCCCTAAAGCCAACATCTCGGCATCGTCTAGTAAACAAGGCCATGCTTGGAATAAAAAAGATTAATAAATATATGACCAGTGCGACCATCATCAACATCATCAAATTATTCGTTCCGTAATCCAGAGCCTGTTCATCATCTATACCCTGAAGGAGCATGCTTGTCATACTTACAAATTGATAAACGAGAACAGGAATCGAAAGAAGTGAGAGGATTAAAAAACCTACCATAACCCACCAATACCCCGCTCTAGTTGTTCTGCCTTTAAAATCGAAATAACCAGTAAAGAATTGCTTAATTGCTGCAGGAAAACTTACATAACAAATATCCTTATTAATCTTTATCAACACAAGAACTCCTTTAATCGTTCACTTTAATCAACTGATTTGATTATATCGATAGTTACTCTGTTATCGCCATGATCAAATTTAAATTTATACCCACTAGCAATGACCGTGGTTGTTTTTCCAGAATCTAAAAAATTATTGAACGCTTCATATACCTTATCGTTATTGACCTCATAACTTAAAATAAAAGAGACAATAATCGCTGCTAGTTCTTCCTCTGCTTCCGCTCCAGCGGTCATACTTAATCCGACCAATTTACTATCTCGAACATGAATCCAGGTTTGCACTTCATTCTCGTCATCAGCAATAAAAGTGCCATCATTTGTAGTGAGAGGAAACCTCGTTTCAGTATTTTCATCTAGGTCATTCATAGTCCCGTTCATTCGATCAGCGAAATTATCGTATGAATCAATTACTGCTCTCTTCGGCAGCTTAATTTCAAGAATTGTTTTTTGTCCGTTTTTTAAAGCAACTTTGAGTCTCAGTTTTTTATCACTAATTTCTGACGGAATAGCAAGATCAAATTTTTTCCCTTTTATCGAAACTTGATCTCTAAACCCATCCTCTCTGACAGAAACAACGCCTTTTATATCAGACAGTGCTTCTCCTGTGATGTAATCAAACCGACCATCGCTTTGATCTACATGAGTTATCATTGATGGGGACTTTGTTGAACAGCCGCTTAAAATAGCAAATAAAATTAAGAGGGGGAATAAGTATTTCTTCATTTAGAAACCACCTTTGCATTGCTTTTATCAGAGTGCAACAATCATGTCTTGTATACACATAACGCATGAAACTCGAATATGTATATCCAAGCTTCATGCGCATTCTACTTATACAGCCACAAAAGAATTCATCATCTCAGTGACAAGTTCCTCGTTTCTATCAAAGAATGACGGCAGACCAAAGAAGTTAACAACGACATAATCTGTCTCCGTCTCTAATACATAGAAACGAAGTTCGGCATTCGCTCCCTCAGCTACACCAACAAAACTATGCAACTCACCGGTATAATGTGAAGTTTGATACGCTTCTTCTTTGATCGTTTCCTCTTTTATTTGAAAATCATCCATTGCAACATATTCATCTCTCAAAGAATTTTTTAATATCTCAATATCATTGACATCTGTCTTTTTTATGCCATAAACCATTACACCGTCCGCCTCATCTTCATTACCTGCGCTAAATGAGAATTCTTCGTCTTCAAGGATCTCCCACTTATCCAAAATTTTCATTTTGTAGGCTGTTCCTTCAACTTGAAAATCAACATCTGTCAACTTGAGTTTCTTTTCAGAACTTGATGTCGCCTTTTTAGAGCTCGATGCCGCAGTTGTAGAGGCTGTTTCTGTCTGTTTTTTTGTTTCACTTGTTTCTTTCGCTCCACCCGACCCGCAACCTGACAAAATTCCTACCAACAATACCAACACAATCCATTTTTTCATTTTCTTCTCCTAACACTTTTATTTTTCACTATCTAACAAAATCAATGACTTAATGGGATTATCCAATATTAATCACTTATTTATGTTCACCATATCCAAACAAAACCCTTAACATTTTTCAGAATACCTCATAAGTTTCTTCTTTTTGACTCTCTATAAGAACAAATACTTTTTGATAGAAATTCTTCAATCACTTTAAAATATCATATTCTAACGTAAAAAAGAACAAAAATTTAAGTTTAAAATATAAAAAAAGTGAATAAATTCTATAAATAGATATTTTTGTTTGTGTTTACCAAATTCACTCTCCGGAATATTGTTTTTATTGGAATTTTTCGCCATGGCCTTTGGATAAGCAAATATGTTTCAACACAGATAAAAACCCCCTTCGATAATATAATCGAAGGGGGGTTAGAAATGATTGAAATTTCACCCTAAAAACTATCACTATTTCTGCTATTTCACTTATCCTTCAAAACATCAGCCTCAACTTCCACACCGTGTTTTCTGGACAGCAGTTTGCAAACTAGGATGATACTGGTTAAGCACAGTGTTACGACATTAGCCATGATAATCGCGGTATCTGACTGCACTAAACCATGAATGATCCACAAAAAGACACCTGCAACTTGTAAGAGACATGTTTCAAATGCGATTGATCGCGTATCCTTTGTTTTCAATATCTTGATTACTTGAGGGACAAAGGCAATCGTTGTTAATAATCCTGCAATACTTCCTATCATCGTTTCCCACCTTTTCAGCAATTATCCGGAATTTTCTAAGCTAATTTTATCATTCGAAATTATAGAAAAAGGTATAGAAAATCAACTTAAAAATGGATTCATGATAATTCATTAAAAAGGCCGACTATTTGTAAATCATTTTCTCACGCAGACAAGCTTTGAACTTATAAACTGTTTATCCATTGCTTGCTCTGCGCCACTTTCGTATCGTCTCTGTTAATAATTTTTTCAAAACAGGCGTCAATAATAGATAGAACACAACATTTCCAACGGCGTGCATTACATCTACAGGGATACCTGCCAAATAATAAGGCAAAAATGCTGAGATACCCAAAAATGGTGCTTGAATCGCTGATATCAAAAATCCAAATAGCAAGCCTGTGATCCCTGCATAGACCGCCTGGATCAGGATACTCTGTTTAAATTTCGGAATTTTTTTTAACAATCCGGTCAGTGAAATAAGTAGAAAATAGGTCGCGACTTGGGCGATGGTCCAAACACCCATCCCCATATAAAAGTTTGTAATCAGAATGGATAGAATACTGACTAATAATCCCTGATAGGCGCCCCAATAGATCGTGATAATCAATAATATCGCCGTAACAGGCTGCACATTCACAATAAATTGGAAGAACGTTCGACTGACGACACATAAAGCGACCATCATCGACAACAGACTTAATTCTTTTACCCCTAATGAAAAGATGGAATAGATTGATCTAGAATTGTTCAAGTTTGAACACCACACGATCGTCCTTCTTCAACACGACATCTTTTGCCCCAGCGTTCACTTGCTCATCGTTTATTGTAAAGACCCAATACTTCTTATTTTTGGCATCTTGAGCATGACCATCGATCGAGGTGATCATTCCATCATCATCCTCAATAGTGTAGTTATCCTTTAGTGCATCAAATAAATTTTGTCCTTCTTTAAACGTGATCTCCTTTTTCGACAGCTCCTTGTCACCATCTAATAACGTGATACTTGAGTGAAGCTCATTTTTTTTCGTACTTGAAACTGTCTCTTTGGCAGACGAACTATCTGTCGAATCTGCTTGATCTGATGAACATCCGCCAAATAACATCAAACTCACTAATCCCGCAAAAACTAAATTTCTTTTCTTCATTATCCTTATCCCCTTTAACTTTATTAACTAAAAAGACACCCAAAATCATGGGTGTCTGAATAAATATTGAAACAAACGACCCTGATATTGCTTGTTCGAATCAATCAACGCTAGTGTCTGACTTTGCCTCATGCATTACAGTAGAAAGGGACTGTAAAGGAATTTCACCTTTTTCCTAACCGCCGATTGAACTATTCAGTTTTAGATAAACCACAACTTTCAAGTTAAATAGTATTGTTCATCTTCTATTTCATAACTCTAAACCTCGCAGAAAGCGTCTTTATCTATATTCAAAATAACAGATTTACTTAATAAAATAAAGGTTCAGAAGCATTCAGCAAACAATTGGGCTAGATAACACAAATAAGTAATAATAAATAAAAAATATTTGCCCTTTGAATAATAACTAGACTTGAATAATCTCGTTCATTTTTTTGCTTTAGTGAAGTAAAGAGATCACCGTTTACTCACCCTTAAATACACACTGACACATACACCTAATGAAAAGACTAGTGTTCCTAATAAGAAATTTTTTAGTGAAAAATTTTGAGATCCGTAAAGCAGTAACCCAACAATTAACATGAACACTATTACTTGAATAACTCCTCGGATATAAATCTTTTTATTTCCATCCATGACTCGATATACATTCCCTTGCTACTGATTTTCTTATCGCTTCATTAGTACAACTAGTTCTTTCAATATCTTTTTTGATATACAGAACATTCAATTTCTTCGAGTTTTGCATCACTCAATACTCGCCTTCTATACAAAGAAATACTATCATATATAATTTCGCTCAGGGTAAAAAAACCTAAACAATAGAAAATCATTCCCGAAGTCGAACTTCGTCAAGAGTCGGTTTGAGTTTCATCTAAAGTCTCCCAACAACTGGTCTATAAAGTTTATGTATTAACCCTCGACCTACTTATTAGGAGAATTTCTTGAATTGTGGTATATTAATAAATGGAATTTCGTTATGAACGTTTTAGTTGCCTTTCGTCACTAATGAGAAAGGAGAATGCTATATGACATTCACTAACAAAAAATTAGAGTACCGAGTAACTTTAGATACTGACTTGAATCTATTTATTGTTTTCGACAAAAACAACGAAAACAAAAGTGCTACAGGTACCACAATTGAAAATGCAGTACAAGAATTAGCAAAAATCGCATAAGGAGTGTAAATCTCTAATGGACAATTACTGTTCGTACTGAAAGCATCTACATGTTAATCATGGTAGATGCTTATTTTTTTTGTCATTGATATCTTCCGTTAGCCGAATTATCCGTAACTAAGGTCCATTGATTTTTTCTTTTGATTCCTTTACTCTTAATGTAAAAGAGGAGGCCGTTATCATGACGATAATCATTGCAGTCTACGTTGGTGTAATCGTTACAGGAGTAACTTTAGCCAAATCATTGGTTTCTAAGAATAACAGATTTTAAAAAGGGACGACTGTCCCTTTTTATTTGTTTTAATTCAAAAGTTCATTGGTAGCACTCAATATACGCTGTTTCATCTGTTGGTAAATTTTATATTTACAAAGCGTTTTCATAAATATATCCTTATATGTAAGGGGATATATTATGAAGAAAATATGCTTTGTATTAACTGTCAGCACAGGAATTAACTATGGTTCAATATTTGCGAACCCACGTGTCAGGAATAACGAGGATTTGAAAGATTATTTTTCAAAAGACTACAACGTCTCCATCAACTACATTAGAGATAAGGATTCCGTTGATTATTTGGTAGTCCCTAACCCATTTACACCTTTTGATAACGAAAATAATCTTCCAATAATTCAAGTTCCTGCAAAATTATTTATGACTAACGATTTTGAAGAAATAAAGAATCATATTGATAATTATTTCGCTACTAACTAAGACAAAAAATACAAGAGAAAATTCTCTTGTATTTTTTCGATTCGATTTAATATGACCAGTTATTTTAAACAACTAAACCAGCAATATTGACCTTACCTGAAAAACCTTTTTTATTAGTAATGCACCACTATGTTGTTCTTTTTATTTTATTATTTCCTTGCTGTTAATTCATAAACTATTGTTATTATTACTTAAAAATTCAAGTGAGGTCTCTATATGAAAAGAATAACTTTATGCATCATTCTTTTAAGTTTAATAGCTTTATCTGGTTGTGAAAAAGAAAAATCAGCACACACTAAAACTTCGACGTCTTCTTCAAAAGCATCTGTAACAGTAACAGCAACATCTTCAAGCTCTCAATTACCAGAATCAACTACCAGCTCGTCCACCGTTGTGGAATCTACTGAACAAATTTCAGACACAGCATCAACTGTCCCTAATCAAGCATCGTCGACAGTGCCTACTGAAGCTCAGCTACAAGAAACAACTTACGTAACTACAGCAGAACAAGCTAAACAAAGAATTATCGATACACAACCATTAGTTTCAAATCCAAATCTGCAACTAGATTTCTATATGCAAATTGATGCACATTTCTTATTCTCACTACACTCATTAGAAATAGCTCAGCAAGGAGGCTCTGGCACAGTTGGATTTTACAGAGTAACCCCTCTAGGAGAAGTGTTCGAAACAAACGCTTACGGAAGCAGATTATAAAAAATAGAATACCCAACAAGTCTTCCACTAAAGATAAAAGTCATTTTAGTATTAAGCGTATGTTTTCTAGTAACGACCTGTACTTCTCAAATCAATAGAAATTCCGCCATATCTATTGATTCAGTCCATAAACCATACGTTGGCGGAGGCCACATTGACTTGCAGGCACTCTAGTCCATCCCGAAAGATATAAATTCTCAAAAAAATTTTTACCGAGCAACTATTGGAGGTAATTTTAATTGAACAAAGACAAAGTAATTGGTGTTGCGCTTGCCATACTTGCAATAATTATTATCATTCTATACGTCTTAAAGAATACTTTGCTATCAAATATGAGCATAAACTACATTGGTCTCATCATTGCTTTAGTTCTTATTATGAATGCCGTGCTTGTTCTCATTTTAAATCCAAAGAAACAGAATAAATTATTTGTGTCTAGACCTATAGGATATGGATTAACCATAAATCCGAGAAATCCAATGGGACTACTAATTTATGCCCTTTTGATTCTTTTCATTTTCTTAATCACTGTTTGAGTTTTTTTGCCGTGATTTCATTCATAGTGTGGCTTATTTTGTCACTCCATAATCACCCATACTGTGAATCTACATTTTCATCTCACTACCCTAATTAAGCTCGCATTTCTTCATCCATCCTATCAATTTTTCAACTAATCTCCGTTATGCCAAACCTTTATTCTATACATAAAAACCTCAAGAATAAGGAAGGCCCTTCTTGAATAAAGTCTGATAAAACTTAAAAAACTAAATTTTGCCTTCTCTAACTGAATATGCGTAGATAAACTTGATTTAGTCGTCATCCCTCTTACTCCGGATGGGAGGTGATGCGACTTTGAGTAAGTTTATTCGATATGCCTTTATGGGATTGATTGTAGCTCTCATCAAGAACTAGTTCAGTGGACGTTAAATACCCCTGCAATTTTTGATCGCAGGGGTCATAGGTATACCTTTTGTTTTAGAAATCATCATTCTTCTCAATTCAGCTCTTTGTTTACGGTGTGATAAGCTAGCTTTTTTGATCAATGATTTCTTTTAAATCAGCAATAAAATACAAGTTGCCTGTAAAGCTTGTTAATATCCATAAGCAATCAGCACTTCTCCGCTAACAATCGGCAAGCTTGTGACTTGATACAAGATCTGTCCGTCTTGTTCAGCAGTATATTCTCCCAAAATATTTCCAAAGAAATCTTCTGTTACTCCTAAAAGCTGACCCTTTTTGACTACGTTTCCTATTTTGCAAGCAGGTGTCCATAAACCTGTTAATGTGCTATCAAAATAGCAGATTTGGGTGAGTAATTTCAGCTCTTTCTTCTTTAGTAGTGAGTGCTCCAGCATTCCTAAATGCGTCATGATTCTTTTAGCATCGTCAACGAATCCGGCTATATCTTTGGCACATCGTTCGCCATACCCTCCGCGCTCGATCAACAAGGACGGAACATCTATTATAGAAGCGTGATTGTATGCGCCTGTACGACTTTGGGAAGCTACGCCAAAAGGCAAATTTAAATAATTCGCTGCTTGCCGAGCTTTTTGCATGACCGAGTCCTCACCAAAGCCGGGCACAAAGACAAATGATTCTAGTTGTTCTGACAAATCTCCACTGTGAAAATCCAGATAGAAATCCGCCAAATAAAATATCTCTGTTTCCAGCGCATAAGCGAGTCTTTCTGATTCTGTCCCTGTCGGATTTCCCGGGAAACAGCGATTAAGATTTTTTCCATCGGCGGGATTGATGAATGCGGCGCGTTCAAAAAAAGCGCGTTGATTGATACAAGGAAAAATCAGCAAATTTCCAACAAGCCTATCGGGATCTATCTCTTGAATCAATCGTTTCGCGGCTTCGATCCCAGGATATTCAGACCCGTGAATGCCTGCGGTAATCAATACTGTCGGCCCCGATTCTTTACCTTTGATGATCGATACGGGAAGTTCTAGCTTTGTTCCTCGAACTTGGAAATAATAATTTTTGGCACTAGCAGAGGACTGCTGCTCCAGTAAATGTTTCACGATAGATTTTCTCCTTTGGTCAGTTCTCCAGCAAAAGACGCTGTTTTACTTTGGATAGCGAATAAACTGAGTTAAGCAAGCATTGTGTATACGTCACTTCCGAAGCATTCAGATTCTGTTCCTGTGACAGCCGATCCACGATCACCCCATTTTGCATCACCAATATTTCATGGGCAAAGGACTGGACCAACGCCAAGTCATGGCTGACAAACAGGATTGTCATATTATTTTTCTTCTGTAAATTTATCAAGAGGTCGATAATATTTTTTTGTACGGACACATCTAGTGCGGAGGTCGCTTCATCGCAAATCAAAATTTCTGGATTCAACGCTAATGCTCGAGCAATACACACGCGCTGACATTGCCCGCCGCTCAAATGATGCGCATATCGTTCCAAATATTCTTCAGAAAGATCGACTAGCGCCAACAGCTCCTGTGCTTTCTTTCGTTTATCCTTTGCTTTCAATCTTTTGTAATTAAACAACGGCTCGGTCACGACATCGATGACTTTCATTTTTGGATTGATCGAGGCGGTGGGCGATTGAAAGACCATCTGGATATTGGGTCGCAGCTGCCAGATTTCTCGTCGATTTAGATTGAGAATATTTTTTTCTCGATAATGAATCTTACCTTGAGTCGGTGTTTCCATCAGCATCAGCATATTGACTAGCGTCGATTTTCCCGATCCGCTTTCGCCAACGATACCTATTGTTTGGCCTTTTTTGGCAGTAAAAGAAAGCTGATCACAGGCTGTTAAGGTTTCTTTATTTGGTAAGATAAATTCTTTGGTCAATCCTTGAATATCTAAAATCAACTCAGACATAAGCGGCTCCTTTCAGTTCGGGAACTGAGGCTAACAGTTTTTTAGTATAGGCACTTTTCGGCTGAGTAATCACTTCTAATGGAGAACCCTGATCAACAATTTTGCCGTTTTCCATCACGATCAACCGATCTGCCATGTGTGCCGCCATCGCCACATTATGTGTAACGAGCAGGACCGATACAGAAAATTGTTCTCTGACCTGCAGCAGCTGCTCCACGATTTGTTCCTGCGTCACGACATCCAGCGCACTGGTTGGTTCATCGGCCAGAAGCAGACGAGGATTGAACGTCATCGCCAGCGCTATCCCTATCCGCTGGCACATTCCGCCGCTCAATTGATGGGGATAGCTGTCCATAATACTGCGAGCATCCCGCAGCTGCATTTTCTTCAGCATCGCTTCCGCTTGTTTTCGGGCATCCTCAGAGCTGACTGATTCATGCTGGCGAATATATTCTTCGTATTGTTTTCCGATTTTTCGGATAGGATTCAACGCGGCGGTACTGTCTTGAAAAATCATCGAAAAGACAGTACCACGCATTTTCTGCCATTCAGAAACTGACTGCTGCAAGAGTGACATTTCTTCAAATTGAATCATTCCTGAAATCTGTGTTTTTTTTGGCAATGCGCCTATAATCGTCTTCAATACGGTGGATTTCCCGCTTCCACTTTCTCCTACGATACAAACAATCCCCCCCTTGTCTATGGACAGATTGAAATCGTGCAGTGTAGGCTGTGGATTTCCTTGATATTGAACGGATAATTGTTCGATCTTCAGCATAAGCGCTCACCCTCTATTTAAACTTCACGTCTTTTGTTAACCAATAATAGTCCATTGGATACAATTCTAGTCCGGTTACCTTATCCGAATGGAACAGGTAGGTTGTTTCATAACCAAAGAAGACCGTTGCCGCATCATTCATTATTAATTGCTGGATCTCGATATCTAACTCACGGCGTTTATTCTCATCGAACGTAATTGTCAATTCATCAATCAGCGTATCCACCTGTTCATTTTTGTAGCCTGCTTGATTCGATGGCGATTTACTGTACCAATTTTCGCGTAAATAATTTTCTGGATCACCGGTATTTGCGACTAACACATTCCAGATCAGCATATCGAAGCTGCCGGAATCCCGCATATCCAATAATGTTTCATAGCTGACTGTATTCAATTTGACATTGATCCCGATATCCTTTAAGTTCGCCTGTGCTGCCTGCGCATAGATATTTAATTCTTCACGACTGGTGTAGATCACGAATTCCAGCTCCAAGGGTTTGCCGTCCGGCATTTCAACAAAACCATCGTCATCGGTATCCTTGTACCCCGCTTCTGCCAATAATTTTTTCGCTGAAGCTGGATCATAGGCATTTTCATCCTTCAAGTCATCAAAGCCAAAATCCAAGGTCGGCGGGATCGGTGCTTTGCCTGGTGTTGCACCGCCTTTTAACAGTTTATTTGCATAGCTTTCACGATCCAATCCGCGAATCAACGCTTGCCGCAATTTCAAGTCTTTTAGCGGTCCGTTTTGATTCATAAAGGAATAGGTTGAACGTAACGAATCTAGTTCTAGAAACTTGATATCTTTTTGTTTCTTGAACTCGGCTAGATTTTCCGTTTTTAAGTTATAGGCAGCTTGGATTTCACCATTTTGCAACGCCATCGAACGAGTAGCCTGATCATCGATACATTTCATCGTGACCTTATCCAACGGGACTTTACCATCCCAATAGTGTTCGTTTTTGACCAACTCGCAATCTTCGGTGGGATTAAACTTCTTCACCACATATGGTCCGGTACAAATCGGCCCGTCTTTAGCAAAGGAATCCATATCGGCCGTCGTATCGACGATCAAGAAGAGCGGATCGGCCAAGCTTCCCGGAACAACAGCAGAAGGCTTCTCTGTTTTGATCACTAATTGATTCTCTTTCACTTCGATTGATTCTGGTTTGAAAAAAGTTTCTCCCCGTGAATTAAGCTTGAATGCCCGTTCAAGGGATTCTTTCACAATTTTAGGGGTCATTTTCGTGCCATTGGAGAACTTCACATCTTTACGAAGCGTGAAGGTCCACGTCAACTCGTCATCACTGACCGACCAGTCTTCTGCTAAACAGGGTTCGATTTTCCCGTCCTTATCAAATCGAACCAAGTTTTCCCCAACCCCATAGCGCGAAACGACCCAGCCAAAATATTGCTCCGTCGGCTCTAAAGTATCCGCGAAGCTTGTTACGCCGATCGTCAGATTTTTTTCGTCACTTTCGGCGGCCTCCTTGTCATTTCCGCAGCCGGCCAATCCACCAACCACCAAAAGCAATAATGCTGCTGCAATTCCGCGAGTTGCCATTTTTTTCATTTGATTTCCTCCTTTATCCTGTCTTTGTTTCCATCAAGTCACTTACACTGTCGCCTAAAAGGTTAAACGTCACCACCACAATCACCATCGCCAGACCCGGATAAATCATCAGCCATGGTGCGGTTGTCAGATAAGTCCTCCCTTCATTCAGCATCAATCCCCACTCCGGCGCAGGTGCCTGTGCACCAAATCCTAAGAAGGACAGGGCCGCGATTTCCAGCATCAGAGTGCCCATATCAGTCATCGCAGTGACTAGCATGGGGGGAAAAATATTCGGCAAAATATAATTAGACATTAGTCGACTGTTACTGGTTCCCGTCACCAATGCCGCCTTCATAAATAGACTTTCATTGATTCTCAACACTAAGCTTCGGGACAATCGCGCATATTTTGTCCAGCTGACCGCGGTAATAGCGATCACTGCATTCACCAAGTTCGGCCCCAATACTCCCGCAATCGCAATCGCCAGCACTAATCCTGGAAAAGAGATCATCATGTCGGCGATCCGCATGATAACAAGATCTACCCAGCCGCCGAAAAAACCGGCCAATATCCCGACAAAAGTTCCTAGTACAAAAATGATCCCCACCATAATAATCGTTGAACCGACGGATGTACGGGTCCCGAAAATAATACGTGATAATAGATCTCGTCCCAATTTATCCGTGCCGAATCGATTCACACTGTTTGGCGCGGTCAGCGATTTGTTCATATCAGCAGCTAATGGATCGAAGGGCGCCAGCTGTTTCGCAAAGAGCGCAACTAAAAAGATCAGCGCCAGCAAAATCAATGAGATCGTCAGTTGTTTGTTCTTCTTCAACAAAGCCAAAGTTTTTTTCATGACTCGTTCTCCCTCAGTCTTGGATCAATCAACGGATAAGACAGATCGACCAGAATATTGATCGTCATGTAGAGCAATGAGATCATCAATACATAGCCTTGGATCAGCGGGAAATCCCGGCAAGCGATAGCTTTTACCGCCATATTGCCTAATCCCGGCCAATTATAAATAATCTCTACAACAGCTGTGCCGCCTAACAGACTTCCAAAGGACAACCCTAAAATCGTGACCAGCGGCAGCAAGACATTCGGCAGCACATGGCGAAGAAGGATTTTATTTTCCGAAATCCCCCTCATCCGAGCTCCCATCACATAGTCCTTATTCAATTCTTCTAAAACAGTAATTCGAACTTGCCGCGTATACTTGGCTGACATCGCTAAGGCCAACGTGACTGCCGGCAAGATCAGCGATCGAATATCTGCTGTGCCGCCCGAAACCGAGACCCAGCCCAGATTCACACCGAAGATCCGCAGCAAAACAAGCCCGATCCAAAAACTCGGTATTGAGATGCCAATAAAGGAAAATCCGCGAATCAGATAATCCAAGAGTTTGTTATGAAAAACCGCCGATAAAATACCCAAGGGAATCGATACGACGATCATCAGCAGCAAGGAAGAAACGGCCAAAGCCACCGTTGGAATAAAGCACGAGAGCAATTTCTGAAAGACCGGGACCTTGAAGGAATAGCTCATCCCCATATCACCGGTCACTACCCCCTTCAGCCAACTGCCGTATTGGATCAAGAACGGCCGATCCAAACCTAAATCTTTTCTGGCCTGAGCCAATGTTTCTGGCGTTGGAATATTGCCACATTCCGTCAGCATGATTTCTGCCGGATCACCCGGCGATAAGTAAACCAATAGAAAGGTCAAAAAACTAATGCCGAATAATACGATCACCATTTGAATGATTCGCTGCTTGCTCCTCTGAATACTCATTTTTTTCTCTCCCGTATAAGTCGTCTGTGCGACTTTTTGACATGCAAAAAAGCCCTAATCCAATGAATTAGGGCGTGCCTTTATACGACAAAAAAACAGTTTTATCCGGTCCTCTGCTCATTTGCGGTATAAAAGAATTTCCCAATCCATTCTCTTATCGCTTTCAACAAAGGTATCCTGACTTCGCTTCATCCTACTCTCATGCCTTCCCGTAAAGTGGCGTCAATGATTTCGTCTGCGTATACAGTAGAAAGGGGCTGTTGAGGATTTTCACCTCATTCCCTTTATTGAATGCGTTTTCTTTCATTGAATTATAAGGGAGTTCGCTGAAGAATCCTATGAATCATAAATAGGTCAGCCAAAATTTCACAAATTTGAAAAGGATAAAGCAAGATATTACTATTTTTATTAATTTAACAACTATCAAAAAAACGACGATTTCAAAAACCGTCGTTCGATCGTTAGAATGGTATACATTTACGCGATCTTTCTTGCTTACTCTGTATATAGGAGATAAGCTTAGCCTTCCTCATTAGCTGGCAATGTCTGCATCAATGCAAAGAAGTGTTCTGACTGACCAGTACTAAAATAGTTATACCAAGCTTCCAATGTGTCCGCTTGAAAAACATCTAAACGTTCAATGATTTGTTTTGCCCACAACAATCCTCCAGTCGAACTGGCAGTGATCAGATTATTATCTGCTACAGAGGGCTCGTCGATATAAAAACTTTGTCCCTGATAGCTTGGCGAAACCATATCAAGAAATCCTGCTCCGTTACTAGTATGAGGACGCTCATCCAGCAAACCTAAGTTAGCCAATGCAGCCGTTGCTCCGCAGATCGCCCCTACCGTAGCACCTGCAGCAAGAAGTTCGCTGGTTTTTTCTAGGATAGCCGCATGTTTTGGATCATTCCACGTATTTGCTCCTGGTAGTAACAGCACACTATTTTCGTTCACTAGAATATCATCAATTAAACAATCAGGCACGATTGTCATCCCACCCATTGTGTTGATTGGCTCTTTGGAATGGCTGACTGTTTTGAGTGATACAGCTTGTGCATCCTTTTTAAAAAATCGTCCAGAATTCAGTTCTGAAGTCACATACCCAATTTCCCAGTCAGCTAAAGTATTAAGAACATAAACATAGATTGTATTCATAATTTTCCTCCAATTTCGTTGTGTTTGATTTGATTACATGTTTAGTATACCTAGCAATCGTTGACATCTGTATGGCAACAATCTATACTGAACTGAAAAATATTTTTGGAAGGGGCATTCGATGAAAGTTGACCGGCTTGTCAGCATTATTATGATCCTGCTTGATAAAGAACGAATCGGCGCACAGGAGTTAGCAGAAAAATTTGAAGTTTCCCCCCGCACGATTTATCGCGATATAGATTCTATCAATTTGGCTGGCATCCCGATTCGTTCGACTTCAGGAGTAGGCGGCGGCTTTGAGATCATGGAGAACTATAAGGTGGATCGCAAGGTCTTTTCGACGACGGATCTTTCCGCTATCTTGATGGGTCTTTCCAGCCTTTCCAATATGGGACATGGTGAAGAATTGGCGAATGCACTTGCGAAAGTCAAGAGTTTCGTCCCGGCCGACAGAGCAAAAGATATTGAATTAAAAACCAACCAACTATACGTAGATTTAAGTACATGGATGGGCAACAAGAATATCAAACCCTATTTAAAGCTGATTCAAACTGCTCTAAAGGAAAATAGACTGCTCTCCTTTGATTATGCGGATCGCCATGGCAATAAAACCGCACGAACAGTCGAGCCCTATCAGCTTGTCTTAAAAAACAGCCATTGGTATTGTCAATGCTATTGCTGCGAAAGAAAAGATTTCCGCTTATTCAAGCTCTCTCGTATCACAAGCCTGCAGTTGCAAGAAAAAACTTTTACACCGCGAGAATATCAAAAACCGCAGCTGGAATTCCCTGATATTATAGAAAGTATGCAAACAACGATCATCATTCGAATCCATCGATCTGTCATGGACGGCGTACTTGATTATTGTACTTATGAACAATTTGAGCCGGATGGTGAGGAGCATTACCTCGTCAAATTCCCTTTCATCGAAAATGACTACAACTACAATATTCTCTTCAGTTTTGGGGATAAATGCGAGTGCTTAGAACCACCGCATATTCGCGAAGAAATGAAACGAAGAATACAGAATATTGCTGAATTATATGCAAAATAAAAAACGATCACTGAAAATTCTCGGAAGAGTTTTTCAGTGATCGTTTTTATTTTCTAAATTGGGCCTCGTATAAATTGCGGTAGGCTCCGCCTTTTTCCATCAGCTCTTCGTGGGTGCCCTGTTCTAGGATACCGTCCGAACTAACGACGACGATCCGGGTTGCGTGCTTAATCGAGGCTAAGCGATGCGCAATGATCATAGTCGTCCGCCCTTTCGCCAATGAGTTCAAGGATTCCTGAATCACTTGTTCTGTTTCGGTATCCAAAGCGGAAGTCGCCTCATCTAAAATCAAAATAGGTGGATTCTTCAAGAACATCCGAGCGATCGCTACCCGTTGTTTTTGTCCGCCAGAAAGTTTAACCCCTCGTTCACCGATCTGAGTATCGATCCCCTCTGGCATTTGTTCTAATACGCCCTCCAAGTGAGCCAATTTTGCGGCAGTCAGAATGTCTTCATTTGTTGCATCCAAACGACCATAAGCAATATTTTCTCGAATACTTCCTGGGAATAGGAACACATCCTGTTGAACAATTCCGATTTGATTTCGTAAAGACGCGAGCGTCATATCCCGAATATCGATCTCATCAATTGTAATTTTTCCATCGGTCACTTCGTAAAAGCGCGGCAATAAGTTGCACAACGTCGTTTTCCCTGACCCGCTTTGACCAACAAACGCCACCGTTTCCCCAGTTTTGATCGTCAGGTCAACATGATTCAGCACTTTTTTCCCATCCGCATAAGAAAAGGACACGTCATCATAGTTGATATTGCCCGCTAAATGAGTCACATTCAGCGCATTTGGCCGGTCTACAATGTTTGGCTTTTTATCCAATTCTTCTGTCAAACGTTTAAACCCTGCGATTCCTTTGGGATAACTTTCAATCATATTATTGACCTTTTCAATCGGACGGACGAAAACATTGGCTAAAAGAATAAACCCAACGAATTGACCATTAGTTAGCTCCCCTTGAATCACATAATACGAACCAAAAATCAGCGTGAACAGGTTAATCAAACGAATCAATAAATAGTTATAGGCCGAACTGATAGCCATTATTCGATAAAATAGAATCTTTGACTTGCGGTAAGCCTCGCTCAAACCGCCAAATCGATGGTACTCATATTCTTCATTGGCAAAGGATTGCGTCACCCGAATCCCGCTGACGGAAGCCTCCACACCCGCATTAAATTCACCCAAATCTTCATAGATCCTAGTATTCACATTGGTCATTTTCTTATTGAAAAACACTAACGCAATCGTAATCAGCGGCAATACAGCAAACGTCGCTAGCGCTAGTTTTGCATGGGTGTTGAGCATCAATAGAAAGGCTCCGACCAGCGTCATGATCGTGATAAAAACATCCTCTGGACCATGGTGAGCGACCTCTGAAATTTCAAACAAATCGGTGGTCAAACGACTAATCAATTTCCCCGTCTTTTGATTGTCGTAATACTCGTATGGCTGAGTCTGCAGGTGAGCAAATAACTCTCGGCGCATATCTGTTTCAATGTTGACCCCCAATTTGTGTCCAAAAAAGACCACTATATACTGGAGAATCGTATTTAATACATAAAAAAGAAACAGTGCGAGACAGGCCAATAAAATGATCCGAAATTCTTTTCGCGGCATGATTTTATCGATGACCTGATTCACCGCAACCGGAAATGCCAGCTCTAACAAACCAGCAAATACCGCACAAGTGAAGTCCAGAATAAACAGTTTTTTATACGGACGATAATAGCTAAAGAAACGTTTTAACATCTTTGAAACTCCTTTATAATAAATTTACGCTTGAATCAAGTTTCTTGGCGTCAATTCCATCCATTATAGCAAAACTATTGAGGCCGTGCCTCGGCTAATTTCATCCCGTCTATTTTTCAAATTTTTTTCAATTCGCTACTAGGGGATTTCCTACTTCCACCCACCCATTCTTAAACCACATACTAACCTCATCAAAGCAAAAATTTTCCTTTGCTGGCTCTTTCAATAAAACTATTCTGATCGCTTTTCCATGAATCAAGTTCTGCATTAAGCAATAGGTCAATTCAGAAAAACTCGCCGCGCCGATATAACCTGAGACGCCATTTTTATCTTGATTATATAAGTAAAAAATATCAGTAACTTCAATATTCCGAAAGAAAGTCGTCAGAATTTGAGGGTACTCCTCTGTTAGATTCTGACTAGGACGTGGATAATCGATCAGCTCTACTCCAGTCTTTTCAAAATATCTTAGCAATTTCTGATACTCCGCTTGAAAAGCAATACTTCCCGAAACAACGACTCTCATAGCTTCTCCTCCAAACCTTTGATCTCGATAAACCTCAAAGCAAGTATACCATCTCATCCTATTTACCAGCGATTGCCTTATTAGAAATAAAAAAGAGAAAACTTTCGAAAAAGTTCTCTCCTTTTTTTTGTATTAGTTTTTCACATCCAACAGACTCATCAGTTCAAAACCGGTATTTACTTTTGAATAGATCGAACATACAACAAATAGATTTTTTCCTGCGAATTCGACTTTTTTGAATCGTCTAGAAGAGGCCGGGATGTGGTGGTGACCGTGGATTGCCCCAACAATATTGTACTGTTCAAAGAGTTTTTCGATTTTCGGTTCCTCACAGATATATTCTTTGTTATAGGCCTCGCTAGTTTCCGGCAATAGACTCAACTCATTGAATAATGGTGCATGTGAAACAATCACCGTTGGAATATTCGTATCTTGGTCTAGTAATTTTTCTAACGAGTTTAAGATGAATCGCTGTTGTGCCTTCTTGCGTTTCACTAAAGCGACTGGCACGGTTAATCCGATATAGCGAACCCCATCATGAACGAGACTGCCATTATTCAGCAGCTGCATTTTCGGAAAACGCTCCGCTAACTCGGTCTTTACAACCTCATAAAAAGCATGCTCTCCTGTCGGCAGCAAATACCACGCTTCATCGGGATCTTGAACCAGCTCCTTGAACCATTCGTACTTGAAATAAGGCCGCCATTTATCCCACTGCTCGTTTTCCTGATCGGAGGTTTCAGGTAATACATCGACCAATTCATGACCGCCGATCACATAGATACCCGCTATTTCTTCATCTGTTACATGCGAATCAGAAACATCCCCCGCCAGTACATTAAAGTTGCGATTGAGAAATGGCAGCTTCCCGTCTTTGGCATGAATGTCTGACACCACATTTACGATATTTCGGTTTTCGGTGGAATGAACATTTTTGAAGTATTTCTCAGCCTCATCGGGATGGACACTATGAGCAATATAATTCTCGCGAACTCTGGTCAGTTCTTCGCCGTATTCGGAACGTAAAAGCGGCTGAGTATTGACCACCGGCGTTGACCCCATAACAACAAGTGCGTTTTCTAGTCCCTGTTTTACCTCTTGTGGTAATAACGACAAAGCAGAATCAATATCTGAATGAATTGTTAACCCTTGATCGATCAGCAGTTGATCTTGTTCGGTAGAAGATAATAACTGAACGGCTTTGCCATCGATCATTAATGGCAAAGAGTTCGCAAGCTGCACAACGAAATTCAAGTATTCAGAGATATACCCCGCGATCCCTGTCTTCGCATTTTCACTAAACAGAAACTTCCCGGCCAGATTCGCAGAGAGTGGTCCCGTCTCATCGTGCTGCATCAAGCGGCCCGCCACCTGAATCTCCAACAAAGGATTTTGCAAGATCGCATTATAGGCCTGCTTCACTTCAAAAGATTGCTCATCCACACGATTTCCTGTCACCTGAAAAATACTCAGCGTCAGGTATTTTTCCAATGTCGTCTGGTGTAATTCGATATAACGGCGAATTTCTTCCGGATGCAGCAAATATTGGATCGCCGCCCGCTGAATATAATTTCTAGCCGTATCATAGGGAATCGCAGAATACACGAGATTTCCTTGAGAGGCTATCGCCATTGATTGATCTCTTGTATTGTAAGATAGCTGGAAATAATCGTTTTTGAATAACGTTTTATTCACCGGCCGCCGTTTATTCTCTGGATACAGCTCAACTCGAGCAGCCAATTCTGGCGGCAAGGCAATGCCTGTTGGCAAAGACAGCTCTCGTTTTCCGACTGTTAGCGCCTGTTCATTTTTCTTTTGTTTCATCAAAACACCTCTATATCACGAACCTTTATCTAGTACGTTCATTATAGCGTTTATCATTGTTTTGAACCTAATAAATTTTGAATTCAATAAAAATATTTTAGAAAATGAAAAACAAGCCTTTTAAATAGGAAATTGACAAGTAAAAGGCACTATTATTTATTTCTACCTTTAATAAAAAGTTGAAAAGAATATTCCTTCTTCTAGTGTTAGCATGTCCAAGGAAAGGATTGATTCTAGATGGACTTTGTTATTGGAAATGAGATTACCACAATCAATTGCTATGGAGAAAAAGTAACCGGAATCATCGAACAGATCTATGTAAACACCATACTTGTCGGAAATAATACGGATAAATATGTTTGTCCTAAGTAATCGTTCATAACATAAAAAGGCAGCGTACTGATTTAGCGTACGTTGCCTTCCTTATTTTAGGAGAAAAGAAAATCCTCTACTCATTATTTAGATTCGTCTAGTCGATCACGGCTTCCTCAACTTTTTCAACTGAAGTCTTTCTTTGTAGGAACTTAACGACTTCCACGATTGGAATAATCGAGAAGGAGGCTGCCGCCACGACACCCCATTGAGTTCCATTCAGTGACGCTACTCGGAAAATATCGTTCAGTCCCGGAACGAGAATGATCACACCCATCAAAGCAAAGGAAAGCAAGATCGCCCAATTAAAGGTTTTATTACGGAAAGGCCCGACTTTGAAAATCGACTGTTTTACAGACTTCACATTAAATGCGTGGAACAGCTGCATAAACCCAAGTGTAGCAAAACACATCGTCAAAGCATCCGCGTGCTGCAAGCTATAAAGAGCCTGCGCCGAAAGTCCCGGCATGTTCAAAGCCGTATGTGCTGGATTTTGAATCGCAAACCAATAGACGAATAACGTAAGACCGCCTTCCAAAATTCCTTGATAGATAATGCTGCTGAAAACGCCGCCGGAGAATAGATTAGACCTCCGCCCTCTTGGCTTATGACTCATCAAATCTTTTTCTGCCGGTTCCATTCCTAAAGCAATCGCCGGAAAAGTATCTGTAACCAAATTGATCCATAATAGATGGATTGGCAGCAACGTGTCCCAAGCAAACATTGTCGCAATAAACAACGTCAGCACTTCACCTAAATTCGCCGCTAATAAATATTGCACTGTTTTTTGAATATTTGAGAAGACTTTTCGCCCTTCTTCTACTGCCACGACGATCGTCGCAAAATTATCATCGGCCAAGACCATATCGGAAGCTCCCTTTGAAACTTCTGTCCCTGTGATTCCCATACCGATTCCGATATCTGCTTGTTTTAGCGATGGTGCATCGTTGACCCCATCTCCTGTCATCGCCACGACTTTGCCTTCTTGCTGCCACGCTTTGACAATACGCACCTTGTGTTCAGGGGATACGCGGGCATAAACAGAATAGTGATAGACTTGTTTGGCAAATTCTTCATCACTCATCTCGTTTAGCTCCGCACCAGTCAAGACCGCATCCGAATTTCCTGCGTGAACGATTCCTAACCGGACTGCAATGGCTTCCGCGGTATCTTTGTGATCCCCCGTGATCATGATCGGACGTATTCCTGCATCTTTTGCCATTTTGACAGCTTCTGCCGCCTCTGCTCGTTCCGGATCAATCATTCCGACTAACCCAGCAAAACAAAGGTCATTTTCAAGCAGCTCAGAAGTCAGCGTTTGGGGAATTTCATCAAGATATTTGAAAGCCATCGCTAACACACGCAGGGCTTGTTTGGCCATGTCTGCATTGTTGAACAATATTTCATTTCTTTGTTTTTCGGACATTGCGGTTTCTTGTCCCTCAGCGAGCACTCGGGTTGTTCGCTGAATTAAGACATCCGGGGCACCTTTTACCGCGACCAAATATTTCCCATTTGAAAGCTGATGGATCGTACTCATTAATTTACGATCGGAATCAAAAGGCAGTTCGCCAATTCGCGGCTCCTTACCAAGACTCTCTTTTAGATCAAGTCTCTGATCAATTCCGAACTGAACCAAAGCCGTTTCTGTTGGATCGCCGATCAGTGTGCCATCTTGCGCGATTTTCGTATCATTGGCATAGTTCATGATCTTCAACGCCATATTGTCCTTTTCGATCGCGGCTTTGGCTGATTTTTGCTGAAAATCCGTATAAAGTTTTTCTACTGTCATTTGATTCAGCGTTAAGGTTCCTGTTTTATCTGAAGCAATAATATCGGTACTGCCCAACGTTTCCACTGCCGGTAATTTTCGAATAACTGAATTTCTTTTCGCCATCACTTGGGTTCCTAAAGCTAAAATAATCGTGACGATCGCCGCCGGATTAGAATAATTTAAGATCCACGTATCCGGTGAATACCGGCGAATGTCTTCGATTAAATCCTTCATCGCCAGAACACTGCGAATTCCGTATGCAAACCCGCCAGGTCCGCAGGTTTCTTGTCCAATCACACCATATTTCAATGGAATCTTTTCGTCCTGTTCACGCATCGGCAAACCGCCGGCCCGAATCTGAACAAACGCAAAGTCCATGTCTTTAAAAGCTGTCGCTTTATCGGTTGTATATACATATTCCTCTAACTCGGGATAATACTCGCGGAACAATACCTCGCCATATTGCCCAATCGGTTCTTGCCGTTCTTCATCATTATCGTAAAGCACGATTTTCTTCACCGGAAAGGTTTCCTTTACCAAACACATCAATTCCATCATGTCGGGCGTATAGGTACTTCCGCCTCCCACAAATACTACGTTAAACTTTTTCATCTAGCCTCATCCTTCCTGTCTGTCTAAGTCGTTTCTTGTATCTGAACTCACTATACAACAGCCGGAAGGATTAAATTTTTTTAGACCAGTTACAATTGTAACTACTGATTAAGCTCCAATAAAATGTATTCGAAAAGTGCTAGACACTTGCTGTCAAAGAGATCTGGCGCATTTGGTTCGCGTTCTGTCTCTACAACCTGAGTGTGCGTAACATGTCGACCAATCGTGCTGTCTGATGCGGCCGTTAAAAGAATCGAGGCTGAAACAGTCGATTTTATTTTCTTGGCAATCTCTAAAACATCATCCGTCTCCCCGCTTTTGCTAATGAAGATCACCAAATATTCTTGATAAGGAATCGTCATGTCGATCGGCGAACTGCTATTCACAAATAGCCCTAACTTCGAGAGCTTCTTTTGCAGGTAATCTGCGATGATCGCCGAATAGCCGATCCCAAAAACAAAAATAATTTTATCCGAGAACTGCGAAATCAACGCGGCCAATTTATGGACATCCTCTTGATCAAAAAGCGCGATCTCCGAATTGCTGGCGGTATTTCCTAGGCGCTGTTTATATTTATTGACATAGATCATTTCACTGAAGCCCGAATACCCTAATTTTTTAGCGAACTTAACAATATAGGTCGTTGACACATAGTTCTCTTCAGCGACTTTGGTCAATTTAGGCAGTTCGCCTTTTGCGATCGCTTTCATTATTTTCTGATAAATCTTATGTTCTGTATGATTTAGTTGATAGACCATCGTGCCACCTCCAGCTCTTTTTAGTTTTATTATAGCATTGGATAATTTTGAAGATTATCTATCAGATAAAAAAAGCTGATGAGCTCTTCCTCACCAGCTAACTAACGGATGTTAATTTCAAAAGATAAGATGGATGTTCCAGACCTGTGGGTTCATAGTAAGTGTTTGCTTGAAATTGAAAGCCCAGCTTTTCCAATAATTTTTTTGATGCGCGATTGTCTGGATGATGTCCCGCGAATAGGAACACGAGATCGGTTTTGCTTTCCGCAAAATTTATTACGCCGCGAGCAGCTTCTTCAGCGAATCCTCTTCCCCAAGCAGAAGGCAATAAATGAAAGCCTAATTCGGCCGTTTGGGTATTTAAGTCATACGCATGTAATCCGCAACAGCCAATAAACGTTTCGGTTTGCTTTAAAAATAGCGGCCAATATTGATAGCCAAAATCCTTTTGACTCTGAATTTCTGTATGCAAGCGCTGGAGTACTTGATCCTTTGAGAAGCGTCCATTTTTGGCAATAAACTGAGTGACGTGTTCATCGCCCCATAATTCATCCGCTAATGCACTGTCCGACTCCAACCAATAAGAAAAAAAGAGCCGTTCTGTCTCGAATTGTCGTTTTCGCATAGATTCTCCCTCGCTTTGCTAAAAATGATCTTTGTTAATTGTAGCGGCAATTAATTCCATAAAGCAACAAAAAATATCCAAAAAGACGAAATGTTCTTAAGTCTTCTTGGATATTTTTTTAAGTTACTTTTAGTATACGCGAACACCGAAGTCTGGTGTGTAGTATTGAGTTGAACCGTATTTCACGTTTTCGCCTGGTTGAGGTGCGTGAATATATTGGTCGCCCCCAGCGGAGATTGCTACGTGATAAGTTGATCCTTGGTCACCCCAGAATAATAGATCGCCTTGTTGCGCTTGATCTACGGCAATTTGCGTACCAGATGATTCTTGTGCAACTGTCCAAACGCCGATATCTTTACCGGTTACTTGCTTGTAAACGTATTGAGTAAGACCAGAACAGTCGAAACCGCTCGTATCTTTTCCGCCCCAAACATATGGTGTACCGATATATTTTTCAGCCTCATTAACAACTTGTTGTCCACGAGTAGCATCCGTTGATTGTTGTTGATCTTGCTGCTGATTTTGTTGTTGCTGTTGATCTTGCTGTTGTTGTTGTTGATTTTGTTGATTTTGTTGTTCTTGTTGTTGCTGTTGTTGATTTTGCTGCGTTTGATCTGGCGCAGTTTGTTGTTCTTGCTGTGTTTGTTCTGGTTGTTTTTCCGGCGTTTGCGTTTCAGCAGGCGCTGGTGTTTGTGTTGTTTGCTCTTGTTGAGCCGGAGCTTCTTCTTTTTGAACCGGTGCTGCTGGTTCTTGTTTCAAAGCATCCGTAGTTGATGTTGGTACTTCAGCAGGTGCTGCTGGCGTTACTTCCGGTGTTGGTGTAACATTAGCAACTGGCTGTTGTTCAACGACTGGAGTCGTATTTTCAACTGGCGCTGCTGTTTCTACCGGTGCAGTTTGAGCAACTGGTGCTGCTTCGCTAGCTGTACCGTTGCCAACAACGACTTTTTGTCCTTCATAAATATTCCCGCTGTCGTCGATATTGTTCCAATCAGTGAACTCTTGAACACCAATCCCGAATTGATTCGTGATAGAATTGACCGTGTCACCAGATTGAACAGTGTATTCTTTTGATTGTTCTGGTGCTGCAGCAGCTGGTTGCGCTACTGGCGGAGTCACTGGTTCTGTTGCATCATAGCTAGTCAAATCATGTTCTTGAATAGTAGAAACTAATTTTTGAACATATCCCTTGTCATCATTGAAGCGGCCTTCTAATGCTGCGGCAGCTGTTTTGTAATCATTCGCATTGCTGCGCCAAGAACCGCTGAAGTAATTTTCATTACCGTCACGAGAAGTTGTTTTTATGATTTCAATATAGTCTTGAATGGCTTCTTTATAAGAACCATATTGTTTCATTTCTTTCTTTTCAGTTTGACCAGTTTCTGCGTCTTTTTTATCCAGCATTGCCGATTTGCCTTGATATTGACCTTCTAAACCGAAGAGATTGTAATAAGGGGCTTGCGCATAATCCGTTTGTCCCCAGTCACTTTCAACGATGGCTTGAGCGATCATAATCGAAGCATAAAGGTCATGCTTTTCGGCTAACGGTTTGATCTCATTTGAAACTTCATTGATAAATGCTTTCTTATCAACATTTGAGGTGGTTGCTGTCGTTTTTCCTTCAACTGCTTCTACTTCATGTGTGTTTAGTAATGGTGCCGCTACTGAAACCGTCACTAACGCCGTACCTACTACAGCAGACCCTTTCTTAAGGTAGCGATAATTACTGGTCTTCTGTCGTTTCTGTTGACGCAGCTCGCGCCTGGTTAAAACTTTATTTGACATTTAACATCTCTCCATTCTCTCTCTCATTGCTTTCTTAACATAATTAATTATAACACAATAGAAATGGTTGGTCATTGGTTACGATCTGCATTTCTTGATATTTTAGATTATTTTTTCAGAGAATAGACCAAAAAGGCCTATTTTTCAATTATTTTCATTTTCCTTAAAAAATTGATTCCCAAACCGACCTTTTAAAAGATGTTTAAAAATCTTTTTTGTTAATTTGAACAAATGGGGTGCGCATATGCTAAAAGAAAAAATCAGAAATCTGCCAAAAACACCTGGTATTTACAAAATGAAAAACGCCAATGGGGATATTATTTACGTTGGAAAAGCCAAAAATTTGAAGCAGCGAGTCAGCTCCTATTTTGTCCAAAATAAGCAGCATTCTCGAAAAACTCAGGAGCTGGTCCGCTGGATTACCGACTTTGATTACGAAGAAGTAGACACAGAATTTGATGCGCTCTTATTAGAATACCATTTGATTCATCAAATTCGGCCGCAATACAACCGCATGATGAATTATTATGAAGGATACGGCTACTTTCAGTTCATAGACAAGGCTCCTTACCTGAAGGTCCTGAGTGAATGGTCTGAGGAGGGGTTAGTCATCGGCCCCTTCTTCAAGCAAAGCAAGATCCAAGAATTAAAGCAGATCATTAACAGTACTTACCGCCTGGACGGCCCTTTGAAATATGTCGCCGGAATCGTTAAAAGCTACGAGGAGCTTTCACCTGAGGAAGAATTTGAGCTGCGGATTCAAGAAATCAAGGAGACTCTATTAGGCCAGTCAACTGCCCTGCTTACCCGAATTGACCAGCGTGTTCAAGCTGCTAACGCGCGGCATGATTATGAAGGCTCCGCGCAATGGTGGGATAATTACTTGACTGTTCAGCGCTTTTTACGACGCAATAAGCAGTTGATCCAGATCATGCAAAATCAGACGTTTGTCGGGATCTTACCCGGGGAAGGCGCCTATTATTGTTACCTTTACGCTAAAGGCGAACTGTTGGCTCGCATTGTTTATCAGCGTAAACCGACCTTTCAGCAGGCCAAAAAAAGATTGGAAAAAGGAATCTCTCCCGCCACTTGGCAGCGGCTCGCAGCGAAAGAACGTCTAGCAAAAGCTGACGTAGACTTATTTCCGATCTTCTTCAATTACTTGAATCAGCATAGACAAGTCCTAGGCTTCCCTTCACAGGAAGAATAGTTCCTATTTGTATTCGATTTCATTCCTTGTTACAATCACCGTAGGAGTTTTAGAAACGGGGGATGAGTATGCAAATTGAGAAGATTACTAAACCAGCACAGACAATCGTTTCGATGTCCACTCATATTTCACATGAGCACATACCTAATTACATCGGAACTTCATTTGTCGATCTGCTAGAATATATTCAAAAAAATGGAGCTGAACTTGTAGGAACACCCTTTATTTCCTACTTGAACCTGGATGAAACGGGCAATGCTAAGGATGAACTGTTAGCGGTCGAGATCGGCTTCCCGATCAATCAGGAAATCCCATCAACAGAAAAATTCCAAAGCTATGTGCTGCCAGGCTATCAAGCTGTACGAACACTTTATGTCGGCGATTACGAGGAACTGACAGATTCATATAAAGAATTGGTTGATGCCATCAAGCAAGAAAATGGGATCTTCACCTTCCGCAGTTACGAGTACTTTTTAACAGATGCTTCCGTTCCTTTAGACGATCAAGAGACAATGATTGAATTAACCTATCGTCCCAAAAGAAAAGATTTATTAACTACCTGATTTTTATTTTCACATTAAAATAGAATGAGGAGCCCTTCAAAATATAAATTTTGAAGGGCTCCTTTTTGTCTAACTATCTTTAGAAAGTCTTCTAGCAAATAAAAAGACCGTTTTTTTATCTCTTACGCGAGAATTCATTTGATCTATTAAAAAACACTTTAGCAAAAAACGCCAAAGAGTTTTTTAAAAGTTATTTGTAGTTCGTTTTTTAATTGATTGAGAAAATTGAGGAATTTAAACTCTTACTTATCTCATAATGAATCATTTGTAAGCAAAAATTAAGTGATTCACTCAAGTTTCGCCCTGTTCTTTTATGTTAATTTTTATTATTTTAAATCACATAAGAAAACCAACAAATAACCTAAACAATTACATAGTGGTTTTGTCGAGATCATTTCTTAAATTTGCAAAGTTCTTTTTGACCGTCTAAAAAATCTCTAATCGCTAGCTAAATTGACTATTCTAATATAATTTTCGTGACATTTTTTCATTAGTTTCCACTTGATTATTTTAGAAGGTTTGTCCCCATGTTTCAAATACCGTCTGCTCTTTTGAATGATTTAAAATCGTCAGGCTGGAATTGTCAACAATTCCGCTCTCACGAATTTTGGCCAATGGAATTCCTTTTAACGTATTTAGCAATGCCATCAAAAGGATGCCGTGACTGACGACTAAAACTTTCTCCTTCGGATGCGCGGCCGTGACTTCCTCAATTACTTTAGTACTCCGCGTGATCAGACTATTGTAAGATTCCGCGTGGATCTTTTCTGCATCGAACAAATCAGGTCGTGTGCGATAATTTTTTATTTCTTCAGGATAGGCTGCGGTGATTTGATCGATTTTTTTGCCATCCCAATCTCCTAAGCGCAATTCCCGTAATTCTTCAACGATCGTCAACTCTGGTGCTTTGATATTTTCTGCTAGAATGATTTTCGCTGTCGTTTGCGCGCGCATTTGCGGAGAGGTTAATACGCGATCGAAAGGAACATCCTTCAAATGTTGAGCCATTCGCTTGGTGGCTTCCACGCCTGATTCGATTAATGGAGAATCTACGGTCCCGCCATTGAAGCGCCCTTTTGCATTGATTTCTGTTTTCCCGTGTCGGACAAAATAAAACTGTGTCACACCCTCACTCCTTAGTCATTATTAAAGCGTCATCTTTCAACATACGAAAAATGATCGTTATCGTGTTCCCTTCCGCTTGTCCAGCTGAGCTGAAAAAGTCGGTTCGGCAACTTTCACCCACCAAGTATACACTACTAATCAGTGATTTATACCAAAAAGAGCGACCGAATTCCTTAAAAGCCCAAAAAATAACTATTTTATAAAATAGTAAGTTCTTAAAGACGTGACATTGCAACCGGATTCATTTATAATAAAAACAACAATGTACATGATATCGTTCTGATTTTACTTAATTTGCAGGAGAACCACCCTTATAACTCGGAATTATTAACGCAAAATTAACGAAGAAATTAGCTTGACGTATTCATAGAATGGAGGGCAACGCATGGAAAAGGAACGGAAACAGACCAGTACGGATTTGGCTCTGGCTACCGCGGGTATTTTTAGTTTGATCCTTTTTAGTATCCTGATGCTGGCACGTGTTGTCGAACATCGAGAAATTATGGATCTGTTTAGTCTTCTTACCGGAGCTGCGGCCGCCTTTTGTTACGGAAAATTCCTGTGGATCAAACAAAAAGCTTGGCTAACCATATCCGTTTTGCTTTTTGCCTCATGTATTTTCTTTTTTATCAAATACCTATTTTAACAAATTGCTGTCAGTAGATATTTACTGGCAGTTTTTTTCTGTCTGAATTTTTGCTACTATTATATAGGAGATTCTATTGACTAAATTTTTAAGGAGGCAGCCATGTCTGATTTTGCTACCCTCGTCGATTATCTGACGACGATTCCCGAAAACGAACATTTTCAATCCGATACATTAGTGATTGCCGGCAACAGCTTACCAAGCTTGATTGTTTCCGCCGCAGAATTTTGTGAAAGTGAAGCGAGCATTCAGCAGGTGCTTTTTGTTGGCGGGATCGGTCACGGCACCGCCCCGTTGATCGCGAATTGTAAAAAGATGTATCCTGAGTTGGTTCGCTCTGAGTGGTCAGACCTTTCAGAAGCGGAAATCACGCAGGAAGTCTTCTTGCATTACTGTTCTCGCGAGCTCACTTTACGCTTAGAAAAGAAATCAACGAATACTGGAGAAAACGCTCGCTTCTCTTATGAACTTTTTGACCAAGCTGCGCCGCAAAATTTTTGGCTCGTCCAAGATCCGTTAGTTCAAAAACGATCGCATGTTACCTTCAGTAAAGAATGGGGATTGCCTTTAGCCGCGATCCAACCACTCTTTTTCGAACAGCCGAAATTAATTGATTTTGATACTCGCCCCCATTTTGAAAATCCGCAAATGGATACTTGGTGGGCGCCGGAGTATTTCTTATCGTTAGTGATTGGCGAGATTCGCCGACTCAATGATGACAAAGAAGGCTATGGACCAAATGGCGCAAACTTTATCCCGCATGTCGATGTTCCAGAAAAAGTGTTGATGAGTTATCGCCGCTGCCAGAAATATTTGGCCGGAAATGTGCGGAAATAAAGCCAGAAATTTTAAAATGATCCTGATTTCTTCTATTAAAGAAGTGCAGGATCATTTTTCTATTGCTAATTGAAAAGTCCACTCGCTTTGACACCAAGTAAGGACTTCATTTTCAGTGTCACTACGCTCGCGACAAAGACCAGCAGAATATCACAGGAAAGATCGATCAGTGTCGTAACTGTCAAAATACTGGAAAGTGCGGCAAAATTTTGCGTTGCCAGTCGTAAAATCACCAGCTTATAGCCGATTCCGATTAGATGAATATAAAGCAGACTTGAATAATTGATTATCAGCATTCTTGTTAGCGGCGACCACTTTTGTTGTCGAACAAGTTGAGTCAGCAACGCCTGAATCAGTGGCAGCGTTGCGAAGGCCAGCAAAAAGCCAAAGGTCGGCTTAAAAACATAAGCGAAACCTCCGCCGCTGGCAAAAATTGGCAAACCGATAACACCCAAAACTAGATAGCTGATCATTATGATTGATCCGTCTTTTTTTCCTAGAAATGGATAGATCAGAAAAACGGTGATGATCTGTAACGATAAATAGTCTAACAAGGGCAATGAAATCACCAATTTTGCGGTTACGATCAATAAGGCGAAAAACAGCGCCATCCGTGTCATTTCATTAGTTCGCTTGCGATACATTTAATTGCCACTCCTTTACCAACTCGCTTTTTTTATCGGGTTCTGTTAGTTGACCCTCAATTTTTGTTAAATAGGGCACCCTTCCAATCACCGATAAACCGTTATAGCTCGCTATAATTTCAAGAGAAGTCTGATCATAAGCGTTCTCTTTCTTGGAGGTATTATTAATCAATCCAGCAATCGGAATCCCTCGATTTTTCAGAGCCTCGGTCGTCAACAGCGCGTGGTTGATCGTCCCAAGGTAATTATCAACCACCACAATCACCGGCAGTTGAAGTGCTTCGACAAAATCAATCATCAACGTAGTTTCATTGAGCGGCGACATTAATCCCCCGGCCATTTCAAGCAGTAGCGGCCGGTTTTTCGTTTGTAATAAGACCGTCTCATGTACCATTTGATCCACATCAATTGTTTTTTCAGCTAAGTGGCTGGCTGTGTGAATCGATGTCTCTGAGGTCATCGTGTAAAAATTGAAGATATTCTGCCGATTGATTTGACAGGCTTGATAAAAATCGGTGTCTAAAGCAGCGCCTGTTTGAACAGGTTTAACCAGTATTGGCTCTAGTTTTTTCCGCTTCTTCAAATAGTCATAGAGCAGAACGCTCACGACGGATTTTCCACAATCCGTACCAATTCCGCAAATGATGTACTGATTACTCATCGGCCGCTCCTTCAACAGCTAAACCCAGTAGATCCAGCATTTTTTGATCCGTTGAGATCGCCGCCCCTTTTTCCGTCAAATAATCCCCCAGAAAGATCGAATCAACGATTAAAACGGCTAGTTGCTGCAATTCGCTCAAATGGAATTCTCTTCCGGCACTCACCCTCAATTCGGTCTCCGGAAAAACCATTCTCAGCATGGTTAAAATTTTCAAACATTTTAGAGGCGTTAATGGCTGCTGCTTTTCAAGGGCTGTCCCCTCGATCGGCAATAAAAAATTGATTGGAACCGAGTATGGCTGCTGTTCCTTCAATTCAAAGGCCAAGTCTACCAATTGTTCATTCGATTCGCCCATGCCGCAAATAAAACCAGAACAGATATTTAACTCATGTTCGCGCAGTTTTTTCAGCGTATTCAACCGATCATCATAGCTGTGGGTCGTTGCGATCGAAGAATAGTTTTCTCGACTGGTGTTTAAATTGTGATTGAAGCGGTCGGTGCCGCAGCTTTTCAAATAAACGATCTGTTCATCCGTCACCAACCCGATCGACAAGCAAATTTCGATCGCCATCATTTTTTTGATTGCCTGGATCGTCTCGCCTAAAACCAGCACCTCTTGTCGTGACGGACGTTTCCCGCTCAATGCAATACAAAAAACGCTGGAATGATTTTTCTTGGCGATCAAAGCCTTGCGCAAAATTTCCTCTTTTGGCAGCAAATCGTATTCGTCGATCGCCGCGGTACTTTTCTTTGATTGCGAGCAGTAGCCGCAATCCTCGCTGCATAATCCGCTTTTGGCGTTCAGCAGTGAATTCAAGCGAATCCGGTTCCCAGATTTAGTTGCCTTGATTTGCAGGGCGGCCGCATAATACTGCCACCAATTATTATCGGAATGCAAAATTTCTAAACAATCTGCTTTAGAAATCGCCGCCTTCGTTTCAGCTGTTACTGTCAAAAAAAGCCCTCCTTATTTTCGTTAACCAATTATAATTCAAAGGTTAACGAAAATAAAGAGGATTCAGCAAAAAAATTTACAGAAAAAGTCAGTTCATAAAAAAATAGTATTGAGAGAAACGCTGAAGGTTCCTCTCAACACTATAATTACGTTTAAAATGGATACTGGCCTTTGCCTGATTTGGTGGTTACCCATTGTGTTCGAGTGAATTCTTCTAATACCCATTCACCGTTGAAACGTCCGATACCGGAATTCTTTTCTCCGCCGAAAGGTGCGTTTGGTTGATCATCGACGGTCAAGCCGTTGATGTGGCACATTCCAGCCTCGATTTCATTCGCTAATGCTCGCCCTTTAGTTAAATCTTTTGTAAATAGTGCGCTGGACAAGCCATATTCGGTATCATTGGCTGCTTGGATCGCTGCATCCGTATCCTTTACCTTCAAAATTGGCAAAACGGGGCCGAAAATTTCCTGATGGAAAATCTCCAACGCAGGATCTTCCGAGACCAGTACCACTGGTTCCACTACTTGCCCTTTGATTGATCCTTCTACTAGGAACTGCGCGTTTGAATCTTTTGCCTGTTGGATGATTTCTTGGATTTGATCCGTTTGTTTTTGATTAATGATCGGACCAACAACGGTTCCCTCTTTTGCGGGATCTCCAACAGTTAGTTTTTTCACTCGTTCAACGACTTTAGCAACAAATTCGTCAAAGACTGATTCCACCACGATCGCACGATTAGCGGCCATGCAGATTTGTCCTGAGTGCATGAATTTGCTGACGATCAATGATTGCGCCGCTTCTTCAATATCTGCATCGTCCAATACGATAAAGGGTGAATTGCCGCCGAGTTCTAAAGCGACTTGTTTGATCTTCTTCCCGCTCATCGCATGACTGGCAATGTTTTTGCCAACAGCTGTAGAGCCCGTAAAGGAAATAAAGCTTGGGATCGGATGTCCGACAAAATAATCGCCAATTTCACTCCCGCTGCCGACAGTCACATTTACTAAGCCCGCTGGGACACCTGCTTCTTCAAAAATTGCGGCTGGCAGAAGTCCGCCTGTTACTGGACTGTCACTCGCCGGCTTGATAACGACGCCATTCCCTGCCGCAAGCGCCGGAGCCAATGAACGCATCGTTAAATGGAACGGAAAATTCCAGGGACTGATGATCCCGATCACACCAACTGGACGATGGGTCGCAAAGCTCTCTTCACCCGGTGTATTGGTAGGAAGTATTTTTCCTTCCATTCGCATCGGGAAGCTCGCTGCTTCTTCGGTGATTCCTCTGGCCAGACTGACTTCAAGTCCAGCCTTGATTTGTGTCGCACCGCCTTCTTTGATTAGCCATTCGACGATCTCCGCCTGTTTTTCTTCCATCAATTCAGCCGCTTTGCTGATAACGGCACTGCGCTCTTGAGGCGTTTGCTTCATCCATTCTTTCTGTGCTTTTTGAGCGGCTTGATAGGCCTCATCGACATCTTCTGTATTCGCTCCTTGGATCTTCAGGAACGTCTCTTGCGTGTAGGGATTCTTATCCTCATTCACATGCTCTGAATCATTACCTTGCTTCCATTTTCCGCCAATAAATTGTTTGTCGAATTGTTTTTCCATATTCTCCACCTCTCCTATTATCTATCCATCATAGAATACGTTTTCAATAAAAAGCAAAAATCCGGCTCAAAAAGACAGATCGGATCGATCTGCCTTGATAAAACTTTTATACTTATTCATGAATCAATTTTTCGACTGGTTGAAGTTGTTGGTGGTTAGAAAGACTGATATTATAGTCTTTTTTTATTTTAATGTAAAAAAAAGGATAAAATCAATCACTGATTTTATCCTACTCAAGCTATTCAATTACCGCGCCGACAAAGCTGACGACTTTATCAAACAAATTTCCAAAGAAACTTGAAACACTCTGCCATAATCCGCCAAAGTCTGGATTGGCAATAAAGTTTTGGACCTGTGAAATGACCTGATCCTTATATACATAAATGATAAATAGCAAGAACAATACGCCGGCAATGCGCCATAAGACTGACCCGACCTTTACAACAAAGAAAACCAGCAACGCGATAAATGCAATAGCTATCAACTGATCCATCTTGAATTCCCCCTCTTTCGTGGATACCTCTTTATATACTGCAATGTCCATCCAATTGCACATCAATTAACTTATAGGAATAGTATGCCTCTTTTTTTACTCGCTGACATGGGTCGAAAGTCTGATATCTATTCGGGAAATTTATAAAAAATAAACGTTCAGGTTTATGTAAGCGCTGTTTATATCGGTGTAATCAGACTTTTAACAAACAATAAAAGAAAACAGACTTTATTTCTTTGTATTTTAACAGAAATTTTCTCACAAACTCTAAGCGTATTTACGCTGTATTAAAAATTATTCTCGTTACTATAGAATTAAAATAAAGCGTTGAAGGAGTCGTATTTGTGTCAACAATTACAGAACAAGCCTTAGAAGAACTAAGTCCCTTTGAATTGAGTCTCTTTTTGGAACAAAAGATCCATGAGAATAAGAATGTTACCAACCTTTTGAATGCCGGACGGGGAAATCCAAACTGGACCGCCCCTACGCCGCGGGAAGCCTATTTCTTACTAGGTCAATTCGCCACGCAAGAAACCTTATTCGGGCCGGGCGAACTAACCGCCGGAATGATCCAAGCCAATAGCGGCCGCAGTGAACGTTTCGTTGAATTTTTAGCTGCGCACCCTGGTAAAGGCGCCGACTTTTTAAAGAAAATCTGGTTTTCTGACAATAACTATTTAGGTATGCCCAAAGAAGCTTGGCTAACAGACATGCTGGATCATATTATTGGCGACAATTACCCAAATCCAGTGCGTTGTTTAACTGCCTGCGAAGGACCAATCAAAGCTTATTTGAATCAAGAACTTTTCTCTGACAGCAAAACGCCTTTTGACATTTTTGCCGTGGAAGGCGGAACAGCAGGTATCTGCTACATTTTTGACACGCTGTTGAATAATTTTCTATTGAATCGCGGAGATAAAATTGCTTTGATGCTGCCAACCTTTGCGCCTTATTTGGAAATTCCTGAATTGCCAAAATATGCCTTTGACATCGTCAAGGTTCAAGCAAAACAAACCATGGTCGACGGCAAAATGACCTATCAATACCCAGATTCAGAAATCAACAAACTGCGGGATTCTGAGATCAAAGCGGTCTTTGTGGTCAACCCAAGCAATCCGACAGCCAATGCGCTTGCCCAACCAACGATCGATCTGTTGAAGGACATCGTAGCGACGGACAATCCTGAATTGATGATTTTGACCGACGATGTGTACGGCACGTTCGTCCCTGTCTTCACTTCTCTGTTTTCAGAGATTCCATACAACACCGCCTGCATTTATTCGTACTCAAAATATTTTGGTGCTACCGGCTGGCGTGTAGGTACGATCGCTGTAGCCAAACACAATCTGTTTGACGAGTTGATCGCTAATCTGTCGCAAGAAAAAATCGAACAATTGAACGAACGTTACGCTTCGTTGACCGCTGATCCAACAACGATCACCTTCATTGATCGGATCGTTGCCGACAGCCGTGACGTTGCCTTGAACCACGCTGCTGGACTTTCAGCTCCGCAACAGGTGATGATGGTAATGTTCAGCTTGTACAGCCTGTTGGATGAAGGCCAAGCCTACAAAGCCGAAGTCATGGATATTTGCCGCCAACGGGAAAAATTATTATTTAGTACATTAGGCTTGCAAGAACCGTTGGAAGATTTAGATACCGCCTACTATTGCGAAATCAATTACGAAGACTGGACCCGTAAACGTTACGGCAACGCCTTCGCTGATTATTTGAAGAATAAATGGACCGTAACGAAAGTCCTAACTTCCCTAGCGGAAAAAGAACAATTGATGCTTTTGAAAGCTAACGCCTTTGGCAGCAGTGAATGGGCCGTTCGCGTTTCCTTAGCCAACCTTGCCACCAATCAATATCCGGAAGTTGGCAAACGCATCATTCGTTTGACCGATGATATCCGCGATCAATGGATGAAAACGAAATAGCGTAAAAGGCTTGAGATGCTTGGGTATCTCAAGCCTTTTCTTATGCCCGCTCATTGACTGAAACACCTTGTATTTTCCTACAATCCTTTTTTAACCAAGAAAAAAACCTTCCACAAACGTGAAAGGTCAGATATGAAAACGAGTATTTATTGTAAAACTTCTATCATAACATCGTAGTCTTCTTCCGTTACATTTCCAGCATAGTTTGGTGTGAGCAGTGATAGCGTACCTGCCTGATTGACGATCAAGTAAAGATTTCTGCCCACACCATAATCACGATCATCTGGATTCGTTAGACGTCCCGTCAAAGTGATCATGGTATTTGCGTTAACACTGCGAATGGGGTTGCCTCCTGCACCAAATACCCGAATCGTTTTTGTTTCGACATTGCTGACAGTCATACTATAGACCGTTTCAACAAGAAAATAATCATCTTCCGATTCAATAATAGTCTTGCCGCCAGATGATTGGTCGACAAAAGTTACTGTTCCTTCATTGAAATTCACGCGAGCCGAAACTGGCACATTTGCCCCAGTAAACGTAAATGTCAGCGGATTGCTTAAGGTATTAACCCTCACTGCATAGGGATACGCAGAAAGATCTTCCGTTTCAGGCGCAGCAGGCTGCTCTTTGACTTCTGGTAAAGCCGGTTGTTCTGCGACTGATTCGCCAACTGCTTTTGTATCATCAATTTTTTGTTCTGGTGTAATAACGGATTGAGAATAGATTGAACCATCTTTTTCTTTTATCGTCACTACGTTTCCATCGATACTGATAATCCGACCAACAGGCAAGCGATACTCCTCACCCGAGCTTAAGTCAATGCCGTTGATTTCAGCAAGACGTTCATAGCGAATATTGATCTTTTGACCAATCGCCCAAAGAGTGTCCCCTCGTTTTAACGTATATTCTTTTTGACCACTGGTGATTTCAATTTCACTGACTAAATTCGCCCGCCACTTCGCAGCATTAGCCACATTGGGGAGAACCATTCCGCCTAACAACATTCCAGTAAGAACAAGACCCTTAATCCTTTTTTTCACATTGATTCCTCCTACCCTTTTTAAAATAATTATTGAATAGTATTCTATTCGCATATTATTATTTATATTATTCAATAATAACAGATTGATTAACGTTTGTGTTCTTTTTTATCGATAAAGATAATATTAATGATCATTTTACAGACGTTTTTCAATAAATATTCTTACACACATCTTTGACAGTAACTAACTTTATCCGTGAAAATATCCCCAACAAACTAAACTTGGTCTTGGATTAGTAAATTTTCAGCCGATTCTTACACCACCTGATCAAAGTTCATTAATTGGATGAGGAAAACAAGAGCCAATTGGCTGTTTTAAAATGAAGAATGAATGTATTATAGTAAATAAATGATTAAGCGTGAATCGGAGGGATTTTTAATGAAAAAAGTAGCAACAATCGCCGGCTCAGATGCCACTGGCGGAGGCGGATTAGAAGCAGACTTGAAGACCTTTCAAGAATTTGGGACATTTGGCTTGGCGGCGATCACCTCGATCGTCACCCTTGATCCGGAAAACGGGGCCCATCATTTACGAAGTCTCCCATCTAACCTGATTCAAGAACAAATCGCTTCAGTCTTCGCGGGACCGATCGACGCGATCAAAACTGGACTGCTTCCCTCGCAGGAAATTATCGGGTTGGTCAGTGATCTGATTCCTAAAAATATCCCGCTGATCGTTGATCCGGTCATCGGCGGCAAAGGCACGCAAGACTTTATTAAAAACGAACAGGTGCAAGCTTTGCGGGAAAAACTACTGCCGATGGCATTGGTTACCACGCCAAATTTGCGTGAAGCCGGCATTTTATCGGAAATGGGCGAACTGACTTCCGAGAAGCAAATGGAACAGGCCGCAAAAAAGATCGCCCTGCTTGGCGCGAAGCATATCGTAATCAAGGGCGGCGCTCGGCTCGATTCCAAACAAACTTTGGATCTGTATTACGATGGCTTGAATGTTCACCGTTATCCGCATCCCGTTATCGACACCCCCTACAATCATGGCGCGGGGTGTACTTTTGCGGCGGCGATTACCGCAGCGATTGCCAAAGGCTACCCAATTGAACGGGCTATCAAACTGGCGATTGATTTTGTTCAGGCCGCGATTGCGATGGGGGAACAAATCAATCCTTATGTAGGTCATGTTTGGCATGGTGCCTACACTCACGGAGAAAAACGATTGGAGTATTCAGATGAACAGTGATAAACGAATTCAAAACTTAGTATTGATTGCCTTATTTGCCGCATTGACTTTTATTGGCACGATGATCAAGATTCCTTTACCGACGGGAGCCTTTATTCATTTCGGGAACTCGGTGGTTCTTTTAGCAGTTTTATTGATTGGCTATTGGCAAGGATCGCTGGCTGGCGGGATCGGCTTTTTCATTTTTGATATCATGAACGGCTTTGCTAGCGAGGCCCCCTATTTTCTAATTGAGAGTTTTGTGGTCGGCGCGGCCGCTTATGCTGCCTTTGCTATTTTCAAACGCAAACCCAGCCGTGTTTACCAAATTATCGTGATCGGAATCTTTGCCGGCATCGCCAAATTTATCATGTCCGTGATCAAAGTGACCGTCATGGGAATGATCGCCGGTGCTCAACTGAAACCGGCCTTCTTCGCGGCGATCGCAACCATGCCTGCGACTGTGATCAATATCTTTTCGACCATTTTGATCGTCAGCCTCGTGTTCTTCCCATTAAGACGCGCGATGCAATTGATCTTTCACAATCAGCCCGTTTAATGCTATACTAAGCTTCCTTGGCAGGGGCGAAAGCTTATACGAAAGACCGCAGCAATCACGCTGCGGTCTTTTTGTATTTAGCTAAATTTTATACCGTTCATAGTAACTTTTGGCCTTTTCTTGATGAATCTGAAAAATAATCGTATAGAAATGAGTTTCCGAGGTCGGTGTCTCACTCAATTGCGCCAATAAAGCCTTCATTTTTGGCTGATATTCTGGAAAAGCTAGATACAATTGAACCAAATTTTCGATAAATTTCAGTTGGATCAGCAAATACAGATCGTCGGACGCTTGGACGATTTCTTTATAGGTAGTTAAGGCGGCTTGTGCCGCTTCAATGTCATTGATGATCAATAAACTTTGGACACGATTGAAATGCAGATCCCCTATTTCTTCATAATAAATTTTTAGATTTAAGTCCGCGTATTTTTCCAATTCATGCATGATTCGTTTGTAGATTTCCGCCGCTTTGTCTCGCTCCTTTTCAGAAAGTGACAACAGCACCAATTTGCTCAATTTGATTTCTTTTAAGGTCCACATTTTGGCATTTTCAAGTTCAGAGACGATTTCACTAAACGGTGCTCGTGAAAATTTATAAAAATTTGTGTTGGTAATCAGCACTAAAAGATAGGCCTGAATAGCTAAATATCGTAACTCTTTGTTTGAGTCACGGCAGTATTCTTCATAGAGATCGTACAGTTCCTCAAACTTCCCATTTTTATAAAGTTGATCGATTGTATTTTGCGAAAATGCCGCATCGTTCGTTTGGCTTTGATTTTTGAAATACTCAAACTCTTCATATGTGATTCCCAGATTAGTGAGAAACGCTTCAAATTTAGTGATTTCCACTGAATATTTTCCTGCTTCGAAATCACTGTAAAAGGTTTTTGATACAATCCCCGTATAGACCTCTTTTTGGGTAAAACCTTTGGCCTTTCGAATTTGTTTAATTATTTCGCTGTACATTGCATCCTCCGATTCGTAAATTCCTGTATACAGGAATTATAACGGTATTTTGCTGGCCTGCCCATGCTATATTTTAAAAAACGAACTCTTGGAGGAATAAACTATGTTTAAAACAGCACTTAAATTAATCGGTTTGGCAATCAGCCTAACCCTCATCATCAGTCTTTTTTCAGCAGCAAGCGTCATCCTTGGCGTAAGTGAAAATGGCACAATTCTGTTTCAAATCGCGGCCTTCCTGCTTTTTGCGCTTTTCCTGATTTTCTATATGAAGAAAAAAGATCCAACCTTAAAACAATTCGGCTTCACTAACGGAAACGCAACTAAAAAATTGATCGCCTTCATCGCTTTGATCGTTCTGATTCAACCGCTTTTTTGCGGTATTAATTTCTCATTGTCCGTTTCGACACTTTTACTGATTGTTCTGCAAATGATTTTAGTGGGCTTTGTTGAAGAAACTCTTTTTCGCAGCATCTTTTTCTACTATTTAAAGGGACGCGATCCGAAGGTTTACATCTGCTTTTCCAGTATCGTATTTGGTATTCTGCATATCGCCAGCGGTTTGAATCCTGAGGCTGCTCCAGCCCTAGTTGTTCTGCAAATCATTAACGCGTTATTGCTGGGCGGCGTCTTCTCGCTTTTGTATTATTCAACAAAATCCATTTATACCGTCATCACTTTTCACGCTTTGTTTAATATTTTCGCCTCACTATCAGCGCCCGGATCGTTGGCGCAAAATTTGTGGGCCGTTTCTCTTCTATCGATCAGCTATCTTGCTTTTTTGATCATCTATCCAAAGTTTCGAGTACCTGCGGCAACCTCTTTATAAAAAGAAATCAGGAACGAAGAGTGGATTCCTTTCGTTCCTGATTTTATTCACTTCATTGAATCCAATTGTTTTTTTGAGTCGCAAAAGACCTGCCAGATTTTTATTTGCTGATCTGCTGCAACTACTTTCCAAGCAGCGGGAAGTGCCCACTGTTTTTCTGCTTGTCCTAAATAAGAGCCGCTCGCCCTCCCAATCAGTACCGCACATGACTCATTAGCCAGGTATTCTTCAATCTCGATTTGATAATCCGGGAACCATTCAAAATAACCTGACCACCCGCTCTTCATCGCTTCTTTATTTTCGCTCTTCCCATACGTATCAATAAATTGAAAATCCTCTGCCATCATTTCAATCAGCTGCGGAACATTCTGCTGATTGATCGCTTCAACGAATTGTTCAATTATTTTACGCCGCATGTATTTTACCTCCCCAAAAACACTTTTCTTCTATAGTATAGCAGGATTAAAATAGGTATATCCTCTAGTAAGTGGTTACCGTAAATGAATTTCGTCAAATCGCAAAAAAATAGTTCCTTAAAAAGAATATTTATGCCGTTTGAAGTAGTGTATCATTGTAAGTGTCACGTTTACCCGTTAAGAAAGCGAGCCGATTATGATACCTATTCACATCTGCGAAGATGATCAAGGGATGTTGGACTTTTTACGAAAAAAAATCACGGACATCTGTATGTTTGAAGAATACGATTTTGAAGTCACCCTAGCAGCCACTCAGCCGGAAAAATTGCTGAACAAGCTTTCGGCTAATCCGACACAAGGAATTTATTTTCTTGATGTGGAATTGCAGGATGAAAAATTGAATGGCTTTGAGTTGGGAAAACAGATCCGCCAGCTCGATACCCGAGGCTTTATCGTTTATATCACGACACATACCGAGCTATTAAGCGAAACCTTCAAGTACCGAGTAGAAGCGATGGACTATATCGCAAAGGACGACAGCCAGCACCTGCTGGAACGGATAGCTCTGAGTTTAGCGGAGATCAACAATCGCTGTAAACAGGATCGACGCGCGGAAAAAGAATTTTTCTCTGTCCAGCGCATGAACGATAGTTCCTATGTTCCGCTGGCGGAGATCATTTACTTTGAGACTTCTGCTAAGAAACATGTGTTGAACCTGGTTACTGAGGAAGCCTTTATTGAATTTTATGGTAAACTGGCGGATATTCAGGAACAGCTGGGGGAGAAATTTATTCGGACCCATCGTTCTTATCTCGTCAATTGCGACTATATTGCCGGTATTGTTAAAAAGGAAAAGCTGGTGCAATTGACCAATGGCAATACTGTTTTACTCTCTAGAAACAAGATAAATGATGTCAACATACGTCTGAGTGAACAAAAAGGAGGTGCCTGATGGTTGAACTGATTGATTATCTTAAATCGTTTCCTTTTCTCGCCCTGCCCTTGCTGTTAAACGATATCATTGCTCTATTTTTTATTTTTAAAGTACTCACCGGTCACGTGAAGATGAAACGTTTGCTGCCGGCCAGTTTCATCCTGTTGGGTCTGCTAATTGTTCTACAAGTCTTTATTCAATTTAAACTCAGAGAATCAAGCCTGTTGCTCACGCATCGCGTCCTTTTCTTTGCGGCCGAGGGTTTTCTTTTTATCGTTGCCCTGTCTCTAGTTATTCGATTGTACGTAAAAAATATTGCGCTCTATAAAACCATGGTGCTTGCGATGCTGATAATGCACATTAGTATTGTCGTTGAAGTGGTTGTTTCCTTAGTAATCGTCTTTATTATTCTAGCAATGGGGCACGGCGATCTGATCCCGTTCTCCAGTCTCTGGATTTCTTTATTGATTTATCTGACCAATAATGTCTTTCTTTTTGCCCTGCTTTTTTTCATGCTTCGGACCCGCTTTCTCGCTGGCTTGAATGATATCCTTGAAAACCGCTCACTCAGTCTAAAAATATTTTGGCTGGCTGCAATGATTGACTTATCTTTCTATTTCCTGCTTCATCATGAAAGAGGATCGAATAATTGGAATATGATGCTGCTGGTCATTGTTACTGCCGGTTTTTTATTGTGCCTGCTGCTTTTTGTGTTCTATTCAAGATACCTGAGTAAAACACTGGAACTAGAACAATCCCAACTGTTGCTTCTTCAGCAGCAATCCTATATGAAGCAGCTTGAAAAAATTCAGTTTGAGCTGCGAGGAGTTCAGCACGATTATAAAAATTTGATCACAGGTCTCTACCTGCATGCCAAAGATGGAGACAACGAAAAAATTCAGACATACATTGAAAAGTCCCTTTTGAATTTGGATGAAGGGATTCAAGAAGAAATGAAATGGAGCAGCCAATTGGCCAGCATTTCTTCCCCTGAGCTTAAAGGGCTCTTGCTTTCAAAAATGATCTTAGCCAAACAGCATGATATTCTCTTCAACTTGGAAGTCGCCGAATCGGTGGATGAAATAAAAATGTCGATTTCTGATTTTCTCCGCTGCATTGGTATTCTTTTAGATAATGCTGTCGAGGCGGTCGAAAAAGAAGCAGTGAACCGCCGAATCGATATTCTTTTAATAAAAGAAACGGACAAGCTTACCTTAGTTGTCAAAAATCCTTGTACCGAAAAGGTCAATCTCGCCAAAATCAGAAATCGCGGTTTTTCCACCAAAGGACCCTATCGCGGGCTAGGGTTATCGATCTATCAAGAAGTTGTTCAGAAATACAACAATATTTTAAGCGAAACCAAACAGCAAAATGGCGAATTTATTCAGGAGCTGGCCATTTTCGAATCCGTATAAGTTTCTTTAGGATGATAAACCGACCATTTAGGACGACCTGTCCCAATGGTCGGTTTTTTCTTGTAAACTTTTTTATACAAGACCGAAACTATTTTATTGAGGAGTGAAACAATGTATATGAAGGAACGAAATGAAAAAAAGCAGCTGGCAATCTTTTCTATGATCGCCTTTGGTCTGCCTGTTATTATGGGGTTGTTTATGTGGTATGGGTACAGCAATAATAAAAATCTGGATCTTTTTTCAATGGCTCACATGTACTATCCCGCTGCTGGTGCGATGATCGCCCTGCTGCTCAGCAACAGCAATCATAAGCTGATCCCTAAACCTTTTTTTATCTGCTATCTTCTGCAAACGGCCATGATGATCGGCATCAGTCTTTTCAGTCTATTTTCTAATAGCGAAGCCCTTCCGCAACTGTCAGGATTATTGATGATCGTTGGCGGACTGCTATTATGGCTCTGCCTGCTCATTGCCAAAAAAGATCGGCGCGCAGCCTATGGCCTGAGCCGTAAAAATTGGAAGGCCACGGTTTGGATGGTCGCCCTTTACGTGATTTTGTATACCGCTCGGATGGTCGTCGCGTATGCTGCTGAGGGGAACTTTTCGGGGATGTTGGAGATATTCACTAAATCAGCGGTTTGGATCGCCCTATTGTCCACCTTAGTTTCCTACATTCCGCTCTTCGTCCCATACTTTGGGGAGGAATATGGCTGGCGCTACTTTTTCCAGCCAATTTTGCAAAAGCGCTACGGATCACTTAAAGGTGTTTTGATTCTCGACGTATTGTGGGGCCTTTGGCACTTGCCGCTGAACTTTTTCTTTTATACTTCTCCGGCGGATGGCCTTATCTCAGTGACTAATCAAGTCGTTGTTTGTCTGACTTTAGGGATTTTTTATGCTTACGCCTATATGAAAACCGACAACATTTGGACAGTCGTCGCCATGCACTTTTTAAATAATAATCTCGTTCCGATTTTCTCTGGCGATTTAACGGGGGAATCAGCGAAGGGCTACAGCATCACGTGGAGTATGGTCGGCATGATGGCGATTCTTATGACCATTTGTTACGCTTGGCCGGCCTTAACCAAATTCTTCAAGGATCGCGGCAACCTTAACCCAACCCCTGAGCATCGCGCGGATACGGTAGCTTACAACTTAGAGAATGAAAATGAACAAAAAACAGCAACTCTGAATCAATCACCCGCGAAATAATAAGAAAGATTACAGCAAAATCTGCTGTAGTCTTTTTTTTCGGCATGATTGCATTACTTATTGTGGTCCAAATTTTAAATAATTAAAATATTTTATGAATGGAAATTTGTTTTATTATTTCATTTTAATGTGTTATAATTTTATTTGTAAGTCTGTTATTAAATGAAAGGAGGATTACTGATGACTTTTTTTGAACAAGAAAAACCATACCGCGTAACATTTGACTTAGAAGAAAACATCTTTATCGTTTACTCTACTGTTACCGGCCAACAAGGAACTGGAATCACCATTGAACAAGCGATCTATGATTTAAAAAAACCTGCCTAAGGAGCGCACATCTCAATGAATGAAGCCTATAATTAAAAGCCTCTGCTGACGAATCGAAAGCAGGGGCTTTTTTGTGTGCTCAACTTACATATTTGTTCGTTGCCTATAAGCTAAATCAATGTTTCTTCCCTCTCCTTTCAAGTTATACTAAAGCAACGAAAAATACGGAGGTTGAAAAATCATGAAAAAATTGTTATTTCCATTCTTCGCAGTAAGTTATTTGTTGGCTCACATAACATTACATATGTCACTTTATCCGATTGATTGGTTATCTAATCTATTCAATAAGTAAGTCTTCCAGTTTTGGCAAAACAAAAGAGAAAAAGGAGCGGGAAAAATGGTTGAAATGATGATGCAATTTTTTGGCGGTCTGATCCAGTGGGCAGTCGAATTCTTTGGGCAAATGATCGATGTTGTTTCTGATATCCTCATCTATTTATTTTCTGCCCAGCTATAAAATTCACGGAGTCCTTAAAAAGGGCTCTTTTTTGCTTGACTATCCCCTGCTTTTATTAGATGATGAGAAATTGAGTAAGAAAGTAGGAGAAACATGAGTATCTTAGATTTAACAGGTATCGCTCAACAATTTGGCGATAAGATTTTGTATGAAGATTTAGAATTGCATTTGAATAAAGGGGAACATCTAGGGCTGATTGGACAGAACGGGGCCGGAAAAAGTACCTTGATCAAAATCATTACGGGGGAACAATTACCTGATGAAGGCACCATCGCATGGCAAAAAAATATCCATGTCGGTTATTTGGATCAATATGTTGAAGTCGATCCAACCTTATCCATCAAGGATTTTTTGAAAACCGCTTATGCAGCGGATTTTGCCAAAGAGGCGCAAATCGGTGAACTTTACATGGAATACAGCGAATCTATGAACGATAAACTGCTGGAAAAAGCCGGTCGCTTGCAAACCGAGTTGGACCAAGGCGATTTTTATCAGATCGATACCTTGATTGCTGAAATGAGCAGCGGCTTAGGCTTGGATGTCTTAGGGATGGACACACCATTGGAAGATTTGAGCGGCGGACAACGCTCAAAACTGATTCTGGCAAAATTATTGCTGGAAAAACCAGACGTCTTGATTCTTGACGAACCGACCAACCACTTAGATGACGAGCATGTCGCTTGGTTAAGCCAGTTTTTACAAGATTTTAACGGCACCTTTGTAGTAATTTCCCATGATCGCGATTTTTTAAATCAGATCACGACCCATATTGCCGATATTGAATTTGGTAAATTAACCAAATACACTGGGAATTTAACAAAAGCCTTAAAACAAAAAGAACAATTCCAAGAAACGTACATGAAACAGTACGCGTCACAAAAAAAGCAGATCGAAAAAACCGAAGCATATATCCGCAAATACAAAGCTGGTTCTCGTTCAACCATGGCAAAAAGCCGGCAAAAACAATTAGACAAAGTCGAACGTTTGACGCCGCCTTCTTCTAACGCGATCGCACACTTTGAGTTTCCTTATGCACCGATCGTGACAACTTTGGCGCTTGAAACGACCGATCTCGAGATCGGCTATCAAAGACCCTTATTGCCGCCCATCAATATGACGCTGCGTTATGGCGAAAAAGTCGCGATTCGCGGATTCAACGGTATCGGTAAATCAACGCTGCTGAAAACATTGATCGAAGCAATTCCGAAAATTGACGGGGAATTTCATTTTCCGGCCAATACTAAGATCAATTATTTCGAGCAAGATCTGCAATGGGAAAATCCTTACCAAACCCCATTACAATATCTAAGCGAGCATTTTCCGAAAGAAACGGTCAAAGAATTGCGCAAGCATTTGGCGAAAGCTGGCCTGCCGAATCAGTTAGCTCAAGAACCCTTGAGTACCCTAAGCGGTGGCGAGCAAACCAAAGTCAAGCTTTGCCAATTGACGATGCAAAAAGGCAACTTCCTGATTCTCGATGAACCGACCAACCATATTGATCAAGCCACAAAAGATAGTTTGCGTGAAAGCCTAGCGAATTTCGCTGGTACGGTTATCGTGGTTTCCCATGAAGAGGGCTTCTATCAAGATTGGACCGATCGTGTTATTGAGATCAGCCAATAATCAAATAAATTAACTCGAATGAACCATGCCTAATCGCTCCAACAGTCGCCAGCGCCTTTTTTTCGGCGGCTCTGTTGGAGCTTTTATTTGATTTGGCGGAGATTCAAGCAATTGATTTCCAGCAAAAAACTGTTCACCGATCACAGCTCCTTCTGACGTTTGAACTGCGCTGTTAAAGATTTGTGCAGTCATTCCAGTGATTTTCGTTCCTAATTTGGCTATTTTTTCTGCCAACCAGTTCTTCGAAGAAAGCAAACGAGCAACCATCTTCCGCCATTCCTGAGCAGTAAAATAATCCTTGAAATAGTTAAAATAGCGGCGCAGCGTCCGTGTAGCCTTGGTCTTCAAAAATACATGGCGCGCCAAATCCTTCAGCATCCAGCGAAAGTCCTCCGTCCCTAACTCATCCCGAACTTGCAGCGCTATCAAATACTTGATGGCCATGTCCCCATTTTCTGTTTCCTGATAAAAATTGGTGATTCTTTTTTCCAACGTTTTTCTTTTCAAGTGAAATAATTGCTGTGGCGTGAATAATTGCTTTTTCGTCTTGCTTCCTCCTCTCTAGCTTTACGCCTACACTGTAAATCATTTGCAAACATTTTACAAATCACCCGAAATAGCGCTTTCACAAATGAGCATGCTACGTATTATCCCATCGACAGGAAGAATTTATTTTTATTTAAATCTATAATTAAAAAATAAAAAAACTTTCGTTGTTTGATTAATAAAATTTTTTGAATAAAATGAAGGTTTTTTTACTCGCTCTATCACTAATAAATGGGCTTATGATAGTATTTAATTAGTCAATCACGGACTCAACTGTTGGTTGAGTGGCTTTTTCGCCCTTTCAATCAACAGTTTATTGCTTATCAAATGACTCGGAGGGTAAACTTATGGTAGAGATCGGAACCAAATTAAAAGAATTGAGACAAGCAAAGGAAATGTCGCAAAAGCAATTGGCGGACCACCTGCATGTCACTCCCCAAACTGTTTCTAAGTGGGAGCTTAATAAAAGTTATCCCGATTTGGATACGCTGCTGCAGCTAAGTGAATTTTTCCAGATCTCAACAGATAAGCTGCTGGGAAATTCCAAGCCGTCATTTCTTCACGCACTCTTTTCTAAAAAAGGAGAAAATACCATGAAAAAGAAAGAGACCGATTCTAAACCAAGTTATCCAGAAGGAGACGTTCCAAAAGCGGTGAAAGTCGAAAATGCCGCCAATATTCTGATCATCACCTTTGACAATGGCGATATACGTTACTTGAAATCACATTATCTGAATGATTACCTAGATGCCTATTCATTAACCAAAGGCCGAGGCAAACGCCGCTTATTAATTGGCGGTGGTCCGACAATAATGTGGCTAGGCACTGACATCGAGATTCTGGAGGATGGTACGGTTCTGCTATTCGGTAAAGACAGCTACTCACCACAAGAGCTTTGGTACGAAAGTCAGTCTAGAGCTACAGGCTTATAAGAACAAACGAAAAAGGCTTCTCATTCGAGAGGCCTTTTTGCTTTAGCTCCATTGAAGCTCGTTTCTTTCTTGTAAAGTCAGTCCAAAACTTTTGTAATGTTCCTGTATTCGCTGCTGTAAATTTGGGATCACCGCACCTTTTTTGACTAATACGTCCACTCCGGCCGGTGTCACCAACGATTTTTCAAAACGAATCACTAATACATCGCCCTTCACCGTCACGACCTTCCAGCGGCTGCTTAAAAGCTTCAAAATTCCTAAACCGCGCCAAACAAATTGCTCCGCAACTAAGCGATCGATGCCTTTGATTTGTTTTGTTTTGCCATTCGCTTCGTATTCAACTAAATCAAGTAATTCCACCGCATTTTTCTCGGTTCGTTTATACGTGATTCGGGGATTTTTTCTTTTATCGGTCAGCCACATTGGAAAGTTCGTCCCTTTTATTTCCCAGGTGCCATCTAATTGAGTATGCCAATCTGTCATATTCTCACCTCATATTCTTCTTTTAAGTGTAAATTAAAACTGATTTATGCCAAAGAAATATGCTTTTAATTAATTTTAGGCATACCGAATCTTTTTCTTTTCTTTTCCTGATTTTGGGTGTATTATTGCATCGTAGAAAAGTTTAGAGAAAGGTGGGAGCGTCTTGAGTACAAAAAATCATCCCCTTTTAGAACATACAAACGGACTTTCATTAGAGGAAGTCAACGGTACGATCAAAGTACCGAAAGGAAAAAGTTTCTGGCGAACACTCCTCGCCTATTCAGGACCGGGAGCGTTAGTCGCTGTCGGCTATATGGACCCAGGTAACTGGTCAACTTCTATCACTGGTGGTCAAAATTTCCAATATCTATTGATGTCGGTCATTTTGCTTTCTAGTTTGGTAGCGATGCTGCTGCAATACATGGCTGCTAAACTAGGAATCGTCACTCGAATGGACTTGGCCCAAGCAATCCGTGCGAGAACCAGCCGATCATTAGGAATCGTCCTTTGGATCTTGACCGAATTGGCTATCATGGCAACCGATATTGCGGAAGTTATCGGGGCAGCCATCGCGCTGTATTTATTGTTTAACATTCCACTAGTCATCGCCGTTTTCATCACGGTCTTTGACGTATTCTTACTGCTGCTGTTAACAAAAGTCGGGTTTCGAAAAATCGAAGCCATCGTGGTATGTTTGATTTTCGTGATTCTCTTCGTCTTTATTTATCAAGTAGCCCTGTCCAATCCCGATTGGGGCAATGTGTTGAAAGGTTTCGTTCCAACTCATGAAACCTTCGCCGACTCTCCTGCGATTGGCGGACAAACACCATTGACTGGAGCTCTTGGTATTATCGGAGCAACCGTAATGCCCCATAACCTTTACTTGCATTCAGCCGTTTCACAAACACGTGCCATCGATCATGACGATGAAGAAGAAGTCGCAAGTGCGGTTCGTTTCACAACTTGGGATTCAAACATCCAATTGTCATTAGCCTTTCTAGTCAATGCTTTGCTTTTGATCATGGGTGTGGCGGTCTTCAAAACAGGAACCGTCAAAGATCCGTCATTCTTCGGATTGTATGAAGCATTATCTAATCCTGATACTTTGAGTAACGGTATTTTAGGAAGTGTCGCTAAGACTGGCGCGTTATCAACCTTATTCGCAGTCGCACTTCTAGCTTCTGGTCAAAATTCAACAATCACTGGTACCTTGACTGGACAAGTTATTATGGAAGGCTTCGTTCATATGCGGATGCCAATCTGGTTGCGTCGTTTAGTCACTCGGCTGATCTCAGTCGTTCCCGTATTAATCTGTGTGCTGTTAACTCGCGGCAGTACCGTGGTTGAAGAACATGAAGCATTGAACAATTTAATGAACAATTCGCAAGTTTTCCTAGCTTTCGCCTTACCGTTCTCTATGCTGCCGTTATTAATGATGACGAACAGCTCGGCGGAAATGGGGGAACGCTTTAAGAACAAATGGTTCGTTCAACTCCTAGGTTGGGTATCCGTTATCGGATTGACTTATCTGAACTTGATCGGATTACCTAGTCAAGTCGAAGGATTCTTCGGTGACACCCCTTCCGCTGCGGAAATCATCACGGCAGATACGATTGCTTATGTATTAATCGCCGCTGTTCTTGCTTTGCTCGTTTGGACGATTGTCGAACTCTACAAAGGTAATAAACGCGTCGCACTTGCTACTAAGGAAATGGAAGAAGATTTGTCGGAATAACTCTTCCTTCTGTAAATGATGCGTTTTAAATCACTAAAGAAAAAACCTTTTGATCAATTAAGCTCGTGATTCGCAGCCTATTCGATCGAAAGGTTTTTTTATTCGATTCTCTCGCAAACGGTTCGTTTTTCGCCTCACAAAGCGGCCATAAAATCATAGGCTTGTTGGGCGATAAGCTCAGGCTTTTCAGACATCAATAAATGACCGGCATCTATGTGAATCAATGGGACATTATGTTCAAGTGCGAATTGCTTTTTATGCTTTAGCCAAGATCCCGGCTTGCTTCCCATCATTTCGAATTTACCTGAATAGAATAAAATCATCGGTTTATTTAAAATACCTTGTTCCTCTATAAGCTGAGCAGCCTTGAGATATTCCGGTGTTTCTTTGTCGACATTTTTATACATTGTTGTGTTAAACAACAGCTTCATTTGTTCCTTGTCATGAACAGACAGATCTTTTTCAATGGCCGATAAGTCCACTATCCCATTCATCATGGCGACACCCGATAATCGGTGCACTCCAATAAATGCTAAAAGCTTTACCAGTTTAAGTACGAATGGATTGATTTTGCTAGCTGAAACGGCTTGGGGAACAGCCATATCTAATCCTAGAATACCGGCGATTTCATCGGGGTATCTGTGTGCCCAATAAAGAGCCTCCAATCCTGCTGCCGAATGAGGAAGCAGAATATATTGCCGATCACCTTCCCCGACAAGACTTAACGCTGTACGAGTTTCCGAAAGAATCCTATCAACATCTCGCGGTTGATCGGTTTCCTCAGAATAGCCAAACCCAGGCCTCTCTACTAACGCGATTCTGTGGGTTTTCGAAAGCTTTGAATACAATGGACGGAAAGTAAAAACCGGAAATGGATCGCTGCTTCCCACTAGAAAGACTAACAATGGCGCGTTTTCATTTGCGTGTTCGCCTTCTAAATAGACATGCATCTTTTGCCCAGCCACTTCCACAACTTCGCCAGGTGCTTCCAATCGCTCATACTCCGACGATGAGCGCGTTTGATGAACAACCGTCAATACAGCTAAAAATAAAACTACGACAGCAATGACTCCGGCAATTATTAATAGAATCAACATGATAGAATCCCTCCTTAAGATAATGGTTCAATGTATCTATTCTTCAAAAGCTGAGTAAAAAACTTAGTCAATTTCAGCTTTATTGAACCTGAATCAGTCTACTACATAGAGCCCTTTTGATAAAAACTTGCAACTGCTTCAATGATTTCATCTTCTACGATATCAACACCCAATTGTTTCATCATGTGCTGTAAAAAGCGAAAACGTTTTACAACTACCTCACTATCACCGGGAAATACGTCCGTATCACACCAGAAATTGAGCATCAGTAAAAATACATCCGCACATTCATCCGGAAACTCTGTGGTAATACTTCCATCTTCTATCCCTTCACGTATAACAGCTGCAATTATGGGTGCTAATTTTTCTAGGCTGTTTTGAATAGATCCTAGTATGACTTGGGGACTGCCTGCAACACTGGCAATCATCGTGCTGGACTCATTAACTGTTTCATCAGTTAAATTTAGTTTGAGTAAACGGCTAAGTTTTTCTTTAGCTGTTAGTCCCTGCATGTCCATCAGCCATCCGCTGACTGTTTCTGCCACACGCTCAAATTCCTTCTCCATCACTGCATTAAAAATCGCTTCTTTAGAATCAAAGTGATAAAAAATGGCCCCTTTTGACATCCCCAAAGCATTCACAATATCTTGCATACTGGTCTTATCGTATCCTTTTTCGATAAATAGTTTTGAAGAAACAGAAACAATATTTTCGATTGTTTGTTTTGGATTATTTTTTCTCGGCATTTTTATACCTCCTAAATAAAAAACCAACGGTCGGTTTTTATAAGTTTAGCAATCGTTTTTGGTCTTGTCAATTGAGAAATTGACTTTCATCCGCTATATCTCAATAATTGGAATCATTTTTACCAGCCGAAACAAAAAAAAGAAATCCCTGATGATAGGATTTCTGCTTTTTATTTGTCCGGATACCAATTGATTCCCGCCTTTTTGGCTTGCGAAAACAATTGCCGATAGCTCAGTTGATATTCTTGATCGTCCTTAATAAAATGGGTGCCGCATTGACGGAATTCAAAGGCAACACCTTTAGAAATTGCTTCTTCACGTAATTTCAACATCCAATCGTAGTTTAATGACCGAGCATTTTTATGATACTCCCCGCCGGCTACGACCACTTCAATATCCGTCAGATAATCACGGATCGTTATTTCTTCAAGCAAAGGCTGGCAGGCAATCGTTTTATGCTTAATCGGCAATTTTTGTAGTAAGGATAACCGCTGATCCGCTCTGGCTTGATTTTCTACCGAGACACCGATCGTGACATTCTCATAGCCATCGCCCCAATTCTCCGGCACACAATCCATCAATCGTTCGATTCGCTTAGTCAAAAACATAAAGTTCAAATCGCTGCGCTCTTTAATCATTTGCCAGCACTCATCCCGCCACGGGTCTGCCTCTTCGACTAAGAAATCACTAGAAAAGCAAACGAAAACTCTTTGGCCGCCCTTCATTTTATAGCCATTCTTCGTTTTTCTGATCGGTGCATCAAACTGGGCTGTTTTTTCGATCTTATTTGTATCGACAGCGCGCTTTTTGTCCCCTTCATGAATAAAACAATATTTGCATCCTTCGCTGACGCGGCGGCAGCCTCGCCATGGATTCCAAGCTCCCATGCACTCTCACCTGCTTTTTTCTTTTATCATATCAAATTTCGTGAGCGATTTCTTTATTCGCCCAAAAATACACCTCTTTTACTGCGTTTATCCTAAAGATATTTTGCTCTGGTATAATCAAGGAAAATCAAGAACAGGAGCATCAAACTATGGAATTCAGAAAAATTGAGGATCTAACTGATTGGAATCGCAAGCAAGCCTATGAGCATTTCACTCACAATGTCAAAAATACCATCACATTGACTGCGGATATTGATGTCACAAATGTCGTCGTCCAATGCAAAGAAAAACAGCTTCGTTTTTATGCGTCATTTATTCATTTGGTATCCGCTGCCGTAAATAAATTTGACGAATTTAAGATGGGCTATGACGAACAGGGAAATGCTGGAATCTGGCAAAATGTGTCACCATCATACACGATGTTTCACGACGAAGATCATTCTTTTCACAACCTTTATACGGCCTATGATCCCTCTTTCGCCACATTTTATAAAAATGCCGTTGGTGACATTGAAGCAAACCGCGACACTGCCGGAATTGATTGGAGCAACACCCCCCGCAATTTATTTTATATTTCCTGCATTCCTTGGATGTACTATAAAGATTTTAGTCTGCAAATGTACAATGAGCGCCCCAATTTGGAGCCAATTATTACTTGGGGAAAATATCAGTCTATCAATGGACGACTCATGCTGCCATTTACCATTCAAATCAGTCATGCGGCAGCTGACGGCTATCATATTTCACAACTTTATGCAGAGCTTCAGCAGCTTTCCAATGATTTTTGTCCAATGTAGAGCATGTCAAAAGCCATCAGACCGATTTCTGATGGCTTTTGACTCGCGTATTCTTAATAAACTGTACGTATTTCAGTTAAATAAGCCTTTAAATTAGCTATTCCGCCCTGATTAAAGCGTTTTATAAACTCAGATCCGATTATCGCGCCATCTGCCCCGTTCGCTAAAATGCTGGCGATATCTTCAGGATCTTTAACACCAAACCCGACAAATACTGGCAGGTCGGTATTCTTTTTGACATATGGCAGCAATTCAATATAGTCATTCGGCAGCTGATCAAACTCGCCGGTCTTCCCTTCACCAGAAACTAGATAAATGAATTGGGAGCTTTGCGATAATTGTGAGGCTACCGCCGTCTTATCCAACTGTTTACTAAACGTATGGACCAGTCCCGGATATTTCTCCGTATCTAATTTTTTATCTACACATAAAATTGCATCATAAGTACTTTGAGAAAGCTGCTCCAATTTGAAAGATTCCACCCCTTCGTTATAAGTCATCAAGATTATTTTGAATGAATAGCATTCGCGTATTTCAGTTAACACCGATGTGATTTCTTCCATAGTTAAATCTGGAAAAACTTTCTCTTGCGACTCTCTAACAATGGCGCCATCTAAATAAGGATCAGCAACCGGAATCCCAATCTCAACATAGCCGATTTTAAATTCTTCAACGACATCTAAAATTTCAAAAAAAGTTTGGCGCGTCGGATAATTGATGGTTAAATATAAGACTAAATTTTTCATTAAGCACCTCCAAGTAATTGCAGAATCCATCCTAGAATTGGCCCATAGACGGTATAATCTGTCTCACTTAAGATTCGCATAATCGGTGCATAACTGCCGACCATCGGAAGCAAGAACGCTTGACCAAAAATCAAAATGAATCCATTTGCTAAAGAACCTAAAATTGCTCCTCTGCGTCCTCCATGAGCATTGCCGAAAATCGCTGTCGCAGCTCCTGTAAAGAAAGTAGGAATTAACGCCGGAAAGACAACCACTGGATAATTTATTGCTCCTAAAATCAACATTCCGGTTAAACCAGCGACTAAACTGCATAAAAAGCCGACGATCACTGAAGTAGGATAACTAGGAAACAGCAAGGGAATATCCAGCCCCGGCTTAGAGTTAGGAATAATCTTATTGGCGATTCCGTGGAAAGCTGGAATAATTTCAGAAAGCATCATACGTACACCTGTGATGATGACGGTAATCCACATCCCGAATTCAACACCTCGTAATAAAGAAAAGACAATAATATCTTGGCCACCCGTAATGTTTTCCATCGTCCAGCTAGGCGTTGCAAAGAGACTGACGATCAAGAATAGAACAGTCATAACTAAGGTCAAAGCAATCGTCATCTCTCTTAGAAAATTCAGCTTCTTAGGAATTTCCATTTCTTCCAGATCATTTTCTTTATTTCCGAATAGCTTAGCCAATAAAGTAGCTACTAATAAACCAGAAGAACTAGAATGCGCTAAGGTAAATCCTTCCCCGCCTTTGACCCCTTTCATGCAAACAGCCACATACGCACAACTAAAGGTCATGTACAGCCCTAACATAATCGCGCCGACAGCAACAATACCAGTAAACGGTAACGTCGTATTAAATTTTAATAAGGCCGCAATCAATCCCGCAAAGAAGAAAGAGACATGCGCAGATAAATGTACATACTTAAAGCGGGTAAACCGGGCCAGCAAAAGATTGATCAGAAAGCCGAAAGCAAAAATCAACGCCATTTCTGTTCCGATATCCGCAAAACTTTCAGCTTGAGCGGCACCAATATTTGAAGAGAAAGCTTTCATATTAAAAATTTTCGAGATCATTTGTTGCAGCGGCAGCAAGGCCCCGCCCAATGTTTGCCCTCCGACATTGATCATAGTAAAGCCGATCATTGTTTTGAGTGTGCTAGGTAAAATTTGATCCCAGCTCTTCTTTTGAGCGACCATCCCGACGATCACTACCATCCCAATAATAAACACTGCTTGACTCAGTACATTATTTACAATATATAAAAAGACCGACATTTTTTAAGCCCCCCTATTCATTTATCGTCCTCAACAGCTGCTCCCTCAGATACTCTTTATCCATCATGTTATCGATTCGGATGATTTTAGCCGTTGAGTCCCGTAAAGTATCGGCAAAATCCGAAGTGGTAATCAAAATATCATAACTATTAGGATCCACCGAACCAATATCGGCTGCATCAACCGTGGCCTCGACACTCTCGGCATCCAAAATTTGCTGGGTAAACAAACGCATCATCATACTGCTGCCGACACCGGCGCCACAAACGGTTACAATTTTTATCATGATTCATTTCCTCCTTTAACCATCGCTAAGATTTCTTTTGCTTCTTTAGCCTTCAAGAAACGTTCGACATTTTCTTCATGGGATAATATCTCCACTAGTTCCGCTAAGGCCTTCAGATGGGTCTGATGATCCACCGCACATAAACCAATCACGATCTTCACCGGATCGTTCTTAGGGTGCCCGAATACTACAGGTTCTGCCAAAGTGACGACGCTAAAACCGATAGCCAAAGCGCCTTCTTCTGGACGCGCGTGCGGCATGGCGATCCCAGGCGCAATCACAATATAAGTGCCATTAACTTCAACATTCTTTATCATGCCCTCAATATAAGCGTCTGTTGCTAAATTATTTTTTACTAGTAATTCTCCGCTTCTTCTAACTGCTTCATCACGATTCTCAGCACGATAATGCAGGTCAATTAATTCCTCTGTCAATACTTCTTTAAGCATAGGCTGATACTCCCTTGTTATATTTTCACTTGATTTGAGATTAAGATAATTCGTAAATTCCTTCGAGAGACTTTGTACCTGCTGCGGACTCAGCACCGCATACTGCTTGACTATTTCCAACAATTTTCCAACCTCAACCTCATGGAAAACGGGTTTAATAAAGCCGCTGATAATGCTGATGTCTTCCTCAGATAAATAAGGATTCACTTGAACAAACGGGACACTTTTGATCTCTAAAGAAATCGTAGTAATCACTAAATCAACTTTGTGATCCGTCAGCCATTTGACTCCTTCCTTAGCCCCAAAAGTTCCAATGACGTCAACGTTAAAAATATTTTTGATTTTGCTTTTTAATATTTCCGACGTGCTGATTCCGGCATGACAAATGATAACTATTTTGGTTTTATGAGGTACATAAAACTTTTTGCGTTCCAACGAAGCGGCGAAAAATAGCGTAAAGAAACTAATCTCATGATCCGAAAACGTGATCTCCAACATTTTTTCTATCGACGAAATCTGTTTACGAATAATCAAATGCAAGTCACAGTAATGATCTAACACATAATCGTACATTGGATTTTCTAACGATTCTTTCGCCAACGTTCGTTTATAAGCTGGCCGCAAATGATTGATCAGTCCCTCATACAATTTCTGATCCCCTTTGAAATCTAACTCAGGCAACTCACTATTCACTGCGGTAATAAACGTTTCAACTAGCAGATTGAAGGTTACCCACTTATCAGAAATCAACTCCTGATATTTTGTGATCGAGGCTTCGGACAATTTATTGGCTAAATAAATCTGTTCGGTTGAACTGACAGGTTGGCCAAAAAGTTCAACCAATTCCCTCCGATAGTCAAATAAAGTCTGTTCTTCTTTACTCAAAAAGTCCTTTTCACTAATTGTCGAAAGCGTCTCTCCCAATTCGATTCGTTTCTTCGTAATCCAGAAATGGATTAGTACTTTTTGAAAAGCTTCATCACTTAATTGAATACCCAATCGATCACAAATTTTTTCAATGAATGCTTCAATATCGCCCAATAATTGTTGCTCCCGCTCAAAGTGCTCCGTTTCAAATAGTAACGGATCTTGTTCAAGTGTTGCGGCCAGCAGATTGCGAATAATGATTTCATCGCCAATCACTCGATACCCCCGGAATGGGAGTGTTTCAAGTTCGATTCCGTTTTCCTCAAGTTTCTTTTTAATCTTCTGCAAATCACTCAATAAGGTATTTTTAGAAACCAATGTCCGTTGCAGCAAATCTTCAGAACTAAAAATACCCGCTGAAAGTAAGATAGACTCTAAAACGCGAATCCGCCTGATCTGCTTATCACTGCTGACAAAATCACTATTATTGAGCAATAGTTTCTCGATATCTACCGGACTATCAACGCTGTACTCAACACGCGCTTTATCAATGATGATTGTCTTCTCGGAAACCGAACTTAGTGTTTCATTTAATTTATTGATGTCGTTATAAATCGTTCGAGTACTCACGTGAAATCGTTTGGCCAACTGATTGATTTCAACGGTTTTTCCTTGTTTTGCTAGCAAAGTATATAAATTTGATAATCGATTATCCATAAGCTTTCCTCCTGAATTTAGTATAAGGCATCACAATCGTCATGAAAAAGAACAGTTCATTTCAAAAAATTTGAAATGAACTGTTCCAGCTAGCAGCCATTGTAATAATTAGTTTTACATTTTTAAATCATAATTAAAAGTAACAGATTTAAGCGCGATTTCTTTATCAGAGCATTAATTGCTTAAAAATGCTAAAATTGACCTATAGATTTTTAAAAGGATGTGATTTTTTGGAAGAATATCGCGGCTTACTAGAAAAAACGATTTTACTGCAAGAAAAGCCGATCATGATGTCTTTACTGATTATGAGCGATGGCGAAACGAAGACCGAAGTTTTGATCAAAGATCGTTATCTTTCCGGTTATGTTTTTCGCTTACCGGAAAACAAATATATGATTCATATTGAAGGTCGCCGCAACAAGCGCAATCAATTAGTTGCGAAACATTTTGAAATTATGAATCCTGATGAATACATCAAGATCATCGGCGCGCCCGAATAACTTGAAAGAATAGGAGCAATTCCCCTTGTCAAAAAAAACTAAACTAGTTGCTGCAATCGTGATTGCGGCAGCTAGTTTCGCTGTCTACGGCGTAAAAGATCATCTTCAAGAACCAAAAACGACCACACCAGCAACGACACAAACACAATCGCAAGTCGTTTCAGCACAGCAGGATTTGGCTCAGCTTAACTATGAAGATACTCAGACGATCGAGATCAATCAAAATAAACCGACTTTTTCTAAAGAGGACCTTTCCACTGCGAATGGTCCTTGGGAAAAATTCGGCGACTTGGATCATTTGAATCGAGCGACTGATGCGGAAGCTTTACTAAATAAAAAATTGATGCCCACTGAGAAACGCGGCGAGATTTCCAGCGTCACGCCGACAGGTTGGCACAATAAAAAAATCAACGGCCAATATCTCTTCAATCGTTCTCACCTGATCGGGTATCAATTAACCGGACAAAATGCCAATTGGAAAAACTTGATCACTGGAACTCGGCAATTGAACAGTCCGGAGATGCTGCGGTTTGAAATGGATATCAAATACTATTTAGAAAAAAGTAATAAAAATTACGTTCGCTATTCTGTCGTTCCTGTTTTTCGCGGCGATGAACTGTTAGCTCGTGGCGTCCACATGATGGCTCAATCTATCGGCAACGACGATATTCATTTCAATGTCTACATTTTTAATGTGCAAGAAGGCGTCAACTTAAATTATGCGGACGGCACTAGTACGATCGGCACTAAGTCGCAATCATCAACTTCATTAACGTCCTCGACTGCTTCTCCCGAGAAAGAATACGTTGATAGCTCCGGCAAAGGATTGATCAAGGGTTCAAAAAGCGGTGTCTACCACTTGCCCGGCAGCAAATATTACGACAATACTACGAATCCAAGAGCGTGGTTCAAGACAATTGATGAAGCAAAAAAAGCCGGATATCGCGCCGCAAAATAAATTTGAAAAAAAATTCACATTAATACTTTACAGATACATTTCTTATGTTACAATAATGTTACGAAAAGATTAAATTGCCTGTTTAACTCATTGCAGCTTGAAATAATTGGAGGTATAAAAAGTTCTTATCGACAAATTGTTTGAAAGATCTCGTTGGATGAGACACGGCATGAAGGACATTCACAACATTGACTAAGGAGTGAGATTTTTGAAAAAATTACTATTTGCTTTATCGCTATTCATTCTATTCCCCATCAGCGCGAATGCTGAAACTGAGAATTCGGCTCCAGCAGAGAATTCCCCTGTAGCCGCAACCGAACAGACGACTCCCGTTGAAGCAAGCAGTGACAACGGAACTGTTGACTCTAGTGTGACTACTGAATCAACCTCAGCCGCGCCTGCTGATAACAGCGAAGTTAAAGATATTCAGAAAGCCAAAGATAAAACGGTTGAGCAAATTGAAAAAGAGACTGGCGTGAAAAAGAGTAACGATCCTGTCGGCAACGAGCAAGATCCTGAAAAAATTCGCGAAATGTTGAAAGACGAATCAATGAAAAGTTTAATTTCATCAAGCGAAGTTGACGGTTATTCTGACCAGCAATTATTGAATGCAATGAATTTGTGCCAACGAATCAGCGCAGATACCTACGGCTTGGATGTCGGCGGTTATGCTCGAATCTTACAGGCACTTTATAAAGACAACACGCTATCTTGGAGTAAAATCGAAAATATTTTAAATTACAATCCAAATAATTACACCAATGCTCTTGAAATGATTGATCAACTTGACAGCTTGCAGGCATACTTAGCGGCACTGTACCCTAGCAATAGCTCCTTTATGCCGATTCGTCAAATGAGCAATCAGGAGTTAACAAATGTCCTAAAACACATTTCACCGCTTCAAGAACAAATGATTGGAACGCAAGGAAACTTTTTCCCTGGGATTATTGCTTGGATCGCGCGGTATGCGAAAGATGATGCTGTTCGGGCTGGAACGACAAGTTCAAGTACAACAGATACTTCGACAACCGAAGAATCAACAGCCTCAACGACAAAAAGCGCTGAGAACAACGCCCCGGCTAAAAACGATAAAAAAGACAACAGCGGTTCTAGCTTCCTACCAAAAACCGGTGAACAAAGAAGAACCTGGTTAACGGTGGCTGGCGTCATTATCTTAGCTCTAATTGCCTTTATCATGGTTCGTCGAAATCGTAAAAAATAAAAAAAATCAGTGAGCAAAAATCTGCTCACTGATTTTTTATTGTTTTGCTTGGTAGGCATGCCAATCGGCTTCGAATTGGGCGATCCCATTCGTCGTCAATGGATGGCTCCATAATTTCTCGAATAGATTTCCTGGGATCGTAGCGATATCTGAACCCGCTAATGCAGAGGCTTCGACATGCCCAAGATTGCGAACACTTGCCGCAATGATTTCAGTTTTAAAGTCATAGATATCAAAAATTTCTCTTAGATCACTCACCAATTGAATCCCGTCAGAGGCAATATCATCCAGCCGCCCTAAGAACGGACTGACATACGTCGCCCCAGCTTTTGCGGCCATCAACCCTTGAGCTACCGAAAAAATCAAGGTGACATTGGTTTTGATTCCTTCTTTAGAAATTGTGTGAACGGCTTTTAGTCCGGCCTCTGTCATCGGGATCTTCACCACGATATTGGCGGCCCATTGATTGATCTCCCGCGCTTCACGAATCATCCCATCACTATCTAACGAGGTGACTTCTGCACTGACCGGCCCATCTACCAACGCACAAATTTCTTTGATAACGGATTCAAAATCTTTGCCCTCTTTTGCGATAATCGTGGGATTTGTCGTTACACCATCCACTAAGCCAAGCTGATTGATTCGTTCGATTTCTTCAATATTCGCTGTGTCTAGAAAAAATTTCATAATTTCCTCCTATAATCACTTGTTCCATCGCCTGCAACACCGATTGCACCTGTCTGACTTGTCTGCCTATAAATGACTTTCCTACTATTGTATAAGTATACTCACTCCCGGCAGTTTCTTCAATCTCCGCCGCCGACTGTGTGACAGTTTTGTTAGTCGCAGATAGGTCCCTCGCCCGATTTTTGATACCTTCATCATTGGTAAGCTAAAGGTATCAAAGGTGAAAGGAAGAAAAAGAGTTATGATCAAAAAAATACTTGGTGTCCTTATCGGAGCCCTCATTTTATTATTCGGTACCATGCTTTATTCTAAACATTCAACCAGTGAGGTCGCCGGGGTTTTGGATCAACTTAATCCTTTAGTTCCGAAAAGCGAAATCTATGTGAAAACAACGAAGCCCCAATCGGTGGATATCCATGGGGCTGCCAGCTATCAGCAAATTGCGGCAAACAAGGACGGCAAAACACGAACCGTGCAATTTGACGGGATGTCCGAACTCCAGACTAATCGTTACTTGAAGCTCATTAATAAAGGGGCTCACATTGAAACCTATGAAGAAATCCGGCGTGACCAAGTCCCAGAGAAAGCATTAAAAGTAATTGATCCGCGTTAATAGAAACGAAAAAGATTCGCCCGTCAGCTCTGACAGGCGAATCTTTTTTAAAAATCAGCGGATAATAATCGTCGATATTTTGGCGTATCTCGCCATATAAGCAGCTTGGCTTCCGAAAAAATCTCTTATTCTGCTCGTCGATTTCGCTCCGATGACCAGCAGATCTGGCTGGTTTATCGGAATAAATTTATTGACAATCAATTCCCCCGGATTGCCTTCATTGACGATTGTGGTAACACGAACGACCCCAGAGGCGAGCGCTTCCTGTTTGTACTTCTCGCTTCGCTCTCTCAACTCATTCATTTCCTTTTCCCAATAATTCTTATCCAAGGATTGATACACATTGATATTTTTTTCCTCTAATATAGAAACAATAATCAATTCAGCCATCGCCTGACGCGCCTCTTGGATGGCATAACGAAATGCCTTTAGTGCATCTGGACTATCGTCTACACCAACCATAATTTTCTTAAAATTCATCTTCACTCTTCCCTTCTGCTCTAGTCGTTTTCAGTTGCTGGGCATAGCGTTTGTCTCCCTTGTACAGCTCAATAATGGTCCAAATTAGAACGAGCAGAACCAGGACAATGATTCCATACGACAGATTATCAGCGAATTGAAGCTGGCTCGTCGTCGCTGCATCGCCAAAGAATCCTTCAATTTGATTCGGCAAGCCCTTCATATTCAAAAAGATCAGGCCTAAAACTGAGAGCCAGCCCAAGAGTTTTATCAGCCAAGAGTTTTTGAAACGCTCGCCCATCTCAATCCGACTATCGGTAAACATCAGCAGCGGCAGCATCGAGAATGGCAAGGCAAAAGCCAGAAAGACTTGCGAGTTGTTCATCAAATTATTGATCGCGATATGCTCCTCTACGTCGCTTTTCCCACTGGTCATCAACACACAGATCAATACAGGGATAACTGACAGGAGTCGGGTGACCAACCGCCGCAACCAGATTGGCACCCGCATATGAACGAAGCCTTCCATAATGATTTGCCCCGTAAGTGTCCCGGTAATCGTTGAATTTTGTCCCGAAGCCAATAAAGCAATCGCGAAAAGAATCGACAAAATACCTGAACTTGCTACGTGGGCCAAGATGGAGTTGTTCATTACAGTAGGATCTGATAAAGCCTTGAACAGACCGAAAAATGACGGGTCTGCGACACTGCCTGTTTTGAAAACCGCCACTCCCATAATTAAGAGCAGAGAATTGACAAAAAAGGCCATTGTCAACTGAATATTCGAATCCCATTTTGAAAAGCGCAAGGTCCGCGCAATATCTTCCGGATCGTTGTGATTGATTTTTCGACTTTGTACTATCGAAGAATGCAAGTAAAGATTGTGCGGCATCACGGTTGCTCCGATAATTCCCAATGCGCCGGTCAAGGGTGTTTGTCCAGCGACGGGGTGACTCGTTGAAAATGCCTCAGCACTTGGCACCAGTCCTTTGATAACCTCGTTCCAAGCCGGTTTTGACAGTGCTACTTGATAGGCGAAAATAATAAAAATGACGACAATCAATGCTACGACGATTGCTTCGATTTTTCTAAATCCGATTTTAGTCAATAAAAGCAGCAGCAGGACATCAAAAACGGTAATGAACACCGCGATGAATAAGGGAATATGGAACAAAAGGTAAAGAGCGATGGCTCCCCCGATTACTTCAGCGATATCCGTTGCCATGATCGCCAGCTCCGTTAAAATCCACAGAACGACGCCCAATGATTTGCTGGTTCTCGCTCGAATCGCCTGAGCCAAATCCATTTGAGACACGATTCCTAATTTGGCTGACATATATTGCAGCAGCATGGCGATCAAACTAGACATGAGGATGATCGACATCAGCAGGTATTGAAAATTCTGTCCCCCGGTAATCGAGGTTGACCAATTTCCCGGGTCCATATAGCCAACGGCAACTAATGCCCCAGGGCCTGAATAAGCGAATAGAGTTTTCCAGAAGCCCATATTTTTGGGAACCTCGATAGTTCCGTTGATTTCTTCCAGTGACGGTCCGTTTGCATATTCTACTAAGTGATGCTTCGTGTGCGTCACCTTTCTTTTGTTTGGATGCGGATCATTCAATCAAATTCCTTCTTTCAAAAAAAGCTCTTATAATTATTTTAGGCAAACCTAAAATATCGCAGATAACCTTTTTTCGCAATAAGCAGTGGTGCCTAAAAGACCCCAGCTTTGACTTTTTTTGAACTGAAAGTGTTATGTCAGAATGTTCCTTTCTCAATCATAAAATTTTTCCCTAATGTCCCCTCGTTTCTTTTCTGGCCTTACTACTTATTGGGTCAGTAGCAGCTTCAATTACCTTAAAATAGTTATTTTTAAAAAACAAAAATATGAAAAGCGTTCTTTTAATACGCTCTTTTCGTTTTTTTCGTAAAGCCTTTTCGCCTATTCAACAATGTTTGTTTAGTAATTTCAATTTTAAATATATTGTTAAGAAAAAGTATCCAACTATTTTCTTTTATCCAATACCGTTATTATATACTCAGTTAACAGCAGCAAATACCTTGTTAGGTGAGGCTTCTATACAAACATATGCTATTGCGCAGAAACATCGAAAGATGCCAATGTGTAAAACAGGAACTGTCGAATTAAGGCTTTTCTAAATATAGCTAAGGATCTTCTTTACGTTGTATAGTGCTAAAACTCAGACGATGAGAGGACACGAAAGGATAGCCTTCTTATTGTATGTAAGAGGGCTATCCTTTTTGTTAATACAAATCCGTTTTATATCGAAAGGAAGTCTTATCATGAAACGAGCGCAAAAGATTATTTTACTTTGTCTCACAGCGATTTTAATGTGCACCATTTCTGTTTCCGCCTATTTTTTACTCGCCAACCAGCATTTAAGGAAAACGCTGGATAACGGCTATCATCCTATAAAAAATGAGTATCACACTAAGAACAAAAAGGATACTGAAGCCTTTTTGATCATGGGTTTGGACAATACGATCGAAAGAAAGCTGGGTACCACGCGGACTGACGCCATGATGGTCGTCACGCTCAATAATAAGACCAAAAAGATTACCTTCTGCAGTCTGCCTCGAGACAGCTTTGTGCCGATTGATTCAAAAAATTATCACGGCAACCAGCGGATTGAGGCGGCGTACACCTTTGACGGACCGACCGCTTCTATCAATACGGTAGAAAAATTATTGAACATTCCGATTGATCATTATTGCGTGTTCAATTTCTTATCCTTCATTAAGTTCATTGATGCGATCGGCGGAATCGATATTGATGTCCAGCATTCTTTTGACGGTGTGACGAAGGACGGCCCGGGCGCGATTCACTTTGACGAAGGAAAACAACATGTCGACGGGACAAAGGCCCTGTCTTATGCGCGGGAACGCCACAGCGATAACGATATCATGCGCGGATTCCGCCAGCAGGAAATCATCCAATCCGTCGGAAATAAATTAAAATCCAAAGAAGCCGTCAAAAATCTTACAGGTATCATTGATTCCTTTAATAACAATATCCAAACAGACATTACCACCGATCAGCTGCTGGCGCTGATGAAAAACGGCTTGGTTTACAGTGACTACGAAAAGCAGCGTCTCACTTTTGATTGGCGAACCTTCAGCAACCAAGGTCGCAGCATGGTGGAGCTGTATCCAGATAGCATCGATTATGTAAGCCACGAACTGAGAGTGAGTCTCGGGATTGACAAAAAAAATGAACAAGACAAAAAAGGTTTTGTCTTCCATACCGACGGCGACTATCTCTATCAAAGCGACTACTCTGTTCAAGATGAAGCGGCCGAAGACAAGGAATCTACCTCCCTCAACGGCAATACCTACATCGGCACACCAGATAATACAGAAACCGGTGCGCTGCCTACTGTTAAAACTAAAAATGGGTTTGTCCCTTGATAACGACGAAAACAGCGTATAAGTTCTCTGACGGAGACACTCATACGCTGTTTTTATTGTTTAAAATTATTGGCTGCTTAGGGCCGGTCGGCCATTCCCTTTAATTTCTATCTCTTTGAAAATCCGTTTTAGGTCATTTTCGACCGCCTCAATATCAAAAGCATGATGACTGGTTTTATTTTTATATAAATAGAATTCCAGGCTTAAGGCGCTAGGTAAAGCCAGAAAATGAATCGACTCGCTGGCTAACAGCTCCTTTTCAATCGCATGGATCACAAAAACCCCTTTTTTCTCCTTCAGCCATTTATGAATCCCTAAGCTGTCATGGCAATAAAGATAATCAGGTGCAATATTGAAAAAGTTCGCTGTTCGTTGAGTTAGCTGCCGATGCCCTAAATGATCTGTTAAGACAATAAAAGGCATTTTTTCTAAATCTTCGGCGGTTGCCTGCTTCAGTTCATTTTTCACTAGGGAGGCATTGGCGGCCAAGACCATTTTTGAACGGATCAAAGACGTTCGTTCAAATTGTGGGTCCTCCACCACACTGCTGGTGATTACCAGATCGACTTCCTTTTGCTTTAACTGATTAAACAGCTCTAGCGGAGCCGCATTAATATAGTTGATTGTGTAGGATTCATCCCTGCAAGCACACTCCCCCGCTTCGAATATCAAAACTGATTCGCTGATTCCTACTTTAAAGGAAGGCCGATCAATCATTTGATAGAGCGGAAAATGAATTTTCTTGGCCTCCTCAATAATCCGTTTAACAAACGGCAGGATTTTTTCTCCCTCTTCACTTAATACCAATTTCTTCCCATGGCGAAGAAATAAATCGTAGCCAAGTTCATTTTCAAGACTTTTCAGTGCCGAACTTAATGAGGAAATGCCTACATACAGCTCCTGAGAAGCTTTAGAAAGGCTGTTGTATTTAGCGATAAGGTAGAAATACTCTAATTTTTCAATTGACATTTTTTTCACTTCCAAGCACGCAATATTTTAGGTCAACCTAATTTTGCTCTTACTCACCCCAAATAATCAAGGAAAAACATTTGATAACAGAAGTTCTTTAACAGCGATTAACGATTGATTGATATTTTTTTAATAACTTTTTGAACGAAAAACAGGATCATTGATTGAACGCATCAATAGCTGCCCGTTCCAATAATCTGGAAAGCGATTATCCAAAAAGCGAAAAGTCGCAGAAAGCCTTTATTTATACTGACTCTCCCTTTCGAGAAATCAGCCGGCCGCTTTAAGGCAATTGCTTTCTCCCCCTTCACGAGTATGATGGGTGTGCACAATAAAATAAAAATCATATTAGGTGAGGTTACTCTGAAGAACATAGGTTATCGCTCGGAAATGTCGAGAGACAGTAACGAGTAAAGCAGGGATTGTCGAATTAAGGCTTTCCTAAGATAACTAGAAGATCTTTTCTTACGTCTCAGAAAGCCAAAGCTCAATTAACGTGATTTCCTGATAAAACTGTTTATTCGGCGACCTCCTTAATATGATTTTTTAGGAGGTTTTTCCATTGAACGTTTTACGCGCACCATCCAAAGAAAACAGCACACTAAAGAAAGGGATCGGAAATCTTACATTCTTAGTGATCGTAGTGTTGTTTGCATTCATCTTGATCTTCTCTTTGATAAAAATGAATCGACCGCTCCATTCACTGCCCTCAGAAGACTTTTTAGCAACAGCAAGTAAAACCCACGATTTTCTTGCTGCTTCGAACTTAGTTTACTTTTCCATTCGGACAATGTTTCGAATGATTGTCGGGATGTTTTGGTCCTTTCTCTTTTCATTTGTGTTCGGCGTACTGGCAGTGAGATACAAAACTGCTCGACGAATCATTTTGCCCATGGTCAACTTTTTAGAATCCGTGCCGCTGCTGGGCTTCTTGACCTTCACCACCGCTTGGCTGTTGGGGCTTTTCCCCGGAAACGTACTAGGCGCGGAATGTGTCGCGATCTTTGCGATTTTCACCGGACAAGCTTGGAATATTATGTTGACCCTCTACCAAATCATGGAGGTCATCCCCTCTGACTTGTCCAATGTCACGGATCAATTCAAATACAACCCTTGGGAAAAATTTTGGCGCTTAGAGTTTGTTTACGCGATTCCAGGACTGCTGTGGAACGTGATTATTTCTCAAACAGCGGCTTGGTTCGCCTTAGTCGCCAGTGAGCAGGCCTCCGTGGCTATTCCGAAAGACACGACACTTTTCTTACCTGGAATCGGCTCGTACATTCAGATTGCATTGGATCGTGCCGATTTTAAGGCCTGTCTATGGGCTGTCTTGGCACTGCTGCTGAATGTTGTGATTCTCAACTTCTTAGTCTTTCAGCCGTTAGTTCGCGCAACCTATTATTTTAAGTATGAGACCGATGTCGAAAGCTCTGTTCCGCCAAAATCTATTATTTATCGAGTGCTCAAAGAGGCGACATTAACCAAACGCTGCTCCCGTTTTTTCTCGGCCTTCAGTCACTTTTGGATCTATAAACTGCCGAAAATTTGGTATTTCTTAAAGCTGGATCGGCTCTATAAGCTAGTGGCGAGGTTTCGTAATTTCTTTAAAACTCTGTGGTACGTCGGTCTGGCCATCTTAGTGATCGTTTATGCCATCAAGCTCTATCATTTCTTGCCCCATCAAGATTTTGGGATGATCCCGAAATTGACGCTGTATACTACTTTACGGGTTACATTGGCGATGATTGTTGCCGGATTGATCTTTACGCCTTTAGCGATTTGGGTAGCGAGTGACAATCGCCGCTTAAACTTTGTTCAGCCAATCGGTCAAATCCTAGGATCGATTCCATCTAATGTCTACACGCCCTTTATCGTTATTTTTATCAGCATGGGCTTCAATAGATTGGAATGGTGGCTGTTGCCCTTGATTATGGTTGGCTGTCAATGGTACTACTTCTTCAATGTTATCGCTGGTTACTTAGCGATCCCGGACGATATTCGAGATGTCACGAAAATTTTTAAATTATCTAAATGGCAATGGTGGGTAAAATACCTTATTCCCTCCATTTTGCCCTACATCATCACTGCGATTATCAATGCTGCTGGAGCTGCTTGGAATGCCGACATTGCGGCTGAAAGTATTCAATGGGGAAAGAAATCGATCGATGTCACAGGATTGGGCCACTATATTTCCGTCAATGACGGCATCAAAGACAAGTCTGCTCTTGGAACATTGGCGATGTGCTTTATGGTAGGCCTCTGCATTGCCTTCATCTGGCAGCCCCTATATCGAGTGGCTAAAGAAAAATTTCATTATTAAAACGCATCAAAATTTAATAAGCGTTCAAACGAAAGGAGAAGTAGGTTGAAGCCGATTGCTTCAGCTATACAAAATAGAAGAATGGAAAATAACGAATTATTAAACGTCAAATCAGTCTGCAAAGAATTTGAAATTGAAGGACATAAGGAACATTTAAAGGTACTGGAAAATGTCGACTTGACCGTTAAAAACAACGAATTTCTGAGTATTATCGGACAATCAGGGACAGGAAAATCAACCCTGCTAAGAAGTATTGCCGGACTGCTTCAACCAACCAAAGGCGAAATTACATTTGAAAATAAAACCATTACCGAACCAGACGCCAACATCAGCATGGTATTCCAGCATTTCGCCTTATTTCCATGGTTAACTGTAGAAAAGAATATCAGCTTTGGACTGGAAAATCGCGACGATATCTCACGTGAGCAAATGGGAAAACGTGTAAGTAATCTGATCGACATGATTGGACTCACCGGCTTTGAGAAGGCTTATCCCCGCGAGCTCTCCGGCGGCATGAAGCAGCGAGTCGGCTTCGCCCGTGCCTTGGCCATTGAGCCTAGCCTGTTATTGCTGGATGAACCTTTCTCAGCACTGGACATCATTACCTCTAGTCAATTATCCAATGATCTATTGAAAATTTGGCTTGGCAATCAAATTGCCACGAAGTCGATTGTCATGATCACTCATGATGTCCAACAGGCTGTTCAGCTTTCCGATCGTGTCGTCTTAATGGACTCAAATCCTGGCCGTGTGGCGCAAATCTATCAAATCGATATTCCAAGAAGCCAACGATCACCCAAAACAACGATCAACATCGTAGAACAAATTACCACAGAAATGATCCGGCGAATGAAGATTAACAACCTGCGGCATAGATAATCCGAGTATATCTGGTTTGTTTTTAAAGCAAAAAAAATTCAAGTGCGGCTATCACACTTGATTTTTTTATTGCGTCTATCAGGTCAAATCATCCCGCAGCGCGTCAATAATATTTTCTTTTTTGATCTTGTTTACTGCATAAAGCATTGTGATTACTACAATTAAGAATACGCCTAGGATGCTGATCAAAATACTGCTCCAAGGAAATTGGAACGCGATTTCCGCACCACCCTTTGTCATCCCTTTATAAATCAGCCACGAAATAATGCCCGCGATTGGTACGCCCCACAACAATGAACGCGAACCGTAAAAGGCACATTCGATCATCATCATTTTATTAAACTCACGATCAGTCATTCCCACCGAGCGCAGCATCGCCAGTTCTCGCCGCCGCAACTGAATATTGGTCGAAATTGTGTTAAATACATTCGCGATCGCAATCAATGAGATCATCGCGACAAAAACATAGCTGAAAATATTCACCACAAAAATAGTATTGCGATTTTGTTCAAATATTTCATGGAGATTGTAGAGATCATAGGAGGCTGTAACTCCCTCCTGTTCAATGATTTTTCTTATAGTCGCCGTTGAACGCGCGGGCTGTTTTGACAGAAAAGTTAGTCCCATCGTTTGCTCAATCCCGGCAGGAGAAAACTTAGCCTTCATGGCATATGGCGCAATCAGCATAAACACGTAAGGCTGTTTTGCAGCAGGTTGCCGCGGCAGCGTATCTAATGGATAAGTATCGGCAAATTTGACCGAGACCGTTTTCTGCTGGCTTGGTGCAGGTTTGCCATCGATTTCTGGAATTATCGATAATTCCATGCTATCTTTCGCAAACAAATCAATCAGTTCGCTTTTGCCTTTTTCCTGCTCGATTCTTTTCTTAGCAACCGCGATTAGTTTGCTCCCGTCACCTGTGTATTCCTTGACGGGCAAAAAATTCTGCTCCTTGATAAATTTCAGGTATTCTTTGTCTTCGATAAATTGAACATCCACCGCCCGCGTAGTCTGTTCCATTGTTAAATCATTTTCCGATTGACGATAACGAGGCGAAAAATCACTCGTTTTTATTGGACTGGTATAGGAGGCAATGGCTTGGTAGGAGCTTTCCGTAATGCCCGTAACGTTTTGAAGCTTATCATAAAGGTGAAACATTTCGCTCTCCTTCATTTCGGAACTTGTCAAAATAATATCATAGTCCGAATCGACCACCATTTGTTTGGCCGATTGCTGCAAGTTGTTTCCAAACGCCCGTGCCGATACAAAGAGAACGACACTCAAGGCTAAGGATAAGATAATTGTTCGGTAACGTTTCTTGTTGCGCTTGAAATTTTTTAAAGCCAGCATGCCCTCTAATCCAAGAAGCCCTTCAGAAAACTTTGTTAGCTTGATTTCATGCGCCGATACCTTCACTTCGTTGGATTGACGAATACTTTCCATCACTGGTGTATTGGCCGCTTTTCTAGCCGGAATATACGCTGAAATCATAATCGTAATCAGACTGATGACGGCCGCCGCAAGCAACACAGGAATGGACAGCGATAAAACCAGCGGAATATCTGCATATAAAATATTGTTGAAATTTTTCGCAACAAGGGCGATCACAATTTTTATACTTCCGATCCCCACAAATAATCCCACTGGAATCCCTACCGCTCCGATACAAAATCCTTCAAACAGGACAGAGTTTCGCAGCTGCTTGGGCGTTGCGCCAACCGATGCCAAAATTCCAAACTGCCGCATCCGTTCATTTAATGAGATCGTAAAAGAATTGTAAATCAGAAAAACTGAACCTAACATGATCAATGCAACTAAAATGGCCCCGATCGAATAGAGTAATAGGTTGAAAACCCGATCATCCGAAGCTCCCATAAAACGTAAAACATCATCATTAAGTGTGTATGATTGATTCTTGGCGATACTGTTAGCGTAGGAACGAGCTTTTCGCGGATTTTTAAGCGTGACAAAAACACTGAGTCGTCCTCGTTTCTCAGCTTGATCTGCGATCGTCAGCAAGGTATAGCCTGGCGCCGTCTTTTCTTCAAAGCCCGGTCGTTCGCAAATACCCACGATTTTATACGATTTCTGATTCGTCTCTCTCAACGTTTCTTGCTTTTTTTTCGGATTTTCGTAAGGATCATGTTGATTGAGTTGTTTATTGCCTGACACTCGTTCCCCAAGTGACAAAGAAAGTGTTTCTCCGATTGAATATTTCACTCCGCCGTTAGCCGCAACGTGGGCTGGGATCACTACCTCATGACCGTTTTTCGGCAATCTGCCGGAAAGCAGTTTTATTGGTAATGTATCAAAGGTCGTTTGATCGAATCCCGCCACAAACAAATAGGGCTTATTTGGATTCTTACCGCCGGCCAACTTGCTATAACCAATATCGGCGAATGACGTTGTCTTTAAGACAGCCTTATTCTGTGCTTGTTGTTTCGCAAAATTCGAATCCGCTGCTAAAAACTCCACATGCCAATCTCCGTATTTTTGCGCCGAGCCCTTTACCATATACTGTTGAAGCGAGATAGCGAACGTCGCGACTGCCGTAATCATAGCAGTCGACAGGATAACACCGATGATCGTCACCAATGTCCGCGTGCGATTCTTCTTCAAATTTTGCAGTGTGACTTTATTGAAGATGTTCATGATTGCATCATCCTCTCGTCACGAGTCACTCGGCCATCGGATATTCCGATGATCCGATCCGCCTGCAGCGCGATCTCCTCATCATGGGTCACAACGATTAGCGTTTGACCATATTTTCGATTGCTCAATTTCAGCAAATTGATAATTTCGTGTCCATTTTTACTATCTAAACTGCCCGTTGGTTCATCCGCCAATAAAACCGCTGGTGCATTCATTAGTGCCCGACCAACTGAAACCCGCTGCTGCTGCCCGCCGGATAACTGATTCGGCAAATGCTCCTTTCGTTGACTCAAGCCTAAAAGCTCCAATAATTCAGTTAGACGTCCTTGATTCACTTTACGCCTGTCCATCAAGACCGGCAGCGTGATATTTTCCACCACATTTAGCGTTGGAATCAAATTGTGAAATTGATAGATCAGTCCAACTTGGCGCCGGCGAAAAATCGCTAGTTTTTCATTGTTCTGCGCATACACATCTTGTCCATCCAGATATACTTTTCCACTGGTAGGTATATCCACTCCGCCGATCATATGCAGCAGCGTCGATTTCCCAGAACCCGACGCGCCGATGATCGCGGTAAATTCACCCTTTTCGATCGTCAACGACACATCATCCAGCGCGACGACTTGATTCTCCCCTTTGCCATAAACCTTGCTGAGGTGTTCGATTTTCAACAGCTCCATACTATGAGCCCCCTTCCCTATGGTTCACTTATAGAATAGAACATTCACCTTTCAGCACGGTGACTTCTAAGTGAGAGATCCGTCACTTTGGAAAACGAATGACAAAAAGCGCACCGCCCTCTGGATGATTTTTAGCAACGAGCGTCCCGCCTTGGCGCCGAATAATCGACTGGCTAAGCGACATCCCGATGCCAAATCCTGTTGAACTGCCATTTTCCCCACGGTAAAAGCGCTCAAAGACATGATGCAAATCCGCCGTTTCGAATCCTTTGCCAGTATCATGAATGGTGATTTCGATGAATAAGGGATTCTCGACTCCCTGGATATCGATCTTTCCCTGTTTTCCGATACTCTCGATACAATTTTTAAAAATATTTTGCAGCGCTTCTGACAGCCAAATAAAATCACCTTGAATCGTTATGTCTGAAGAAATGACCATCGTTGTCTGAATTTCATGTAAATCAAGAGAAGCGGAAAATGGCTGCAGTGCCGCGTCGACCAATGCTAAAAGATTGATCGGCTCATTTTGAAACTGCACGACATCCGCATCCAAACGAGATAACTTCAACAGAGCAGTAATTAAGCCATCCATGCGTAAAAGCAATGCTTCCACTTCGCGGAGACTCATATTACGTTCTCTTTCATCCGTGCTCTCAGCCGCTAAAGACAAGATGAGATTGACCGAGGTTAGTGGTGTCCGCAGCTGGTGGGCAATATCCGCTAACGAATCCGCCAGATTTTCTTTTTCCTTCCGCAAGGCCGCATTCTGCTCGCGAATCCGCAGCGTCATTTTTGCGATTTCACTTTGTAAAATCGACAGCTCGCCCTCCTTCAATTCTTCAATAAATAAATGCTCTTCATTATGTAAGACCAGATCAATTTGATCAGAAATTTGAGCGATTCGTTCATAGCGTGCTTTCGTTGAAAGAAAAAAGATACCGCCAAAAATCAGACTGGCACATAAAACGAGGATACCCGAAGGCAAACTCAAGTAAAATCCGATGATTGTAAAAATAAGCGAAACCGCAACAAAAACGCAAACTAGCCTGCGGATCTCTTGATTTCTAAACATTACTACCTCCTAATCGATAGCCTATCCCGCGAACGGTCTGAATAATTTGCGGTTTTGCCGGCTCATCCTCAATTTTCTCCCGCAGTCGCTTGATATAGACCGTTAACGTATTGTCATTGACAAATTCGCCAGCCGCGTCCCATAATTCATCCAATAATCGTTCTCGAGTCAGTATACTTTTCGGATTATTCACAAAAACCAGCAATAAACGATATTCTAAAGCCGAAAGAAAAACGTCACTGCCATTTTTTCGCACGCTCCCGCTTGTACTGTCCACATTCAGTCCTAAAACCTCAAAAGCGTTTTGTACCTGTCCACTTTTTCGTAAGGCGTTTTTGATCCGCGCGACCAATTCTCTAGGACGAAACGGTTTGGTAATATAATCATCCGCCCCCATCGTCAGCCCAGTGACCACGCTAGATTCATCAGCAGAAGCCGTTAAAAAGATGACCGGAATCTCCTGCAACGCTTTGATCTCTGTACAAACCGTGAAGCCATTGCCATCGGGTAAAGAAACGTCAACCAAGGCCAGGTCAAATTTATTTTCACGCACCTTTGCGAACGCGTCATTCATATTGGCGGCATGCGTAACAACGAAGCCCTCCGCTTGAAGTAAGATGATTAAATTTTTGGCGATCACCTGATCGTCTTCTACTAAAAATATCTCTGTCATTGAATCGACTCCCTCTTTCTTCCACTAAAATAATCGGCATGATTAAATTCCTTCTATTTATAGTTTACCATCAATTAAAAGGAGATTTTTTATTTCCTGCGACATTCTATTTTAACCCGTACACCCTTTTCAACATGCACCATGTCCTCTAAAATGAAAGGAGGCACACCATTAATAAAAAGGAGAAATCCATGAATATCTTTTTAACCCTGCTTTTCGCTATCGAATTGGCGCTATTACTGACTCATGAAATGGATGCCGTCCGTCATAAAGAATGGATGCTGTTCATTGGCATAAGAAACTTGCCTGAACAAACGGCTTATTGGGTCTTCACTCTGCCTCATATTCTTCTGTATGCCCTTTTATTTTTCCTGCTTCTGTCCGCGAATACAGCCCTCTTTTATGTAATTGATATTTTTTTGATCGGTCATTTGGTTCTACATTTCCTGTTTAGAAAACATCCGAATAATCAGCTTACCGGTTTTATTTCTTTGTTGATAATTTATTCTGCTGGGATAATCGCTGGGCTTCATTTGGTCTTGCTGATTTTATTTAATTAATTTGAAAATAGGCCTAAAGTCCTATAGTTCCTCTATACTATGTAATGTATAGTATAACGTATAAAGAGGTGTTGTTGATGGATAGTCAATTGAAAAAGGGTTTGATTGAGTATTGTGTATTGGCCTCGCTAGTAGATGTTGACTCCTATGGCTATCAAATCGTCAAAGAAATCCATCCACGTATCGCGATTACCGAATCAACGCTTTACCCGATCTTAAAACGGTTAGAGACAAATAAGAAGGTGGCTACCTATTCGAAAGTCCACAATGGTCGCTTGCGAAAATACTACCACTTAACAGATTTAGGATTTGCCAGTATTCAGAAATTTTTACAAGAATGGAACGATGTAGAAGCGGTTCACAATTATATCAGAAGGAGTGTTGAAGAATGAATCGAGTGGAGTTTATCAAGGAGTTAAGCAATTATTTAGCCTATGAAGTCAGACCTAGCGAAGTCCATCGCTTGATTGAATATTATGATGAAATGATTTTAGACTTGATGGAGGATGGCTATTCTGAAAGAGCGGCCGTCAAAAAATTAGGGGACCCTAAGCAGCTGGCTTATGAAGCTGCGGGCATCCCAACGGAAGTAAAGGTTCCTCGGCGCTTTAACTGGCTATGGATCAGCCTTTTAGTTCTTGGATTCCCGTTATGGGGTAGTTTGGCACTAGCCGCCTTCCTCGTTTTGTTGAGTATCGATATCGTAATCTGGTGTATTCCATTTACAGGAGCATGTTTGGCTGGCGGTACAATTATTGGCGGTGTTGCTGCGGCATTCACCAGTCCATTTGTCCTATTCGATTCATTCTTTATGGGTGTAACACAACTTGGTGCGGGAATGTTCCTATTCGGCTTCGGTCTTTTGTGCATGTGGCTGACCTATAAATTCAGCGCAGTCTTCATGAACATGCATCGCAGCTTGATGCGTATCATTCGCAGAAACATTTTCCAAAGAAAGGTGGTCCAGGTATGAAATCCAAACTTTTATTACCAAAAGTCGCTACCTATCTGATTGGTTGTGGTGTTATCTTGATGATGTTAGGCTATGCCTTATCAGGCTTCTCTGCTGACCGCTATCGCACAAGTTACGACGACCGACATTGGTACAACGTCGTCGGCTTTTATATTGATGACTAAAAAGATCGAATCCTCTTGTCTTAAACGAGAAGGATTCGATCTTTTTTACTCTTTTATCAATGCTTTTTCAACTGCTTTTTGAATCACCTTGCTCGAGTTTGTGGCCCCCGAAACGGCATCGACCGAAATCTTTTGCTGCTCCAGCATTTTTTCTGGTAGAGCATCCGCTTTTTCCCCACGATCATTATAATGCTCTAGCATTTTGATTGCTGTGAAACGTTGATCCTTTACACTGACCTTCACCTTAGCACGAATAAAATCCACATCGTGCTCACCAATATACTCGCCATCTTCCACCTCAGTCAAATCAGGTTCCGTGAAATGAATCGCCTGAACAGCCTGTTTATAATTCAGAACCCGTTGATAATAAAACAGCCTGTACCCGCCTAATAAAACGAAGACTACCAACCCAATCAGCAGCATGATTTTCACCTTCTTCTTCATGTGATCGTCCCTTTTCCTGTCGAAATTTGATCAAAAATCTGATCAATACTTTGATTAAGTTCGCTCTGATTTAGCTTATACAATTCGTGATTTTCAAACAGTGGCATGATCCCTTCAACGACTTCGATAATCTGATTGAACAGCTTGATCCGCTCCTTCATTTCCTGCAAATTGCGCGTTAACACTTCATTTGCTTGATCGTTGCACGCCTGCCCTTCCGGCTCGTGATACAAAGAGGTCATCGTTTTGATGTCTTCTAATGAAAAACCCGCATATTTTAATACCACCAAATTTTTTACTATCAATAAATCCGTTTGATCATACGAACGATACCCATTCGCTAAACGTTTAGAGGGTAAAATCTTTTCTTTGTCATAATAGCGCAACGCCACTGGAGAAACGCCGGTCAATTGAGAAAACTCCTTAATCGTCCACATCTCATCGCCTCCTTTTCATTATCCTAACATTCAACTTCAGGTGAAGGTCAAGCTGTTTTTATGCTATTTCATTCAAGTCAATCATGCTACACTAGCAATAAGAGACTTAGTGATTAAAAAGGAGAAACTCATGGAAACAATTCAATTGGTCCATCCCGCCAAAAAACATGAAGCGGCTGTTCTTGACTACATAGAGGAACATTTTTCCAATGGCGAAAACTTTTTACACGGTTCTTCGCTGCTTATAGAAATGGAATCCTACGATGCCTGGTTAGAGCATTTAGCCAAACAATCTGACAAAACCACAGTAAGTTCCGATTGGGTAGTCTCCACTACTCTGCTGGCTATTCGCAAAAGCGATCAAAAAATCCTTGGTACGATCGATATTCGCCATGAATTGAACGACTTTTTACAAGCGTTTGGCGGTCACATCGGCTGCGGCGTACGTCCATCCGAGCGGCGAAAAGGATACGCGACAGAAATCTTGCGTCTGGGATTAGCCTATTGTCAAACGCTTGGGTTAGAAAAAGCAATGGTCGCCTGCTACAAAGAAAATAGCCCTTCAGCCCAAATGATTCAGAAAAACGGCGGTACTTTAGAAAGAGAATTTACCCATGTCGATGGAAAAATGGTGCAAGTTTATTGGATCAATTTATAAGCGATAGTTTCTTCGACTTTAGAATGCTAAAATGATAATAGAAAAGACCTTTGAGAAAGGACGGGATTCCCGTGACTGCCACACTAAAAGAGCATGATTACTCATTTCGCAAGCTGCAACAGGCCAATTTTCATGACATGACCTTTGAACATGTAGATTTTTCCAATGCGGATCTGACCGGTGCGAACTTAAGCAACTGCCTATGTATTGATTGTGATTTTTCTGAGGCCATTTTGAGGGATGCGTCTTTACAAGGAACCGATTTTCAAGGATGCAGTTTGCGCGGGGCTGATATTTCTGGGGCGAATTTATTTTTTGCTATGCTGGAGCACGCCGATTTAACAGATATTATTCATGATGATCGGACAAAGTTTTTCGATCTTTATTGTCCTGCTGAAGGTCCTTTTATCGGGTATAAAAAGTGTTTTGATTTCCGGATCGTTCAGTTATTAATTCCGGCCGATGCTCGCAGAACTTCCGCGACCAATTCTTGCTGCCGCTGCGATAAAGCGAAGGTCCTGTCTATTAAGGATATGTATACGAACGAGCCTTACGATGAAGCGGTGTCTTATGTAGACAGTGATTTTATTTATCGGACGGGTGAATATGTGGTTGCTGAAAATTTTAATCCCAATCGCTGGGCCGATTCCACGGGCGGCATTCATTTCTGGCTAACTAGAAAAGAAGCTGAGGGATATATGTAGTTACACAAAAAGACAACTGCCTCTATTGCGCTAGACGGAGGCAGTTGTCTTTTATTTGTCCTTTTTATCTTGAAATAAATCAAGGGTCAAGCCTTTGATATCTGTTAAACGCAAGATTTCCTTCAACGAAATATAATCGTCATATTGCTTCTTTTTTTCCTCATTCAGCTCGTATGAGGTAACCAGACCTGACATTTCCGGAGCGTTAAACATCTTCGCCGCGATTGTTCGATGAAGCCCCTCTTGCTGAAGAATATAACAATCATCTGCTTTATAGTAATTAAAGTTAATTGGCGGATCAAACTCCCCAGAATAAAAGGCTTGTTGAAACGCCAAACCATTTTCTTCTAGTGATTTCAAACTTTGATTGATCTTTTCAGCATCTATTTCCTCATTCACTCTCCCCATAAAGAGATCATAAACGGATTTCCCTTCGATGGGCCAAGTTGTTTTTATCGCAAGAATTTTCTCTACAGGAATGTTTTCGCAGAGCTTCTCGCTGTCCTCTACTTTGTCATAATAATTCTCTACCGATGCAGCTTGAAAAACATTTTTCTTTTGCAGCTGGATGTGCGCCCTGCTGATTCCTGCCTGCACCATGATCTCAATTGCTCTCTGTTCAAAATCCGTCGTCATGTCATCCATAAGCCCCTTTCAGCACAAACACCAGAATTCCTCTCCCAATTTCCAGCGATGAAATGCTAGTGAAAAAAGACACCACCACTCGTAACGCATCGGTTACAGGTGGTGGTGCAGCCGACTATTCAATATTACTCATCCCTTTTGACTACGTTGCTCCAAGTGATATCCGCTTATTTTAAGCGAATCTTTGATTTTCCAAATCCATATAAAACAAAGTTTCTGTCATGCGCTTCGAATTTAACTTGCGGACTTCACGCGGAATAAATTGATGAATCTCATCTTCATTAAATCCGATTTGTAACTTAGTTTCATTCATTACGATCGGACGTTTTAACAAACTAGGGTTCTCTTGAATCACTTCTACCAACTCATTGAAAGACAAATCATTGAAATCAAAAGAAAATTTGTTATAAACTTTTGAACGTGTCGCGATGATTTCTTCCGTACCTGTTTCAGTCAAAGCAAGAATTTCTTTCAGTTCTCTTTTCGTTAACGGATCAGTAATAATATTTCTTTCTTCAAATGTCAGCCCTTGTTCTTCCAACCATGCTTTCGCTTTCCTGCACGAATTACAACTAGCCGAACCATATAATTTAATCATTTTAATAATCACCCTTCTACAAATTCATTTTTTTAAATACGTTCTGTTATCTACACATATTACGATACAGCACTTATCATCCCTTGTTAATCTAATTTTTAAAAAGTATTAAAAAATAGCATTTAAAATGTAGTGAAATACTTCATTTTTATAACGATGGAAGTTTTAAACAGAGCCTTAAAAACCTCCAAAACCCTTTGTTTAAGCCGAAAAACTATTCATATTGAGGGAACTTATAACAAGCAAATATATACAATCCATTATTGACTCAATTATTTCTCCGAGAAGTAAAAATATGATTATCTGATATTTTTTATCTTTTTCAGTAATAATTATGAACTGCTTTAGGCAGGATATTATTGAACACTTTCCGCTTCTCAACTTCAAAAAATCACCCTGATCAACCACTATCCCCTTCGCACAGGTTGCCATTGATTTTCTGATTAGAAATAGTACACTTAAATCAAGCACAAAAACACATGGCGGTTGGTAGTCCGCCGCATGAAAATGTCAGTAACCTGCCCTCCCGGGTTGTCCATTGCTTGAAATAAAATTCAAGGGAGGTGTCATCATGAAGTTGACGATTTACTTCGATGGCAGTTTTTGGTGTGGCTTGGTGGAAGCTGAATCCGACGGCCATTACCAAGTGATCCGTTATGTTTTTGGGGCTGAACCAAAAGATGCGGATGTTTTAGAATTCATTGCCAATTGTTTGCCGCGTTTATTGGAACAATCCGGTACTGTCGCTGCGGAGCGAAAATCTGAAAAGAAAATGAATCCGAAGCGTATCCAGCGATTGATCAATCGTGAAAAACGGCAGCCGGTCGTTTCCACGAAAGCCCAGCTTGCGATCAGTGAATTACGTGAACAGGCAAAAACGGCGAACAAAGCGCAAAAGCGTCAAAAAAAAGCCGACTATGCCGAAGCTCGTTTTCAGCAGAAGCAAGCCAAGAAACGTGAAAAGCATAAAGGACATTAAAACTGTTTCGTGAATGAATTTCGTTCATGAAACCAAACAAAAAAATACAGCCGCGGCTGTATTTTTTTGTCGACAATGAGTATTGCCATTATGCACTAGCTTCGTGTTTTAATAAATACTCATGCTCTTCTTTAATGAGTTTTTTTATCTCCTCTAAATCCTCAGCGGCGATACTTGGTATCTCAAGTGAATAGGCGCCGCAATGCGTTTTCTTTTCCCCGTCAGAAAATGCGTATGTATAAATGTGTGTATCCGGCTCACCGGCACAATAGTCACAGTCTCCACTCATGCATTTGGAACCTCTGCTAGGGAATTTGATGATAGAGGATCTGACAACCTCCGCAAATCTTTGGGAATACCCTTTGCAGGCAGAAAACCTTAAAGCGAAAAAGGGGGCTGGTTCTTTCTTGCCTCTGACTCCCATTTTTACTATCTGCTTATTATGCAAGGCATGTTTGAATGAGAGTTGCGACCGCTCTTTTTTCGGATGATAACCAAGCTCGGATAAATAAAGAATGATCTCACGGAACAAGGACTGATCATCATCTCCTAGCGTTACCAAAAATGACGCCACCAGCTCTTTTTGCTTTTTCGTTTTCATGAATTCCACCCTCCACTATTATAGTTTTGCTTTCAATTTATAAACTCAGTATACATGATTAGCGGGATCGGTATTATCACTTATTTTATATCCTCTAAATCAACGGAATAGTTCACTGTAATCTTATCACTCACAAAATAATTATCGATTCCTTGAGGCAGCTTCCAATTGACGCTGACACATCCGGGTCTGCGATACGCTTGATCGCTTTCGTAATTTTCGTAAAGGACAAACCAGGGAACCAAGGACGTGCCTTTTCCGTTTTCATCCATATAGCGATCCTCAGTATCAAAACGAATGACATCTCCTGAATCATCAAAAGTAAAACGACCCTTGGCACTCACAGCATTCCAAGTAATCGTTCCCTCAATCGTACGATCATCCAACGTGCGCCATGCGACATAGTCTTGTAAAAACAAACTCGGCATAAAAACGGCATCGGCCAAAGCTGTGATCAATTGCCCCTGATCCAGCTCAGGTCCAGTTGAGTGAAACAATTGGAAGTGTTTGGCAATTACACCGATCATCGCCCCGCGGCCATCCTGAACACTGTCTCTGACCTGAACAGGTAAACCAAACATCCGGGCCTTCAAAAAAGCGTAGCGATCCGGTCGATTAACAAAATTTACTTGGCAAAAATTAATCGCTATCGGAGCTTTATCCGCCGCCATCCTAAACTTCGTATTTGCAAAACGGACGTACATATTGCGCATCATCGGTTGATTGACATAACCGTTTTTCCTTAAATATTTTTTCAATAATTGCGGTATTTCTGTGATTGCTTCTTCCGTAATCGTTTGCGTTTTCTCAGCAGTCTGCTCGTGTTGAAAGGAATTTTCGACATCCGCGAGATAGTTTTTCCAAGCAGGACCGCCTGGCAGAAAAAGATAAATGATTAGCAATGCTAAAACAATAATCAGACACCATAAAAAAAGCATTTTTCATCCTTCCCTTCACGAATCGGTTTGTGGTTCAACCTTACTATACATGAAATCGTGAAGATAACCATCCGCCCAAGGGCTTAGTTCACCATCCCTCTGCGAACTAAAACCATTTTTATCGATAAGAACAACAGCCAAATTCGCATTCTAATAAATCCATTAATAGTCAACGTTGTTTTATTTTTAATACAACGTTGACTTAAAAGATACTATGTTGTATTATTTCTTTGGAAACGTTTCAATCTAACAAAGAAAGAGTGAATGCTATGAATAAAAAATCAGTAATTATTAGTACCGACCCAGGAATCGATGATGCCGTCGCCATTGCTTTGGCACTTTTTAGTGAACAGCTTGACGTCAAGCTGATCTGCCCGATCTTCGGCAACGTTAGTTTAGAAAATACAAAAGCAAATACGGAAAAATTGTTAACGCTTTATGGAAAAGCTCCTCGTGTTGTTCTAGGAAGCCGTCGCCCACTTCTAAGAAAATCGATCAACGCCAGCGAAGTTCATGGAAAGACTGGGATGGACGGCTATTCATTCCCAGAACCAACGATTTCCACCGAGCAATCGTTAACCGCTGTAGCCGCTATGCATGAAGTGGTCAATCAAACTGAAGGCAAAACAACTCTAATCGGGATTGGTCCATTGACGGATATCGCCTTGTTTATTCATTTATACCCGCAAGATTTGGAAAAAATTGAACAGATCGTTGTTATGGGCGGTAGTTTAGGCAGAGGCAATTATGGCGTTTTATCAGAATTCAACTTCGCCGCCGATCCTGAAGCTGCCAAGATGGTTTTTGATAGCGGTCTCGCTATTCAGGTCGCTCCTATGGAAGTCGGCCGACAAGTGAAAGTCATGCCTGAAGTCTCTGAAAAAATTAAAGAGCTTGGTAAAATCGGCGATATGTTCTACCAGCTATTCTCAAAATATCGCGGCGGCAGTTTCGCGACAGGCTTAAGTATGTATGATGCCCTAGCAATCGGTTTAGTTCTAAACCCAGAAATGTTCGAAATCGTAAATACCAGAGTTGAGATAGAAACAACCGGAGATTTGACCGCCGGCGCGTCACTAATCGATCTTAAAGGATACTTGAAGCTGCCGGCGAACGCTGAGGTAGCTATCAGCGTAGATCCCGAGCAGTTTGAAAAATGGTTTGTAGAGTCAATTGCAAAAACTTTGTAAAGAAAGTGTGGATGAAAAAAGATGAACGTTGTATTGACCTGTGTTGTTGGTATATTGGCAGTTGGAATTTTGGTTTATATGCTGTTAAAGAAAAATGATATAAAGATGACTTTGCTGATTTTGGGTGTTGTCTTGATGTATATCGCCCTATTAATGGGAAGAAAACTTGAAATAAGCGAAACAACTGGCGCGCTTTTACTTGATCCCTTCCAAGTAATCGTTGATCAATTTACGAATACTTTGGTTGGCCCCGGTTTTGTCATTCTGATCTTAGGCGGTTACAGTGCCTACATGAATCACATCGGTGCGAACAAAGTAACAGTACAAGCTTTGACGAAACCAATCGCCAAAATAAAATCGATTTACATTTTAATTCCGATCGTTTTCTTGATTGGGAATTTATTATCCTTAGTAATTCCAAGTGCTTCTAATTTAGCAATTATTTTGTTAGCAACACTTTATCCTGTTCTACGTACAGCGGGAATGTCGCGCCTAAGTGCGGCGGCGATTATCGGAACATCCGCTACGATCGTCCCTACACCTTTAGGATCTGATAATGTCGCCATTGCTTCATTATTAAATATCAACGTGACCGACTATGTTTTTAAAAGTCACGCGATCGTTTCGATCCCTACCTTGCTAGCTATCGCGCTCGTTCATTATTTCTGGCAGAAGCGTGAAGATACGAAACAAAAAGAAACCTTGAGTTATGCAGAAGAAATCGCAGCAAACGATCCTGCTGAAACAAAAGTGGATACGCAAACTTCTTATTCTGGTATTCAAGCCTTTGTCTACGGCATCTTGCCTTTGCTGCCGATCATTCTATTACTGATCGTCTTTGTCTTAAATATCGTTCTGGGCACTACGCTAAATATCAGTGTTCAAGTAGTCAGCCTAATCAGCTTTATCATCGCTGTACTCGTTGAATTCATGACTCGCCGTTCAGTAAATTCTGTTCTCAAAGAAACTAGCTACTTCTTTGATGGCATGGGCGGTGTGATGAGTATTGTTGCTCTTTTAGTCTCTGCTCAGGTATTTGTACAAGGTCTTACATCGATTGGAATTATCGAATTGGTTCAAAAGACAATGGAAAACATCAGCGGCGCGGGAATTCTTCTACCAGTTATTATGGTCGCCTTTACAGCCGTGATCGTCTTGCTTAGCGGAAGTGGAACAGCTTTATTATTTGCGATGATTCCATTAATGATTCCGCTTTCCAAAGCCGCGGGGATTGATCCGATCGCTTTATCGATTCCAATGCAGCTTTCTGGTAATTTATTGCGGGCCGTCTCTCCTGTCGCAGCAGTTATCTTAATTGTGGCTGGAACGACCAAGCTGTCTCCTATGCAAATTGTTCGCAGAACTTCGGTTCCAATGATTTTCGGTGTCGTGCTATCCTTAGTCTTATCGCTGATTCTATTTCAATAGAAGAAATGTTTCATATTAAAAGGATCGCGACTAGCAATGAGGCAGCAACTATTCTGGCTCTTATCAATGACGGAAAACAGCAAATGAATGCGCAGGGAATCAACCAATGGGATGACTCATATCCTAATAAGAACGTCATTTTGCAAGACATTGAGAAAAAACAATTATGGGTTTATGGAAGTCATTGCGAAGCCTGTGTAACTGTTCAAAAGACTGACCACACGGCATTTATTCAACGCTTAGTTGTCAGTTCGCATTATCAGCGAAGTGGCATCGCCCGCTTCATTTTAACAGATATTATTCAGCAGGCCGAAAGCGAAAAACAAGTAGATCAATTAAAAATAAGTACAAATAATTCTAATAGCCCCATGCAGCATCTGCTGACTAGCTTGAATTTTATTCCAAGTAGAAAATATCGCATGCCCGGCCGTGAACAATTCGGGAACTTTCTGGAATTTACTTATCCGATAAGAATATGTAAATAAGGATTGTGTTACAATGCAACTATATTTATTTACGAGGAATGGTGAAAAAGATGCATCGTACGCCAAAATATGTGCAAGTTTATAATCAAATTTTACTGATGATCAAACGATCCCAGTTTGCGCCAGGTTCCAAATTGCCTTCAGAAGAAAAACTGACTAATGATTTTAACGTCAGCCGGGTGACACTTCGAACCGCTCTATCTTTGTTAAAAGAAGATGGCGTGATCAGCAGTGTTCACGGACAAGGGCATTTTGTTAATCTTTCAGAAACACAAAAAAGCGATCAAGGAATTCGTTCGTTAGGCTGTCCGATTCTAGATAGCTTGACGGTTCCAATCGAACAAATTTCGCAAAAAGATGCCTATTATTTTAAAAATCCCAGCAGCGTTTTTACCGATAAACTGTTTGAAGTGAAGGACATTTCCTACTTCACCTTGAATGTTTGGTATCAAATGGATGATGATTTAAACATCGCGAATATTTTCTCTATTTTACTGCCTGAAACAGTCGAAAAATTCAATTTGGATTTGGAGGACAAGCAGCAGATCATTCAGTTTTTAGAGAAGGATATTTATCATGAAGTTGCTAACTCAAAGCTGACGATCAGTATCTCTTCCAGAAAACCAGATAGTTTTAGACGAAACTTTGCTGAAGGAGAAAAGCTGGTTTTAATGACTGAGGACCTCTATTCAACTAATGGCAAAATCTTGGCGCAAAATAAGTATTATATTGCCGAGGGCTTTTTTAGAACCTCATTGGTTAGATATCAGACAAATCATTAATGTAACAAAAAACGGTAATCGGGTTTCTAACTAGAAATCCGATTACCGTTTTTACTATTTTCATTCATGAAGCTAAAACTACAGTCCCTTTTTCCCAATAAAGGGCACAAACTTCGGTGTTTGCTTCGCGTATGAGCGATAACCGGGCTTTTCTTTGTTCTTCTTTTCTAATAATGGTACGCCCGAAACAAATAGCAGCAATAATGTGATCACGATCGGACCGATGATGCCCCAAAAATTTCGCATTTCATTCAAGCTGATCAAAAAGATCCCCCACCAGCTCAATGCTTCACCGAAATAATTCGGATGTCTGGTCAACGACCATAACCCAGTTGTTAACAGCTCGCCTTTTTCAGCCTGTCGTTTAAAGACTGTCAGCTGATAATCGCCAATCGTTTCAAAACCAAAGCCGACCAGCCACACGATCACGCCTAGCCAGTTCCACCAGTGGAACGCTTTTTCCGACCCGGTGGTAACAAAGAAAATCGGCAACGCAACGATACTCAGAAGCACACCTTGTAAAACAAAGACATTCAGATAGGCCTTCAATTTCGCAAAATGGTTGCCCCAGCGTTTTCGCATATTGACGTAACGATAGTCCTCGGGCTTGCCGATATTTCGTTTCGCTAAATGGAAAAATAATCTAAGTCCCCAAATAGTCACGAGAAGCAAAACGAAGGTTGCCGCCATCGTTTTCTCCGGCATCAAGAGATAGCCGGTGACTGCAACGATCACAAAACCGAGCCCCCAAGCCATATCTACGATGGAATTATTATGAAGCTTTTGCGCGAGAAAGAATAGCGCTGTGAAATACACAAATAGTAGTAATAAAATTGTCCAAACGATCATTGCTACTCCTCTCCTTCCAATTCGTAAGCCACTGCAACACTGCCAGCGCCCGCACTCATCGCGATCACGGTCGAACTATCCGTGATATAGCTTGGTGACAGCGCTAATTGTTCGCGCAGTTTTCTGCCCCACAATTTGGCTTTTTCCTCATTATTGGCATGAATGATTACGTACCGTTTGATTGTATGCTGTTCGTTCACCTTCGATAGCTCGCGGAAGATTTTCTTTTCATTTCCGCTGCGGCTGAATGCGAAATTACTTAATTTTCCTTCACCAAAGTCATCCAGACTGACGATTGGTTTCAAATTAACCCGCTTAGCGACTTTGCCGACAAACTGCGGGATTCGTCCGGATTGAATCATCGGATCTAAATCATCGACACTGACCAAAATTTTCAGTTGCTCGCGTTTTTCGACAACGCGCGATGCGATTTCCGTAAAGGGTACCCCTGCTTGAATCCATTCATTCGCGTTCATGACCAATAAACCTTGCGCCGCTGAATTTTGTCTGGAATCAATAACCTCGATTGGGATCGTACGGTTGCGTTTCGCCGCTTCTTTGACCGTATAATAGGTCCCGCTCAGTTTTCCCGCTACTGTGATCACTAGGATCGCTTCGTAACGTGTCTCCAGAAATGAAAACAGATTTTCGACTGTTTTTAGCGTGGGCTGCGAGCTGGTCGCACGTCCATCCGTTTGCCGGTCTAAATCGAAAAATTGCTTGGTTTGCAAGGTGATTTTATCAATATAGCTGGTATCCCCCATTAAAATATTCATCGGTAATACGTGAATTTGATTTTCCAATAAATAGTCTGCTGGAATATCTGCGATCGAGTCAGTCACTAAAGCAATCGACGCTTTTCGCTGTTTATTCACTTGGTATTGCAGCAGCATATCATCCGCTTTTTGCTGGATCGGTTGTCCGACACCGCTCAAATACTTTAAAACTTCATCCGGTTGATTCGAATGGATATGAATACGGGCTTTTCCTCGATTGACAGCAACAATCAGCGAATCGCCAAATGGTCGTAATTTCTGCTGAAGCTCACTTTTTGACAGGGCTACTTGATCAAGCAAAATCTCCGTGCAATAACGGTAAGTTGGTTCTGTTGTATGGATATGCTCCTGTTCCGATCGTTCGATTTTGACAGACTCCGCAGAATCTTGGACTAAATGAAGCGCCGTTCGTTTGGTTACAAAGGCTTCGGTAAAGCCTTCAATAAATAAATAGAACCCTTTTGCTCCGGCATCAACGACCTGATTCTTTTTTAAAACTTTTAATTGATTGGTCGTATTTTCTAGAGCTAATTTGGCCTTGTCTAACGCATTAGGCAGCAAAAGTTCTAAACTAAATAATTGCTCACTATCATCCAACGCTTCCGCCCACGAACGAATCACTGTGATAATCGTTCCTTCGACGGGTTGTTCGATTGCTTGGTAGGCTTCATTGATGGCCGATTTAACACTTTCGATAAAACTTTGAACGGAGCCTTTTTCCTCCAGCTGCAGTAGATGATTGTAAATGCCATTGAAATATTGGGCAAAGATGATCCCGGAATTTCCTCGTGCACCCAATAAAGAAGCATCTGCTACTTTTTCAAAAACCTCCACGACAGAATGACTTTCTTCTGTTGTCTCTTCCAAAATCGTTTGCATCAGAGAAGCCAGATTACTGCCCGTGTCGCCATCCGATACGGGAAAGACATTGATCTGATTTAATAATTGCTTTTGATTGATTAATTGAATTGCTCCTTGCTGAAAAGCAAAAAGCAATTCTTTCGGATCAATTCGCTGCGTTTGCTGACTCATCTCCATAACGGCCTACCTCCAATTGAAATGCTGCGCGACGAATACCGTGATCCCGGATACTGCCGCAGTTACAAATGTTCCCCAAATTAGATCCACTACCGTCACAAAAACCGGCCATTTCCCAATAGTTGCCAAATTGGTCAGATCGTACGTTCCATAACACAACAGTCCTAAAAATCCGCCAGCCGCAATCGCATAAAACAAACTGCTTTTTTCCAAAGCTGGATTAATTACGAAAAAGAGCAGTCCAATCAAATAAAGTACATAAAAAATTGCTGCAGGTGCAAACTTAGTCTGCCCCATTAAATTTCCTAAATATTGCTGATACATTTTTCTAGCGATAATCAATAACCAAAAAGCATCCAATGCTAAAAATGAGACCGCCGCAACACCAAATATTTTTACCCATGAAATCATTCTTATTCCCCCAAACTAAACGCTCAATTGTATTTTTATCAATTGATAAAATCAGCTTACCATGAAGGAAATATATCCAGAAAAATCCGGATTGGAGAGCTCGCCGCCACTCCCCATATAGTGCTGAAAACCTATATAGACAAAGACTCAATCAATAAAGTCGTTTAAAAGAAAAAAATAGACGATAAAAGAACTCCTTCCAAATTAATGAAAGGAGTTTAGGCTGTATTATTTATTTTTTTGCTTGATCCACTCAGTCGATAAGGTCATCGCCGCGCGTGCCGCGTTGGTTTGATCCAGCGAATTGACCATTACGAAGTCATGAATCATCCCTTGAAAACGAACTTGAGCCACTTCTACGCCCGCTTCGCGTAATCTTCTAGCGTAGGCCTCACCTTCGTCTCTTAAGACATCTGCCTCGCCGTTTAAAATCATAGCTGGCGGCAATCCAGACAACTCCTCAAGTGATGCTCGGAGCGGTGAAGCGGTGATTTCTGCCCGTTCGCCTCTATCCTTCGTGTATTGATCCCAGAACCATTGCATCCCTTCTTTGGTCAAGAAGTAATCTTCCGCAAACTGATTGTAAGAATCGGTCTCAAAGTTTGCATCGGTCACTGGATAGTATAAAACCTGCTGTTTGATGGGAACGCCGCCGCGCTGTTTTGTCATGATCGTCATGACTGTCGCCATGTTTCCACCGACTGAATCACCGGACACAGTCAAACGGTCAATATCCATGTTTTTCTCCGCTGCTAAATTCGGCAGCTGCTGCAAAATCGCAAAATTCTGTTCAATGGCGGTAGGGTATTTCGCTTCCGGCGAACGGCTGTATTCTGGAAAAACAACGATCGAATTGGTTCGAACGGCTAACTCGCGAACCAGCTTGTCATGTGTTTTTGCGCTGCCGAAGACCCAGCCGGCCCCGTGAATATAGAAAATGACGGGTAAAGGTCCAACAGCTCCCTCAGGACGGATAAATCGAACATTGATCTCGCCCCATTGGCCCGTACTGATTGTTTGATCTTCTATCTGAACCGCCAGCTTTGCCACAGGCGATTCCTGTACCTGCTCCAGCAAAGCCCGGCCTTCTTCAGGCGGCAGTTCATATATTCTCGGGTGCGGGGCATTTGCCTCACTAAATTCAATCGCTGCTTGTTCTAATGAAATTCTTTCTGTCATTGTTTCTTCCTCCTCATAGTCCAATATTTTTAGCAAAAAATGTTTCTGAGAAATACGCAACGGAAAACGGTTACTGCGTTTCACGTTGGTCACATTGTATGAAGAGAAGGAACTTTCTGTCAAAAATTCGGCTTTCACTTTACACCTTAATTCGACTTTTCTTGCAAAAAAAGTCCTACCGGCAATCGATAGGACAAACTTTTTATTAACTATTTTGACAAAATGACTGAATTGCCTGCATCATGGGCTCGTAGCACCGTTTACTCTGTTCCTCATTGCCACCAAGAATAAGCTGACTCGTTTGATACGGTCCGCCAATTGAATGGCCGGCTTTTTCATAAATGATCACCTTTGTTCTTAACTGTCCTCTATGTTCAGCTATCTCCATCGCCATTTTATCTGAATGCCAAAGCTGATCTTCTTTCCCGGCAATCAATAAAACGTCTCCCTGAAAATTTTCTACCTTAATGCGAGCTTCCTCTCCGTGATCACTCAATTGTACACAGGCTTGGTAAAGCGTCCGAAAAGCGATCGGCTTTTTTCGTAACGTGCCATAAAAATAGCGCAAGAAAGGTTTGATTGTCGCCAAGTGAACACCTTTTCGAATGGCCGCTAATGAAATATACGGAATTTCCACACCTGCTTGCGTCCACGATGAGACCTCATTATCCATTTCTCCCAAACCGTAAAACACGAAACTGCTTGGGACAATACCAACAACTTTATCAATGGAATCACTATATTTACTCGCCAGCAGCAATGAGAATTCCGCCCCTTTTGACTCTCCTATAACCGTAATGGACGTCGAACAGCTAAATGACTCGCGAATAAAAGACAAAGCTGCTTCGAAAATTTCTAACGGGACTTTTTTCAATTCATCCGGCAGATACGGTTTGCCAAAAAGATAAAGCGCTAAGACCTCATAGCCTTGGTGAGCCAACCACTCGGCTTTTTGATAATTGCAGCCGCCTTCTGAACCGCCAAAAACAAGGATCGCTCCTGCCGAGTTCCTTATTCTATTTTTTAAATAGTATCCTTGCAATAAACCCTTACCCACTTTTTGCACCTGCACCTGTTTATCACTGGTCATCTTGCTTCCCACCTCATTTAAAAACGCTTTTTTATTATCATACCATCTATCCATTTTCAAAAGCGATGGCCCATAAAGGAAAATCTTTAATTTATTTCGGTAACCTGATAAAATGATGGGTGACATGCTAAACCATTTTTTCTATTAGATGAATAGGAGTTATAACTCAATGGATGAAAAAGAACTAAACTTGACTGTGACCCAAAAATATTTTGAATTAAGCAGTCTATTCATGCAATTTTTCCGGGAGAATTCTCGTGGTCCTTTCAAATTTGAAAATCGAAATCGTGGTCAGGGACAAATTTTATCTATTATTCGCGAACACGGAACCATTTCCCAAAAGGATCTAGTCAGCCGCTTAGATATGCGTCCGCAGTCTGCCTCTGAGATGATTCGTAAATTGGAGAAGAAAGAATACATTACTCGAGAGAAATCATTGGAAGACAAGCGGGTGATGAACATTCATTTGACTCCTCGCGGAAAGATCGCGGCCCAGCAGAGCGATGATTTCCAACCCGTGGTACTAGAAGCTTTGACTCATGAAGAAAAGGAGCAGTTTGACCATATTCTAACGAAATTGATCAATGAGCTTGAACCGCAAGTCAGACATCGCCCCAGAGATCGGTGGGGCCGTCCATAAAATTTTTCACACAAAAAAAGCCTTAAGGACACTGAATCCCTAAGGCTTTTGTGCTGCTTCAACTAGCAGCAGCTAAGTAATTATTTATTTTTTCGATTATTGATTTTCTTCGTGATAAAACCAATCACAAAGACTGATAGAATCTTGAACATCAGTGAGCGAACCGCACTGTTTTTTTGCGGCTCATTCTTTTTGTTCGTTTTGCGTTGCGGGTGGAAATGCCCTTTAGGTTGATCCCACTTGCTTTTTATCATAGATTTCATTGAATACACTCCTTAATTGGTTTTCTAAAAATCGATTAGCCTAACTTTTGGGTTGATGATAATTTTGCGGAGCCTTTTTCCTCATCATCATCGGTGAAGGCGGTCATCTCTTCATATTCTTCATAGTATTTTTTTATCGATGAGGTGAACTCGGGACTCCATGGTTTGATATGGCCTGAGTAGTGGATGATCTTAGGATCTCGGCGGGTTTCGAAATATTCTTTTTCACCTTCAGGATCTGGATGCTCCACTTCTCGCTTCATGATATAACTTTGCGCATTCCATTTAGGATGAAGCTGCAGCCATTGATCATGCAAAATCGCATTCAAGGCATCCTGATCGTGGAATTTTAGTTTTTCAGGATTATCATGGATAAAACGCAATACTCGATTGGTAACGTCCTCGTCCAGCCATTTTTTCATATTGATCAGCATAAAGCCAGAGTTGAAATACTTCGTTGACGCACATGCGATATCCATTTTCTCCAAGCGTTGATGGAAACCGGCATCTTCTACCGCCGCCAAAACATACTCGCTCAAATCAATTCGCCACAACTCAGAAATATCCGCCAAGGCGATCATGTCACAGTCTAAGTAAAGAATTCTTTCAAGATCCTGATCTCTGAATAATTCCGGGATCGCAATGCGATAATAGGCCGTTTCTGGGATGCGGTCGCTTTCTACCGCATCGGCAAAATATTTTTTATCGATCGTTAAAAAGTGCAGTGTTGCCGCATATTCATTGATCGTTTCTCTCATCAAGCGTTTGTTCGCAATACTGATTTCATCGTCAATCACATAAAAATCAAAGATTGCTGTTGAATGATCCGTATTTTCTAAAACCGAAACAAAAAGTGCGGATACATGTTCAGCAAATGCGTCGTTGCAACTTGATACTACCGTAATTTTTTCTTTTTTCATTTTACATTCACCGTCTTCATAAAAATACTGTCGTTTAGTAAATCCATATACAATTTTTGATAAGGATGCCCTTCTAACGTATTCCAAGGCTTATCATGTCCTGTAAAATGGACAACTGCCGGGTCTTTCCGCCCCGCTTTATACAGCTCCTCATATTGCTGTGTTGGTGCGGGATGCTTATCAAAGATCAGCGATGATTGCATGTTCCACCTAGGATGGAACGGGTGCCACTGTTCATAAAGTACTGCGTTCAAGGCATCTTGGTCGTGATAAATGATTTTATCGCCATTATTTTTCAAATAATCAATCGTCTTTTCAGTGATTTGCTGCTGATTCCAACGTTCGACATCGATTACCATGACCCCAGAATTGAAGTAATAGTCATCGGACTCGACGCCTAGCCTCTCTAAGGCTTCTGTTTGTCCAGGATCAATGATCGCTCCAATCGTTTTTCCAGCTAAATCCTGTTGATAAAGTTTTTGAATATCGTCGAGGATCAACGTGTCTGAATCAATATATAGAATCTTTCGATAATTCTTTTTAGCCAAGATCTTCGGCATTGAAATTCTGAAATATGCAGTCGTCGTAATATGGTCGCTTACAAGAAAGTCCTCATATACCTCCTCATCGACTTTTACGAATTGAATAACAGCGGAATCAGAATGCTTGTGCGCTGTTTGGATTAATTTCTCCTTACTTTGGACCGAAAGATCATCGTCAATAATAATGAAGCGTATCGGGGTTTTCCTTGAAGTTCTGTCCAGCAATGTTGAGATCATCACACTCAGATAAGGAGCATAATTTTCATCAGCTGCTGTGACCACGGGAATTTCCTCAATTTTCGAGAACATATAACCTTCACTCCTATCTAATATTTTTTATTTTAATAACACATGTTTCAAAATATAGCTTAGTCCCCTCGCAGTGATTTAGCAAAATTAATGCTTTGTGAGCCTTATTATTTACTCAAAAAAATAGTAAAAACTCCCATCATTTGAAGGTTTTTCGCTATTTGTTAATTTTTTATAAAGTTTTCATATTGTTTATTGCTTTAAGTTTGAACTTGTAATCACATGAGCGTTTGATTGTTCATTTTCTGAAAATTGAACTACCCTTATAGTAGACGAATAAAAAAGGACGGATATAGATGAAATTGGTAGCAGTAGATCTTGATGGTACCTTGTTAAATAAAGAAGGTCGTGTTTCTGAAGAAAATGCTTGGGCATTAAAAGAATTTGATCGTCAAGGAGGCACGGTTGCTCTAGCGACTGGACGGTCTATCCAATCGGCGAAGGAAGTTTTCGAAACACTGAATCTTAGCGGTTATACCTTAGCTTCTAATGGCGCCTATGTTGCGAAAATCGAAAATGGCGAAATCAAAGAAGTCTTGAAAAGCTATACGATCCTGCCAGATACAGTGAAAACTGCACTTTCCCTTGCAATGAAAACAGAGGTCACGGTCGTAGCCAGCCGTGCGACCCAAGATGACCGAATTTCCTTCGCACAGGATAAAAACGAAGTCAACAGTCCCTACTATGCGCAATTCAATCTAAAAGAATCAAAAGCAGACGACCTGTGGGAAGAGCTTGAAAAAGAAGCGATCAGCTATTTCAAGCTGGCTTTTACAGACAAAGATACTAGTAAGTTAGTCAAATTGCGCGCACAGCTGGAAAGAAAGCAAATCAATAGCTCCTACTCTGATAAATATTGGCTGGAGGTCATGGCTGAAGGAGTCAATAAAGGCGCGGCACTAAACTTTTTAACTAGCCATTTATCGATAGAGCTATCAGACGTTTTAGCTTTTGGCGACCAGGAGAACGATTTAGAAATGCTTACACTCAGCGGAAACAGTATCGCAATGGAAAATGCCGCACCGGCTGTAAAGAAAATTGCCGATCAGCTGACAAAATCAAACGAAGAATCCGGCGTTGCCTTCATCCTTAAAGAATATCTCGCTTAATTTTTAACAAAAAAGTCGTTGCCAGAAGTCAATCCGGCAACGACTTTATTCTTTATAGCTTAATACCTTTCGGTCATTTATCAACTGACATTTCCGACTATTTCTCCCATGAATAGCAATAAAACGCAGAACCTGCTCTGCCGATACTTCCAAAACAGTTTGCATCACATACCATTCGACCCCTTCTGTCAGCGGAGGCGTCGTCAAAGAACCTATATAGTGATAATAGCTTTTGTCTTTTGGAATCAATCCCTCAACGGAGAAGTTTCCCTCTCCCTTTCCTTGATCATATTGATTCAGCACGTGTTCGAAATCGGGGTTAAACTCTCCCACCTGATAAAACACGCCGATCACTCCCAGCTGTCCGCTGGGTGATTGAAAAAGAAAATGTCCTTCTAACGGAAAAATCGCCCCATTTAAGCGGTGCTCTGAATCCGCGTGAAAATGCATTTGGACAAAATTAAACAAGCGGTTGTTAAAGCTAGCTTGTCCGGCAGCTAGTAGTTGCAGGTTTTGTCCATTATTAAAAAAAGTAGCCGTTGTTTCCGAAAAATTTACTTCTATATTTGCAAGAGTATCATTGGTTTCAGTTTGAGATGTTTGGATATCAATGGGTGATTGGCGTTGTCCGCCTTGCGGTTCCCAATCACCTTGGTGGCAATAATCAATCAAAAATTCTGCTTTCATATGATCCCTCAATTACCTAAAATTTTTACAATGATATCATTTTCCAGAAATATTTTCCATCCATTTGCAAATATCATGAAAAACTGTAAGTTTTTGGGTTTCATTCAGCAGCTCATGCCGCGCATTTTCGTAGAGTTGAATCGTCACTTTTTTTACTCCAGCAGCTTGATAAGATTTCGCCGCTTTCATCACCCCTTTACCAAATTCACCGACTGGATCTTCCTTGCCAGACAAAAATAGTAAAGGCAAATTTTTAGGTACCTTCTGTAGTAATTCCGGTTGCTGAGAGCGGATGATCAATGAAAAAAGCTCATGATAGCCGCTTAACGTAAAGAGAAATCCGCAGTTCGGATCTGCTAAATAAGCATCGACTTCTTCAGTTAAGCTGCTCAGCCAATCTTTATCGGTTCGTTTATTGCTGATCTTGCGATTCATATTGCCGAAAGCCAATTGGTCGATCAGCTTGCTGGGGTGCTTCTCTCCTTGAATTTTGCTTAGTATTTTTGCTGCTTGTTGACCGAAACGGGTCAGCCAAACAGGCTGCTGCCCGGTTCCAACTAAAATAGCGCCATCGATCGCCTCACCGTACTCGTATAAATAATTGCGCAAGACAAATGATCCCATGCTATGACCTAAAATGAAGAATGGCAGATCAGGATAAGCGGTCTTTCCCCATTTTGTTACTTGATACAAATCTTGAACCAGTCCATGTTTTGTTCTTTCATCATGAAAATAGCCCTGCGGATTTTCTTGGACAGAAGCACCATGGCCTAGATGATCATGGCCAATCACCGCAATTTTTTGCTTATTTAAATAATCGGCAAGTCCCTCGTATCGTAATAGGTGTTCTGCCATACCGTGAGTCACTTGCAGAACCGCCCACGGGTTCTCGCAAGGCCAATGATAGCCTCTCAATACTGTATTTTGATCAACAGAAAGAATTTCAAATTTCTTCAATCGAATAGACCCCTTTCTAAAAAAGTTTTTATGTAAATCGTTCTTCGCTATGTAAATCCATCCTAAGTTGGATGTGTATTTATAAAAAGATGGTACACTATTAGTAAATGGGAGGGATGAAATATGTCTTGCTTAGGTAATATCATCTGGTTCATCTTTGGCGGCCTGATTGGCGGATTGACTTGGTGTCTTGCGGGAATCTTATGGTGTATCACAATCATCGGCATCCCAATCGGTTTGCAGTGTTTCAAATTTGCCAGTCTAAGTTTTGCCCCGTTCGGCAAAGATGTCGTCTACCATACAACGGGTGTAAATTTCATTGTCAATATTATTTGGTTGATTGTCTCTGGTGTACCGTTAGCACTTGGTCATTTAGCAAGCGCCGTCTTACTCTGCATCACGATTGTCGGTATTCCGTTTGCCGCGCAATCCTTGAAGCTTGCTCGTCTGGCATTAATGCCGTTTGGTGCTCAGATTGTTTCAATTCGTTAAAAAAAGAGGAATGACTGCTGTCTTCCTCTTTTTTCTATCCAAAAATCAAGTAAAGCAAACCTGCGACAATCAGTACTAAATTCAACGTTACTTGGATATTCACCATTAGCGGCGTCACATTTTTCTTCTTGCGACGGGCAAGATTGATAAAAATATTATAGGCGCCCACCAAAATAATAAATACTACTAATGCCATTAGATACAAAAAGCCACTCTCCTTTTTGTATGTAGTGTAACGTGAAAAAAATTTGTCAGCAAGCAAAGTCAAACAACTCTAATCCAATTGTTTGAAAAATGAACGCAGCTCCGCTTTTCGCCGTTCCGTCAATTCACGTTTAGGGATGTCTTGAATCGCTCCTTCTAAACCATATAACAAATGCAAGCATGCCCCGTCATCCACCAAATGGCGGATTTTCAAAAAAGCTGCCTCTGTCCCAAGTTCTCGCAGCTCCTCTGGCGTAACGACCCCTACTTGTGCCAATTTTTCTTCATTTACCACACCAATATTTTTCATTTCTGAGATTCTCATTGCCGTCTCCTTTTAGATATATTATACCTTAGAATGAAAGAGGAAACGACCGCTTTCATTAAAATTTGCGGAGAATTCCTTTTTTGTTGAATAAAAAGAGCAGGAAGATCAACAATCAAGTGATATAAATCACTAAATAAACCATTTTTTTCAATTTATTTAAGAAAGCTTTTTATGTAGCTCATTCTTTCACCTATTTCAATCTTTTTCATTCATTTGATCCATCCTTTAACGCCTTCCACCCTATTTAACTATTATCACAATGAATAGCTGAAAAATTAGCTTTTTCTCATTAATCTCATTTCGAACAGATTTCGTCATATATAAAAAAAAGTATCATTTTTATCGGAAATTTCTTTTCAAAATCTTTATCTAGATTTGAAAAGTAAAATATAACATAGGTAATTTTTAAAAAGAGGCGCTTTTTATGCTTTTTTTAGGTAAAAGCTTTATTTTTTACCATTTATTAGGTTATTATTTGTATTAAATGATATTCTAATCTATTATATAAGTCAGTGTGGTTATTTTTTATTAAATAAGAATGGGAGGAATTATTCATGCTAGGAATGGATAGAAACACGGTGCTAAAGATTCAAATCATTGAGATTTTAGATGGCTTACAAATGCCCATTTCTTTGAAGGAATTACAGGAACAAATTGGTTACGCCAGTCTTGGTACGATTCGTGTGAATTGCAAGGAATTACAAGCAATTATTGACGATCTTTATACAGGAAAAGACTATTCGTTGAAACTTCGTATGAATAATGGTCGCGGCATCCAATTGGACCGTTTCTCGACAAATCTCCAATCCTTGACAAGCTATTTGTACCAGCATGACCTCGCCTGTGAAATAATCCGCTCGATTTTAGCAAAACGGAAAATTTCTGCGATTCAGTTTTGCATGGACAATAATATCAGCGAATCAAAATTACGACGTAAAATCAAAGAAATCAATCAAGAGCTTTCAGATTATGATCTGTATATTTCCTGTTCGGCCAAAATTAGTTTAAAGGGACGCGAAGTTGATATTCGCCGTTTCTACTATATATTTGTTCGCGGCCTGTACCATCAATTCGCGCAAATAGATTGGATCAATACGGACAATTATTTTCTGCTGGCTCAACAAATAGAAGACTACTTAAAACTTATGAACAATCCAACTAATTTGGAAATGCTCAGTTTTTGGCTATTGATCACGAATCAATCACTTAGTAAAAAAGGCGTACTAGCGTTTAATAGCGCTGAAAAGGAATTGCTTGGCCGTTTCAAATATCCGAAAAAACCGGAATTCTTGAAAACCTGGGATGTGAAGGAATGGAGGTTCTTTCTTTATGCCATCTACAGTTCGCTCTTGAATGATTTTGAACTGCAGCCGAAAAACGGCTCTAGGGAACTTTTTTTTAATCAAGCTGTTTCTCGCTGGATAGATTATTTCTCCATTCATTTCAGGCCGCTGAATGGCCCCGAGCAAAAGTTTGTAACTCGAAAAGTAAAACAACATTACGCAGCATTGGCTTTCTTCCGCTTGAACGATCCCATGGTCGAACAGCTTAGCCGCAGCATCGCTTTACATAAGGTACGAACTCAATTTCCTTACTATTTCCGCCGCTTTGAGGCGTTTTGGCAGGACTTCACACAAGCCGTTCCTGAATACAATCGCAGACAATTACGACTGTATTCATTTTTAACTTGCGTCACCCTCTTCTCCTTAGAAAATTGTCTGCCCGAAATTTCTGTCTATGCTTTCTCTGAAAGCAGCGAGCTTTTCAGTATTTTTATTAAAGAGAAAATCAATTTGAATTTTAAGAATCGCTACCATTTAACTTTTGTTGAAAATCCGCGAGATGCCCAGCTGATCATTGGAACCTCTCCAACCTGCAAGAATTTTTTACATGATAGTCAAGAGGTCGTTATTATTCGCTCGAACATCACGAATACCGACTACAACGATATCGAAGCAATTCTTGAAAAGCTTGTAAAAAAAGATTTGGCACAATCGTCAAAATAAACAAAATACAGTTGAGATGTTGCGCAAAAACGGGTATCGTAGTATTTATTACAAGCAAAGAGGAGGCCGCTATGGTTTACGTTAGTGAAATGCATACTACCCCGCCAGCTGAATTTGGTTCTGAGTTAGAGGAAAAGACTTATGAGACGTTAGCAAAGTTGGAGATCCCTTTTTATCAAGTTGCTACCGGTGAAGCGTTAACGATGGAAGACTGTATCGACATCGATAACCGTTTAGGAATTGAAGTAGTAAAAACGATTTTCTTGTGTAATCAAAAGAAGACCAAGTTCTATCTGTACATTACACCGGCTGATTTCAAATTTGTCACAAAAGAGTTTGGTAAAAAAATGGAAATCCCTCGTGTATCGTTTGCCTCAGCCGACTTACTAAAGGAACGGCTTGGCGTCATCCCGGGAGCCGCAACAATCTTTGGGCTGTTAAAGGACCCTGAACATGAGATTCAATTAGTCTTTGATAAATCCGTCGCTGAACGCGAATGGTATGGCTGCAGTTCGGGTTCTGTAACGAACTATATGAAATTAAAGACGGCCGATTTATTTGAGAAATTTTTGCCCTATACTGGACACGAAGCAGTATTTATCGATTAAGCAAAAGACATGAAAAAAGTGTTAGGGGCCCCCTCCCCTAACACTTTTTTTGGACGTTTCTTGCTATTTGGAAAGTTCACCAAAAACGGATTTCTTTCCTACTTAAAACACTTTTTAACCCCCGACCCTAAATTGATACACGTTTTATCTATTTACCATCTCACAGTAACACAGCCGATTTCTTTCATTGGTCCGGTGATTTCTTTTCCGCAATCTGAACCAACTGCTTGAATCGCGAAGTAATAGGTTCCTCTTGATAGGCAAACTTGACTTAACGAGTAATCAAGATAATATCCTTTTCCAAAAGCGCCGTTCATATATCTCGCATAACGAACATCAATAGTCTTGTAGGCAGAGCCGTAACCACCACTGCTAGTTCTGCGGTAAACACGCACTTTCGTGTAGTCTAATGAATTTGGATTTTGAGTACCTAAGAAAATTTGTGCTCCATAGTAACGAGTTGGAATACAGCCGCATTTAAGAACATTTTTAATACAGCCATTCAATCCTTTACCAATTTCCTTTTTCTTAAGTGTTGTGGCACAGCTTGGTCCCCATTGAGGACTAACCCAGCTACTCCATTGACCATAATTTGCCTTCACCCAGTAATAATAAGTTGTACATTGGTTCAAGCAATCGTCAGTGTATGACATTTCTGAACCGTCTTGTTTACCGTTCACATTGATCGCAGTCGCGTTGTTAATGTTGTTCGTTGTGCTGCGGTACAATGTGTAGCTAGTTGCGTAGCGTGTTGACGCATTATCACTCTTCGTATTTGTCCATGTTACTTTGATGGCTCTTTCAGAAACAGCCGCTGCTTTAATACTTGGGTTCAATGTTGTTCCGCAAGTAGTAAATTTGCCGATGTTTGAACTGCCAACTGTTTCAATCGTATATGGACAAACTTTTGGACGTTTCACCATCACTTTGTAGCAATACGTGGTGTTGTGGTTCAACTTGATATCGTTATACGTTGTTTTTCCAGTTACTGTAGCGATTTCTTTGAAGTTTCCAGAATTGTAATCGTTACATTTGTTGGTTGCACGGAAAATCTTATATTCAGCATTGCTGCCTTTTGATTCCCAGCTAAGTTTTAACCAATGGTGTTGTGTTTCAGTCACACAAACATTCTTCACTGCATCCCATTTTTCTTTGTAGTTGTTTTGGTTGCAATGTTTGCCGCTATGTTTTTTGTCGCAGTCTTCATGGTGTTTCCAGTTATGGTTACAACCATGACCACTATGTTTTTCATCACAATCTGAACCATGCTGCCATTTGTTTTCGTTACAGTTTTTGCCGCTGTGGTTTTTATCACAGTTGTCGCCATGTTTCCAGTTGTTCGAGTTGCATCTTCTGCCGTTCTTATGGTTCTTGTCGCAATGTTCATCATGTTTGCCAGAATTATTGTTACAAGTACGGCCGCTATGTTTGCCATCGCATCCTGTTTTATGTTTCGATGACCCATAAGTTTGCACGGCCGCCGCTTCTTCGGCTGCTTCTTCAGCTGCTTCTTCCGTTGTTTCCTCAGTAGCCGCTTCGCTTGCTGCTGTTGGAACTGTTGGCGCTTCACTTGTTTTTGTAACAACATCTTGATTGGCTATTGGTCCAGCTGCATCTTGTTCCTTACCCTCGACAACAGCTGAGACTTTATAGTAGTAAAGAAAATCAGCCTTGATTGTGCCGTCTGTTTTGAGTTCTGTGTACGGATCAAGTGAATATGTTTCGTCGCCCTTCAACGTTTGAATATGTTCAAACTTTCCATCTTCCGTTTCCGACCGATAAACTTTGTAACTTTCAGCATTTTCTACTTTATCAAACCGAAGCTCTGTTGTTTGATGATTTTCATCATGCTTAACCGTCAGATTTCCTGGTACATTGTCATTTGCCGCAAATACTTCAGCTGGCACCCCTAACGAAGAAACAGTCATGATCAATAACGTTACCAACGACATGATCCCTTTTAACTTTTTCATTAAACTCTTTCTTTTCATTTCTTTCTCCTTTTCTGCTCTCACCCAAGTGCAAAAAATGCACAACAAATAAACCTACCCTAATTATTGAGACTACTACCTCGAAAGATAGTAGTCGTTTATTTTTGGAGATTGTTTTTGGCCAAAAACAGAAGTAGCGTCCCATATACCACCCCCCATCACGTACATACACATCGGTATGTCTGATTACAGGAATTGCTCTCTCAATCTTTCCCCGCCTCTAAGAAATGTGATCTTACAGGTATTTTCCTGTTACATCGAATATAACAATTATTGTGATATATATCCATATTTCATCAAAAAATAAAAAATATATTTGGATTATGACAAAAAGAATTTGCTAAATACCATATATTTTATAATTTTTTTAATAAATTAATTGGCAGTATCTTCTGCGAAAATCCACGATACATTATAAACCAAGCGGCCTTTTTTTAATACCCGATCAATTTTTGAACAAAAAAAAGATCATCAAAAAGTTGATGATCCTTTTCTTATATAATTATTATTTTTACTAATCCTTTATTGTCGATTGATTGATACAATCTTTTGCTGCAGACGGTCATAAACAACGACAAACTCCGCAACAGCCTTTTCTGACGTTGGCACACGGAAATAATAATCCGACTGTCCATCATTCGGTGTATTTGTATGATAAAAACCAGATAGATATGCGTGTGCTATATCTCCCCGAGTATCCTTGAATAGTTCAAAGAACCCGCTTGGATCTGTCATATTGATACTTTTTTCCAACGCCTTGAACTCCGTTTGGTTACTATCCATCCCGGCCTTCTTCATTTGGCGATACAATTGGGTATCCGTGCCTCGACGAACTAATTCTGTCCAAGCCGTCTCGAAATCGGCTGATTTATCAAGGTACGTATCATCCTTTGTAATTACAGATTTCACGTCGCTGCCATCTTCAGCCTTCAATTCATTCAACTCTTTGTCATTAAACCGCAAGCTTATAGTGTAATCATGTCTTGTCCCACCCGTATCCGTGAAGCTCCAGACTTGCCGTTGAGTCATCATCGGCTGGTCATTCACTAGCCGTTGGCCAAAACCAATCAGATTCACACTGACAAAACCACTCTCATCTGAACTGATCATCGGATAGATTTTTCGATAGAGATTAAAAATATTTTTACTGTCTTTAGCAGAGCCGTATATTTTTTCGATCGCCTCTGCCATCGCTTGGGAACTGGAAAAGCTGTTATTGTCCGCAAATGCCTTGTTTAAGGCCTCTGTTTTTTCAGTTTGTTCTTCCAATAATGTTTGATCATTGACATCTCTTAAAGCTAGTGTCTTTAATTTTGGCAATTCTTCTTTTTTCTTGCCTTTATCATCACTAGCGAAAACGCTGAAGGGAATCGTGAATTGGGGAAAATTCCCGCTTAAAACGATGCCGAAAGTCCCGACAAATAAAGCCGCCAGCACGCCCCAAAAGATCAACCATTTTTTTGATGTGTTCATAGGTCACCTCGTCTCCTCCTTATTGTGGCGACTAATTAAGCGAGCGTCAAGTATTTCTAGTGAATATCTGCCTATTTTTATGAAATAATCTAAATTTTTTCTTGGAAAAATATGAATATGATAGTTATTCTGATGATTTTCTATTACACTAGAAGAAATGATTTTATAAGGACAGGCGATAATGGCAAAGAGACAAGAACGACATCAAAGAAAAAAAGAAAATAAGGAAAAAGTTTCGCGAGTCAAAACACCCAGAGGAAAATTGGCGAAGTCTACCAAAATCTCTCTAAGTATTCTTGCGGCTATCCTTTTACTTGTAATTGCAGGTTCTATTTTCTTCTTCCAAAAATATGGCAAAGAAGTGACAGCAGCGATTGATGCGGGTGAAGAACATGCCGCAAAAATACAAGAGAGCGACTTCAAGCAATACCATCCAACGACGATTTTAGATAAAAATGGTCAAGTCATCAAGGAGCTTAAAACGCAGGAACGCGACTATCTGACTTATGACAAGATGGACCCGTTGGTTTCGCAGGCGTTAACTTCAATAGAAGATAAGCGATTTTATGAGCATCATGGTGTGGATACCCAGGGATTACTGACTGTGGCGCTGAATGCTGCTACCGGACGCGGCGTCCGCGGAGCGTCTACTATCACTCAGCAGTTAGTTAAAAATATTTACCTGACACCAGAAGTTTCGATCTCTCGTAAAATCGAAGAAATGGTTATGGCACAATCTTTAGAAAAGAAATTCACTAAACATCAAATCTTAGAATACTATTTGAACAATGTTTATTTCGGTCACGGAGCTTACGGAATCAATGCCGCGGCCAAAGTGTATTTTGGTAAATCGATCAACGATACGAGTCTTCTAGAAAAGGCTACCCTTGTTGGTATTACCAATAATCCCGGGATTTTCGATCCAACGACCAACAAAAAAAATGCGTTAAAACGTGCCAAATTGATCCTAAAAGAAATGAACGCGCAGGGATATATTACGAAAGAACAATATGACAAAGCTGTGAAGGATGATTTTAATGCCGAGGTTCATAGCAACGCTCTCAATAATCAATTAGACAACAACGAAGTGGCCTTAGCGGTCGATTCAACAACCAAAATTTTGATGGGGCAACAGGATTTCCGTTTCCAATATCAGTTTGATACGAAAGAAGAAGAAGATCGTTATAACGAAGAATACACCACCGCTTATAACAAAGTGTATCAACGAATCCTTTCTGGGGGGTATCAGATCAGCACGAACATCGATCCTGGATTGCATGATCAATTGCAGGGAATTCTCAGCAACGTAATGAATTCTTGGCAAGACCGCGGAGGCGAAAATAATTTCTATACTAAACAGGCAGCCTTAACAGTCATCGATAATCAAACCGGCGATGTTGTCGCAAGTGTCGGCGGTCGCGGCGAAGAAGGCAATCACTATAATCGGGCCTTTCTTTCCTATCGACAACCCGGTTCGGCGATCAAACCGCTGGTATCCTATGCTCCCGCTTATGAACGCGGCTTATTAGAATCCAGTGCCGTCTCAGATGATCGGCCAAACAATACGTATCCGAATAATGTCTATAATGGATCAAAAGGCAATTTGACCTTACGCAATGCTTTGGCGATTTCATCTAACGTCGTGGCGTACAAATTGGCTAGCGAGAATCGGGATGAATTGAAAGAGCCGATTTATCAGCCCTTGGCCCAAATGCAATTTACCGGACTAGATGTTGCGGATGATAATCCAATCATCGCGGTCGGCGGGATGACTTATGGGGCAACTACGCAGGAAATGGCCAGCGGGATCGCTACCTTAGTGAATCAAGGGAACTATCGAACACCTTTGAACATTCAAACCATCAAGCGTAAAGATAATGGCCAGGAAATTTTCACTCAAAACGATCTGGCTCAGCAAAAGGTTTACAGCGATGATGCTGCTTATTTAACAATTGATACCATGAAGGCTGTTCATCAAAATGCGGACGGAACCGCCGCGGGCTTAAGTTTGGCTCACAATCAATATTGGGCAGTCAAAACTGGGACGACTGATGAAGCGAAAGATTTGTGGACAGTCGGTGCCACACCGTATTATACGGTGGCAGTTTGGGCCGGTGATGACACGCCGCAACCGCAGGATAATGCCAGTGTCGGGCAAGCAACCAAAGAAATATTCAAACAAACAATGGATCTGTTAAACAACGGCAAAGAAGATGTCGATTTCCAAATGCCGTCTTCCGTACAAAAAGCCGGCGGACAATTAGTCACCCGCTCCAGCCAAACAAAACAAGTTTTGGCAACGCGAAAAAATGCTTTGCAAACAGCTACGGCAAGCATTGACACATTAGCTAAGCAAAAAGCCAATGAGCTGACTGCGGCGAAATTAAACACGCCGATGGTGGAAGAAGCTTCTACCTTCAGCAATCAATTGATCTCTGAACGAATCGATACGCTGAGTCAATTCGAACTCATCGTGACCGATACGCAAGACAATTGGCAGACATTCGACCAATATGCACAGCAAGTCTTCGCCTTAGTTCAGCAGGTCGAACCTTCTGGCGGTACACTTTCCGATCAATATACCAATGTTTATCGGAATAAAGAAGCCGAGTACGCTCACGAAAAGGCCGCTCGCGATTCTGCAATAAACACGGTCAAAGATCAAATCGACGATACGAAAAATCAAAGCAAAGATTTAGATAAACGAATCAATGATCTGAAGAAGCAGCTTGAAGAAAAAGATTAAAAAACAGTCGTCAATTGACGACTGTTTTGCTATAGAAAATGGGACAAAACAACTAAGTATTGAGGAGTGAAAATATGGAAGATTTATTCGAATTATTGACTGCAAAAGATACCAAAGAAGCGATGACCGCTTTCAAGCAATTGGAAGTCGAAGCCAGCACCGCACCTATTTATGCCGATGATTTAGCGTCATTCTTGCCTGCACTCAACACAAGCCGTTCTTGCGGACGCGGACGCACTTTCAAATTTTTTATGATCAATGCTCGCTGGGATTCACAGAAATTTATTGAGACCCATCTTGAAGAAATTCTGGCAGTCCTAGATGACTCAAAAGCACCCGTCGTTCGCCAATGTATCCCCTACTTGGCTCATTTAGCCCAAGCGAAGCCGGAATTAGTTCCAACGATCAAAACGAAGTTGGCCAACCTGGATTTGAGCCAATACAAAGAAAGTATGCGGAGTTTGATTGAACGTGATAGTGCAAAGCTTTTGGCAGAAATTGACTAATTCATCATTCATATCCCTTCATTGCGCTAACCTCTCGACGCAATGAAGGGATATATTTTTACTCACTCTAGATATAGCTCGAGAAAAGATTGGTAAAAAAATGAATCGCAAACGGTATGAAAAGTTGATTCGTTTTTCCATAGGACAATCCTAGGATCAAACCAGCACCTATATAAAGAATCCATTCAAAAAGATTTTGCGGCAAGTGAAACGATGCAAAGATCAAACTCGAAACAATGATTCCTATAATGAGCCGATTCTTAAAGACCACGCTCATAATACCTCCGCGAAAAACAACTTCCTCCATGATTGGCGTGCACACGCAAAAAATAAAAATCGATACTGCAAAGGGCAGGCCTTGCATCATTTGACTGAGCGTTTGTTCACTAGAAGCCATAGATTCACTATTTTTTGTTATAAGTGTAGCCATGCCTAAAATAAATAATAGTTTCACTAGACACCCCAAAACAATGACGCTGATCGTTTTCTTCACAGAAAAAGCTGGATTATATAATAGCACCTCCGATTTTTTTAATTGCCGTAATAATACAATGGAACTACCCGCTCCGAAAAGACAGATCAATAAACTTGATGAGCCTGAAAAATCTTTTGTTGCTGGATTATAAGAACTCTGAATCAGAAAAATCAACACCGTATACAGCAGCAAATAGGTTCCCGCCAAAACCAACATAGTCAAAATATTCGATAAACCTTCACTTGTTTTCTCTCTCATACCTTCTCCTTCTACAACTTAAATAGATAGTGCGATAAATAAAACAGCAATCATTTTAATAATAATCGGTACCTCTAGTCGTTTTGTTTTTGCATAGGAAATCCCCAAAACAGCATTCGTGGCAAAACATAGCAGCCAATCAAAAATATTTTCCGGCCGCACGAGCAAACAATAAATCAGACTGGACATGCAGACACCTAACAGCAAATGATCATTGAAAACCAAACCAATGATTCCACCGCGAAAAACGACCTCTTCCATAATTGGGGCAAAAACAAAGGAGAAGAGCACCATGATCAGCGGCGGTACATTCGTAAAAACTTGAGCTGCAAGTGGATTCATGGTCTTATCACTGATCAGGTGTTGATTCATGAGAACTATTTCGGCAAATAAAAGTGTCAACATTAAAAGCGTACAGAGAAACAGTATTCGTCCATTTTTCTTTGAAAAAAACTTCAAATCAAAAGAGAATAACTTTAAACTTTCGGAAAGCCGCAGCATCACAAATGAAGCAAACAGACTGAAAAAACACATCGCAAAGATTTCGATGACTGAGCAATTATGACTATTGTTTCCTTGAGCCGCCCACAAAAACATTGAAAAAAGTACAGAGAACAAGAGAACTAAGCCGCCCAATCCTAAACAAATCATGACATTCCAGAGCTTTTCAACTGTTTGATTTTTCATGACTCCTTTCACTTCCCTTTTTACTTTTATTGTACTCCTTTAAACAACACAAAAATCCCCAGATATTTGGTTTTTTGCCAAATATCTGGGGATACGCAATTACATTTGTACGATTGTTCCGCTAGTGCCTTTAACTGCTTCTGACGCTTGTTCCAATGAGGCAATGATGGCTTGTCGGCCTGCCTTTGATTCAGCGAAATCCATTGCGGCCTCGACTTTCGGCAGCATGCTGCCGGGTGCGAATTGTTTCTCTTCGATATATTTTTGCATATCCGCTACCGTTGTTGTTTCCAAGGCTTTTTGCTCTGGCGTGCCAAAGTTAACAAAGACATGATCAACCGCCGTTAAGATAATGAAGACATCCGCATCGATCAGTGCCGCCATTTTTGCTGCGGCAAAATCCTTATCGATTACAGCATCGACCCCTTTATAATGGGTCCCTTCATAAATTACCGGGATACCTCCTCCACCACAGGCGATTACGACTTGCCCCGCATCGACTAAGGTTTTTAAACTGATTTTTTCGTAGATATCGACCGGTTTTGGTGATGGCACTACCCGTCGCCAGCCGCGTCCTGCATCTTCTACGTATACATCATCACTTTCGGCCATCAATTTTTTCGCTTCTTCTTCGCTGTAATACCCGCCGATTGGTTTCGTTGGGTTGGCAAATGCCGGATCAGCAGGATCAACCACGACTTGTGTCAACATCGAGACAACTGGGATATCCCCCAAGCCGCGGGCTACCAATTCTTCATCAATGGCTTGCTGCAAGTGATACCCAATATAGCCTTGACTCATTGCCGTACACTCTGGAAACGGCATGGTATCTTCTGGTGTTTGGCTAGTTTCTTCAAACGCTAAACGAATCTTCCCAACTTGCGGTCCATTTCCGTGAGCGATCACAACATGATGCCCCGCAGTAATTAAATCCGCAATTGATTTCGCCGCTAATTCGGCTTTAGTTAACTGTTCATTCGCGGAATTGCCCAAAGCATTTCCGCCTAATGCGATAACGATTTTTGACATGAGCGTCTCCTATCTTTGTGGTTGTTGTTGTGTGATACAGTGAATATTTCCGCCACCGTAGACGATTTCTACAGTATTAACACCCACAATTTCTCTATCTGGGAAAATCATTTCTAATTGTTCAAGCGCTAATGCATCATTCTTATCGCCATATTGCGGAACGATCACACCGTTATTCGTAATCAAGAAGTTCATGTATGAAGCGATACAAATATCGCCATCTTCCCGCGGCATCGTTCCTTCCACGTAGTCGATCTTGAAGTTGCCGTCGATCGTTACATTTTCGATCGGGCAGCAAATTTTATGAACTTTTAGTTTACGGCCTTTCGCATCCGTCATTTCATTTAAACGTTTGTACGCATCTTGAGCCGCTTCATAGAATGGGCTGTCTTTATCTTCTGTATAGATACATGCAACCTCACCAGGTCGAACGAAACATGCCACATCATCCACGTGTCCATTCGTTTCTTCTGGATCAATCCCATCGCCTAACCAAAGGACTTTTTCACAATTCAAGTAATCGCATAATTTTTGTTCGATTTCTTCTTTTGTCATGTGAGGATTGCGCCCTTCACTTAACAAGCACATTTCTGTTACTAAAACAGTGCCTTCTCCATCAACGTGGAAAGATCCGCCTTCTAAAATAAAATCATCCGTGCGATAAGAATCTACATGTTCAATCTCACAAATTTTCTGTGCGACTAAATCGTCTTGATCCCATGGGAAATACAATCCGTCAACAAGACCGCCCCAAGCGTTGAAGCCCCAGTCATTTCCGCGTAATTCGCCTTTATCATTGATCACAAAACTTGGGCCGCAATCGCGAATCCAAGCATCGTCATTCGACATTTCATAAACAGTGATATCTTCTGGTAATTGACGACGACAGTTTTGGAATTGTTGTTGTGAAACTACCACATTCATTGGTGTAAATTTGCTGATCGCTTTAGCAACCTCAGTGAAAGCTTCTTGTGCTGGTTTCCCGCCATCGCGCCAGTTATCTGGACGTTCAGGCCAAATCATCCAAACTTTCTCTTGTGGTTCGTACTCGCCGGGCATTCTAAATCCGTCTTGTTTCGGTGTTGTCTTTTCAATTCTTTTCGCCATGATAAATTACTCCCTCTTTTTTGATTTTTTTCACCCATATAATCCCTTCACCAAATACGGTGAAGACGACAGCTCCGATCGTGATCGGCAGTTGTTCACTTAGTGTCGCAGGGTCAAACTGCAACGGTAATGCTGTAAAGATCAATGAAATGACGATCATAATCATTGGCAGCGCAACCAAAACTTTCAAGAAAGCATCGCTTCCGCCAACTTTGAATGGTCGTGGTGTATCTGGATCGATTTTTCTTAATTTGTAGAAAGCTGGGAATACTGGTACATAAGACATTAAGAACATTACTAGGTTCAATGAGAAGAACGCCCAGAATAAATCCTGATTTGGTAAAATCGGCGCAATCACTACGACGACAGTCGCAACGATCCCATTCATAATCGCGGCCCCAATCGGCATTTCGTATTTCCCGCCGCGTTTTGCGAAAAATTTCGGCATATCGCCATTTTCAGCCGCATAGCAGGCCGTATTGTTCACACCAAGCGACCAAGAAATCATGTTGCCGAATAATGTCAGCAAGAACAAGAACGCCATCAAGATAATAAACCAGCCGCCAGTTGAACCAGTCAATAGTTTAAAGCTGTCCATCAGTCCGCTTCCGGTACTGATTTGATCCGTTGGAATCGCTACACCGATCCCGAATGCTGAGAAGATGTAGATTGCCGCGATTACGATACCGCCGACAATGATCGATTGTGGAATTTGTTTCTTAGGATTTTCCATATCATCCGCGAAAGTACAAATAACTTCGAAACCTAATAAGTTAAAAATGATAACCGAAATAAAGGATAAACTATTTAAATCTAAACTTGGCAGCATCGATGACAAGGTAAACTCATTAGCTACACCTTTCGTAACAGCGGTGTAAACACCTAATCCGCCGATCAAAATGGCCAAGATCATTTTAATGACAGCCGCACCATTTAGAATCCATACACTGTCACTGACTGGATAAAAACTGATCCAAACAATTACCCAAATAAACACTAATTCAATCAAAATAGCTGGTAATGTTGAGAATTCAACCCCTGTGATCGTTGTTAACAGATCGGGACAAACAACTGCCAGCGAAGCCAACCATAACGGATAATTGATCCAGTAGTACCACGAAACACGTGACCCCCAGCGATGTCCAAAGGCCTGTGTCACCCAGTCATAGATCCCGCCATCGCCAATATATGTTGTGCCTAATTCTGAAGACATTAAGCCGTATGGCAAAAGGAACGCGATCAGCAGGAAGATCCACCAAAAAAATTGTGAATTTCCAATCGCCGCAACCGGCGCCGCTGCCTCTGCCACGAACACGACACAGATAACGGATAATATTGCACTCATCAAACTAAACTTCTTCTTTTTTTCTCCCATTGTTTTCTTCCTTTCCGGTACAAGGGAAACAGGGATTGAGGATTGCCTCAACCCCCGAATGGAAATAATCCTGATTGGTTTTATTGCAGCAGATCATTTCCGTCCTCACCTCTGGGGTCTATAGCGCTTTGCCTAAAAAGACTTCCAAATCTGCTTTTGCTTCTGCTTTTTTCTTTTCATCGATTGGATTCTTCTCTGCATAATCGTGCATCAAGTAAACTAATAGGCCGCGAATCGATGTCAAACGATTTTCTGCTTCATCGAAACAAATCGAGTTTGGTCCATCCATTACTTCATCTGTTACTTCTTCACCACGGCTTGCAGGCAGGCAGTGCATGAATTTCGCATTGGCTCCGGCACGTTTCATCAATTCGTCATTTACTTGGTATTTCGGATAGAAAGTGCTCATGCGTTCTTCCTCTGATAATTCGGCTTCATACAATCCGTACCAAACATCAGTGTAAACAAAGTCTGAGCCTTCGATTGATTCGATTTGATCAGAAACCGTATATGAACCGCCTGAATCTTTACAGATCGCATCTAATCTTGCACGATGATCATCGTTTAATTGGAACCCTTCAGGACCGAATTGTACAAATTCCATACCCATTTTTGTTGCGACTAAACCTAATGAGAAACATACTTGTGTCGCATCACCAATGAAGGAAACTTTACAGTCTTCGATTTTCTTGCCTTCCGGCAGATGTTCGATCATTGTACAAAGATCGCCTAATTCTTGCGTTGGATGGTTAAAATCTGACATGCCGTTGATAACTGGAATGGTTGCGTTGTTGGATAAGTCATACACACTGTGGTGACGTTCAACCCGTGCCATCAAGATATCGACTAAACGAGATAGTACACGACTTGTATCTTCAATTGTTTCGTGTCCGCCTAATTGGATTTGACCAGGTGCCAAATATTCTGCGTGTCCGCCTAATTGCGTCATCGCTGTTTCAAATGAAACCCGTGTTCTAGTAGAAGATTGCTGGAAGATCATGCCTAACACTTTATCTTTTAATAATGGCGGATAAAAACCGTTCTTAATAGAAGCTTTGATTTTCAATGATAAATCGACGATGTATTGAATCTCCTCCCGTGTGTAATTTTCTGTTGTAATGAAATCTCTTTTTGTCATGTTGACGCCTCCTAAGTAATTTGTTTGCTTTTGCATCTTTACCTTAGGATAAAAAGCTCTAGTTTACGATAAGCTAAAGGATGTAAACGCTATCATTTGCGTAATTCACCATTACATAGATGGTTTATTTTTAGATGTAAACCTTTTATTTTTCAAGGGTTTAGAAAAGTTTAGGGAAAAGTTTAGCGTATTTTGGAACGAAGAGGGAATAAATGGTGTTATACTTAGAGTGAAAAACAGGAATCTTGATTCTAAAATGAAAGGGGATTCAATATGATAGCTATCTTCGTTTACAATATTCTTTTGATCATTCTTTATTCCATCACCATGGCGTTTGCTATAAATTCCTATCTAAAAGAAAAAAACAAAGTGTTTCTGCTGATCAGTTTCTATCTAGCCTTCTTCATTTTTGACAACATCATTATTTATATGACCGAATTCATCAATTCCTTTGCCCAAAGTTATGACCAAGCATTTATGAGTGCCCCTGCGGTTAAGACCATCATCTTTATGGGAAATGCCTTCTTCTCCGCTTCCATCATTGCCGAACTGCGTAAAGAAAAACTCAAACCGTTCCACTATGGCCTGCTCATTGCTTTAGCCGTTTGGATGGTCTCTATTCCATTATTAGAAAATTCAGCCTTCAAAGTTTGGCTCTATTATTTAGGAAATCAAATTTTTCTCCTTTATTTGGGCTTTTATTGTTGGCGAGGAACTAAAAAAGAGTTGCCCGATTTAAATAAAGGCTATCTAAAAAAATTAGCGATCATCAATTTTCTGTTTAGTATTCTGATCGTCCTAGAGGATAGCTTTGTAATCTTCAATGTTGACCAATACAGCTCTTTAACGACCAAAATATATAATCGGAGCATCTCTGAAGACATTTTTTCTATTACCGTTTGCCTGCTGCTCTTCCACTTCTTTTTAAAAGAGCGGCAAATTTCTGAAGAGGAAAGCCCTGAAGAGCAAGAAGAATCAATCATGATTCAAAGATTTTGTCATGCTCACCAATTCACGCAAAGGGAAACTGAAGTTTTTGAACTGCTGATGTTCCATCGAACCAATCAAGAAATCGCCGATCAGCTCTTCCTTTCTCTTGGAACAGTCAAGACCCACGTACACAATATTTTTATTAAACTTGATATCAAGAAGCGCACACAGATTTTTCCGCTTTTTGAAGACTATCAAGCCTCCTCCAGTGAAAAAATGACATTAAAAAAGAGCAACGATTTTTCATAAAAAATCGTTGCTCTTTTTTTAATTGTCATCTGGGTGATGTTCATCGGATGAAGATGAACTAGAGCTTGATGAACTAGATGATCGTGAAGAATCCGATTCACGTGAACGAGAATCAGACTCCGCTTTTTTACGGGAAGATTCGTCCTTCTCACTATTATCAATAGAATCCAATATCTCTTTATAGGAGTCATATGTCTCCTGTTTTTCAGCTAAATCTTTTTTCAACTCTGTTAGTTCTTTGTTACGTTCTGATAATGCTTTGGCTTGGCGCTCCTGATAACTCTTTTCTGCCGCTGCCATTGAAGCATCACTCTGCTGAATCTGTGAAGCAAAACTATCATTTTCGTTTGCTAGCTGGTTTTTGACCGGAGCCAATTTATCCAACAACTGTCCTTTAAATTTACCATCTGGCAAGACCGCCAATGTTTTAACCCCTGCCAAATAGTCGGTTAAGGTCAAACTAGTTCCTTTATTTACTAAATTCGTCACATCACTCTCAGCATTAGCGAAATCTTTTGATTGTGTCTCTGCTATGCCCAAAAGCATGCTGATATCTTGGCCCCAGTCCTTATCCTTCGCAGGACTTTCACCCAACTCTTCCTTCAACGCCTTAATCTTGTTCTCCTCAGGATCTTTTAAAATAGGGCGAGCAGACAAGTCTAACCCGTTTAATACGTCGCTTTCAAACAGATCATTCAGCCCAACTTGAATTTCAAAATTCTTTTTGGCTTGATCAATGTCTTCTAATGTTTGGCTTTCTCCCCGTTGATTCTTCACCTCAGAGGCTAAGTCATCAAAAGCCTCCGCCGAGATATCCGCTTTAAAATAGCCCGACTTTTGATCCTCATAAAGATCCGTAAGACGATCATTCAGGACTTTCTTGTTCTCTTTCTCTGACTGGATCACTTTTTCTTGATAGATGTGGTAGCTGGCAAAACTTACTGCGCCAAACACAACCAGTCCTAATAACACCCAACCGATTGTTTTTTTGTTCAAACCGGCTCCTCCTTATTCGTTTTTAAGTATCTATTTTTCAAAAAACAAAAAATAGATTTTATTCTCATTCTCATGCCGTATACCATTCTACTAGTATCGGTCACTTTTATTTACTTCAACCTTTTTTTTGAGCTTATCACTGAACGAACTGCCAAAAGTTGAACTGGCATCCTTATTCGTT